>JACPBF010000011.1 GCA_016180425.1 Elusimicrobiota bacterium
GGTTTAAGAATGCAGTTATGGAAGAGCAAGAGTTTTTAAATTTATGTAAGTGTGAATTTGGAGGGACACGGTATCCTATGACTAAAGATATGAACATGGCTGAGTTGGTAAATAAGATTCAAGAATCGGCGCAAAGAATTGGACGGAAATTGTTGGAATCACGTTTGGAAGAGGATCCACGCAGAGAACCTGCAGAACCGGTATGCCGCAAGTGCGGGTGGAAATTGCGGGTCCAAGATTCTGCACAGAGGCGTATGATCCACACCGGTTTAGGGGAGATTGAGTATCATCGAGCTTATGGAGTCTGCGACCGATGTGGCCACAGCGGTGCGCCCTTAGATGAAGCGTTAGGCATCCCAATCTTTGGGCCTAGTGTGGAAGCGCGGCAAAAGATCTGTCATGCAGCGGTCGTGGGCCGTTCATTTGAAGACGGTCAGGAAATTCTCAAGGTTCATACACAAATTGAACTTAGCGCTAAACATGTCCGTACGATTGCAGAAAAAGAGGGTCGAGATTTAGTCTGTGAACACAACAAGGAAGTGAACCACTATAAAACAGGCCAGATCAAAATCGAAGCAGTACCCTCTGTAGAACTATTGGTGGTGACCGCCGATGGTGGACGGATCCAAATGCGAGAGGCTCAAGATGGGGAACAGTGGAAGGAAGACAAAATTGGAGTTGTCTATGATGCTACCGCTCAGCCTCAGTCCGAAGCAAAACTAGGAGACTATCAAGGCTCCAAAGCTCAGACTAAGACTTATACTGCTACGCTGGAGAGTTGGGAGTCTATGGGATGGATGTTACGCTTGGAGGCTGAACGCCGCGGTTATTGTCAAGCCAAAACCAAAGTCTTTGTGGCTGACGGCGCCAGACCTATCCGGGAACTGAAGAACCTGCAATTCCCTGAAGCTATCTTTATTCTGGATTGGCCTCATGCAGCACAGCATTTATCCGATTCTGCCAAAGCCTTTTTTGGAGAAGGCAGCCAAGAGGCTGTGCGATGGTATGAGATCCATAAGTCTATGCTTTGGGAAGGCAAACTCGATACCATCATTAAAGATTTGCAAAAGCTTTCTAAACGGGCAGGATCCCCCAAAGATTCCGATCCGGAAAATTCTCCGCGAAGAATCCTTTACCAAAATGCATTTTCTTACTTTCTCAATAACAAAGACGCCCTCAATTATCCATACTTCCGCAAACAAGGATGGCCCATTGGTTCAGGAGTTGCAGAAGGGGCCATTAAACAATTTGCCTTACGTCTTAAGGGAAGTGAAAAATTTTGGAACCTCTCTCACACCGGTGCTGAAGAAATGCTGGCGCTTTGTGCACTCTATCATTCCCAAGATGCACGTTGGCAAAAATATTGGAAAAGGCGGGCTCAACCACGCTGAAATATCCTGATTCATTTAATTTCTTCGAAAAAATTCTGTCATCCTTTGTAAATTGACATAACTCTGTTTAGTTCATAAAAACTTTTATGGGAAAAAGCTCAGCCGACTTAGGCAGGAATGCTCTTAACTCCAGCTAGCCAATACCTAAAAGTAAATTAAAAATGTTTCAAAGATCAAAAAATTAAAAAGTTTTCAAAGTCACGATTCCTGCTGTATCTCTATCCTCATTTCCCTCGGTTCTATTAAGAAGTTTTTCAGTGTAAACTAAACTAGGATAAAAAATCCAGGTTGAAAGGAAATCTAAAGTTCTGTTTTAAAATTTTCTACAAAGGGTTTGGGATTATATTGCGGATTCGAACTTTTGAGAAGGTTCTATAGGAACGCCGGGGCCCATGCTAGAAGATAAGGTGATAGAGCGAATATAAACGCCTTTAGAAGATGCGGGTTTTACTTTTAGCACTGCTTGAATCAGCGCTTTAGCGTTTTCAGAAATTTGTTCTTGGCTAAAAGAGGCTTTACCAATGCCACAATGAATGATTCCATAATCATCATTTTTAAATTCAATCCTGCCCCCTTTTAGCTCCTTCACAGTGCGGCCAATATCAAAAGTAACGGTTCCAGATTTAGGGTTCGGCATGAGACCCTTGGGCCCTAAAATTTTTCCAAGTTTGCTTACATCTTTCATGGCATCAGGCGTAGCCACTAACACGTCAAAATCCAACCAGCCTTTTTGAATTTTTTCTATTAAATCATTTTCGCCGCAAACATCCGCTCCTGCCTCTTTTGCTTCTTTAATTTTTTCACCCTTAACAATCACAGCCACTTTCTTTGTTTTGCCGCTTCCCGCAGGCAAAAGCACAGTGCTTCTTACAGCCTGATCCGACTGTTTTGGATCTATCCCTAAACGAATATGGAGCTCCACAGTTTCATTAAATTTCGCGTTTGCGTTTTCTTTAACGATTTTTGCAGCTTCTTCTAAGCTGTATTTTTTATGTTCTTCAAATTTTTTTTCTAATGCCTCTATCCTTTTACCCATTGTAAAACCTTCCTTTATTCTTTAACTTCAATTCCCATGCTGCGCGCTGTGCCTTCTACCATGAGGGAAGCTGCCTGAATGTCTTTAGTATTTAAATCCGGCAATTTTCTTAAAGCGATCTCTTCTACCTGTTTTCTGGAGACTTTCCCAACTTTTGTGCGGTTAGGCACAGGGGATGCTTTTGCCAATCCAGCTGCTTTTTTTAAAAGCGAAGAGATTGGAGGCATCTTCGTGATAAAAGTAAAGGAACGGTCTTCATAGACTGTAATCACTGCGGGGATAATCATGCCTTGTTCCATGGTCTTGGTGCGTTCATTGAACTGCTTACAAAAATCCATAATGTTTACGCCATGCTGCCCTAAGGCTGGTCCTACCGGCGGAGCTGGATTAGCGGATCCCGCTGGGATTTGTAATTTAATTTGGGTTTTTATTTTTTTTGCCATACTTGATAAACCTCTCTATAACTTTTCCACTTGCAAAAAATCAAGTTCTACAGGCGTTCCCCGTCCAAAAATAGAAACCGTCACTTTAATTTTTGCGCGCTCTTCGTTTACTTCTTCTACGGTGCCAATAAAATGTTTAAATGGCCCCTCATTGATCCGCACAGTTTCTCCTTGCTGAAATTGAATGGCTGCTTTAGGCTTAGAATCAGTGGGGGTGGTTGCCAATTCAATTAAATTTTTTGCTTCAATTTCAGGCAAGGCTGTTGGTTTTAAACCGCCTAAAAAACCAGTAACCCCTTGAGTATTTTTCACCATCCAATAGGTCTCATTATCTATCAGCATGTCCACTAAGATATACCCGGGAAAAAATTTTCTTTTTTTAATCTTTCTTTTATTCTTTTTAATTTCTACAACATCTTCCGTAGGAATTAAAACTTGAAAAATTTTATTGGAAAAATTTTTTAATAAAACCGCTTTTTCCAAAGAAGCTTTTACTTTATCTTCATACCCTGAATAAGTATGAATCACGTACCAGGCTCTAGGTTGAATTTCTGTTATTTCTGACATTAAAGTATCCAGCTGATAAATCTTGTAAAAACAAAATCTACTAAAGAAATATAAACCGCTATAATCGCCACCAAAACAATAATGACAAGGGTTGAACCCATCACTTCCTTGCGGGAAAGCCAGGTCACTTTTTTTAATTCCTCATAAGATTCTTTAAAAAATAACCTAATTTTTTCCATTATTCCTCTTCAATCTCCTTATTTTTCTCCATCATCACGCCAAGAACCAAAAGCCCAAAAGAACTGATTACCGCAAGGATAAGTCCGCCTCCAATAAAATCAAATCCATTAAAGGAAGTGTCCACTCCCATCCTCATAATTAATTTTGTAATGATTTTAGTCCATTGTTCCCCTACAATTTGCTGTAACTTCTGAATAAATGCGTCTCCCAAAATATCTGTCACTAAAGTCACAATTTCATTTAGCTTTGATCCATAAGTGGCGATTCTGCGGAAATAAAGCACTTCTGCCAGCAAAGAAATAAGGGAAAAAACAATAAAAATTTGACCGCGCACTTTTCCAGAAAGATGCTGAAAAATAGAGACTGCTATTCCAAATAAACCCACCAAAAGTATAAGCACTCCATAAATGCTCTCGATCCCTTTAAGCGAATAAAACCAAACCGTTATCCACGGAATAAACGCGGAAACCGCTAACACCATGGAGACAACTCCAGCAATATAATTCAATAACATAATTTACCTTTAAATCTATTTTTAATAAAAAATCTTATCCTGACCCATTTAACCTAGCTGGGCAATCAATGGAGTGTTAAAAGTCGCGGGGGAAGAGGGACTTGAACCCCCAGTCCTGGTTTTGGAGACCAGTGGTTTGCCATTAACCGATTCCCCCTAAAAAATTTCTGGAATTGATTAACTTTTTGCCTCTTTATGAAGAGTGTGCTTTTTGCACTTAGGGCAGAATTTCTTTACTTCCACCTTAACTTTATCCGCTCTTTTTTTGCCTGCTTGATAATGATAATTTTTATCTTTACAACTAGAGCAGACTAAAGTTTGAATATTGCGTTCAGCCATCTGTTTGTAAACTTATTCCAAAATTTCCGTTACAACGCCTGCACCCACAGTGTGTCCGCCTTCACGAATCGCAAACCTTAACTGCTTCTCCATCGCCACTGGCGTTATTAACTCTACATCCATCTCCACATTGTCTCCAGGCATCACCATCTCTACCCCAGGCTTTAATGTCACTGATCCTGTCACATCCGTTGTCCTAAAATAAAATTGAGGCCTGTATCCCTTAAAAAATGGCGTATGCCTCCCACCCTCTTCCTTACTCAATATATATACCTGCCCCTTAAACTTCTTATGCGGCATTATGCTCCCAGGACTCGCTATCACCTGTCCCCTCTCTATCTGGTTCTTCTCTATCCCCCTTAACAACGCTCCAATATTGTCCCCGGCTATCGCCTCATCCAATAACTTCCTAAACATCTCTATCCCGGTAATCACTGTCTTCTGCGTTGCCTTGATCCCTACCAACTCCACATTGTCCCCTACCTTTACCTTCCCTCTCTCCACCCTCCCGGTTGCCACTGTCCCTCGCCCTGTAATTGAAAATACATCCTCTACTGACATCAAAAACGCTTTGTCCACATCCCTCTGCGGTAAAGGGATTGTCTCATCTACCTTTGCCACTAACTCCAGTATAGGTCCACAGCTGGCGCATTCCTTCTTGGCGCATCCGCAACTAATCGCCTTTAATGCGCTCCCCCTTATAATCGGCACCTTATCCCCGGCAAACTCATACTTGGTCAATAGCTCCCTTACCTCTAACTCCACTAAATCCAATAACTCCGCATCTTCTACCACATCGCACTTGTTTAAAAATACCACTAAATTCGGCACATTCACCTGCCTTGCTAATAACACATGCTCCCTGGTCTGAGGCATAGGCCCATCTGCCGCGCTCACCACCAAGATCGCTCCATCCATCTGCGCTGCTCCAGTAATCATGTTCTTAATATAATCCGCATGACCTGGACAATCCACATGCGCATAGTGCCTCTTATCTGTCTCGTACTCTACATGCGATACCGCTACTGTCAATATCTTGGACGCGTCTCTCACCACTCCGCCCTTGGCTATCTCCGCGTACGACATCTCTTTGGCTTTCCCTAACTTACTTAGTACCTTCAATATCGCCCCTGTTAATGTCGTCTTCCCATGGTCCACATGCCCTATGGTCCCTACGTTCACATGCGGCTTTGTACGCTCAAATTTAGGCTTGCTCATATCGTGAAATCCTCCTTACTCTTTTATTTTAAACTCTTTTTCCTAAAATGAAAAATTATTATAATTACAAATGGAGACAAATTATAGCAAATAAAATCCTTCTTTTACAAAAAAATTATCTGCGCAATTCGAATACTTGACAAAAAAGTCAACTATAGGTATACTTATTTTAAGAATTGTCGAATAAAAATAATTCCAAACAAAATCAATGAACCCCTATAACCCAAAAATTGTAGATCATTTTATAAATCCTAGAAATGTGGGTGAAATTCCTAATGCGGATGGAGTGGGTACAGTAGGTCATCCTTCCTGCGGAGATATTGTCCGCTTTTATATTAAAATAGAATCACTGAATGGTCAAGAGGTTATTTCCCAGGCCACATTTAAAACATTCGGCTGCACCACAGCCATTGCCACCAGCTCTATAGCCACAGAATTAATTAAAGGTAAACCTGTGAAAGAGGCTTTGCTCCTTAAAAATGAAGATGTTGCCAAAGCCTTAGGAGGACTGCCTGCCATTAAAATGCATTGTTCTGTGCTGGCAGAGGATGCTTTTAGAGCTGCGATCGCTGACTATTATAAAAAATCAGGAAAAGAACAATTATTAGAAGAGGTCAGAGAACAAAGCCAGATCCATGAAGAAAAAGAACTGCTTTCAAGAAATAGCGGTAAAGGGGGGAAAAAATAAATGAACTTAAAACAAGAAGATCAAAAAGAAACGATTATTACGCTCACTCCAAACACAGTGGCTAAAGTTAAAGAGATCGCGTCTCAAGACCCGCAAAGTGAGGGAAAAAGTTTCCGAATCTTTTTAGAAGCAGGCGGATGTTCCGGATATCAATATGGTTTCACTTTTGACACAAAAAAAGAAGGGGATCAGGAACTTTCTTTTGAGGGATTGAATGTCCTGCTAGATCCGCAAAGCGCTTTAGCATTAAAAGGAAGCGTTATTGACTATAAAGAGGACTTTGGCGGAGAAGGTTTTTCCATCCAAAATCCAAACGTAAAAAAATCCTGCGGGTGCGGCCATTCTGTAGAGATCTAAATTAAACAATCTCATGCTTCTTGCAATTACTGAAAATGCCGCTAAAAAAGTAAAACAGATCGCTGCAAAATCCGGCAAAGAGAGCGCGGCTTTAAGAATTCAGGTTGTGGGAGGGGGCTGTTCTGGTTTAAGTTATCAATTTGGCTTTGCAGACGCGATTACTCCAACTGATAAAACCTTTGAAGAACATGGGGTCAAAGTCGTGGTGGACCCGCGCACCCTGCTTTATATTGCTGGTTCAGAACTAGACTATGAACAAAGTTTAGCTAAGTCCGGCTTTAAAGTAAAAAATCCTAATGCCACAGTCTCTTGCTCTTGCGGCGAATCCTTTAGTGTTTAACCCGGATTTAAGCCATCTAATAGTAACGCCCTAAAAATAAAGTTACAAAATTAAATGAATTAACTTAACACTAAAATAATATGGAAATTAAAGAAAAAACAGTTATTGATCTAAACGATCTTTTCCCGCCTAAAGCCTCTCTTCAGGTTGTGCAAGAAAAACTAAAAAATTGGAATGTAGCGGCCTATAAAAATAAAAAAGTTCAAATCAGAGGATGCTCCCCAACCTGGGCGCATCTTTTAGTAGCAGGCAAACTGTTTGGAGTCGTAGAGGCGATTGATTTTATTTTAGATGATTCTAAAGGTGGCATTGTAATTCCAATTATTCCTTCCTAAAAAATCGAACAGAAACTAATTAAACCCGAATATTGGCTATGTGAATGTCAAGCCAATATTCGGGTTTAATATCCTCTGTAAAAATTTAAATCTGGATAATTACCGTATTTAGAGCCACTTATAGTTCTTTGGATGGACTACAAAACATCATAAGGGTCAACATCAATCACTATTTTTATTCCGGATTTTGTCTGAAACGATAGCCCGGCTTTTATAACCTTCTGTAAAGATTCCTCATTTCCACACTTCACTAAAATCTGCCAACGGTTTTGTTTACGCAAGGTCTCTCTGGAAGAGGGGCCTGGACCTAAAATTTGGATATCCTCTCCTTTAAATGGAAATAAAAGTTCCTTTAACCTCTCAGCTTCAGCAATCACTAAATCCTTTTTTTTAGAACTTTGTATCCTAAAAAGAACCAGCTTTGAAAATGGAGGATAAAAAAGAAATTTTCTAAATTCTATCTCTTTTTCATAAAAAGCTCTGTAGTTTTGAGAAATCGCTGTTTGTAATGTGTAATGGTCTGGCAAAGCAGTTTGAACAATGACCTCTCCTCCCTCTGGGTTGCGTCCAGCTCTGCCCGAGGCTTGAGTGATCCACTGAAAGGTTCGTTCACTCGCTCGAAAATCAGGATGGTGTAAAGCGGTATCCGCATCCACAATTCCAACCAAGCGCACCCCGGGAAAATCAAAACCCTGAACCACCATTTGAGTGCCCACTAAAATATCCGCTGATTCTTCCTTAAAAGTTTTATAGGTTTCCAAAGAAACTTTCTTTTTTCTGGCCGTATCTCGATCCAACCGCAAAATTCTGGCAAAAGAAAAATTCTTTTTTAATTCAAGAACTATTTTTTGAGTCCCAAACCCTCCTAAAAAAAGAGATTCTTTTGCGCAATTAGAACAAACTTTGGGCATGGGCTTTTCTTCAAAACAATAATGGCATCTTAATCGTCCTTCTTCCTCGCCCTCCTCCCGATGAAATACAAAAGCCAGATTACAATTGGAACATTTCCAAACAAAGCCGCATTGAACACAAAGCAAAAAAGTAGAAAAACCTCTTCTATTTAAAGCTAAAATCACCTGTTCTCTGCGCAAGATCGCTTTGGAAATAGCTTGCAGAAGTTCTTGCGAAAAAATTGCAAGATTTTTAGAATGCGTTCTTCTATCTGCCAAATAAAGTTGAGGCACTCTACTGGATGGAACCCTTTTAGTCAGCTCTAAAAGATGAAACTCATTTTTCAAAGCTCTATAAAAACTTTCTAAAGAGGGTGTTGCGCTGCCTAAAATGACAACTCCCTGAATGAGTTTCCCAAGTTTTAAAGCAGCTTCTCTTGCATGGTACCTGGGCTTTTCCTCTTGTTTGTAAGAAAAATCATGTTCCTCATCTAAAATGATAAGGCCTAAACGTTCCATGGGCACAAATAAAGCGGACCGGGCTCCAAGCAAAATATTAATTTTTTTTTCTTTGATCTCTTTTAAAATTTTATCTCTTTGACTTAAAGACATCTGGGAATGCCACAACCCTACCTGTTCGCCAAACCTATTCCTTAAAATGTCCCAAAAAGCCGAGCAAAGCGAAATTTCCGGAACCAAAAATATCGCGGATTTTCCTTGAGCTAAAGTCTTAAAGATCGCGCGCAAATAAATTTCTGTTTTTCCAGAAGCTGTAACTCCAAAAAGTAAAAAATTTTCATGAATTCCATTCACAATTGCCTGCTGGATAGGTTCTAAAGCAGACTTCTGTTCCTCTGTTAAAAATAGCTGCGGCTCTTTTACTAAACCATCTTCTACAAATGATTCTTCCAGCCTTTTTATTTTTTTTTGGCTTAAACCTCTCTTCTCAATATTTAAAGATGGAATCAGGGTGAGAGCTTCTCCCCAGCTGCAAGCATATTGTTCCTTAATCCAAAAGGTTAAATCTAAATAGATCTTAGATATGGCTGAATCTAAAGATAAAATCTCATGGACCTCTTTTATGTTGGAATTTACTAGTTTAGAAGGAAGCTCCTGAACCTCTTTGACCACAACTCCTCTTGAGAAACGGTTGCCCAGTGGAACAGTAACGATCTTGCCAAGGCTAATCTCTTTACAAAATTTTTCAGGAACTTTATAGGTAAAAAGATTTTCTAAAGGTAAAGGAAGCGCAACATCAACCCACATTTAATTGATACTAGCCCGTATCCTTCGGGCTAACCCTGAATTGTTTAGACTAAAGCTCAAGGCTTTGAGCGATCGCCTGACATATGCTCTTAGCGCAAAAATCTTTTGAGACGGGTCCTAAAAACTTATGAAACCCTTTAGAAGAAATAAGGGTTGCGTCTATCTCCTCTCCTTCCATGGAACGGGCGCTGTTTAGAACCATTAAATCACATCTTTTTTTAATCATCTTCATCCTTGCTCTTTTTAATACCTTTAGAGCAGGAGGCTTTGAATAGGGAAAATCTTCCAAAGCAAAACCCACGCAAAACTGATGCTTCTTAAGAGCTGTGACTGTTGCTAGAATGTCTGGATTTGGGATCAATTTTATTTGTAAAGGATGGCTGCCTCTAACCATCTTTGTTTTAAGAATTTTAAGAGGCCGATAATCTGCAATGGCAGCAGCGCAAATAAAAATATCGCAATCAGAAAATAGTTTCTTACTTTCTTCTAACATCTCAAGCGCGGAAACCACGTCCACTGATTTTAAATTTGGAGGAACCCAAACCCCGGGGCCGCAGACCATAAGTGGAATGGCGCCAACATTTTTAAAGGCTTTAGCCAGAGCTAAGCCCATTTTACCGCTGGAACTATTTGAAATATATCGGACAGGATCTAGATATTCTCGGGTAGGGCCTAAAGTGATTAGAATTTTTTTATTTTTAAAAATCTTTTTTAATTGAAGGGAAGAATAAAATTGCAACCTTTTTTTCAAGACTTTAAAATTAATTTAAGAGCAGCTTGAACAATCTCGCTTAGGTTTGCTAAACGTCCCCAACCCCTTGCTCCTCTTAAAAGTTCTCCATATTCAGGGCCAATGAAAGTGTAGCCAAAAGTTTTTAATTTTTTTACATTGGCTTGGGTGCTTGGATTTTTCCACATTCCTTCGTGCATGGCAGGGGCCAGCAAGATGGGAGCTTTGGCGGCAGAAGCGGTTGCGGTAATAATGTCGTCACATAAGCCGCAAGATAATTTAGCCAAACAGTTTGCGCTGGCTGGAGCGATAATATAAAGATCGGCTTTGTCTGCCAGCTCCAAATGCGCCATCTTCCAAAGATTAGGATCCCATACTTCCAGAGCTACCGGGTTCCCGCTTAAAGCGCTAAAGGTGAGCGGGCTAATAAATTTTTGCGCTCCAAAACTCATTAAACAATAAACCTCAGCGCCCTCTTCTTTTAATTGCCGCAGCAACTCGCAAGATTTATAAATTGCAATACTCCCTGTAAGCCCTAAAAGGATAACCCGTCCTTTAAGATTTTGTTTTTGCAATTTAAGGATTGGCTTTTTCTTCTCGTTTCTCATTTTCTAATGCAATATTCGGGTTTAATCCTTTTTAGAAGATTCTGAAGGAATTTTATGCAATGCATTCAGCAGTTCTTCCTGCGCATTTTTTTGCTTTCTAAATCCACGAAAAGGAGGCAATTCCCGAACCATTTTATGATTGACAGAATTTGTGACAATATCTCTTATCGCCACTTGAAGCAATTCTTGCAATGAGCGGGTTTCCCCATCCTTAGATTTTAATTCATAAGCCCAACGCCTTGAGAGCAAAACCAGATCATAGCGATTAAAAGGGCTGTCCACTACGAGCTTGCTTAAATTCTCCACATTTAATGAGTTTTTTTTCTTTGTTCCAGGCTCAGAACTTTTTGAACTCTCTTCTTTTTCCATGTTTTCCACCCTCTTTTAACCAGCATGTTCTGCAATCAATATCGCTCTTGCTCTTTCTACCGCAAGCGATAACTGATCATTCACAATCAAATAATCGTACAAAGATGCTTCCTTTATTTCTTCTTTAGCCCTTTTCAACCTTTTTTGTATGGAGGCATCATCGTCCTTCCCTCTTTCGCGCAAACGCGCCTCAAGCACTTTAAAAGACGGGGGCACAATAAAAACCAAGATAGATTCAGGATAAATTTTTTTTATCTGTTTTCCGCCTTGGATATCAATATCTAATAATATGTCTTTGCCTTTTTTTAAATGATCCTCTATAAACTTTTTGGGAGTGCCGTACCAATAGCCATGAACATTAGCAAATTCCAAAAAGCCTTTTTCTTTTTTTATATTCTCAAATTCTTTTTCAGTTACAAAAAAATAATCTTTGCCATTTCTTTCTCCGGGCCTGGGCTTTCGAGTTGTGACTGAAATGGAAAAACTTAAACCCGGCACTTTTTTAATAAGTTCCCGAGTTATTGTGGACTTGCCGCCTCCGGATGGAGCAGAAATAACAAACAGTTTTCCTTTTTTCACTATTTTGGGTATTAAGTCGAAATAGCAATAGGTAGGCTTATATTATATGATTCCCTAAAATTTTTGTCAAAAAAATAAACAACACTTTTCTAAAAGAAAAGCTTCATCCCTTAAATCAAAATCCTAACCAAAATATTTCAGTTGGAGTATCTAACCTTATAATCCAACTGAAATATTGAGATTTTAAGGGAGGAAGCCTCTTTTTTCTAATAAAAACTATAAACTAAAAAGTTTATTTCCGAGCCATTTTTGCTCTGGCAACATCTCCTTGCTTATCCAAGAAATAAAGATAACCTTTTTCCTTCTTGATCCCTACTTTTTTTACTTTCTCTGGTTTCCCGCCTTTTTTACCGCCGCGAGCCATCTTTGCTCGGGAAACATCTCCCTGCTTATCAATATAGTATAGATAACCTTCTTCTCTCTTTACACCGGTTTTTTCTACTTTCTGAGCCATTGTGCTCTTACCTCCCTAATTTAACCCACACTCCCTCAAAAAAAAATGAGACGGAAGATGCTAGGTTTAGATTGCACTTCCCGAAGATTGGCTTATTATAGTTCATCCTCATCTGAAAGGTCAAGAGGAAAAAGAAAAAATCTTTTCAGGATAAACAAATACTTTGCCTTCGCAATTTTTTAAAAGAACTCTTTTTTTATTTCTAGACAAAATGGACTCATAACGTAAAGAGATTTTTCCGCCCGCAGTATCCACAATATATTCAGGAAGAGAGAGCCCTGTAATCCGTCCGCGTAGATTCTCAATAATCTTTAAACCTCCGGAAATCGTAGTGCGAAAATGCTCTGTTCCCTGAAATGGGAGAAGTTGAACCAAACGGTATGGCCGAACGCGTAAATTAAAAAGAGTTGAAAAAAGATAGGAAAGGGTTGCAACTTTGTCATTTAAATCTTTTAAAAGAACTGTTTGGGAGGCTAAAGGGATGCCTGAATCTGCCAGCTTTTGGCAAACGTCTTGGAATTCCGGGCTAATTTCTCTGGGATGATTCACATGCAAAATAAGATAAAGCGGCTGAAATTCTTTTAACATCTGAATGCATTCTGAAGTAATCCTTTGCGGTAAAACAGAAAGAATTCTAGTTTCAATGCGCAAATTTTTTATGGAAGGAATTGCTTTAACATTAGAAAAAATTTGATGCAGAACCTCATCGTTCAACAAAAAAGGCTCTCCCCCGCTTAAAATAAGCTCTTGTATCTGAGGATGAGAGCTAAGATATTCTCTAATTTCACTCCACTCTTTCTCATTTAGGATGGAGCTGCCTTGAGAGTTAGAGAAAGAGAAAAAATGGGTTTTGCTTTCTCGCGGAACAATCTTTCTTTGCGGACAAAACCTGCAATATAGGACACATTCAGAGTGGAGGGATAAAATAGCCCTGTCCGGGTAAAGATGTGTAAGCCGTCCTTGGGCAACCTTCACTCCATCGCTGATAAAATCCCGGGGTTCATAAACAGAAGTTCTAAATTCTTCATCTAAAGGGATCGCTTGCCTTCGGATCGGGCACAAAAAGTCAGAAGGGTCCATTAAGGATGCCCAGTAAGGAGTAAAAGAAAAATGAAATTTCTCCTGAGAAAAATAAATAGCTCTTTTCTCTTCCACTGTGGGGCTAAGCCATTTTTCTAGTTCCGCTACTGTATTGATCTGATTTTTTAAGTGCCATTGCCAATCACTCCATTGTTGAACAGTCACCGGAGGATTAGGCGGTCTTAAAATTTTTAATCTGGGATGATTTTGAACGGATCCTGTAAAATGGGTTTCTGGTTTAGACAATCGGCTCATTCGGATGATTTTTAACGACCGGATTTAGAGAAAATGACATCTGACTTTCTTCAGGCCGTGTGATTAGTTTTTCTTTTAACCATTCATCAATCACTGATTTTGAAAATCTGTATTGCCGTCCAATACGACTGGCAGGAATTTTTTTCATGCGGATTAAAGCATAAATTTTCGATTTGCCCATGCCTAAATATAGAGCTAAAGTCTGTATATCCATCACTTCTGGTATGCCTTGTAAAGAAAATTCTTTCCTAGCATCTTTTTTCATATTTTACCAGCAGCTTACATTAAATACCATCTTTTGTCAAGTTTTATAACAAAAAAGAGAGTCTCCCCCAAAGAATATTTTTTTGGGCAGCTTTCTTTTATGATAGGATTAGGAATGTAGAGAAACATCTCCGGAAAAGAATTTTTTTAATTCTTTTCCGGCTGTCAATAAGATGAGGGAACCGTCAGAATCTAGCTTTAAAAATTTTCCTTCTGTTTTATTTTTATAATCTTCAATCATAATATTTTTATCGTGTAAAATTGATTTTTGGTTATAGCTGTTATAAAAAGCGCTAAACCCTTCCTGAGCAAATTTTATGTAAGAACTCTCCATGGCTTTTAAAAGCGCCCGCAAAAGAAAATTTCTATTTATTTTTTTTCCTAAAACCTCTTTTAGGCTTACTGCCTTGGGCAGTAAGTCTTTAGAAAGCGAATTGTTCACATTCACCCCGCATCCCACAATGGCCCAATGAACCTTATCAGATTCCGCAGACATCTCTATCAAAATTCCACAAACTTTTTTAAAACGATTTTTTAAATCTGGGGTTTGCAGCAAAACATCATTTGGCCACTTTACTTTGCAAAGCGCTTTACACTCTTTTTCTAGTGTTTCTGCAATGCTAAGAGAAAAAACCAAAGAGAGCTTGGGGATTTCTTTAGGCTCTAAAGCGGGTTTAAGAAGAAGAGAAAACCAAAGCCCTCCCTTAGGAGAAAACCAGGAGCGATCTCCCCGCCCCCTAGCTTTGGTCTGCTCCTCTGCAATCACTAAAGCGCCTTCTGGGGTTCCATCTTGTTCCAATTTTTTTGCAGTGTCTTGAGTAGAATCTATGGAATTAAAATAAAAAATATTTTTTCCAAAATTCTTTGTGGAAAGTTTTTTAAGAGTTCCTTCCGGATTTAAAAGGTCTGGCCTTTTTTTTAAAAAAATACCTTGGCTAAAATTTCTTTTGCCTGTTTTCACGGTTTCTTAAAAAATCCGGCGCATCTCCAGGCTAAAATCCAGGGCTTTCGCTGAGTGCGTTAACTGGCCTATGGAAATCCTATCCACCCCCAATTGAGCTACCTTCCTCACATTTTTTAAATTTATTCCGCCTGAAACTTCAATTAAAGGTTTAAAATTTTTTGCGGCAGTAAAAGATTTGGACCGAATAAAATGAACAGCTTTTTTTAATAAAGGAATCTCCATGTTGTCTAGTAAAATAATATCTGCTCTAGCTTCTAAAGCAGCCTGAACTTCCTCTATGCTCTTTGCTTCAATTACCAAGACCTTGTTCTGGCATTTAGATTTTAAATCTTTCAAACAATTTCTTTGAGATTTCATAAGAAATAAATGGTTATCTTTCACCATTGCCATTTCACTCAAGTTCATGCGATGGTTCAACCCACCGCCGCAACGCACAGCGTACTTTTGCAGCCAGCGTAAACCAGGAATTGTTTTGCGCGTGTCAAAAATTTTTGCTTTTGTGCCCTTTACCGCTTGCACAAATTGTCTAGTTAGACTCGCCACTCCAGACAAATGCTGCAAAAAATTTAGAGCTGCGCGCTCAGCGCTTAAAATTTTAGAGCTTCTCCCCCAAATACTCAGCACTTCTTCTTTAGGCAAAACCATTTCCCCATCTTTCTTAAGAACCTGCGCCTTTATTTTGGGATCCATTTCTAAAAAAACAGCCTTGGCAATTTCTACGCCGCAGAGAACCCCAGCTTCTTTTGCAATAATTTTTCCTTCAGCAGTTTGCGCTTTAGGCAATAAAAAACGATTGGTCAGATCTTGGCTGGCGCAATCTTCTTTTAAAGCGTCCAGAATAATTCTTCTGATTTTTTTATCTAAAAGCTGTTGGTATTTTTCCATGTTTTTTATGCGCTCTCATTTCTTTAAATTCAAAAAGTTGGTCGCGCAAGACCGCCGCGGTTTCAAAATCTAACCTCTCCGCAGCTTCTTTCATTTGCGCTTCTATCTCTTTCATCGTCTCTGGCAAATTCTTGCCCGCGTATTGTAACCTATTTTCCCTTAACAAAGAAAGACCTTGTTTCTTTGCCTTGATTTGAAACTCTTCCAGCTCATCAATAGCTTTGACTATAGTTTTAGGGGTGATCTGGTGCGTTTGGTTATACTCTAACTGTATTTTTCTTCTGCGACTCATCTCCCCTAAAGCTCTTTTCATGGAGCCTGTCATAAAATCCGCATAAAAAATAACTTTGCCATTCAAATGCCGGGCTGCTCTGCCGCAAATTTGGATTAAGGTTGTTTCTGAACGCAAGAATCCTTCCTTATCCGCATCTAAAATTGCGACTAAACTCACCTCTGGCAAATCCAACCCTTCCCGCAAAAGATTAATTCCCACCAAAACGTCAAAAATGCCTTTGCGCAAATCTTTAATAATCTCCACTCGTTTTAGGGTATCAATATCAGAATGCAAATACCTTACTTTTAATCTTTTTTGGCTCAAAAACTGAGAAAGGTCTTCTGCTAATCTTTTAGTCAATGTAGTCACCAAGACCCGCTCCTTTCTTTTTACTCTCAATTCAATTTCCTTAATAAGATGGTCAATCTGCCCCTTTATTGGATGGATTTCAATTTCTGGATCCACTAACCCTGTTGGCCGAATCACCTGCTCTACAACCGCGCCTGAAGATTTCTGAAGCTCATAAGAACTCGGGGTTGCTGAAACATAAAGCACATTTTTAACTAATGCCTCAAACTCAGGATTCTTTAAAGGTCTGTTATCCAAAGCTGAAGGCAAACGAAAACCATATTGCACTAAAATATTCTTACGAGCCCGATCCCCCTCATACATCCCTTTAATTTGCGGCACTGTCACATGGCTTTCATCTATAAAAACCAAAAAATCTTTAGGATAATAATCTAAAAGACAAGATGGCCTCTCTCCCCTAGCTCTGCCAGAAATGTGCCTGGAATAGTTTTCAATCCCATGGCAAAACCCAGTTTCGCGCATCATTTCCAGATCATAATTTGTTCTTTGAAGAATTCTCTCCGCTTCTAACAGTTTTCCTTTCTCTTTAAAAAAAAGAACCCTTTCTTTTAATTCCTGTTCAATCGCCACAAGCGCCCGCTCTAATGTTGGCTGAGTCGTCACAAAATGACGCGCAGGATAAATATAAACCAGTTCTTTTTCCCCTAACTTTTCACCTGTCAAAGGATGAATCTCATAAATTTTTTCGATTTCATTGCCTCTCAGCTGAATCCGTAAAGCTGTTTCCATGTAAGCAGGAAAAATTTCAACAGTATCTCCTTTCACGCGAAACTTCCCGCGAATAAATGCCAGATCGTTTCTTTCATAATGGATCGCCACCAACTCCTGTAAAATAAGTTCCCGGGACTTTGTCCTGCCTTTTTCTAAATACAGGCACAAATCTCTATAATCTCTGGGTGAACCTAAGCCGTAAATACAAGAAACAGAAGCGACAATAATCACATCTTTTCTTTCTAAAAGACTGGATGTGGCTTTTAATCTTAAGCGGTCAATATGGTCATTAATGCTTGCATCTTTTTCAATGTAGGTGTCGGATTGGGGAACATACGCTTCCGGCTGGTAATAATCATAATAAGAAATAAAATATTCCACTGCGTTTTTTGGGAAAAACTGTTTAAACTCCGCGTAAAGCTGAGCTGCCAGAATTTTATTTGGAGAAATCACTAAAGTTGGTTTTTGCATGGCGCAAATCAGATGCGCCATGGTAAAAGTTTTGCCAGAACCTGTTACCCCCATTAAAACTTGATGAGAACGGTCCTCTTTTAACCCTTGAACCAAGGCTTTAATGGCCTTGGGCTGGTCTCCTTGAGGCGTAAATTTTGAGCACAGATTGAACTGGTACATGCTTTGTTCTATAATGATACAAAATTTATCTTTTAAGGAGGCTTTGAATGAAAACAATGAAAAAATTTAGCTTTATTTTCTCTTTATCCATAACTTTTTTAGGAAGTTTTAGCTCGCTTTGGGCAGAAGTCTATCAGATTGATCCTGTACACTCCAGCATAAGCTTTAAAATTAAACACATGGTTATTTCCAAGGTGCGCGGACAATTTGATCGTTTTTCCGGCGAATTTCTTTATGATGAAAAAGAACCAAAAAATTGGAAAGCCTCTGCGAATATTGAGACCGCTTCTATCAATACCGCCAATGAAAAAAGAGATCAACACTTAAAAAGTCCGGATTTTTTTGATATGGAAAAGTATCCAACCATTACCTTTAAAAGCTTAAAAATTTCAAATCTAAAAGGATCCTCTGCAAAACTTTCCGGACTCCTTTCCATGCATGGGGTAGAAAAACCAGTAGTTTTAGATTTGGAAATTGGCGGGGTCATAAAAGACCCTATGGGAGTGATGCGGGCAGGTTTTGAAGCCACTACAAAACTCAATCGTAAAAATTTTGGCATTATCTATAACAAAATTTTAGAGAGTGGGGGCCTTGCTCTTGGAGAAGAAGTGGAAATAGAGATTCATATAGAAGGAACTGCGCAAAAAAAAGAGGAGAAATAAACACACCTTTTAAAAAATTTGCCACCCTAGCTCAATTGGCGGAGCAATGGTTTTGTAAACCATAGGTTGTCGGTTCAAATCCGACGGGTGGCTAAAGAATCTATAAGGACAATCCAGAATGAAAATATTAGTAATAGGCGGGGGCGGCAGAGAACATGCCATCATCTGGAAATTAAAACAAAACCCAGAGGTCAAGGAAATTTTCTCATCTCCTGGAAATGGAGGAATCTCTGAGTCTGCTACCTTGCTGCCTGCTTGCGCGGAAAATGATTGGAGCTCCTATGTCAATCTGGTAAAAAGTAAAAAAATTGATTTAACGATTGTAGGGCCTGAAGCGCCTTTAGCATCAGGTATTGTGGATGCTTTTAAAGAGAAAAAATTAAAAATCTTTGGGCCCTCAAAAGAGTGCGCGCAATTAGAAGCAAGCAAAATTTTCGCAAAAAATTTCATGAAAAAACATGGCATTCCAACCGCGAACTTCAAGGTTTTAGAACATTCAAAGGAAGCTCTAAACTTTCTTGCCAACCTCTCTTTAACTACCTATAAATTTCCTTTGGTCATTAAAGCAGACGGCTTAGCTCAAGGCAAAGGGGTGGTAATCTGCCAAACCCTTGAAGAAGCCAAAACAATTTTAGATCAAATGATGGTAAAAAAAATCTTTGGCGCTGCTGGAAAAAAAATCATTGTGGAAGACAAACTAGAGGGCAGAGAAGTTTCAATTCTTGCCTTTTGTGACGGAAGAAGCTTAAAAATCCTGCCGCAAGCGCAAGACTATAAAAGAGCTTTTGACCAAGACCTTGGCCCTAATACTGGAGGCATGGGGTCCATCGCTCCCTCCCCTCTTACGGAAAGCCAAAGTAAAGAGATAGAGCGTTTCATATTCCAGCCATTTTTAAAAGGATTGCAAAACGAAAATTTAGATTATCGCGGCATTATTTACTTTGGGATCATGCTCACAGAGAATGGAGCTAACCTGCTTGAGTTCAATGTGCGGTTTGGGGATCCGGAAACGCAAGTCATTTTGCCCTTAATTGAAACAGATCTGCTTGAAATCATAGAGGCGGTCCTATCTCAAACCTTAAGTAAAATTTCTTTAAAAATGTTGAACCAAACCGCAGTCAGCGCAGTCTTAGCCTCTGGCGGTTACCCTGGAAAATATGAAACAGATAAAGAAATCTTTGGTCTCAATGAAATTGAGCAAAAAGAAAATATTCTTTGCTTTCATGCTGGAACAATAAAAAAAGACGGCAAATTCTTTACCAGTGGCGGCAGGGTTTTAAATATAGTCGGACTTGGGGGTTCAAGAGAAGAAGCTAAAAATAGCTGTTATGCCGCTCTCTCAAAAATTAGTTTTGAGAAGATGCAGTTTCGCACGGATATCGCTTCCTAAAGAAACCATGAAAGAAAAGTTGGTGATCGCGGAAGTGGCAATGGAAATTGCCTATCATTCTGACCTTTTAAATCAAATAGTCAAACGCTATGGAGCTAATTTGGCCCGAGCTTGCGCCATGTCCAGCTCAGTAGGCGGTATTGGCCCGCTTTTAAAAGAAAGAATTATAGCCCAAGCAGAATTAGGCGTGGAAGTCATTGGAATCAGTCTCTTGTATGAAAATGTCTGGATTCAAGGATTCCAAAAATGGGGACAAATCTATATTGAAAAAAAGAAAGTGGGCAGCTACTTAAAAGAATTTCTGGAAAAGTGCGATTTTAAATTGAATCTTGAGATGCCAGACATGACCCAAATTGAAATAGAGGTATGGAAAACCCCTTTAGAAAAAGGCGTTGTTTATTATTTAAATATGCCAGAAATTGCCAATGTTATTTATCCAGGGCCAGAAGACGCGCCTCCTTCAGAAAAAAATGTTGGGGAATGGATTGAAAACCAAAAACTAAAACAGTCCTGGCTCATTGGCAGAGGGGCTCTAGCTCTGCTTAAAGCCCTTAATAAAAAACCATCTTTTATTATTCAAAGCGAAACCCCTACTTTTTTTGCCAACCACTCCCTAGTGATGGACCCCTTTCAAAAAGAGCCTTTTTTCCAAGAAACTAAAACTATCTTTAATGACCACACCCCTTTAGAGTATGCGCATCCTGTATGGAACGAACCCCAAATCGTCAAAGCCCGAATAGATCCTCTCTTGGCGCATGACCCTCAATACTGGAATAAGAGTTCCAAAACCATTGATGTCACCAGACTTTTGATAGGAGTTTCTGCCGGCGTGTATGGGGTTTCTAAGAAACACGCGCAAGTCATGAAAAACATGGTTTCTTTAAAAGGCTTTGAAAATAAAATTAAATATATTACCAATGGAATACGCATAAAAGATTGGCAAGATCCGGATTATGCCCTTGCCCATGTAAAGTCAGACGATCACTTGATCGCTTTAAAAGAAAAAAAGAAACAAGAACTGATTGATTGGGTTTGGAAAAGGTATGGCTTGTGGTACAGCTGGAAAAAAGATGTAAGAGACAAATGTTTTGTCTTATGGACCAGAAGGATCACCAGCTACAAACGTTTTGACGTGCTGGACAGGCTGCTTAAAAATCCAGAATTAAAAAAGAGATTTTTGCAAACTGAAATTGTGGTTTTAGTAGGGGGAAGAATTCATCAAAACGACAACCTCTCTCAACACGTGATCTTTAACCTTTTAGATTTAGTGACTCGGGATCCGGAATTAAAAAATAGAGTTGTGATTTTAGACAATTACAATATCTGGGAAGCTCCGAATCTTTTTCATGGCGTGGATGCGACCATTATGCTTGCAGATGACGGCAGAGAAGCCTCAGCCACAGGTTTTATGAAAGCCCAGGTGAATGGCGCCATGGTGATCGCTTCCAAAGACGGGGCTGTGCCTGAATCTGTTTATTTTTCTGAAAAAGAAGGTCAGCTGCCAAACGGATTTGAAGTGCCTTATCTAAATGGAGAACCCCAACCACAAGGGCTGATGGATGCTTTTGAATCTTTAGATAAGGTCTATAAAAACCCAAAAGTAAGAGCTGGAATGATTCGAGCCTCTTTTGTCGCCGCCAAACAGGTTAGTATTGAACGCACTGCAAAGGAAATGATAGAATTATTAGTTCAACTAAATTCAGATGTCCAAGTCGAAAAATAAATTTCTTTTGGATCCAACCCAAGGCAAAGATGCCTGTGGAATTGGATTTGTGGCCAATGTTAAAGGCGAAAAATCCCATAAAATTGTGGAAATGGGAATTGAAATGCTTATTCACCTGGAACATCGCGGCGCTTGCGGCTGCGACCCTCTGACAGGAGACGGGGCTGGAATCCTAATCCAAATTCCTCACGAATTTTATCTTAAAAACAATAATTTTAGCTTACCTCAAAAAGGAGAATATGGCGTGGGAATGATCTTTCTTCCCAAGCAAAACTCCGATAGAAAAATCTGTGAAGAAATAGTGAACCAAGTTATAAAAGATGAAAAACAACATGTTTTAGGCTGGAGAGATGTCCCGATTGATCCAAATGAATGCGGCGAACTTTCCAGACTTGCCATGCCTGTGATCCAACAGGTTTTTATCGCTAAAAACAAAGAGCTTCCTGATGAAGAAAGCTTTGAACGCAAACTTTATGTTATCCGTAAACGGATAGAACAGTCCGTAAGAGAGTCCCGCTTAAAAACAGCCCAAGATTTTTATATCTCAAGCCTTTCCGCAAGAACCGTAGTTTATAAAGGACAGCTCATTTCTCATCAAATTCCAAAATTTTTCTTGGATTTTAATAATGACCAGATGCAATCCGCAATTGCCATGGTGCACCAACGCTTTAGCACCAATACTTTCCCTTCCTGGAAAAGAGCGCATCCTTACCGTTACATTATCCATAACGGTGAAATCAATACTTTGCGCGGCAATATCAATTGGATGCATGCCAGGGAAAAAATGTTTTCTTCTCCGCTTTTT
This sequence comes from Elusimicrobiota bacterium, assembly GCA_016180425.1. Classification (GTDB taxonomy): domain Bacteria; phylum Elusimicrobiota; class Elusimicrobia; order 2-02-FULL-39-32; family 2-02-FULL-39-32; genus 2-02-FULL-39-32. Next base: position 22,320 of record JACPBF010000011.1, read on the forward strand.
GGTTCTGATATTACAAAACTCATGCCGATCATTGACCCGGATGGAAGCGACTCCGCCATGTTCGACAATGTCTTAGAACTCCTCATGCATACCGGACGATCTCTGCCCCATGCCATTATGATGATGATTCCAGAAGCCTGGCAAAAAAATGAGCAGATGGATCCTGCAAAAGAAGCTTTTTATGAATACCATGCCTGTTTAATGGAGCCCTGGGACGGACCAGCATCCATTGCTTTTACAGACGGACGAGTGATTGGCGCTGTGCTGGATAGGAACGGTTTACGACCCAGCCGCTATGTGGTAACAAAAGATGATTTGGTGATCATGTCTTCAGAAGTCGGAGTGATTGATCTGCCTCCAGAAAAAATCTCTTATAAAGGAAGATTGCAGCCTGGAAAAATGTTTCTGATTGATACCATTAAAGGAAAGATTGTTAAAGACGAAGAATTAAAACAGGAAATAGCGAGCCTCAAACCATACAAAAAATGGTTAGATGAAAATCTAGTTCATTTAGAATCTTTGTCCCCTGCAAAAAATGTGCCTCAAGGAATAGAAAATCCTGAAGAACTAATTCGGCTGCAAAAAACTTTTGGCTACACCATAGAAGATTTAAAAATATTAATGTCTCCCATGGCCATGAACGGACAGGAAGCTGTAGGTTCCATGGGGATAGATACCCCTTTAGCGGTCTTATCCAATCGGCCGCAAAATCTTTTTAATTATTTTAAACAACTATTTGCTCAAGTCACGAACCCTCCTATTGACCCTTTAAGAGAAGATTTAGTCATGTCTCTTGAAACCACGCTTGGTTCTGAACAAAATCTTTTTGAGGAAACTGCTGAACACTGCCTTCAGTTGAAGTTAGATTCCCCCACTCTTTCCAATGAAGAGCTGGCTCAAATAAAAGAGATTAAAACAGGAAAAATTCTTTCCAGAACTATCCCCATACTTTTTAAAGCTAAAGAAGGAAAAAACGGATTAGAAAAAGCTCTGGAGCAATGCTGCCAAGCTGCTTCTAAAGCGATTGAGGATGGGATTCAAATTTTGATTCTTTCTGATCGAAACACAAATCAAGAAATGGCTGGGATCCCTTCTCTTTTGGCTACAGGCGCTGTGCACCATCACCTGATTCGCAATGCCACGCGCATGAAAGTAGGATTAGTAGTTGAAAGCGGGGAACCCAGAGAAATCATGCATTTTGCTTTGCTGGCTGGTTTTGGAGCAGGAGCGTGGAATCCCTATCTAGCCTTTGAAACCATTCGCATGCTGGTGAAAGATGGAATTATTAAAAATGAAGAAGAAAGCGCTGCTTTGGCTAACTATAGAAAAGCGATTGATAAAGGCGTATTGAAAGTAGCGACTAAAATGGGTATTTCCACTTTACAAAGTTATCGAGGAGCGCAAATTTTTGAGGCTCTTGGTTTAAATCAAGAAGTGATTGATAAATATTTTACCTGGACCGCTTCCAGAATTGAGGGCATTGGATTAGAAGAAATAGCAAAAGAGACTTTAATGAACCATACAAAAGCCTATCAAAATAAAATTTCTGAGCTAAGAGAAGAGCTGGAAGTGGGCGGCAAATATCAGTGGAGAAGAAGAGGAGAGTACCATCTTTTAAATCCAGATACGATTGGCAAATTGCAGTACGCGGTAAAGCTAAAAAATGCGAACTCGTATAAAGAATATTCTGATCTAATCAACAATCAAAATGAAAAACTTTTAACTTTACGAGGACTGCTTCAATTTAAAACCAGCAGCCCTATTCCCATAGAAGAGGTTGAGCCGGCAAAAGAGATTGTAAAAAGATTCGCCACTGGAGCCATGTCTTTAGGATCTATTAGCAGAGAAACTCATGAAACTCTAGCGATTGCCATGAATAGAATCGGCGGAAAAAGCAATACTGGGGAAGGCGGAGAAGATCCAGAACGCTATTTTCCAGACCCAAATGGAGATTCTCGCCGCAGTTCTATAAAACAGGTGGCTTCCGGCAGGTTTGGAGTGACCATTGGTTATTTAGTAAATTCCGATGATTTGCAAATTAAAATTGCGCAAGGCGCAAAACCCGGTGAAGGAGGTCAGCTCCCAGGGCATAAAATTAGCGAGTATATAGCAAAAATCCGTTATTCAGTCCCGGGAGTAGGGCTAATTTCACCGCCTCCGCACCACGACATCTATTCCATTGAAGATATTGCTCAACTGATTCATGATCTTAAAAATTCTAACCCCCAAGCCCGCATCCATGTAAAATTAGTGGCAGAAGTCGGGGTAGGCACTGTAGCTGCTGGAGTTGTAAAAGCAAAAGCAGATGTGGTTTTAATTAGCGGTTATGACGGAGGAACAGGAGCTTCTCCCCTTACCTCTATCCAACATGCCGGAATCCCCTGGGAATTAGGATTAGCAGAAACACAACAAGTTTTGGTAGCCAATGGTTTAAGAGGAAGAACTGTGGTGCAGACTGATGGCAAAATGTTTACCGGAAGAGACGTGGCCATTGCCGCGCTTTTAGGAGCTGAAGAATTTGGTTTTTCCACCGCGCCTTTAATTAGTTTGGGCTGTATCATGATGAGAGTCTGCCATTTAAATACCTGCCCAGTAGGAATCGCAACACAGGATCCAGAGTTAAGAAAAAAATTTGAGGGAAAACCAGAAGATGTTATTAACTACTTTTTCTTTGTTGCAGAAGAGGTCAGAGCCATTATGGCGCAACTGGGTTTTAAAACCATGAATGAGATGATTGGCCGAGTAGAGATGTTAGACGCAAAAAAAGCTGTGAACCACTGGAAAGCGAACGGCTTAGACCTAACCCCGCTTTTAACTAAAGTAGAAGCTAAAGATAAGTGGCATGCCTTAAGAAATATTGAAAAACAAGATCATGGACTCTCTAAAGCTTTGGATCATACTTTGATACAACTCTCTAAAGAAGCTTTAGAAAATAAAAAGAAAGTAAAGATTACGCAGCCTATAAAAAATTATAACCGTTGCGTGGCAACCATGCTGAGCAGCGAGGTAGCAAAAAAATATGGAGATGAAGGGCTGCCGGAAGACACCATTCAATGTAACTTTAAAGGTTCTGGAGGACAAAGTTTTGGCGCTTTTCTTGCCAGAGGCATTACCCTTTATTTGGAAGGGGATTCAAATGACTATTGCGGAAAAGGATTGTCTGGCGGAAAAATAATTGTCTATCCTCATAGAGAGTCCACATTTAAGGCAGAAGAAAATATTTTAATCGGCAATGTGGCGCTTTATGGCGCTACAGCAGGAGAAGCCTACTTTAATGGGCTGGCTGGAGAACGTTTTGCTGTAAGAAATAGCGGCGCCATCACTGTGGTAGAAGGCGTGGGCGACCATGGATGTGAATACATGACAAAAGGGTTGGTCGTGGTCTTAGGTAAAACCGGACGTAATTTCGCGGCAGGCATGAGCGGCGGAGTCGCTTATGTTTTAGATCTGGATGGAAATTTTCTTCTTCACTGCAATCTGGGAATGGTGGAGCTTTTAAAAGTAGAAAATAAAAATGATCAGGAACAACTTAAAAACCTAATTCAGCGCCATGTCCAATACACAGGCAGCCCCTGGGCAAAAACCATTCTTTTAACCTGGGAAAAGTACCTTCCCCATTTTATAAAAGTTTTGCCTCAAGAATATAAAAAAGTTCTAGAAAAACAGCATTTGGATCAGGAAGCGATGAAACTCGCTGCCATCTAAAACAAAATATTGAATTAGAAAATGAGAACTGAAATGAAAAAGAGTTGTATTTTTTCAAAACAAAAATGGGAAAAGTAACAGGATTTAAAGAATTTAAAAGAGAACTTCCAGAAGATCGTCCAATTCAAGAACGTCTTAAGGATTGGAAAGATGTGCATACCAAATTTCCAAAAAACCTTTTAGAAGAACAAGCGAGCCGCTGCATGGATTGCGGCATTCCTTTTTGCCATAAAGGCTGCCCTTTAGGAAATATTATTCCTGACTGGAACGATTTAATTTATCGCAATCGCTGGCAAGAGGCTCTGCATCGTCTTCTTTCTACCAATAATTTTCCAGAATTTACAGGAAGGATTTGCCCTGCTCCCTGCGAAGATTCCTGTGTTTTAAATATCAATGATAACCCTGTAACCATTGAACGCATTGAGCAAGGCATTATTGAGCATGGCTATGAGAATGGGTGGATGAAACCGAATCCGCCAAAAATGCGCACTGGAAAAAAAGTAGGGGTGATTGGTTCTGGACCTTCTGGCCTTGCTGCCGCGGACCAGCTAAATAAAGCAGGCCATTCTGTCACTGTTTTTGAGCGGAGCGATAGAATTGGCGGACTTCTCATGTACGGCATTCCAGACTTTAAATTAGAAAAATGGGTGGTTTTACGCAGAATAAAGTTAATGGAAGAAGAAGGGGTTATTTTTAAAACCAATGCGCATGTAGGAGTAAATATTCTCGCGGATGAGCTAAGAAAAAATTTTGACGCGCTGGTTTTAGCAGGAGGCTCAACCCAAGCAAGGGATTTGCCTATAGAAGGACGAGAACTTAAAGGCGTTTATTTTGCCATGCAATTTCTTCCTTTACAAAACAAGCGCAATCAAGGAGACCCAATTCCTGATGACCAATTTATCTCAGCTAAAGACAAAACTGTTGTGGTTTTAGGAGGCGGGGATACAGGCTCAGACTGTCATGGAACTTCTCTTAGGCAGGGAGCAAAAAATGTTTATTCTTTTGAACTCCTGCCTCAACCCCCTTTAAGCCGTTCTCTTAATAATCCTTGGCCAGAGTGGGGAAAGATTTTCCGCACTTCCAGTTCCCATGAAGAGGGGGGCAAAAGGGACTGGGCGATTTCAACTAAAAAATTTTCTGGTGAAAATGGAATTTTAAAAAAAATTCATATGGTCAAGGTTGACTGGAGCATGAGCCAAAACAACACAACTCCTCAAATGAGAGAAATTCCAGGAAGCGAATTTGAAATTGCCGCAGACCTTGTTATTTTGGCTCTAGGATTTTTAGGGCCTGAAAAAAACACTCTCTTAAAACAACTGGGAATCAAACTAACAGACCGAGGCAATGTAGAAGCTAATAAAGATTTTATGACCAATACGCCGGGAATTTTTTCTTGCGGAGACATGCGGCGCGGACAATCTTTAGTTGTTTGGGCTATTTGGGAAGGCAGGGAAGCTGCCCGAGGCGTGGACAAATATTTAATGGGAGAAACCTCCCTCCCCTCTTCCCCCTTCCACGCTTAATTCTTAAAAAACCACTATTGAACCCAGATTTTATAGTTAACCCGAACCATTCCTATCCACCACTTTCATCTCCAGAATCCGGTCAACGCGGAAAACGCGTTCATCCCGTCGTTTCAAGCAATAAGCCTGCAAACCCGTGAAAGGTTTGCCCTGGTATTCCATGGAACCGACTTCGCGCGGGATAATCGTTCGCCGTGTTTTGTCATCAGTTGCCTTTAAATAAACAATGTCCAATAGCGATTCGCTTTCAATCGCTCCCTGAATCATCTCCAGTTTCCGGTCAAGCGACATATTCTGCTCAGAATTTTCGTATTGGCGGCGCGTCATGAACCGCACAATCCTCCAGTCAGTCCAAATGTGCGTTTTTTGCACAGGTTTTACAAAGGTCATGCCTTCCAGCGATGTGCATCGGCTTAATGCCACATAGGTTTGTCCATGCGCAAAAGCCCCGTGTCCCATATTAATTACCACACGATCAAATGTCTTCCCTTGGCTCTTATGAATGGTTACAGCCCATGCTAGTTTTAAGGGATACTGCTTAAATGAGCCCAACGTCTCTGTCTCTATTATTTGCGTCTCACTGTTGAATGTAAAATGAAATATGTCCCAAGTATATGGCTGAACATCTTCTACGAGTCCACTAGAGAGCCGTACCTGAACCATATCTTCGCCCGTCTCCTTGTCCCGTTCGATCGCTTCCACCCTGCCAAGCGTGCCATTCACCCACCGCCCGCCGGAATCGTTATTTAAAAGCATGACCTGCGCTTCCTTTGCCAATTGAAGGGTTGCATCCGCTGGATAGGCATGGCTCTCGAACCGTCCTGAAATTTCCGCAGAATAGGTGTGGACTCTGCTCTTCAGCCGACTTAAGTGCGCGGCATTAATTTCTGAAGCCATGGCATTCGTTGGAGTTAGATGAACAGTATAGTCCGCCTCTTTAACAGCAGAGAGTTTAGCGCCGACCCTTGAGTTTAATATCTTCAACTGATCCTCGGTGACGGTATTGTTGCGGATTGCGTTCAGCAGTTCGATGAAACTCTGATCTTTCTGACGGTAAATTTTCTCAAGCTCGATCATCTCCATTGGATGCGCGCGAAAGACCCGCGAGTCAAAAAAGTAAGGGCTCTCATAATGTGTTTCAAAAATCTTTTTTTCTTTAGAAATGACAACGGGAGGAAGCTGGTACAAGTCGCCAATCAAGATCATCTGTACACCGCCGAATGGCAGCCTAGATGATTTGGCGTTCAAACGCAGAAACCGGTCCACATAATCCAGCAAATCAGCGCGGACCATAGAAATTTCATCTATGATAATCGCTTCGATTTCTTGGTAAAGGCAAGCTCTCCTTTCTTTTAATTTTTTGATTTTCTCAAGCGTAATATCGGGTTTAAAACCGAAAAAGGAATGGATGGTTTCTCCCTGAACATTAAGGGCAGCGACTCCGGTGGGAGCCAGCACAACGACTTTACATTGAGTGTGTTGACGAAAATAGTTGAGAAGAGTGGATTTGCCTGTACCAGCCTTGCCAGTGATAAAAAGGTTTTTTTGGGATTCTATAGCGTCTAAAGCCTTTTGAAACTGCCCATTAATTTCAATGGAGGAGACGTTCATATAGAGCGACTCTTTAAGAATTCCTCATTACTTTCCCCTAATAAATGTGATTTGTTTCGACTTCTACATTATATATTAATTAGTGTTATGAGCGATGGGAAGCTGCCCGAGGCGTGGACAAATATTTAATGGGAGAAACCTCCCTCCCTAACTTCTCTACTATAGGTAAACTTGACATTCAGCTAATTTCTGTGTACACTATAAATATGACGTTTGAATGGAACAATCAAAAGGCAAAACAAAATGCCCTCAAACATGGAATCAGCTTTAAGACCGCTACCTTTGCATTTGATGATCCATATGCTCTTATCCTGGAAGACTCAAAACATTCCACCCATGAGACCAGACAATGGTTAATTGGGGATTCAGGCGCCAGCGTATTGGTTGTGGTGTTTACAATACGTCCCCCGGGTCAAACTATACGGATTATTAGCGCCCGCAGAGCTAATCGTAAAGAAAGGAGATCCTATGAAAAAAATAAGAGAGTTTAACTTTTCTAAAGCGCGGAGAGTTACTCCCCAAGAGAACCAGATGTTTCGAAAAGCTATCGAGAATACTTTTCACATCAAACGCCGATTGCGCGGCCGTCCACCAAAACAACAAGATAAATATCAAGATATTCACATTCGATTGCATCCAAAAGCTATTCAATGGGCACGGACTCAAGCTAAAAAGAAGGGAATAGGTTATCAGACAATTATCAATGAAACTCTTTTACATCATGCAGCATAGCTATGGGTCTCTATCAGTGGAATTCAGGTTAAATTCCTAACCCTAGTTTTTGTTTTAGCTCTTCAATCTGTTTTTTTGCCTGCTCTACATACCAAGGATCTTTGCCTGCTTCATAAACCTCCAGCCAAATTTCTAAAGCTCTTTTATCATTTCCTCTCTCTCTATAAATATTAGCCAAAATGGATTTAATCATGGTAGGGCAATCCGGATAACGAATCGCATTTTCTAAAAGGTGAACCATGTTGTCCAACTTCCCTTTTTGTTTATAAATAATCGCTCCTGCATAGAGCTGGAACCGCCAATAAAAAGGATTTTGTTTTATTCCTTCTTCTAGGATTTCCATCGCCTCATTTGGACGATTTAAATTAAATGCAAGAGCTCCAGCTCCATAAAGATAAGCGTAATAAAGGGATGGGTCTAAACGCACTGCGCGTAGAACCATTTTTTTTAACGCATCATATTCTCCGGCTCCAAACTCATGAGCATGGGACTCCTCCCTTTCATGATCTTTTTCATGAGAACCGTAATACTGCAAAACGCTTAACCAGGCTATATCCGCGGTTAAACGGCGCGCGCCAAAAAGAAGCCCAATAAAATCCCTAAAACCTCCTTTAGAGCCTAAAGGCTGATCGTATGAAATACGATCGGAAAATTCTTTGTCAATATCAAAAATAAGTTGGTTAAAAGGAGGAAATGGAAAAATAAAATTAGAGTGAATCTTAAAAGATAGGAAAAAGATTAAAAAAGGAAGAATAAAAAAGGAAAAAACTTTTGTCACATTTAAAACTCTTTTTTGCGGAAAACTAAAATAGCAAGCGATAGCGCAAAGCTGCTATATAGCGCTGTATAGAGAGTTCCGTAAACAATAAAAATAGGCAAACGATCTAAAACAGTAAGCCAGAGATCTCTGGCGTTCAAATATTGAAAATGCGGAATTAAAAAGTAAAAGCCTTTAAAAATTAATTTAGAAAATTCACTTGGAACCGAATACGCTAAAAACTTAAGTTCCATGGCAAAGTGCCCTAAAATCCAGAAAAAAAAGGTAAAAGCTATTGCAACCAAAGCGGAAGAAGAAAATAAAGAAAAAAATAGAGCCAAAGAAGATATTAAAATCACTTTTTCAAAAGACATGAATAGCGCTAAAAAATAAAGAACTCCTTCCTCTTTTAAATTCCACCCTTTAAAAATGATCAAGAATAGATGAGCTAACGCCATCAGTAAAACGCAAGTTAGAACAGAACTCATGGTGCCTAAAAACCTGCCAAAAAGATAGCCTTTCTTGCTGATGGAGCGAGTGAGCACCAAATAAATAGTGCGGGAATCCATCTCTTCTAAAACAAGATTGACCATTAAAAATACAGCGGTTAATAAAGATAACTTTTCTATACAAGTTAATCCTAAGTCCACCAGCATGCGCACTTCCTGTTCCTGGCTTAAAAGCCCAAGCAAAATAGAGCTGGCTAAAAGAAGAAAGCCAAAGATAAGAAGCACCAGAAATATTTTATTTCTGAAATTGCTGATAAAAGTGTATTTGGCAATGGATAAAAACTTCATGACAAACTACTCACTCCAAACTCTTTCACAGTATCCACATAAATCTTTTCTAATTTTCCTGCCTGTCCGCTTCCATTCCATTCACTGGCGTTTAAACATTTAACAAGTTTTCCATCCACCAGAATTCCAACCCGATGAGCGATTTTTTCTACTTCCGCGATAATATGAGAAGAAAAAAGAATGGTTTTTCCTTTTGAATTAAGATCCAGCAAAAGTTCTCTCATCTCAGCTAACCCTAAAGGATCGAGCCCTGTAATAGGCTCATCTAAAATAAGAAGTTCCGGGTCATGAATTAAGCTTTGAGCTAAAGAAAGACGCTGCAGCATGCCTTTGGAACACTCTCTAATTCTTTTATCTTTGTGCTCAAACATTCTCATTAATTTAAGCACTGCCAAAGTCCTCTGGATAATTTGAGATTTAGGAATATTGGAAAGAAGTCCATAAAATTCTAAAACTTCTTTTACAGTAAGATGGCGGGGAAAATAGGGCACTTCTGGAACAAAACCTGTTTTTTGGATTGCGGAACGGTCGGGCAATGTTTTGCCCCCTAAAGAAATTTCTCCTTTATTTTGGAAAAGGAGACCAAGGATTAATTTTAATGTGGTTGTTTTCCCAGCCCCATTTTGACCAAGCAGCCCAAAGATTTCACCCTTATAAATTTCCAGAGATAAATCTTTTACGCCTATGGTTCTTTTAGTTTTCCAAAGATGAGATTTTTTGTATTCTTTGGTTAGATTTGAAATTTTAAGGAAAATTTCCATTTATTCACGTTAAATTCACAACGCAAACACTGGTAATTCCGGAAAACTCGCCTATTTTTTTAATCACCTCTTGGCTCACCTGTGAATCAATATTAAGAATTGAGACCGCTTCCCCGCCTTGGGACCTTCTACCCACTTGAAATTCCGCAATATTGATTTGGTTTTGTCCAAGGAGCGTGCCGATAAAACCAACCACGCCCGGCCTATCAATATTGGTTAAAACTAAAAGGTGGCCGCTCGGAATCACATCTACAGGCAGGTCGTCAATCCGCACAATTCTAGGAATTCCCTTGGTTAAGATACTGCCGGAAACAGAACGCGTTTGCAGAGCGGTTTTAACTTGAACCGTCATTAAATTTGTGTAATCTTCAACTTCTGAAACTACAATCTCTTCTACTCTAATGCCTCTTTCTTTAGCAATCGGCAGGGCATTGACCCAATTTACCTCAGCTTTTCCTATGGCGCTTAAGAGTACTCCTCTAACCACTGTAATGGCAAGAAGGTGAGACACAGCGCTTGAAAAATCCCCGCTAAAAGTAATTTTAATCTCTTCGATCCCGCCCTTTGCAATTTGAAAAATAAACTTTCCTAAATTTTCAGCTAGAGCGATGTACGGGGATACTTTTTCTAGATTTTCTATGTCTAGGGAAGGGACATTAACCGCATTGCGAATTAAACCTTTTTCAAAAAATTCTTTTACTGAATCCGACAATTCTTTGGCTACTTTAATTTGCGCCTCTTCCGTAGAAGCGCCTAAATGAGGGGTTAAAATCACATTTTCCAATCCAAAAAAAGGGCTATTTTCTAAAGGCTCTTTAGTAAAAACATCCAGAGCTGCTCCTTTAATTTTCTTAAGCTCTAAAGCGCTAATTAAGCTAGGCTCATCAATCAGTTCTCCGCGAGCGCAATTAATCAGCCTTGCATCTGGTTTCATAAGAGCAATGGTTTTCTGATTTATAATTTTTTTGGTTTCATCTGTAATAGGAAGATGAAGAGAAATATAATCGGATTCTTTTAAAATAGTCTCTAAAGACCCTGCTTGAACACTAGAAGCTTTCATATTAGCCTCAGAAATAAAAGGATCATAAGCAAAAACCTTCATGCCAAAAGCAAGCGCTCTTTTTGCAACTTCCCTGCCAATTCTGCCAAAACCAAGCAACCCTAAAGATTTTCCTAAAAGTTCAGAACCAATAAATTTTTCTCTTTTCCAGAACCCTTTGCGCACGCTCGCGTCAGATTGCGGCACATTGCGCGCCAGAGCTAAAAGCAAAGCGAATGTATGTTCCGCGGCAGAAATAGTATTTCCTCCAGGCACATTAGCCACTACAATCCCTTTTTTTGTGGCAGTTTCCACATCAATGTTATCCACTCCCACGCCTGCTCGGCCCACAAACCTTAACTTTTTCCCTTGAGAAATAAGCTCCTGATTCACTTTTGTTTTGGAGCGCACTAAAAGAGCATCCGCATCTGGAAGCTCTTTTAGAAGTTCTTTGGAATCTTCTGTAATATAAAGTTTAAAACCATTGTGTGAGGCGAGAGATGCCAGCCCCTCTTTATCTATGCCGTCAGTTACAATAATTTTTATCATGGTATTTAAAAAAACTCCTAAATTATTAAGCGCATGCTTAAATGTCGCATTTATTTAGCGGAAATTAAACTTTGGGAAAGGGTTTCAGCTAAAGCCTGCATCCCTTTTTGGATATCTGCTTTTTGAATATATCCCATGTGGGCTATGCGCACCACTTTTCCTTTCAGTTTGTCCTGGCCTCCCGCAAGAGAAATATTATATTTTTCCACAATCTGTTTTACAATCTTTTGTCCATCTAAACCTTCTGGAACTTTAAATGAAGTTAAAATTTCGCAAGGATCTTTAGGAAAGATTTTAAGCCCCAAGGAAGAGCCAACCTCTCGGGTAAATTGTGCCAGTTCTTTAGTCTCCTGCCAAACATTTTTTAATGTTTTTTTGCGAATCATCTTTAAACTTTCGTTTGTGGCTCTTAAAAGAGAAACAGGAGGTGTAAAGGGAGTTTGGCCGGTTGCAAAGACTTTTTCAAAAGCTCTTAAATCCCAATAAAATCTGGAAGATTTAGATTCTTGAACTAACACCCAAGCTTTTGGACCTACAGAAATAAAACCAAGACCTGGCGCAGACATTAACCCTTTTTGAGAGGCAGAAACTACTACATCCAAATGCCAATCATCCATATAAAGCTCTTGTCCCCCTAAACCGGAAATAGAGTCCACCACAATCACCGCTTTTGTTTTAGCTGTGATTTCCGCATACTTTTTAATGTCGCAAAGCACAGCTGTAGAAGTGTCTGTATGCGTAGAAAAAACCGCTTTTACATCTGGATTTTCTTTTAAAACTTTTTCCAGCTCCTCTGGTTTTACCTGCGCGCCCCATTCTGAACGAAGTGGAATGACATTGGCATTAAAAGCAGTTAAAATTTTAATCCAGCGTTCTCCAAAAACTCCGCAGGCCACAGCAATCACTTTATCTCCGGGAGAAACTAAATTGGCTACCGCGCATTCCATTGCCCCTGTTCCAGAAGAAGCTAAACTATAAACCTTATTTTTAGTTTGAAATAAATATTGCAAATTCTCATGCAGCTCATTAAAAAGATCCATGAACTCTTTTGTGCGGTGATGTATGATAGGCAAAGATTCCATCTTTAGAGTTTCTGGAGGAATCGGCGTGGGCCCTGGGGTTAACAAAATCTGTTGATCCATTTTCTTGCTCCTCTTGTACGGCTGTTCTTTATAGTCGCACCTACTCTGGTTTGCTGCCCTATCAATAAAAATTCACAATTTATTAGGCAGCTAAATTGTAAGCGCCTGCTGAAGGACTTGATCCATATGTTTTACCGGGATTAACTCTACAGAAGTTAAAACTTCTTTAGGAATTTCAGGTAAATCTTTTTTATTGCCTTCAGGATAAAGCACCTTTTTAATTCCCTCCCGATGAGCTGCAATCACTTTTTCTTTAAAACCGCCAATGGGAAGCACCTGACCTCTTAAAGTAATTTCACCGGTCATGGCTAAATCCTTGTTGACTGGTTTTCCAGAGCAAAGGCTGGCTATGGCTGTGCCAATGGCAATGCCTGCAGAAGGGCCGTCTTTAGGAACCGCTCCTTCAGGCACATGCACATGAAAATCTGTTTCTTTAAAATATCCATTTTGAATATTCAAATTTTTAGAAGATGCTTTCACATAAGAAAGAGCAGCCTGAGCAGACTCCCGCATCACCTCGCCTAACTTTCCTGTTAAGATTAATTTTCCTTTTCCTGGCATGGCATTCACTTCTATGGAAAGAAGCTCCCCTCCATGTTCGGTCCAGGCAAGTCCTGTAGAAACCCCAATTTGATTTTCAGTTCTTACCTCTTTATAAAATTCAGGTATTCCTAAATAGTCTGAAAGTTTTGAAGAATAAATCTTATAAGCGCTCTGTTTTTTTTCTTCTTTAGCCACGTCCTTAGCTATTTTTCTGCAAATTTTAGCGATCTGCCTTTCTAAGCTGCGCACCCCGGCTTCTCGCGTGTAACTGCGAATCGCTTCTTGCAGAATCGGTTCCTCTATTTCTAAACAGGATTCTAGCAAGCCATGCTCTTTAAGCTGTTTAGGAATTAAAAAACCTTTTGCAATCGCGATTTTTTCCAAATCCGTATATCCTGGAAAACGAACTATTTCCAAACGGTCTTGCAATGAAACTGGAATATTATAAAGGGTATTGGCTGTGGTTATAAAAAGTATGTCGCTTAAATCAAAACCAACATCCAGATAATGGTCCACAAAATTTGTATTTTGTTCTGGATCTAAGACCTCCAGCAAAGCTGCGGAAGGATCCCCTCTCCAATCTGTGCCCATCTTATCAATTTCATCCAATAGAAAAACAGGATTTCTGGATTTTGCTTTTTTTAAAGACTGCATGATCCGTCCGGGCAAAGAACCAATATAGGTGCGCCTGTGCCCTCTAATTTCAGCTTCATCCCTTACCCCGCCTAAAGATACCCGCACAAAATTTCTGCCCAAGGCATGGGCAATGGATTTTGCCAGAGATGTTTTGCCAACTCCCGGAGGACCCACAAAACATAAAATTGGACCTTTTATTTTTTTAACAAGTTTTAAAACAGCCAGATACTCTAAAATTCTTTCTTTTGCTTTTTCCAAACCAAAATGTTCTTCATCTAAAATTTTTTGGCTGGCTCCTAAATCCAGCTGATCTTTAGTGCGGTTAGACCAAGGGATCTGAATCAGCCAATCTAAATAATTGCGCACAACCGTTGCTTCCGGAGAGTAAGGCATCATTTTTTCCAAACGCTCGCACTCTTTTTTAGCCACAGCAAAAGCCTCTTCGCTCATCTTAACTTCTTTAATTTTTACATAGAGCTCCTGCACCTCTTTCGCAAAATCATCTTTCTGCCGCAGCTCTTTTTGAATCGCTTTCATTTGTTCATTTAAATAATACTCTTTCTGGCTTTTTTCTATTTGGGTTCTTACTCTGGCTTGAATTTTCTTTTCCACATTTAAAATTTCAATCTCCGCGCTTAAGAACTCAATCATTTTTTCCAAGCGGGATTGCACTAGGGTCAGTTCAAGCAATTTTTGTTTATCCGAAATTTTAAGAAAAAGATGGCTGGCCACAAGGTCAGACAAACGAGAAGGATCTTCAATAGATTGAAAAGATCCCGCAACCTCTGCCGGCACCCTGCGATTCAATTTAACATATTGTTCAAAAAGCGATAGGGTTTGTCTTTTAAGCGCTTCGATTTCCGTACTTTCTTCATATATATCTTCCAGCCATTCCAGCTTAACAGCCATGTAATTTTTTTCCTGCACAAACTTAAAATCTTTAATTTGAGCTCTTTTAATCCCTTCCACTAAAATTTTTAAAGTCCCGTCCGGCATTTTAGCCAACTGCAGCACTTCACAAACCGTGCCTATAGAATAAAGATCTAAATTTTGCGGTTCATCCACCTGCACTCTTTTTTGAGTCACTAAAAAAATAAAGCGATGCGTGGCCATGGCCTCTTCTAAAGCCCGCACTGAGCGTTCCCTGCCCACAGCAAGGGGAAGCACCATGAGAGGATAAACCACCACATCTCTAATGGGGAGTAAAGGAAGAATACTAGGAATTTTTTCTGTGCCAGCCATTTTTCAAGCGCTCTCTTTTAATTCTTTTTCTCTGATCAGTAAAGGTGATCTTTTCTTTTGCACACTAGGCAAATCTATAACACACTGTTTTAAAGTTTTATCTTCTG
Source organism: Elusimicrobiota bacterium (assembly GCA_016180425.1). Lineage (GTDB taxonomy): Bacteria > Elusimicrobiota > Elusimicrobia > 2-02-FULL-39-32 > 2-02-FULL-39-32 > 2-02-FULL-39-32. Next base: position 37,464 of record JACPBF010000011.1, read on the forward strand.
GCAAATCATACATCACATCCAAGAGAATCTCTTCTAAAGTAGAGCGCAAACCTCTAGCGCCAGAACCTCTAGTAAGGCTGACATTGGCCACTTCTCGCAAAGCTTCAGGAGTAAAAATAAGCTCTACCCCTTCAATCGCAAACATTTTTTTATACTGTTTTACAATCGCATTTTTTGGCTGCGTAAGAACATTAATTAAAGCTTCTTCATCTAAATCTTCTAACGCGGCGATGGCAGGCAAACGTCCCACCAATTCTGGAATTAAACCATAACGAATTAGATCTTCAGGCTGCAAGTGCTTTAAGAGTTGATAAGCTCTTTTTTCTTCTTTCTTTTTTAATTCCGCGCCAAAGCCTAAGGTTTTTTTGCCTATTCTCTGCTCTATAATTTTATCTAACCCCTCAAAAGCTCCTCCGCAAATAAAAAGAATATTCGCAGTGTTCAACTGGATATATTCCTGCTGCGGATGTTTTCTGCCTCCTTGCGGCGGAATAGCGGCTGTGGTCCCTTCCAAAATTTTTAACAATGCCTGCTGTACTCCTTCGCCGGAAACGTCCCGGGTAATGCTGGGGCTGTCTGTTTTTCTAGAGATTTTATCAATCTCATCTATATAAACAATCCCTTTTTCCGCCCGCTTTACATCATAAGCCGCATTCTGCAAAAGCCTTAAAAGAATGTTCTCCACATCTTCTCCCACATAACCAGCTTCAGTTAAAGTGGTGGAATCAGCAATGGCAAAAGGAACATGTAAAAGTTTTGCCAGAGTTTGAGCCAAAAGAGTTTTTCCTGTGCCAGTAGGTCCGATTAAAAGAATATTTGATTTTTGCAGTTCAATCGCATGATAAGGATCTAACTTAGGAATAGAATTTCTTGCATTAGCATTAGGGTCCATCGCCTCTATTCTGCGAAAATGAGAATAAACAGCAACTGAAAGAATTCTTTTAGCGCGTTCCTGTCCAATCACATATTCATCTAAAGCCCTTTTTATATCCGCAGGCTTCAGGATGCTGCGAGTCGTCCTTTTTTCATCTTCTTCGCTAATTTTCTGCAGCAAGGCAAAAGAATTGCGAATGCATTCCTCGCAAACATAGACCCCGTTGCCGCCAATCAGTTTTAATCCGTCTTTTTTGGATTTAGAGCAGAAGACGCACTCAAAACTTTCTTTTCCGTCTTTTGGGGCAACCATTTTTTAAGATTTTTTCCTTGTCTCTATCACTACATCTAAAAGGCCATAGGCTTTAGCGTCTTCAGCAGACATATAAAAATTTCTTTCTGAGTCCTGTTTTACTTTTTCCAAAGTTTGGCCGGTATGCCTGGCAAGAATATCTAAAAGTTTTGCTTTTGTGCTCACCAACTCTTTGGTTTCAATGTCAATATCCGTAACAGAGCCTGAAATGCCCTCTCCATAAATCAAAGGCTGATGAATCATAATTCTGGAATGAGGCAAAGCAAATCTTCTTCCCTTAGTGCCTGCAGCTAAAAGCAGGGCGCCAAAAGACATGGCCATGCCCATGCAAATGGTGGTGATGGGCGGTCGGATATACTGCATGGTATCATACACAGCCAAACCAGCGCTGACCATGCCGCCCGGAGAATTAATGTATAGATTAATATCTTTTTCAGGATCTTCCGCTTCCAAATAAAGCAGCTGGGCAATAATAAGATTAGCGGAATCTGTGGTAACTGCGCCTTCATAACCTCCAACAAAGATAATCCGATCCTTTAAGAGTCGCGAATAGATGTCATAACCTACTGCGGCTCCTTGATTCCAACGCTCTATAATCGTAGGGACTAATCCTGGCATAACTTTACCTCCTGGTATAAGTTCTTCTAAGCAGCTAAGGCGAAGAGTTCCGCCGTCGCCTCTGGTATTCTATCTCTAAAGGCTGCTAAAGCTCTGCAAGGCAGCGATTGCAGCCATTTCTTTAAAGTATCTACTCTTGAATCTCTTTAATTTTCGCTTGATCTGTTAAAAATTTTACAATTTTGTGACGGTGAAGCTGGTCTAAAATATTTTGTTGGTTTTCCTCATAATATTTTTCAATTTGCACTTTAAGCTCTGGATTTTTTTCTAAAGCGTTTTCTTTATCTTTTTTAAAATCTTCCTCTAAGGTTTTTATCTCTTCTGACCTGCCAACCCCGTCAATTAAATAAGAGAGCCGCACTAACTTCTCAGCCTGGCTCTTAAATTTCTCCTTTAAAATCTTTTTTTGCTCCTCTAAACTTTGCCTAAAAGACTGATCTTCCATAGCTTTGCCGTACTCTCTTTTTAAAGCCTGATCCACTAAAGATTCTAGCTGTAAAAAAACTAAACTTTCAGGCACTGAGATTGGATTTTCAAGAATCAATTTGTCAAAAATAGCTTTTTCTACTTGCTCCTGGGATGCGTTATCTGCCCATCCTTGCATGGTCCCTAACATTTTCTCTTTTAATTCTGCCAAAGTTTTTAAACCATAGTCTTTGGAAAATTCATCGTCTAGCACAGGCAAAACTTTTTCTTTAATTTCCCTTAAAACTACTTTAAAAGTAACTGACTTGCCGGAAAGTTCTTTCCTTGGATATTCCTTAGGAAACTGAAAAGGGACCTCTTTTGTTTCCCCGGATTTAAGCCCTAAGATACCTTCTGCCAGCCCCTCTACTGTCTGCGGAGCAGAACAATCAATCAATTGATTTTCATATTTTAAATCTGGAATCTCTTTGCCATCGAGGAAAGCCGCATAATCAATCACCGCGAAATGAGTTTTCTCTAAAATTTTTGCGGAAGAAGGCGCGAGACGGGCGTTTCTTTCCCGCATGTTTTCCAATTCCTTTAATACATCCTCATCTTTAATTTTTTTAATCTTTTTTTCTACCGCGATCCCTTTATAATTTTTTACCTTAAACTTTGGGCTCCTCTCTACAATCAGCTCAAAACTAAGGTTGTTATTGCCGTCATATTCCATTTCGCTAATAAAAGGAGTGACAATAGGGGATATCTCTTTTTCTTTTAAAATCTGGGGCACATAAACTGCTAGCAGCTTATCCTTGGTTCTGCTTTTTACTTTTTCCAGATAATTCTTGCGCACCAGCTCCACAGGCGCTTTCCCCACCCTAAAACCCGGGAGCTGAGCCTGTCTCTTAAATTCCAAAGTCACCTCTTCTTCTTTTATGCTGACCACATCCTGAGGTATCTGCACGGAAAAAATGATCTTGCAAGGATTTTCTTCTTTTGTTTTAAATTTTATTTTCTCTAAAGTTAGTTCCATAGATTTAATTTTCCTTCCTAAAAAATGCCGGGAAGAGGATTCGAACCTCCACAGGTTTCCCTACTAGCTCCTAAGGCTAGCGCGTCTGCCATTCCGCCATCCCGGCGTTACCGAGTAGCTTCTAACCCGCATTTTGCAAAATACGGATTCTAACCTTCTTCCTTTTTATAAGTAAAAATTCCCTTTTTTAACCGTAAAAAAGGGAATTTAGTATTATAGATTTTTAGAGAGGTTCTTGCAATTAAACTTGCTCTTTTTCTAAATCCTCCCACTGTTTACAAAATTAAAAATGGAAGAAAAGTAATATTCTCTAACCTTTAAAAGAAGTCGCGAAAACAAATAGCTTTCCATGACTTTAGTTACACTTTGCCTAAAATGAAAAGTGCCCAATCCCTGTATCGCTCCAACTGTTTCCACAGTTTTTCTATGTCCGTCCTTGTATAAATTTCTCCACTGTAAGATACAAGATTTTTTTGTTCAATCATGCGGATAAGATGATTCAAAGCTCTCTGCCCATGTTCATCCAATGCCACAACCTCCCTCAGCAGATCAATAACAGCCATATGATCCTCTCCTTGGCTCTTTACGCCCCCCACTTTGATGGTTATGGCATCCGTGTACGCAATCGCCGCATGGACAATCAAAACTCCAGCAGCATTCCAATACTCAAATTCCCTGGCACAATCAGAGCCAGAAAAAAAGTTATCCGCTACCTTGGCATAATCATGATACTTAGACCGAGAAATGGAAACTCGCTTACTCATTCTAGGAGTCATGAAAGCAGATTTTTAAGCCTTTGGGGAAGTAAATCAATCCCTTCTGAAAGAATATTTTTCATTAAAGGATCTGACCTTTTCACTCTATCTTTGACCTGTCTTACTGTCATTACAATTGATGACAAACGAATCCCGTACCGATGCACAAATGTGGAGCTATAGGTCATTGCATGGGTCAGAATTTTGTTCTTATTGGGCCCTTGAATGATGAGGAGTAAATCAATATCACTCCCCAAAATATCCTGATCGCGCGCCGCGCTTCCAAAAAGAGTGATGGCCAACGCATCCTTCTTGAATGTTTCTGTGATTTCTTGCTTCAACTTCTTTAAAAATTCTCTTTCCTGCCGTAGTAAGGGAAGCAACAAATTTTTGACGATATAATTTTTAAAATTAAGCCGGATAAGTTGAGTTTTTCCACTGCCTTGCCTCTGGAGAAGTCCTAAAGCTTCAAGATTTTTGACAGCTACAGCGCAAGATTGGTGATTGACACGCGCTTCTCTGGCTATGGCTCGACTGCTCATACCTTCACGGCAGTCTTGAATCGCGCGAAGGATGGGAGTATGGCTTGATATAGAAAAAATTCGGTCTAAAGGATAACGGAGATGGCTGACGGATCGCATGGTGTCTATTATAACAGACTATTGTCTGTTTATCAATGATATAAATTATGCAGAATAAGTGATGAGTTGAATCTTTTCCATCTCTATATTTAAGATATGGGTGAATGGTTCGGCGTCAATGCGAATGATCTCTTTAAGAACATGGTCTAAATTCCACTCATCTGCTCCGCTTAAGAGAATTAAAGAGGAACTAAACAATTCATAAGTATCAATGAGTTCCTGAAAATCGAACTTGCCATTTTTCTTAGGCTGTATTAGAACTCTAAACTTTAGATTTTCAATTCCCTTTTCCATTAACTCGCCTTTTATCTCCTCCTCTTTTAAAGAAGAACTCTCTGTGACCACTAAAAGTTCAATCTGCTTTTCTTCAAACAGATCGCTCAATTTTTTAATAATGGTTGAAAACTTTTCAAGTTCCTGATAACTTACTGTAATTTTTATTGAATCTTTTTGATTGATAGTCTCTGGAACTTTTTCATTTAAGTTTCTAGCCAGCATCTCAATGCTGCTTCCAACGTTTGAAGCAGAGCTAACTCCCCTAAATACAATTCCTCCCATCTTAAAAATCAAATTAGGCGCTTTAAGTAATAGCCAGTTTGGTTTTCTAAATAATGTGAATATATTTTCTGCGCTTTGGTTTACACCTAAGTGATTCCATTGCAATAGTGAGCTGGCAAAATTTATTTTTTCATTAAGTAAATTAATGGCGAATGGATTTTTATTAATTCTTGCTTCTATCGCCAAGCTGCTGCCAAGCCATTGAGAAATAGAATAATTAGATGATGGCTCTGTATGAAATGACTTTCTTAATGCCTGCTGGGTTTCTAAAGTCAGACGATCCCATGAGTTCTGCCCAAAATAAAAAGAAGAGGAGGTTATGGGCTCAAGAAAAATAGGCAAAGCTGAAATGGTTGCGCTCAGAATAGCATGTGCAGAAGATTCATCAGTTTTATCGCTGTTTTTATCTTCTTTGTCATCTTCTGGTTCTTCAGTATCATCAAATAAAGGATTAAAGCCAATAGCATCCCAATCTTCTGGTTCATTTTCTTTAAACAAAACTACAAATGTCCGTTCTTTATTGATTTCAATGATTTGAAAGCCTGCGCTTTTAAACTCCTCATCAGTATAAAGGAAGCGTTTCTTTGTGCCATGAATGCTAAAAGAGCCTACTGGCGTAAGAGAAGAAATAGAGCGCAAAATCTTTATTCTTTTTTTCCTATTCGATATGTTATTTAAAAGACCGTAAGAAAAAGTTAAAGCGACTTTTCTTTTACCAATCAATTCTTCAACAGCTGTTTTAACATCTTCTTTTAATAATGTGCCGTGTATAATAGGAATTCCAAATTCCTTGGCAAATTCTACAAATCGTTTGTCTGTGTCAATGCCTAAAGCATTGACACCTCCCAAACGGATTAGTTGCTCTACTGAAACGCCTGGACCAGCGTACAAATCTATGACTGTTTTCCCTTTAAGAGAACCAAATCTTCTGTATATTTCTCTTAAGAACTTCCATGCTCCTAAACTATTCCACATATCTTCTTTAACAAGAGAATCAAAATATTCACATGCCTCAGAAGTAAAAAATTGGCTAAGAACAGCGCTTCTATATTTTGAACTTTCTACTTCATTTTTTAGATTCCTTCTTACCATGGGATCCGTAATATCAATCGCTGGGTTTCTCCTATAAGTTAAAACATCCCCTTCATCATCAGTAGTAATCATAATAGGTCCCTTTATTGGGGCTCTAAACTCTGTCTCTGCTTCCTTATCAAGATAAGGAACTTCTTGCTTTACATTCACAGGATCATTTATCTTCTGCTCTGGAGTTTCATTAGCCCAATCTATAAAGATTTGAAACGCATTTAAAAGTGTATGGGTTAGAGTGCCTGCTAAATACGCATTAAAAAGCACAACCTCTTTGGAATGCCACTGAACAAAAGGATAAAAATATAGAATAACGATGCTATTCATGACAACGATAAAAATAGGAATAGCGCGTGAGCCAACAGGATGCAAAGCAATAAATCGCGCCCCCACAAGAATATTGAGCAAAAATATTAAAACACCAGTTGGAACAATGCCAAGCCCAGCCTGTAATAACAGTTCTCCTGCTAAAAGCGGAGCTAAATTTAACCAAGCTCCCTCTGTAAAAAGAGGGGCTATCACAAGCCGATAAACAGGTTTGGGAGTTTTGGGAAAATGTTGCATCCACCAATCTTCAATAAAAGGAATAATCCCGGCTTTCAATCTCTTAGTTCTCTCCAACCCTATCCTTACTCTGCTCAATCTAATTAATCCTTTGTACTTTTCTCTTTCTTGAGCAGTTCGTTTTGGATTGCGAAGAAGATCCATTAAGGCATGGTAATCATTCTCGCCCAAGGCTTCTTTTATCCTGCCTAAAACTATAGTTTCTTCTTTTTTGTCGCCAGCGCCTAAGATGCTAGAATCCGTAAAATCTTCTTCACCATGAATAGAGTCTTGAAGCAGATGAAGAATAGGTGAATAATACCAGTGCATCTCTTTGCGAAGTTGATCTGGAACACTAGATAAATATTTAGCGATATCTAATTTAGATAAAAGCGTATTTGATTGAATTCTTATCTGACTAATGAGACGATTAAATCCTTCATATCCTTTATAATCTTGAAAAGGAAATCTTAAATCTGCAACCTTGATCTCTCCCTTATCATTTAGACTCATTCCTGCTAATATTTTTGCATCATTAGTACCGCAGGATAATTTTGTCCAGAGGATTCTTTTATTACTTCTAATCGCTTTTGGTAAAACCAAATAAAGAATTGATAAAGACATTTTTGAAATATCTTTTGGAAAGACGGCGCTATAAAATTCCAACTGACCTTGATTATCTTTTCCATACATTCTTTCAATTTCGCTGATTCCCATTCTCTCAACTTGATTTAATAAGAGCCTAATTTGAGCTGGGGCAATCGTGCTTCGCACAACAGACCTGATCTGAAACTTATCTAGAATTCCTTCAGCTTTAAGGGCATCAACAACTTTTTTTATACCGGCAAGATATCTTTCTCTCCTCAAAATTCTTGAAATTTGAGCGTGATCCTCAATCCCTAAAACATTTAAAAAAGCGATAAAAGCATTAATAGTATCTATATCTTTTGAACTTCCCAGAATCTGGCTAAGATGAGAACTGTTTGTAAACCCTAATTTGTAAAGGCGATTGATGAATTGTCTAACCTCTTTTAAATTCATGGAACTACTCATGATTTGGCTCATGTGAGATTTATTCTCAATGGCTGCTTGAACTAAATAATTTATAAATCTCTTAATTTGTTTTAAATCTCTTGGATGACTTACAATTAAGCTTATATGAGCTCCATCTGAAAAACCTTCTTGAACAAGGAACCTAATGGTTCTCACAATAACTTCCGGACTCTTTGCATTATCCATGATCATGGCTATTTGATTGCCATTAAATACAAAACCATTATCAATTTGAAACAAAACCAAAAATTCCAATAATCCTGCTCTTTTTGCCAACTTAATCCAAGATAACTCCATTATTCTTTTAATATCTGATCTTTTAAATAATGGTTCGCCATCCCGTTTGAATTCAGTAAGATAGTTCTCAATCTCTTCTTTATTTTTAGAACTATTGGAAAAAAAGGAACTCATTTCTTCCTTTATTCTCAGATGCGTTGCAGCATTGGTTTCTCTGTTTGTTAAGTTTGTTAAATCTAACAGTATAAAATCTCCTGCTTCCATGCTGTTATAACGGTCTTCCCCAAACTTTTCTGTAAAACTGTTCCAGCTTTCTCTATGAACCGGTTTTACATTAATTTTTTTGCCATTCTTATATAAACCCATTTTGGAAATCACATTTTTATTTTCAAAATTAAAGTATTGGGTATTTTTAATGTTTTCAGGCAAAGCAATGCCAATGGCTCCTAATTCTTGAGCGACCTTGTGAAGTCCATTGAAAAGATTGATAAGCGTGTCTTCATCATTTAAAGAAGGTGAGTTAATCGTATCAATGGTTAAGACTTTTTCTCCATCCTCTCTTATTCCCATCATTAGACCAACATACCCTTTTAGTTCTTTGCCTTTATAGACAAAATAGTAAAGGGTATCTTCCTGCATGGCGCGAGTATGCGGGAATCCGCGTTCTCTATCAAATGAACAATCGCTAATTCCAGCTCGTCCTCTAAATAAACTTAAAAACCCTTGCGGAATCAAACGGTAGGTGTCATTGCTGGTTGTTTCAATGTAAATAACTTTTTTTATTTCAGCATAAACTGCTTTTGAAAGTTCTTTAATGCTTTTGTCTAAAGATTTAATTTGTTTGACATTGAGGCCAACCGCATCGTTTGGCAAGTGATGGACAGAATCTTCATAAAAATTTTTGATCGCGATGATTCTAGTCTCAATATTGGAAGAGAGCATTTCACTCACAAGCTCGCTGTTTGATAGGGCTTCTGATAAGGTTAAATCCCTTAACAGGCTCACACATTTTTCCCTTAACGTTTTGTCCCCCATTTTTTTATAGGCCAGTTGGAACGCGATTTTATATAAAAGTTTAAGGTCAATTCGTAATTCCACCGCCATATCTTCATTAGAAGGGTAGTGAACTCTATACCTCTCTCCTTCTCTAATTCCACCTTGCTTGATCGCTTGCTCGCGCTTAAAAATAAAATAGAGATTGCGCAAATTAAAATCTTTGTCTCCCTGAAAATCTTTTAGCCATTGTAGAGTGTCTGTTCGTTTTTCGATCTCCAATAACTCGTGGAGATGTTCATCTAAAATATTCGCGTTAATTTGGCTCGTGTCAATCTGTTTTGATTCTTTATCGCTGATTTCAATTGGTTTTAACCCTTTAGTTTTAGAGAAGAGAGCGCGAAAAACGCCAGGGACATCTTGATCATATTCAATCACATCATCCATTCTTTCTACAAAATCTTTCCAGCTGATATGAATGCCATTGAAGCGGGTTCCAAGGAATGCCAGCCATACATTTTGCGGAAAGTGATAGTTAAAACCTTCGCGAATAATCTTTTCTGCTTTTCTCTTAAGAGCATCAATAAAATTTTTTGAATCTTGTGATTCTAAGTAGTCAGTTACTAGCTCTTCTTGATAAGGAAGGCTATTCGCCTTCCAAAGAAGATATTTTTGGTAGTCTTCCTCTAGCACTTTTCCTTCCCTAATATTAGAAGCAAACGTTTCACCTAAAGCAATCACACCTATGAGGCGGCGCCATTCATCATCTTCTAAATATTTTTCTAGTTGAGAAGTTTCTTTCTTTTGCATGGTATAGAGGTAACCTAAAGCGATTGCGGCTGTTCTTCGAACAGAAAAATCAGGATCGGAAAGTCTTTCTTCAAGCAAAGTAAGATCTGGGATTTCTCCCCCTCTAATCATTACAAGGTAATGTTTTTTTAGTGAAAGGATGGCTCGGCATCTCGCTTCTTCATCATGTGATTTTAGGCTCTGTTCCGTACTCTTCAATTCTTTATCTTCCAATATTGAACTTAATGAGGGAGTATCTTTCTTAAGCATGAAAGCAGCTTGAATTCTTTGAGTCACATCGTTTGCCATGCGCCGCACATCTATGTCTGGATCATCCAAAAAGCTTTCTAAATGTAAAATTCCTTTGATGATCTTTTTAGATAAAATTTTTGATTCTAATATATTCACTTCTGGATTTGCGCTATAAAGCATGGATTCATAAAGCACCATTGGCCAGGGGCCAGAGCCAACCGTGGCAATGGGTTTTAACCAATCTTGCTGGTTAAAATAAGATGTAGATCTTCCCCAAGAAATAATCCGTATCTTTTTTTTCTGAGCCGTCTCTTTTAATTTATTAACCACAATTCCTAAAGTTTCATCATTAAAAGGGTTAAATAGATAAAATACGGTTCCATCGCTAAAATCGTAATCTCTTACATTTGAAGGAATAAATTCAACATTTTCTAATCCTAATTGATTTTTAACTCTATTGCTTTCAGCAACTCTTTCCAGCGATATTTCAACTCCTTTTACTTTTCCTATTTTTGTGGTCATTGCCGCATAAAGCGGCAAACGGCCATAACCAGAACCTAAATCATAAAGAGTATCGGATGAGCTAAGGTTTAAGGCAGGAAGGAGTTCCCTGATTTTATGATAAGGTGTTCCTTCATAGGTCACCTGCTCCATTGCAAAACGATCTTGAAGAACTCTATAATTTGTAGTGGTTTCCACCCACTCAACATTCATATTCAAAATCCAATCCATGATTGGATCCGATAACATAAAAAACTGTTCAGAGCTTAAGCGAACCAATTTATGAATAAGAGCAGTATCCGCAAGGATCCTTTGCTTAAGTTCTGTTTGCAATCTTTCTTGAAGTAAAGATAAAGGACCAAAATACGAGATCCTGGATCTTTCCACAAAATGTGAAAAATCTTCATGCTTAGCAAATAAAGAATTTAATTCTTCAGGGATTGAATTAGGCTCTGATGAATCTCTATATGGGTTTAATTCATTTAGATTGGAAATCATTACGTCAATAGGAAAAACTCTTCCTATCCTTTGATAAACAACTCGATTGATATGAGATAATCCAAACTCTTTCCATCTTAATTCTATTCTTGACTTTAAAATTTCTACCTGATTTAAAAGAATAAAAAGATTAAAATCTTCTAGTTCAGTTTCATTAAGATCGTTTCCAATCAATGGTTCAACTTCATCTAATTCTGTTAAGTATGAATTAAACGCTCTAGTCAAATCATCTTCAGAAAATTGGGAATTTTCTGGAGCGCTTAGATAGTTTGCCCACCACCAGTACTCTTCAAAAAAGCTCTCAGCATCTAGAAAGTCCAGTAAATCAAAAAGAGCTAATTCCATAGGATTATTCAAGTTTCTATTTTCTTCTGAATACAATTTCTTAACCCATTCAACTTGTTTTAATCTACTGGGTTCAGAAAAAATTATAGCAGGGCTAAGATGAGACGGCAGGAAACGCTTGAGTGAATAAGGACTATTTTTTTCCAACCATTTAAATATTTCATCAATATTTTCGTTATATTCCTTATGGAGATGAATATTCCAGAAAATTCCGATTACTAAGAGAACGACATAAGTTATCGCGTTAACCACGAATGGTAATTCTAAGCCAAGCCAATTAAGAGTCAAAGAAAATAAAATAGCAGGAGCAATGGTTGCTCCTGCTAAAATTGAACCGACCACCTGCAAATTGAAGCTTTCCCTTCCTTTGTGCGCTCCGCTAAACACATAGCCGCTGGCTAAAGACCATAAAACAGATGCGGCGATAATTATGAAATTATGACCTGTTAAAAAACTACTGATCAAAACTAGAGAGCTAATAAAGCTGATTGTTTTAGAGTAGGGAGCTTCTCCTAGCTGATCGCGGATTCTCTTTATTCCTAACTTCTTCCCAACTGCGCGCGCGATCGCATTTGAAAAAATAGATAGAGCAGGTGTCTGATATACCCACTCCCAATAACGCGCTGTATCTTTATGCTTTTCCCCAAAAATAGAGCCTATGATTAACAATGGAGAATAAAGAATTTTTGGTATTTTTGATTGCATGTATCCAAACAATGAGCTGTCAATTGGCAGCATAATAATAGGATCTTCATATTCAAACATAACATCTTCAGCTTGAAAAATATCATCTACATATAATGGGCTGCCTGCTTCTTGTACGCTTCTTAACCCTTCTGCGAATATCCCAGTATATATAAACCTGCCTTCACCGTTTGCAGTAATAATAAAAGGACAACCGGTTCTTATATCAGGATCGGACATATACCTTTCAGTTAGATAACTAATAAAAGTTCTGGATAGATCGTATGGATAACAACAATCAAATATGATCTTAACTTCACTTAAGCTTCCTCTTTCTAAAAGAGTATCTACTAACTCGCTGTGGCTGATAGAATAAGGTTCATCAATAGGGCGTTTACCCTGATTGGTACTATTTTGAGAACTTACTTCTTTACTGTCCAAACTAAATCCCTCTCCATCCCCATGCGCATGAATATAGATGGTCGTTGGACCTTTGCTTTGTCTGATCGCTTCCAAAGCATTCTCTTTTTGTTCAAATCCTTTGAATGTTTTGATCTGTTCTGGTTTAACGCCTGCCAGAATCTGCACCGTTTCCATACTCTCTTTTCTGTACTCTTGATCTTGATGCAAGATATTGATGGCAGTCACATTGGATCTATAAATTAAATTATCTACATGTAAAGATAAAACTCTTCTAAAAACTAAAATCAAATCTAAACCTTTTTTAATGTTTTGTTTGGAAAAACGAAGATTAGAAAACGTTAAAAGCTCGTAAACCGCGTTAGCAACCGAATAAGCCTCGCTATTTGATGGATATTTTTCCATCCATGCTCTAAAATAATTATCAGTATAGATGCGCCAATGATGAAAGGGATGGCCTAATATTTTTTCCGGCAATGTTTTTATAACCGGGTATAATACGCTTCCATTTTCTAATTTTGGTTCTGCTTTTATTATTTTTTTCATTAAGTTTGCGGCATATCGGTATTCTTCTGCTTCGTGTCTTTTTTGCATCATTAAGTACTCTAATGCGGAAAATATTGCTTTATTAAATTTTGGTCTTTTTTGAATTAAATTTTTAAAAGTATCTAATACTGCCATATAAGTTTGTGGGCGGAGGTCCTTAATTTTTAAAAGGTTGGATAAAAGCGATACGGTGGATGATTGGATAAGATCAGGTCTGGCTCTTGAAACTTCTTTAAAACAATCAGCAATGGGCTTAAGAAATTGACTGTGATGAGCAGATTCACTCTTTAGAATTCTTCTTGCATGAGATTCCAAAATTTTCATGTGGTTTGTCTGAAAAATTTTAGGCGCTTTTAAAACGATTTGTTTAATGAGAAAGAAGCCGTGTGGATAGATGCGTTCGGAATTCTTTAAAAATTTTATAACTACTTCAACTAATCTTTCTAGTTCCACAAGATCAGAACAAAATTTTAAAATCCGAATAAAAGCGCCTAATGCCACGCCATAATGGGTTGTTGATTTGTCTTTATCCGCAAAATGTGCCTCTACATAATCTTTTCTCTGTAAAGATTGAATTAAAGATTCAACTGTTGATACCTGAATAAAGGAAGAACGATTTTCAGCAATGATATCAATAAACTCAGCCGCGCTTTTATAGACTTCATCTTCCTGGCCATTGGCGCGCAATATCTCTTCCTGTGTAGACAATAAATCGGGATTAAATAATAAATTGCCTCTTTTTTTAATGATTTCTAAAATAGCATGGTTAATATGACGAATTACATAACTTTCTAATCTCTTTTTTATCGCTGTATGAATAAAACTATTCAAGACAGAAAGAGTATTGGCAGTAATAAAATCTGGATGGATCTGGACAATAGCTTCAATCGCCTGCGCTGCGGCTGCATAGACAAAAGGTTCAAGCCCATCGTATGAAAAAACTCTTTCTAAAGCCCTAACAATCATTGGATCAAAAATTAGGTCTGGCCTATGTTTTGCAATGGTTTCTAAAATATCGCATGCGGAGGAATAAAAAAGGCTGTCCATCCTACCTACCCAAAAAATATTGTCAGTATTGAGAATGTTCATCGCAACAATAACGAACAAGGATGAGATTCTATCCGGTCGTTTTTCAGCTATTGCTAAGCTAACAAGATCCTCAATCGCGGCAAATTCAAGAGAACTGAGGTTTTTTCTTTCAAGCAGAATTTCTAATGTTTCTCGAATGGATTCGCTAATCAAATGCGGCTGTTTCATCATAATCCACATCAATGATCTTATCGCCTGCTCAGAATTAATGTCGCTCAGTTCCCCGCGCCTTAATACATCTTCTAAAACTGAAACAAGGGATTGAGAAATTGCTAAAGGTTTTTTATTGTTAATTTCATGAATGCTTGAGAATAAAGCGCGACCAAAATCATAACTTAAATCTTCTTGAAGAAAATATTCAAAAGCTTTCATGGCCTGCGCCATGCGCCTTAGATCAGATTCTTCTAATACAATTTTCTGTAATTTTTCTATTTCTCCCAGCTTGTAAAATTCTAATAGTTCGTTATCCCATTCGGTTGTATCAAATTGTATCGCAATGGAATTTCTTATTTTTTTTCTAATTTTAACTTCCCATCCATAACCGGAATCAGAAGGAATAAACATGCGCCACCAGCGCATGGAATAGGACGATCCCCAATCAACAAACTTTGAGCCTAATTTTTGTAAATGAGGCATTGAATCTATTGGTCTTTCATCCCCGTCAAAATCGCAAATAATAGCCATTCCATCTAATTTAACAGCTTCTGCAATGCGGGGAAGAAATTCCCCCCAACTTTTATGAATGTTCATCCCTGCTTTTTCGTAATAAAAATCAATGCCGGAATCTAAAATTTTATTTAAAAAATCATTGGCCTCTTTTTTATTGCCAATACTTTCAACATTAGAATTAATATAAACAATCGTATATTTACGATTTTTATTAGTGATGGGATGCGCCCAATTGAAGCTTGATTTTGTATGTCCTTGATCTAGCTCAACCTCAATGGCATTCAAATCTACTCCCATGCTTTTAAGTTCAGCTGCAATTGCCCAATAAATGTTGTCAGGAGTATTTTGTAAAAAAGTGCCCTCTCCAAAACCCTTCAGACGTTTTTTGTAAGTGTACTCCTGGTCAGTATAAGCGGACTCAACTGTTTTAAAATCCCATTCCCTTAAACAGGACTGTAATTTATTGGAATCCACTCTATTGTTTGTAACAAAATAGCCTGTGCCTACGTCTGTTGAAAGCAGAAAAGAAGAAATATCAGCGCCTGCTCCGCCATAAACACCCACTAAATCTTTATGATCCGGGTTCACAATCTCACAAACTGACATTGCGTAATGAACATAGGGAAGTAAAAGAATCGAATACCAGTCTTTAATAACTTTTGGGTCAAACCCTGTAATGCGGCTAACAATTTTAGATAATTCGCGTTTCTTAAATCTCTTTGACTGAACTATTTTCTTATTTTTATTTAACCACTGAAAAAAATTGGACGGAACATGATCGTATTCTTGCTTAAATTGAGGAAGCAGAGCTTTAAAATCCTTACTTTCAAAATAAGCTTTTATCAAGCCTGCAAGCTGAACTTGGGTTTCATCCCCTAAGTTTCTAGTTGGAGTCGGAAGCAAGTTATAGATTAATTTTAAATTTTTAATTATTGTAAAATCTCGAGCCTCTTCTAACCATTTCGGATCCATTTTAGAAAGCGCAACAATTCTTGCAATTGTATATTCTTCTGCTTTTTCCGCAAATTTTTCTGGAGGGATATGAGCCATGACCATATCCGTTGCCACAAGATCCGCCAATGCCACTAAAGACAAATCCTCTGCTTTAACGCCGCTTGTTCTCTCTCTGGGTTTTGCAGCGGCAGTAATAGGTTGTTGTTGAGGTTGTTCTTTTTTTATTCTGATTGTTACATCCCAGCCGTAGTTAGATTTTGAGGGAATGATTTTTTTCCACCAATCGAATATCTTTTTAGAGGAATTTTGTTTAAGTGAAACAAAATGATCTGATTCTGTATTAAGAAACGGTTCAGGATTGTGAATACCGCTTGATTGGGAATCATCTGTAATGGAATAGCCGCCCGCTCTAATTGCTTTTGCAATCCTAGACAAAAATTGACCCCATAAGTTATTTGTATCCTGTACAGCTTTTTGATAGTAGATATCAATGCCTTTTTCAAGCGCAGCATTAAGCAAGGGGTCGGTTGTTTCAGGGCTGCCAAGCTTCTGCAACCGCTGCCCTATATAAGTAATTGAATAAGTTCTAGGCTGATTGGTCCCTGGATAAACCCAGTCAAAAGTAATTTGGGTATGGCCATCCTTATTTTCAATTCTTACAGATTCTTTTCTAACTTCAATTGTTTTTAGTTCTTGGACTATCGCTTTGTAGATCGCGCCCTTCTTTTTATCAAGAGTTCCGCCATTTCCAAAGCCATAAAGCCTTTTATCTTTAGCATAATCATCATCAAATGTTATTGAATCCCATTGTTCCATCATATTTTTAAGTTGTTCAGCATCTACTTGATTTTGCGTAACAAAATAACTAATGGAAGCATTGACAGACAACAAAAATGTTGAAATATCAGCGCCAGCTCCGCCATATACCGCGACTAATGGGTTATGTTCAGGATTAACTGATTTTCTTACCTGCATGGCATAGTAAACATAGGGAATAGAAAGTACCCCATCCCTGTCCTGAATGGATTCCAAACTAAAACCTGTAAGTTCTTCAAATAGAGCTCCAACATCATCTTCTCTGGGAGTATAATCCATTGGCAATTCAAAAGGATTTTTATTCCATTCATCATTCTGTTTAAACCAAAGATCTAATCTGCAAAAATTTTCAAAAATAAATGAAGAACCTTTTTCAAAATAGTCTTTCACAATTCCAACAAAATAATTTTTGTAAGAATCTCCCAAATAGATTTCAGCTGTTTCCATAGCCTTAAAAATAAGTTCCAGATCTTTATTATCCGTATATTGCGCAAATAATTTTCTATCCTTGCTGTTAAACCTAGATAAAATCTCCATACGAACTACCGCATATTTTTCTGCCTCTTTTATAAAATCTTCGGGGTTAACTCCATTTCTCCTCATATCAGCTAAAACCATGTCTGCAAAAACATCTAGCCCTTGGATAAACTGATTCTTTTTCTTAGCTGTAGGTTTTAATTGGGGTTTGCTACTCAATAATTCCTCATCTGAAATCATTGAAGATTTGAAAGTGATTGGATTGTTTTCTAATCTAACTTTATTCACAGGATTTTTTATTCTTCTAGGAATTTTGATCTTAAGCTCTTTCCTAAAATTTCTTAATGTCAATTCATTAATTCCTAAACTTTGGGCTGTTTTAATAAAATTTCCTTTATGTTCAATTAATCTTTCAATGATCTTTCTTTTTAACTGGGGAAATAGTCCTTTCTCTTTAAAAAATTTCAAATACCCTCCACCGCGTCCAGCAAGCTTGACACCTAATTCCCTTCGAGCTTTAGACAAAACCCAATTATGCTTATTAAGTATCTTCATGTTAGAATCATCTGAGGGATCATCCGATTGATGGTCTATTTTATTTTTATCTGTAACAATAAGTCCATGTAAAAAAATGCTAAATTTAGCGCCATTCAATTTACTATTTTGATCTATAACATTACTGGCATGGATCCATGCAGGCTGATCTTTAATGCTATGAAGTTGTATGAGATGCCAAACTTCTGCTAAACCTAAACCGGTGCCGCCTTTTCGCCCAGATGCATTTAAGAAAAATAATTTTTGCCGATCTGGTTCTTGACTATCTGGAACATCCAAAAGCCCGGCATTATAAATACCTCCGGCATCATCTGTTATTTCAAAAATAGGTTTATCTCCAATCCATTTTATTTGAACGCTAATCTGAAGTGGTAAAGGTGGTGGAACATTGTCTTTAGCTTCGGCTTGTAATTTCTCCTGCCATACCTGCCTTGTGTTCATAAACAAGGTTCTAAAAACATTTAGAATCTTTCTCCTGTCCCCAACTATTTCAATAAGGTAATTTTCAAAACCTTCAAGCTTCAAAATAATTTCATTGCCTCTTTTCGCATATCTTTCCCTAAATGATTCATTAAATACACTCTCCAACGCTTCCTCAATCACTTCCTTAATTCCAAATGTACTTTTCCGTTCCTCTATATTCCCATCAATAAAAGAAATTAAATCCTCTATAATTTCAATGGAACGGGTATAATAAAGTTGAAGGGTGGAATAGTTTGGAAGGCCGATCAAAATTTTGTTATTAAGACGCGGGCTAATTTCGTTTTTTAAAAGACCGATTAAAATTTCTAAAACTTCTCTATACTCAAGCAGTTCATGATCTTGAAAAATCAAACTGGCGCGTTCCGTATAAAGCTCCAACCGATCCCTGATCCCTTGAAGACGATCTTCTATTTCCAAACTCAAACGATCTGGCTCATCTAATTTTGTCAGCGCTTTACAAAGAACAGACAATTTAATAGGGAGTTCGTTCCACGAGCCATGTTTAATGGAACGAACTGCGATTTCTGACCGTTCTCGATCATCTTGTAAATTGAATTTAGAGCGCCTGGTTGGAAGCATCCCGGAGACAAACTGGTAATAGGTTAACCATTTTTTTGTTTCCTCAAGAATTTCTTTTGGTATAAACCTAAACCCCTCTCGATAAATATCCAGCGGTGTTCTTGCACCCATGCTTACAAGTCCGCTTAAAATAAAAAAGTTCCTTGCAAATGTTTGAAGCGACTGAAGTTCTTGCGTATTTTCATAAACCGCAGTCACTTGATCCTGTGGGGAAAGAGCAAAAATAGTTTGCAAAACATTAATAAAATATTGATTTGCTTTAAGAAGTTGACCCAAATATTTTGCTTGAAGCTCTTTAAATTTTTCATCGTATAGTCTTGCCACGTTTCTATTATTTATGAATTCCGGCGTTCCAGATATTTTGCTTTGAGGACCAGTGTCTTTTTGTTGAAGGAGAGCCCATAATTCACTTAAATCTACGGGAGAATTCAATTCATGAACTTTTTGGATATGGGAATTGATTTGATCTGGGAAAGAAGTGATGGCGGCCATTGCTAGGGGCAAATCATATCTAGGCGCAAGTTGAGCGTTATAGATAATGCCATGAATAATAATAACTATGAGGGTTGCAAGGAAAATGTCCGCAATATTTCCAAAAGGGGCTAAATAGAGAGTTAAAAGATAAATGGTTCGGAGAGCTATGGCTGTTAAAAGAAGAATTTTTTTTGCTCTTGCCAGGGCTTGGGGTTCATCCATTCCTAAAGGAGGAGCGTGAGTGAGAACGCCTTCAGAGGTTAAATAAATCGGTTTTTTATGGGTTTTCATAAAAACAAACAAACTAATCATAGCTCCCATTAAAGCGCCAATCATGGGAGTTCCCAAAAATAGATGATTCCATATTTCTCCTATCCCGCTCACTAAAAGAGCGCTGTAAAAAATCTCCTCAAAACCTCTTAAACCTGCTGTCTGTCTGCTAGACAAAACCAATCCCTTTTTGGGTAAAGTAGATGGATAATCTGAAAAAATTTTCTGAACTTCTATTTTTTTCATCATCCGGCTTTGTACTTTTGACCATTCGCCTTTTAAACCGGCAGATTCAAAAGCTAACTCCATTTCAGAATCAGGATTAAACCCGTATTTTGCAATAGGACGTTGGATTCGACGAACGATGGCGGACTTTTTCGTCCTCAAAAAGTTCGACCGCAGCCAACGCTGCGCTCTCACTTTTTTCGTCGCGTCGAAAAAGCCTCGCCCTCGCTCGTCTCCTCCGACACGCCTATTGCAAAATACGGGTTAAATAATGCATGATTCTGATCAGCCTCATTTGAAAAAATTAGTCCTGTATGTTGGGCCGCGATTAAACATTTCTCAAGGATTAATCTTCTCCAATAAAATATGCGAGTATCCTTTCCATTATATTTTTCTGCCGCAAATTCATGATTCAAGAGACAAGCCGCCAACCTTGAAGCATGAGTCAATGAATCGTCTTTTTCTAAAATCAATTGATGCGGCTGAAATCTTGAATGTTCTGGATCAATAAAAATATTATTTGAATTTGTTAAATCAAGCGTGTAACCAGCATCCTGAATTTTTTTTAAGTCTATGGCTAAGTTGTCATAAGCGCTTTGGGCCATTCCTGCGGCAATCTCAAGATGCTTTTCATATAGGGAATCTGAAGTTGGACTGGGCATAAATGAAAGGGAAGAGACACTGTAAGGAACTCCTAACAATCTCTTATGAATAATCACACTACCCAGATGAGCAACTGCCTGACCAAAATTACTGTTTGGAAAAGGGTCCTGCACAGGTTTAAAATCATCAAATTTAATATCCCGTGGAAAATGAAGTTCATAATCCTCTAAGTCCTCAATTTTATAGACTTGACCTTCTGAAGATTGTCTAACCATATTTTGGAGCTTAATGTTCTTAATAATAAAGTCAAGCAATCCCTTAGCCCCAATTTTTTCCGCAGCTCCCATAAAAGCGCGATAAACTTTAACTGAGTAATGTTCAAAAATTTCATCTTCTAAGCCAAACTCATTCTCCCCATAGGTCACTTTGACAGTATGCGCTAAGTTTCTATCAAATAGAAATTCTAGAACAGCCTCAGCCCCTCCCTCTGCTGACTGACGAGGAGTTGTATTGATATTGTAAATTTTAGGCATGATTTGAGCGACTTTACCTTGAACACCTCCATTTTTCCCTACACCAATTGGAGTTTGGCAAGTATGTCCATACACAAAGTATTCAATTCCTAAATTTTTCATCCACTCTTTTACGCGTTTAGAATTAGCGACCCACTCCCTATCCTGTATGGTCATCAACTCCCCTTTGGCGCTAGAAGCGATCTCTTCAAATGTTCTGGCATAAAAATCTGGAGCTGCATGCGCTGCCAAAACATTTTCATTGACCCTTACCGCATAAGGCATAGAATGGTTCATCCATCTTAGAATGTTATTCAATTCTGGATACCGTTCATGAATTTCTCTTAAAAGTTCTTCTCTATTTTGAACCGCATACCCTAACTCAGCATAAGGATCTTCTTTCCAGTTTGGAACTAAATGTTCTCTGCCAAGCAATTTTTTTAAAGTATTCAGTCCACTCATATCTTTGTCATCATTTAACCAATGAGTCCAGATCAACTCTCGCGCGTAGCGATCTCTTCCTTCAAGGCTATTAATAAACATGTACTCATGGTTTCCCATCACTGCGATCACTTTTCCTCCTTGAGCGCTTGCTTTGTTTTGAAGACTATAAACAAACTCTAATACCTCCCATGGATTTGGCCCGCCGTCTATTAAGTCTCCATCAAAGATAAGAACTGCTGAACCTGCAATCCAATCTCCTTTGCTGTCAATAAATCCAGATTTTTCAAGGGCATTTAACATCTGCAAATAATTTCCTTGCACATCCCCCATAATTCCCAGTCTTTCAACTCCTGCAACATCCATGAGCCGAACTTTATTAGATCCATCTGTGATATGTTTTGTGTTTATTTTTGTTTGGTGAGCCGGTTCTAACTCCGATTCTCCATCAGAAGCGTGAATCTCGTTCAGTTGAGCTGGTTTGCCCTCTGGTTTGTCCTCAGGTTTGTTCCCTTTACCGCGTATTAAATTGGATAAAAGAAGCCTTTCTGGCAACCGTACCTTCTTTATTGAAAAATAGGGGTAAAAAACAAGAGCTGGAAAATAGTTTTGATGTTTAGTGATCAGACTGTATAGATTCAATAAAATTAATGCAATCACCGTAAAATAAAGATTCATAGCTGGGAAAGAAGCCACAGACATGGAAGATTGTTCCGTTATTACTGGAGCGCAGCCCTGAGTTAAAAGAGTAGTGAGATTTAAAAGCAAGAGAATAGATGCTGCTTTTACCCAAGGTTCAAAACTTTTTTTCTTTATCTGGTCTTGTTTTTTAAAAGAGCTCTTTGCATGAAGATTGGACATAAGCTGATTCGGTTTAAAATTTAATCTTGATCCCTCTTTCTCAAGCTCTACAAGAAAGTTAGGCCATAAGGATAACCCTCTTCTTATATCTTTAAGCTCCCAATTTTCATTTACTTTGAATTCATTTTCTGTAAGTAATTTTTTGATCTCAAAATCTTTTTCTACCTTAGCCTCAAAGTTCCCATCTTTAGAAAATATCAGCGCCAGATTGGTTTGAAAATGCTTTCCCCTGATTGCGGCTAAAACATAAATTTTTTCATCTCTTACGCTAAAAATCGGATTTGCGAAAAGGAGTCTGTCAGCAAAAGACTGAAATGGAACTTTAAGCTCATTCTCTTTTTTACTTATTGTTTCTAATTCATGGATATATTGTTCGTAAAATAAATGGAACTCTTTTGGATTCTGAACCAATTTTTCTGCAAGATGCTGCACAACTAAAGTAAGAGGATTTTTTGTGAATTGGCTCAAGGCGCGTAACTGATCATACTTTTGCCTTTCATAAATTTTAGCTTGGGCAAAACTTGGGAGCGCCATGCTAAAAAGCAAAGAAGCTGCCAGAACAATGGAAAACAATTTTTTCATAAACTTTAAAAAGATTTCATTTTCTAGTAAAAAATTGGACCTATCCCTACTCCAAAACCGCAAAGGAAAAAGCGCCTTTTTATTATACGGTAAAATGGGTCATTTGATCTTCAACTTTTTGTGACATTTTTGTAACAATTTTGTAACGGAAAAAAGCGTTACAAAAAATGTTACAAATTTGTTACAAAAAGTTTAAGAATAGTTAGAGGATAGTAGGTATAATTTTCTTAATGAGAACCATATCTCAAAGCCAAGGCAAAATGATTTTGAACCGGGATTTTTTTATTTTAATCCTGATTCTTCCTTTTATTTTATCCTGGTTCCATTCCCCTTTATTTTCCGCCCCAGGGTTTAAACAATGGCAATCCATTGAACAGCCGGATGGAACAAAAATAAAAGTTCTTAATAAAGGGGATGAGTGGGCGAACTGGCTGGAAACTGAAGAAGGTTATCCTGTCATCCTAAATAAAGAAAGCCTTTATTTTGAATACGCAAAAATAGATTCAACAAAAGGCCTTGTACCCAGCAGCCTTATCGTTGGAAAAGACCAGCCGCAAGGCATAAAAAAAATCACATCTTCTGATTTAGAAACCCTTAAAACAATTAAAACGCGTGGTGCTCCTAGTTTTTTTGCTCCCCAATTTTCCGCGCAAGCAGCAGTCTCGGTAGAACCAACTTTAGGCACTCACAAAATTTTAGCGATCCTGGTCAATTTTAAAAATCGAAGTTTAACCACTACAGAAGCAGATTGGGAAGAAAAATTTTTTGGCGCAACCAACAGCGTAAAAAAATATTTTAAAGAAGTTTCTTATAACCAGCTGACCATGACGCCTGCGGAAGAAAGCAATGGAACTGCTAACAATGGAATTGTAGTAGTCACCTTATCTTACGACCATCCCAACACAGGTTCTACTATTGACGAGCCCAATCAACAGCTTACCAAAGATGCGATTCTCGCAGCTGATTCTTATGTAAATTTTGCTTCCTTTGATACTAATAACGATGGTTATCTCTCTACAGATGAATTGCATGTTGTCATCATACCCGCAGGTTATGAAAGAGCTTACTCTCTAACCACGCCCTCTGTCTGGGGTCATCGCTGGTCAATTTTCTTTATTGATCCGCCGGTTGTGGATGGAACAACAGTGGCTGGATTTTCAAGCGGATATACACAATTTGGCGAACTGCACTATAGTCATCAGGCCACAATTGGGATTATTTGTCATGAACTATCCCATGATTTAGGCTTGCCTGATCTTTATGATACAGATAGTTCAAATGGTTCCTCAGCTGGGATTGGGGATTGGGATATTATGGCTTCTGGTTCATGGAATGGAATACTCTATGCTGGAGATAGTCCCAGCCACTATAGCGCTTGGAGTAAATCTTATTTAGGATGGGTCACTCCTACCCAGATAAAAAACTTTATCACAGGAGCTTCATTTCCACAAGTTGAAACATCTGAAGATTCTGACAGAGGAATCAAACAACTCTTATCTAACCCTAATGGACCAGAAATGTTTGGTTCTGGAGAATATTTTTTAATAGAAAATAGGCAAAAAACCGGATATGATCAGGCTCTGCCTAGCTCAGGGCTTTTAATCTGGCATATTGATGAATCTCAATCAGGCAACGGAAATCAAGCAAGAAAACTTGTGGATTTAGTGGAAGCAGATGGTTTAAATCAACTAGATACTGGCGCAAGTTACGGAGATAGCGGAGATCCATACCCTGGATCCTCCGGCAATAAAACTTTTAATAATAGTTCTAATCCTTCAAGTAAATTTTATAATGGCGCCAATAGCAATATTAGTATTTCTAATATCAGCAACTCCTCAGCCGCCATGACCGCAGATATCAGCTTACCCATTCCTACCATCTCTCTTAATAAAAATTCTCTAAGTTTCACTGCTGCTTATGCATCCAATAGCAGCGATCCTCAAATTTTTACCATTGCCAATACAGGATCAGAAAATTCCACTTTAAACTGGACTGGAAAACAGTCCGCTTCCTGGTTAACTCTTTCTTCTAATTCTGGATCCATGGCAAAAAATGATCAAAACCAAATTACAGTCTCAGTAAAACCATTTGGTCTGGCTGTAGGAACGCACAAAACCACAGTTGTAATCTCAGATTCAAACTCTTCCAACTCCGAGGTTTCCATTTCAGTTTCACTCACTATTCAAGATATAACCCCTGTTGTTGGCGCCCCATCTATGCCTCAAGATCAAGGAACATACACGAATTCAACCAGCATTGTTTTTAGCTGGGAATCTGGCGCAGCTCAAGATTTAGAAACTGGAATCGCAGGATATTATTTGCAGGTTGGAAATAGTCCGGGAGGAGCAAACCTTTTTGATGGGGATGTAGGCAATGTTTTTTCAAAAACAGTCACAGGCGCAAAAGAAGGGGAAACTTACTATGCCAGAGTGCGTGCAAAAAATGGAGCTGGCCTCTATGGGAGCTATTCTGACAATTCCAATGGAATTAAAATAGATTTAACCGCTCCAGAAAAACCAAGTTCCATTATTTCTAAAACTCATCCAAATTCAACTACTAGTTACCCAGAACCAAAACCAGAGTTTAAAGTTTCAGGGCCAGAAGATTCTTCAGGCGTTTCAGGCTATTACTGGAAAGTGGATAGTCTGCCTGATTCTGTTCCCTCTCAGTCAGACAATTTTTCCAGCGATGGAACTTGTAAAGAATCTAACCCTATAGCGGACAATACATGGTACTTCCATGTAATTGCCAAAGATGGGGCAGGCAATATTGGAACACAAGCCGCTCATTACAAATTTATAGTTCGATCTTTAATTGATATAGCGAATAAAAATATTTTTGCTACTGCAGACGGAGTAGAAGTGGAAATTCCGCCGGATGCTTTAACCAACTCTACACAAATTATGATTGAAGAAAAAACAAACGCCCCGCCTCTTCAAAACGATCCAAAAATAAAAGGAACTGGGATCATGAGAGAAATTACCTTAACTGATGGAACAAAAAAATTTAAAAAAGAGGTTACCATTAATCTTCCTTATAATGACAGTGATGTATCGAATTTAAATGAACATCTCCTTCGCCTCTTCTATTATGATGAATCTAGCGGCCTTTGGGTTCTGGTTCCAAATTCAAGCGTGGACAGAACCAATAAAAGAGTGATTGGAAAAGTGGACCATCTCACTTTATTCGCGATTATGGAATATGCCGCAGACATCACTTCTGATATTATGGTCTATCCTAATCCTTTTAGACCGAAAAATATTGAACATGCAAATAATGGGATTATCTTTAGAGGTCTCCCTGTATATTCAGAAATTAAAATTTATACGCTTTCAGGCGATCTAGTTAAACAGCTTAAGGATGAAGACGGCGACGGCAGGGTGAAGTGGAACGCTCAAACTGAATCTGATCAAAAAGTAGAAAGCGGAATCTATTTTGCTTTAGTAAAAGAAAGCGGAAAAACAAAAACAGTGAAGATTGCGATCCAACGTTAAAAAATTATTTGGTTTCAAAAAATTTCCAGTGTTCTTCCCAATATTTTAATACTTCATACCAAAATTGAGTTTGTAAGTAACGTTCCCCGCCATCAGGAAAAATAGTCACAATCATGCCTTGTTTCATTTCATTCGCCAGTTGATAACAAGCTTGTAAAGCTGCTCCAGAAGAGTAGCCTGCCAAAATCCCTTCTTGCCGAGCCAGCCTGCAAGTCATTTCATAAGCGTCTTCTGTAAAAACAGAAATTTTGCGATCATACCCTCTAGGGTCATAAATCCCAGGAACAATGGAAGATTCCATATGCTTTAATCCTTCTAAACCATGGAGAGCTCCTTCAGGCTCTACCGCTATGATTTGGATCTCTTTTTTTAGCTCACGCAGCCTTTTCCCGGTTCCCATCAAAGTTCCAGATGTGCCAATGCCTGCAACAAAGTGAGTTAATTTCCCATAAGATTGTTTCCATACTTCTTCAGCAGTGGTTTCGTAATGAGCTTTCCAATTGTTAGGATTATTGTACTGGTCTGGCATATAATACTTCCCTGGATTTTCTTTAAATCTTTTTTGAGCTTCCAGGATAGCGCCGTCCGACCCTTCCAAAGGATCGGAAAAAATAACCTTTGCTCCAAAAGCTTCAATCGTCCTCTTTTTTTCTGAAGCATTTTCCGGCATCACTAACTCTAATTTGTATCCTAAAGCCGCGGCAATTAAAGCATAGCCAATTCCAGTATTGCCAGAGGAAGAATCCAAAATAGTTTTTTCGTGCGTTAGCTCACCCAAACGAACCGCTTCTAAAATCATTTTTTTTGCGGCCCGGTCTTTTACTGACCCGCCCGGATTTTTAGATTCTAACTTTGCAAAAATAGAAACATCTTTTGGAATCCATCTTTGAAAAGAAGATAGTTTTACAAGCGGAGTATTGCCAATCGTATCTAAAATATTAGGAAGAGCCATTTTCTTTTATCTTTTTTCAAGTAAGCCCCAGCGCAATCGCACCTTTTTTTCAATTTTACCAAAAATCCAAAAATCCACAACCACGCCGATTAAAACAATTAAAATCATCACTGCAAACATTTGAGCCGCATCATTCAGTTCTCGCCCCATCTGTAAAAGATGGCCCAAGCCTAAACTAACAAATAAAAGTTCCCCTGCCATTAAAGATCTCCAAGCAAAAGACCACCCCTGTTTAAGACCTGTGACAATGGTAGGCAAAGCAGCAGGCAAAACCACATCCCAATAAAGATGCCAGCCTTTAGAACCCATGGTTTTTGCAGCCCGAATGTAAATAGGAGAGATATTTTTAATTGCGTCTGTGGTGGCAATAGTAAGAGAAAAAAGAGAACCAAAAAGGATCACAATTAAAATTGCGGCATCCGACAAGCCAAACCATAAAATTCCCAATGGCAGCCAACAGATGCTGGGCAAGGTATGAAATCCTAAAACTAAAGAGCCTAAAGTCTCTTCCAACAAACGAATTTGACTTAATAAAAATCCAAGGATCAAGCCTCCTAGAATAGAAAGCCCATAACCTAAAAGGATTCTTTTCATGCTCATCTCCACAGCTAGAAAAAAACTGGCATCACTGAAACCCTGAACCATTGCTTGCAAAACTTTCAATGGCGAAGGAAAAAGATATTCCGGCCAAATCTTTAAACTCACCACTCCTTGCCAAAGTAAAATTAAACCGGTATAAAATATAATCTGTAAAAAAAATTTACGCATGGTCTCTATTCCTTTAGCTCTTCAGAAACTGATTTTTCCACTTCATCATGCAGCTCTTCCACTATGGAACGCACAATCTGCTCTAATTTTGGATCGTCTGGATCTCTGGGACGCGTGACTGGAATAGGGAAAATATTCTTTACTTTCCCAGGTCGAAAAGAAAGCAAGATCACCCGATCCCCAAGATAGACCGCCTCTCTCACATTATGAGTCACAAAAAAAACCGTATTTTCTAATTCGCTCCAAATGCCTCTTAACTCTTCCACTAAAAGATCCCGGGTTTGAGTGTCCAAAGCAGCAAAAGGTTCATCCATTAATAAAATTCTT
Organism: Elusimicrobiota bacterium; assembly: GCA_016180425.1. Taxonomy (GTDB): domain Bacteria; phylum Elusimicrobiota; class Elusimicrobia; order 2-02-FULL-39-32; family 2-02-FULL-39-32; genus 2-02-FULL-39-32. Next base: position 65,741 of record JACPBF010000011.1, read on the forward strand.
GGTTCAAGCACTAACCCGCGGGCAATAGCCACCCTCTGCCTCATCCCGCCAGAAAGCTCATGAATAAAAGAATGCGCAAATTTATCTAAATGCACTAAACTTAAAAACTCTAAAGCAATCGTTTCTCGTTCTTTAGCGCCAACCCCGCGTATCTTAAGACCGTACTCTACATTTTCTAGAACACTCATCCAAGGGAAAAGCGCTCCTTCCTGAAAAATCACAACCCGATCTGGTCCTGGGACAATCACCTCTTGCCCATCTAAAAGGATATTGCCGCTATCTGGTTTTTCCAATCCAGCGATCAAATTAAGCAATGTAGATTTACCACAGCCAGAGGGGCCAACCAAGCAAACGAATTCACCTTCCCGCACATCAAAACTAACCTCTTTTAAAGCGTTCGTGCTCCCTGTGCGGGTAGGAAATGTTTTAGTCACATTTCTTACAATAAGTTCTGGCGCAAATGGTTCCAAATAATGTTTGGATTTCTTTTTAAACATTAATTCACCAAGCCTTTTCCTTTTTCGGTTAAACATTCATTTAGAATAGAAAGATCAAAAAGCGTGGAGAGTTCCGGCTCTTTCTTTCCTAAAAACCCTTCTTGAAACGACCATTGAGCTTGCTTCTGGATTGAAATTTTTGAAGGATCCAGAGTAAACTCAATTTCCTTAAAAGAGTCTTCAAGAACTTCAGGCGCCAAAGATTTACCTGTAAGTCTTTTAAGCTCTTGATTTACTAGTTTCTTTGCCTCTTTGGGATTAGATTTTAAAAAGTCAGTTGCTTCCATATGCGCCTCTAAAAGATCTCTAATGATTTTCGGATGCGCCTTTATAAATTCTGCTTTCGCTAAAATAACAACAGTGGCATACCGTCCTCCAGTTAAATCTTTCCATAAATTTTCTTCCTTCATAAAAATTTTACCGTTAGCCTCTTGAATGAGACGATGAGTCCAGGGAGCAACAGTCCATGCAGCATCCAGCTCTTTTTTTAAAAATAATGTGAGCTGATCAGAATTTGCTATGGGTAAAAGATGGACTGTGCCTCCTTTTTCTCTTAATTTAAATCCATTGTTTCTTAACCAAATCCTTGCCGCAATATCCTGGGTGTTTCCCGCTTGAGGCGTGGCGATCTTCTTACCATTAAAATCTCCTGCGCCATTAATTCCAGCATCGTTTCTAACCACCAAAGAAGCTCCTCCCAAACAAGAACCGGAGATAATTTTAAAAGCTCCATTGGACTTTACATAAGCATTGATGGCTGGATTAGGTCCCACGTAAACCACATCCAATGCCCCGGCAAAAAGAGCTTCTATGGCTTGAGGTCCTGCGTTAAAAACTTTTGTTTCTAAAAGGACTTGGCCTAAATGTTTTTGAAAAATATTTTGAGAAACTCCAACTAAAGCCTGGGCATGCGTGATATTCGGAAAATAACCTAAACGCGCTTTCAGAGAATGAGGCTCTTTCTGGCAAGCGCCAAACAAAAGTAAAGAACAAATGAAAAAAAATATTTTTAAACGATTCAAAGCAAGCCCTGTTCGAATATCATGATATAAAAAAAGTAACCTAAAATTTTAGTTTAAACAAACTGGATTTTTAATTCTTTATTAAATGCTTCTGCAATCTTCTCTAAGGTGGAGAGAGTGTAACCCCTATAACGTAAAGATTCAAGCCTAGAAATTGTTTGTTGAGTTGTATGCAGTTTTCTTGCAAGCTGTAATTGTGTTAAATGTTTCTTTTCTCTAAGCCGTATTAATTGAGTGGCAACTTCAATGAAAGGATTATCGTCCGCTTGTTCATAAGCTTTGCGGACGTTAGTATCTCTTAATTCTTTTTTTCTCCATTCTTTATAATCTATGAGTTTGCGTTTCATAACTTTATCTCTCCTTTCGCTAACCTATTCTCAAAATCAATCTTATAACGAACCGCTCTGTCAATTTCATTGGGTGGCACTTCATCCGTATTTTTTAAAATACCATGAGTAATAATGATATAGTTCCTATGAGTAAAAAAATATAAAGCTCTATAACGGTTCGTGCTTAATCGAATCCTTAATTCCCTAATATCATCGCGTAACATATCCGCATAAGGGCGGGGTAAATTTGGCCCATAGACTGAGAGAATATCCAGAAGTTTAATAAACTTAGCCCTAACTTTAGCCTGTGCCCCATCCAAAAATGATTGGAATAAGCAATCCCCGCGATCCGTCACATAGTATTTAATAATATACAAGATGCGCCCCCCCCTACTGTTTATACACTAAAATTGATGTATTGTCAATCCCTTGCAAAATTAGTAACATTGATGTCTCTCATGAGATCCCCATTCCTGCAAAAAAAAGGGTTCACTCTAGTAGAGCTCATGTTGACTGTTACTATTCTGGCTATTTTAGTGGTTGTTGTAACCCCTAAATTCGCTGAACTCTTTCGCCGCTCTAAAGAAGGCGCTACCAAAGGCTCTTTAAGCGCTTTAAGATCTAGTTCTTCCATGTATTCTGCAAGTGAATTTGGAGTCTATGCCCAAAACTTAATATCTTTAACTACTGAATATGTGGATGTAATTCCTACCGCTAAATTAGGAGAATATCATTCTGATACTGCTAGTGAACTAACGGTCTATACCAGCACTGTGGCCAGCACGGATGTGACTGATGTTGGGGGATGGATATACTCTTCTCAATCAGGAGAGGTGACTGTGAATTGCACGCATACAGATAGAGAAAATATTCCTTTTTACACCTGGTGAGAATCCTTTAAAATTATTCTAAAGAATATTTTTTTGTATGTAAAGATGGATCGCTTCCGGATAAAGCAGATGTTCCTCTTTCAAAATCCTATCCGCTAAAGTTTGAGGAGTATCCTCGGGTAAAACTAGAACCTTTCTCTGTAAAAGGATTGGGCCATGATCAAAATCTTCATCCACTACATGCACGCTGCATCCAGACTCTTTTTCTCCTGCTTTTAAAACCGCTTCATGCACATGATGGCCATACATTCCTTTCCCGCCAAATTTTGGCAAAAGCGCGGGATGAATATTTAAAATTCGTTTAGAAAATTTTTTTAGGATAGGGCCTTCTAACTTTAAAAGGAACCCTGCAAGACAAACTAAATCCACCTTTCTATTCTCTAACTCTTCTGTCATTTTTTCAAAATAAGCGAAACGTGTAGAAAAAGAAAGAGGATCTAAAAAAAGAGCTTCAATCCTTGCTCTTTTAGCTCTTTCTAAAGCAAAAGCCTCTTTCTTATTTGCGATTACAAGAGTTACTTCTGCCAACTTGAGAACTTCTGAATAAGTAGCGTCAATAATCGCCTGTAAATTAGAGCCATTGCCTGAAGCTAAAACAGCAATTTTCACTTTCATAATATATTTTTAATTCAACCCTATTTTTTCTGAAAAAATATAAAAACAATAGAAATTTTATTGAGGATATAACTTTAACATTTTAGTCTTTTTTTGTAAAATTTATTAAATCGAATATTGCATAAAAGCATCTCCATTGAAAACCATATTTTTTATATCTAAAGAGGAATAAAAAAATTGAAAATACCGCTGGAAAAAATTACAAAAATATCCAAAGAATTAGAATCCAAAACTGCTGAAGAGCTCTTAAGATGGGCTTGGGAAAACTTTTCTCCTAAAATAGCCCTGGCATCCAGCTTTCAATGCGAGGATTCTGTTTTGATTGACATGCTTTATAAGATTAAGGGTAAAAATTTTAGAATTTTTACCCTGGATACCGGCAGGCTGAATGAAGAAACCTATGAGGTCATGGAACGGATTCGAGAAAAGTATGGGGTTTCCATAGAATCTCAATTCCCGGATAGAGAAGCTGTGGAAAAACTGGAAAAAGAAAAAGGGCTCTACTCTTTTCGTCAGAGCATTGAAAATCGTCTAGAATGCTGTAACATTAGAAAAGTGATTCCCCTCAATAGGATCTTAAGCCACCTGGAGTGCTGGATTACAGGCTTGCGCAGGGTTCAGGCAATCACCCGCGCAAATACACCCAAAGTGGAGTTGGATGAACCGCTCAAAGGTATTGTTAAATTTAATCCTTTAATAGATTGGTCTAATGAACAGGTGTGGGACTACATTAAAAAAAATAAAGTTCCTTACAATAAGCTATATGACTTAGGATATACATCCATTGGCTGTTCTCCCTGCACGCGCGCCATAAAATCCGGAGAAGATTTAAGAGCAGGAAGATGGTGGTGGGAAAATCCAGATCAAAAAGAGTGCGGCTTACACATCCATATTAAAAAATAGTCTAGCGATCTTCATACGCAAATATTGCTTTCAATCCGAATATTTAAACTTAAAAAAATATTAAAGAAAATAGGCTGGCTCAGTTCTATTCTCTTTATTTTTTCTTCTCCTTCTTTTTCTAACGATCTTTGTGAATCTCTCATGAGCCGCTGGAAAGAAGTACGATCCTATCAGTGCGCCTACCAAGCCAAAACTTTCTATGAAGGCAAACAAACAGAAAGTCTCATGCGCTATTCCTATCTTTCTCCCAATAAAATCCGCATGGACATAGAAAAGCCTAAGAAAGGCGCTGTTTTGATTTATAATCCAGAGGTCTCAAATCTTGTAAAAGTAAGACCTTTCCCAAAACTTAAATTTTTTGTTTTAAACTATGCGTTGAACGATAAAAAAGTCTCTTCTGATTCTGGCGGAACAGTGGATCGTTCGGACTTAAACCACCGAGCAGAAACAATCTGCCAACTCCTTCAAAAAAGAATCAATAAGGGTAGCAGGGATTCTCTTCTTATTTTGTCAACTGACCAGCAAGGCTTGAAAAAAATCTCTTTTGATAATTTAGAAAATGGGAAGCTCATCAAACGCAGTGTTACCCTGGATCAAAACCATCTGATAAGAAAAATTGAGCTGTTTGAAGAGACCGGGAAACTGATTGAATCTTACGAATGGAAAAATCTGGAAATTAATCCGGACTTAAACCTTGAATTGTTTGAAAAATTTTAAATCCTTTTTTGAAAAAATAAATAGACTTTAATCGCCTTCCATTTTTTAATACATATTCTGGTTAAACCCGTAGATTAGGACGTTGGATTTGACTTGGCCTTTGCAATGTTCGAGTTAAACATTTCCGGTATCTGTTCCCATGAAATAATACGAGTATCAAATCTTGTTTGGTTTTGCTCTCCACCAAAGATAAGAAAAAGATGTGAGCTGAGGGGTTTACTTATCCTGCTCCAATATTTTAACCCATTAAAAAAATCATTTGAAATCGTCTTTGAAGACTTTATTTCAATAGAATAGAGACGATTATTAATATGAGTCAAACAGTCAATTTCATGCCCAATTTTATCTCTCCAAAAATAACAACTTGGTCCTATCCCTTGATTCCATTGTTGCTTCATTATCTCTGAGATGACAAAAGATTCAAAAAGAGCTCCTCGAAGAAAATGAGTGGACAACTGTTCTTTAGTTCGGATTTCTAGCAAATAACAGGCAAGACCCGTATCATAAAAATAGAGTTTGGGTTGTTTGACCAACCGTTTATTAAAGTTTTCATAGTAAGGTTTTAAGAGGAAAACAATAAAAGTAGATTCTAAAAGAGAAAGCCAGGATCTAGCTGTATTGTGACTAATTCCACAATCATTCCCTAGAGAAGAAAGATTCAGCAGTTGTCCTGTACGACCAGCGCACAATTTTATAAATCTCTGAAAAGTAGTTAGATTTGTAATCTCTTTAATAAGCCGAATATCTTTTTCTATATAAGTTTGCACATATCCAGAATACCAATCTAAAGGATCAATTTTTTTAGCATAAACTCTGGGATAGAAGCCCTTTAGCATACAATCATCCAAATTTTTTGATTGATGTCCAAATTTTTTTGACTCTTTAAGAGTAAGAGGTAAAAGCGTTAGTATTGCTGTCCTTCCTGCAAGAGTTTGAGAAATGGCTCCTTCCAGTAGAAAGTTTTGCGAACCTGTTAGAATATATTGACCCTCTTTATCTTTTGAATCCACAGCTGTTTGTAAATAGGAAAAAAGAGCAGGAACTCGTTGTATTTCATCCAGGATAATGGGCGGGGGATTGTTTGATAAAAAACCTCTGGGATCTGTTTGGGCAAACTCACGAATATCTAAATCTTCTAAAGAAACATAAGAGTGTCTGGGGAATGTAAGTTTTGCAAGAGTTGTTTTCCCGGATTGTCTAGGTCCAACTAATGTAACAATAGGAAATTTGGTGGCAATGGATTTTAGTTTGTGACCTAAGGTTCTAATAATCATGATTCTTAAGTGTAGATAAAAATGGACAATTTGTCAATCTAAATTACAAAATGTCCAGTTAGTTAAAGGACGGATGAAAATTAACTTCGATTGAAACCCAAAACTATTTAAAAAATTTTAAATGCTTTGTCAAAAAAATCTAATATTTTTTTCTGGTATTCTTTCGGATTTTTTTCAAAAATAGCGCCATGATCTGTTTCTGGTACAATCCAAAGCTCCTTAGGCTCTCTTGCTCTATCATACAAAGCCTGTCCTTCTTTTACTGGCATGCGCAAATCATTCCCGCCTTGAATAATCAATAAGGCTCTAGGAGAAATTTTAGAAACAAAATGAATCGGAGAGCATTTCTCTGGATTAAATCCTAAGCGAGCTTGAATAAAGTAAAGTGTGAGAGGAACCACAAACCGCGGCGCTCTATAAAAAAGTTTGGCAAAACGATAGACTGTTTCCTCGTAAGAGGCAAAAGGGCTCTCTGCAACAATCGCTTGCATCTGGGGCAGCTCTGCTCCAGCGCTAATCGCCACAGAACCACCCATGGAAAAACCAAAGACACCAGACTTCTGAACAAACTCTTTCTTTTCTTTTTCTATAAAATTAACTACCGCTTTAAAATCTTTAATTTCCAAACAGGTTAAAGAAGTTTTATCGCCTCCAGAACTTCCATGGTTTCTAAAGTCAAAATAAACAAGATTATATTTTTTAGCCAAAAAAATAGTTGTGGCCAGAACATCGCTTCGATTGGCTCCCCATCCATGCAGCACAAAAAGCAGCGTAGAGCTTTTCTCTTTTGCTTGGACAAACCACCCCTCTATTTTAATCTGGTCTTCAGTGAAAGTCGTAAAAGATTCATAATTGCACCCAAAAGATTTGGGATTAAACTCATTGACCACTCTTGGAACTTTTAACATGATGCTGGAAGAAAGGTAGCCCCAAAAAAAGATAACGGAAAAAATTAAAATAAGTATGGCCAGAAACATTGAAACCTCTCGAGTTAAAAACTGTTTTATGGGCGCTAAGAACAAGGGTAATGTTTGGTTTTAACTTCGTTTTTAAACGCCCGCACCGCTTTATAAATTTCTGTTTTTAAATCCGCATATTGTTTGACAAACTTTGGCACATGGCCCTCGGTAAGCCCTAAAAGATCATCGCTCACTAAAATTTGACCATCACAGCCAGGGCCAGCGCCTATGCCAATGGTAGGCACTGAAATTTTTTTAGTAATTTCTTGCGCTAGATCCTCTGGTATCGCCTCTAAAACAATGGCAAAAACTCCTGCGCCTTCTAAAATTTTTGCGTCTCGAACCATTTTTTCTTTGGATTCTTGAGTCGTTCCCTGGATTTTATACCCCCCAATTTGATGGATTGACTGGGGAGTTAAACCTAAATGTCCCATCACAGGAATATGAATCTCACCAAGCGCTTTAATGGTGTTGGCCACTTCCAGACCACCTTCAAGTTTAACCGCTTCTGCCCCACCCTCTTTAATTAACCTGCCGGCATTTACTTTTGCTTGCTCTATGGAAAGCTGATAAGTTAGGTAAGGCATGTCTGTTACCAGCAAACTAAAACTGTTTCCTCTTTTAACTGCTTTGGTGTGGTGCAGCATCTCTTCTAAAGTAACTGAGATTGTATTTTCATAGCCTAACTTTACATTTCCCACAGAATCCCCAACCAGCACAATTTCAATTTGAGATGCGTTCAAAATTTTTGCTATGGCCGCGTCATAAGCTGTGAGCGCCGTGATCTTTTCCCCATTTTTTTTCATCTCTAAAAGCGCGGTTGTTGTAATTTTTTTAATTTTCATATCTGTTTTCGATGTAGTTTAACTTTTTGACTTGGGTCTGTCAAACGACGATAAAGCTGTAAAATTGTCTTCTTAAAACCTATTGGTTTTAAGTTAGGGGCAATCTCAGAAAGCGGTTTTAAAACAAACTTCCTTTTATGAAATCTCGGATGAGGCAAAGTCAACAAAGGAGATTGAACCCTTTTCCTTCCATACAAGATTAAATCTAAATCAATTTGTCTCGGCCCATCCTGAATTGTCTTTTTTCTTCCCATTTTTTTTTCAATCTCTTTTAAATTAAAAAGAAGCTGGGGAGGGGATAAAACTGTTTGTAACTCTAAAACGCAGTTTAAAAAATCTCTTTGTTTAGGGCCCATGGGTGAGGTCTCATAAATAGAAGAGAGCCTGCCCGCTTGAATTTTTGGATTAGCTTTAAGAAACTTTATCGCTGTTTGTAAATTTCTGATTCTTGAACCAATATTAGAGCCCAGACTTAAAAAAACTCTATTCATTTTTTTAGTCTCGCTGCCTAAACTCACTTAAACCTAAACCTTTGGCCATACTTCGGGTAAAGACAATTTTTAGCTCTATAATTCTGAAAAATGATCCACTGTAAAAATAAAAAGTTCTGTTTTGGGATCTTTCCATGCGTGTTTAGAAAGCCCAGCCTTAGAAGAACAAAGCTCTTGCAAAAATTCTTCCAGAGAGGGGATCTCCTGCCAAACTTGCGGCAGAAAAAGTCCAACATTAAATCCATTTTTTAAATAAACGCCATGTTTCCCTGGAACGATCTCTTCAATTTTATTAATTTTTTTTAAAGGAGATAAAAAAGAAATTTCTATTTGAATAAAGGGCAATTCTTCTAAAGTTAAAGGAGAAAAACGAGGATCAAAAAAAGCGGATTGCATGGCACATTTTCCAAGCCCTTCCAATAAAGGGAGTTCTGTTAAAATCGTTCCCACGCAGCCTCTCAGCTCTTTAAATTTTTTAAGAGTCACAAAAAGAGATTGGGGTGTCCTGTCGCTCACAGAAAAATGAGGAATCAGTTCCTTTAACCAATTCACCTCTTTTCTTAAACCCGAATCTTTAACAGCTCGTTCCAGAACTGTTCTTGCGAACTTTAACAGGATCGGTTTCTCATCTAATTTTAAAGACATGATTTAATCATTAAATTTTCTTTTTTAAAGATACCACAAAATTTGGGGTGTGGGATATCATCATTTTAAACCCCCAACTCTTTTTTGTCAATCCTAAAAAAATCTGCTAAAATCCCCTCTAAAACCTTCATATGAAAACCCAAGTAGTCCTTTTTTTCCCTTTTGACTTAGGTTTAGAGCTGGATTTTGCTGGAGAAGAAGCTCAAAGCATGACCCATGAGGTCTATGCTCATGCCCTGCCTCCCATCTCCTTTAATTCCAAACTTTATACAGAAGCTAACACAGAATCGCATCTCTACAGGTTTGGGGTGGGTCTCATACAAATTAATTTTCAAATGGAGTTTAACCTGAATGAATGCGCGGAGCTTTCCTGCAATGTTGAAAAACTCTTTATTGGAAAAACTGCGATCTCTGAGTGGTGCCAAAAAAGAGTGAGCGAGCTGATTGAGCGAGCGCAAAGTTTTGCCATTCACCGCTATGATTTGCGCCTTAAAGAATCAGAAACCTTTCCTGCTTTTATTTTTCATCCTTCCCATGTTAAGAATGCGGATCACTTTATCCGGCAGCACTATAAAGCCCTATACGGCATTGTAGCCGGGGAGCCAAATTTCGACATGCTTTCTGATTTTGTCTTTACTAAAGACCCTTTGGCAAACTTAGGTTATTATGAAAATGAATTGATCCTGCTCAAACGTTTTGGAGCTGTGATCTCTTCCAGTGAATTTGACACGCTCTTAGATTTAGTGGCTCTTTCTTACGCGCAATACTGGAGCTTAAAAGCCTATCATTTTGTTTTAGACAGCGAGGTGGACAGCGCTCAAAAATTATTGGACCGGCTTCCCCCTTATTACAAATTTTGGGAAATCCCCTCCCGCTACCGCCGTTTTTCCCAAGATGCGATTGATTTTGGCAAGGACAAACTCTCCATTGTGGATTCGCTTTACAATGTTTCTACCAATATCCCTAAAATTGACTTAGACTGGCACTTAAGAACCATCTACAAAGATGTGGTAAAAGTTTTTAACATTGATGAACTCTATAAAACCGTGGAAATTAAACTCAACCGCATTGAAGAATCCTACAACCAAGCCCGGGAATTTCTCTCCACCAATTTCTTTATTTTGCTCGATATTATTTTCGCGCTCTGGCTTGTTTGGGGAATATTTGACACGATCCTCCTCCTCTACATCGCAAAAAAATAAAAACATAAATGAGATTTTTGAAAGTTTTTTATTTAATCTCCCTTATTTTTTTCCTCTTTTCTTTTTGCGGCGCGGAAGAACCTACTTCTCAAAATCAGCCTGAATCTTCCTCTCTTCATCCAGAAACTAAAAAAACAAAGAAAAAAAGTAAAAGGCTCACCCAGCCCATGGAAGATGTGGTCGCCAAAACCGCGCACACGGCAGTGGAAGAGGTGCAAGCTGCGGCTAAAGAAGCTCATACTCTTGGAAAAAAATTCTTGCAGGGTCTCATCAACATTATGATTGCAGCTTCTCCGGGAAAAACACGAGTCTATCTTCCAGCTCCCTCTTCTGATCCAAATTCAGGCTTAACCGTTGGGGTATTGCCTGTTTTTTTATTTGTAAATAAAAAAGAAGAGATCCAGCACATTCTTGCTCCTTCTCTAACCTACAACCACACTTTCGGGGTAAACAGCACCATGCGCCATTATTGGTATCCTCATAAAAACGCTCAAATGTTTACCATTGCCTCTTATGCCACAGAAACCAATAGAAGAATCACATTTCGGTATGAAGATCCCCAATTTCTTTCTGAATGGTTTTACTTTAAATGCGATTTAACTGTGCGCAGGGACGGCTCTTTTAGATTTTTTGGCTTTGGTCCAAGATCAGAATTCAAAAATCAGTCTAACTATACCTTAAGAGACAACCATTTTCAAATAATGACTGGTATCAACTTTTTAGAACGCTTACGTTTAACTCTTTCTCATCGCTTTCGTCTTGCCAACGCACTAGACGGACCCATTAATTCTTTACCAAGCATCACAACTTTTTCTCCCAGGCCAGAAGGAGTAGATACACAAAAAGCGATTATTGCGCAGCGTTTAACGCTTTCTTATGATTCACGCGACTTGATCCTAGCTCCAACCCGCGGACATCTATTTAATCTGTTCGAGGAAATTGCCGGCCCTTTAGGAGGAGATACAAAATATGACAGAATGGGTATGGAAGCTAGAGGATTTTATCCTTTAAAAAATAATCAGTGGATTACAGGCTGGCGCTTTTTAGTGGAAGGAGAAAATGGCTCTAAAACCCCTTTTTATGAACAATCTCTTTTAGGAGGCAAAGATTCCTTAAGAGGGTTTGGAGACGCGCGCTTTATTGATAGAAACAAAATGAATCTTACCATAGAAGAAAGGATCCGGGTTTATACCTTAAGCGCTTTTAATGTGAATGTGGATTTTGAATTAACCCCTTACTATGACACAGGAATGGTTTTTCATGATCCAGACAATAGCCGAGTTTGGGATCTGCACCATGTGGGAGGGCTGGGATTTCGCACTGTGGTTCGTCCGAACGTGGTTGGCATTATTGATTTAGGATTTTCTGAGCAGGGAACCGCTCTTTTTGTTGGAATTGATTATCCATTTTAAGCTAATCCTATACCTAACCTCCCATGATGGAATCTCTCTTTTTTATATTATCAGTCCTTATGAATTTTTTATGAAATCACCGATATCACCCCCCCCCTCCCCCAAAAAAAAGGGTGAATTTTTGTTGTGAATTTTTGTGAAACTTTTCATTTTTGTCACAAATAATTTACAAATAGTTGAAGACAGAACTGCCCTGCTTGATATATACTTTTGATAGAAGATTCTGTAAGGACTTCTAGAGATTGACCTCCAGGCATATCCCAATCAAAGTGATTGGGAGAAGTCGCGGATCAAAGTTTTGGGATGGTTTGATTCTCTCAAATGTGTTAGAGAAGGCAGCGAGGTTTGAGAGTTTAAATCTCTAGAAGTCTTAAAAGAATCTCTTTATTGGACTAATCATGAAAACGATTGCAAAACTAACTATAAAGTTACAGAGATACTGGAAGAAGATCACTTCTCTTACAGTGGTGGGGTCATTATTGTTCGGAGTTGTAGTTCCCCAAATCTCATTTGCATCTAGTTTTTCCTTAAAAAAAGATCACTTAAAAAAATCCATAACTTTTCAATTAGAAAATAGAAAATCAAATATTTATAGAATGGCTGAAAACCATCGGTTGAGAAGAGACAGCGGGTTTAGAGAGGATGGGAGATTGGCATCCGAATCTCGAGTGTTAGCTATGGCTGCGAACTATGTGCCTACGGATCATATCGCAGATGTTTCAAAAGAGTTTGCTAAACGTATTGAACAGCAAAGGATTAAAGATTTGATTTTAAAAGACAAATCTTCAAGGAAGCGAGAATTAATCTCTAAGGTTTCTGGAAGAACAGTTAAGGTGGTAGGGAACTGGAAGAGGTTTACGGTTCGTCTTGGAGCTGAGGCGATCCCCTTTTGGGCTGCGCTGCATAAAGGAAAATTGTTAGAGTTATTTAAGATGGTGTGGGAGAAGAGAGAAGAGTTGGCTGAGCTGGGGATATCTGTGGAAGAGGTATTTTGGAAAGCGCTCGCTTGGAAAAATGGATCTGAATATGTTTCCGAGGTTAAGGAAAATTGGGGAGACAGAGTTCAAAAGTTTATAGAAAATTATGTTTCAGGTAGAACTGGAGATGATCGGTATGATAATCAGTATAGACTTGCCTTCTTCCTCAAGTTTTTCCCCATTTATTTTGAAAAAACTGAAGTTAAGGTGCTTAATATTGATCAACAAGGAGTGATTGATGATATCAATGCTCTTTTTGAAAAAAATCTGGATGAAAATAAAGGGACTTATGGCAAATTACGTGGTGCCCTAAACAAGGTAGAAGCCCGTGTTTATAGAGGAAATCATCTGATTAAAGATATGAATACTTATTTTATTGCCCCAATGAGAATGTGGTATCACCAAAAGGCAACGAGATATGGACCAATCTATGTCAACATTGTCCATGGGAATTTATGGTTGAATGAGGAGTTTATAGATGGATTAGTGGAATTAAAAGAAATTACTAGTGGAGAGGGCATTTACAGAGAAATGATCCGTGCAATTGTGGAGAGAGAATTGATGATTGAAGCTCTTGACAATTTAAAAGGAAAGGCAACAGGAGTTAAAACCAATTTTGAATCACGTCATAATATTGTAGACAATGCCCACACACCTGAATCCCAGAATGCGATGATCAAAGCAGTTATTAAGGTTCTTCATTACAGTTCTGACTGGGCACTTTCGTATGTCAAGCGTTTTCCAGATCAAAGAAAACTTTTTGAATTTATTGAGACACTGCCCAGCATAGCCAGATTTAAAGAGCCTCCAAAAGGAGATAACCCTTCTTCAGGGCTTTGGGGCACTCTTGGTGGCGGTTTAGCGGGATTAGCGCTGTTTCTTAATACCTCTTTTAATACGAATGTATCTCCAGCAGATGCATTTAATGGCGCTGCTTCAGGCAATGAGTTCAGTATCATCCCTTGGATTGTTACAGTTACTATAGGGTTTGTATGGTATTACCTATCACATAGGAATCAGCTATCAGAGAACCTTCAGTTAGAGACTGCTAGTCAAGGTATTGCCCCACTAAGAGCAGAAGCTCTTTTAGTTTCCAATCCTCTTAATGAGACAGGATTGGTAAATCGTCTATTCTCTTTCTACCATACTGTAATGGATAGCATAATAGAAGAGCCTGGCATTCGATTTATCTCTAATATCAAGGACTTAACAGAGAATCCAGCCAAACTTGCTAATCTCCAAAGTTTTGAAGAAGATGCCAAGAAAGAAGGGGATCAATCCCTTGCCTATGAGATCGTGGTTATCACAGATAAAAATAATGTAATGAGTATAGAAGATACTCAAGATTTCTTAAGAGCCCATGGCATGCAATTATCCCATGTCCGAATCCTGCACCACCCCGAGTTGAAGAAAAGTATCTTGGTCATTGATGGATTTACAGGAAGGATTGAATTTGACCTTAAGGGCAAAAAATCTGTAGATCAGGCAGCATAGGAGATTTAGATCACATTAAGATTGATAGCTCTTAAGTGGTCAGGGGTTTGACTTAGGTTGAGATATTTATAGAATAATAAAGATATGAAGAGTAGTCATAAACTCCCCAAGTTTAAATGGTTAGTAATCTCCAGAGTGTTCACTGCTGAAGAGCGAACAGTTCCCTTGACTTTTGGATCAATTCTAAATCTTTAGAAATTTCAATTAGATGAGTTTCTGAAAGGATTACAAAAATCTGGATTCTTAATCCCTGCACACTTCCTTTAAAGACATTCCTCTCTGTAAAGATATCTACTAGAGGATTAGGGATATTGCTTAAAGCTCTGATCCTAGTAACGATCTCGGTTAAATCAGTAGTTCCATAGATCTGCTTCTCTCCAAATTTGATCTGTTTTAATCTGTTAGAGTCAACTCCATCTACATTCAAATCTAATATCTCTTTGATGAGATGATCTCTCAGCGAAGAGGTTAATGGCTGACCTTTAGATGAATAAAGGTAAATCTGTTTGCCAGATGGGAGATTTCTTATTCTATCCGCTAAAAGTTTAATTCCATTAGATGAGAGATCATCCACATTAAAGAGTTCAATTCCAGATGTTCCTGTTTCTAAAGTAACCATAGAGTCTAACTCTTCTGTTCTAATCAACCTAGAGCTATAACTACCCTCTTCCTTTCTTCTTCTTCCATTCTCCCACATCTCTTTTGCAGATTCCTTCATAGTTTCAGAAAAAGTTGATTCAGAGTTAAACATCTTTGATATCCCCTGATACGCTTTCCATCTTGATTCAAAGCTAATACCTAAATCATTTGCTCCACCAGACTCAAAGAGCACTGTCGCTAAATACCCGAAATTCTCTTTTATCATTTCTCTCTCTTTACTATCCTCCTTACTATCTCTATAACTCTTATACAAACCGTCATAAGCATTGATAAGTTCATTGAGTTCTACTTGAGCTAATTCTTTAGAGTTGAGAAACCTAGAAATCCGAGAGCTCTGTTGTGGTTCCAGTTTATCTCCCTTTTTAGGGATGCCTTTGATCCCAGAAACGATTCGAGCCATCTGTATCAGATGAATTGTATGAAGGAGCTGTTCCAGTTGCTCTTGTTCTAAGATGGATTGAGATTTTATTTGATTCAATAACTTTTCTGGTTTAGGCAAGATGCCTTTAGATAAATCCTTTTGAAGCGGTTCTCGGCTATTTTCCGGTAGCTGTTCCAATAAATTATTTAGTAGAACACTCTCTGGAAGAGAGGGGCGCATCTTTGTTAATTCCTTCACCAAATTAACAATCCCCCATACTACAAGTGATACACCGCCAATAAAAAACCCAATGGGATTAATGGCAGCTAAAATCAATCCATATTCTACTGTACTGGTTCCTTCCTCGCCTGTTAGTATATTTTTAACTTTTTCCCATTTGGATTGAGTATATGATGGTTCCTCCTTTACGCTTTCTTCATCTCTTAGTATTGTAGGTATTGGCATCTTTTTTCTGGCTTCTGCCATTTCCATTTGTGCCCTCTTTGCTAACCGATCCTGCGCATCCCGATAGCTCTGCATCAACTGATCGAAATTTGTGTGATTAAACCGAACAATGAATAAGGGTCCATCCTGTTCTACTATTAAACCTGTTTTCCTTAATTCATCTACACCCACTGTTGCCATAGACTCTACAATCTGCTCCATCATCGCCATCAGTTTATATTGGTTCTGGTATGCCTTAAAATCTTCCCTTGCTTTAAGCGCTTCCATCTCTTCAAAAGATACTTCATAAAAGATCAGTTCAAGCTCTACATCTGGATATATCTTTTTTAACTCAGATGTTAGTTCTTCCAGCACTTTTTTAAGAGCAGGAGGACCTCTCACTCTGGTATCATAGGCTGTCACAAAATCTTCCGCCTTTTGACGGGCAATAAGAACTCTCTCTCCATTCCCAAAAATATCTGCTTTATTCCCTTTTAGCGCTTTACCAATCTTTTTAATCGTTTTATCTCCGCCCTTATGCTGTACTTTCTCTTGCCACTTATGAAAGGCTCGTTCTCTACCCAAAGTCTTAAAATAACTTAAAACTTTAAAGAACCCAAAGAACTTTTGATTTCCTTCTATGACAAGCTCTTTAAATCTGCCAACAGTATAGAGATCAGTTAAACTATCTTTACCTTCTTCTTTTCCTTTAGCTTTCATCCCTTCTAATGCTGCTGATGGATTTTCTATCATATAGCGAGTAACTTCTGGACCTTCAAATTTATCGGTTTCTTTACCCTCTTTTTTTGTACTTTCACTTTCTTCTAACTCATCGGGTTCTTCATTAGGTTCGAGCAACTCACCTAGATTTTCTGGAACGAGTTTTTGGTTTTCTTCATCTACTGTGGTTGATTCAATATTTTTCTCTTTCAATCCTTTTAAATCGTCCAAATCCTCTGGAACAAACCCTTGGTTTCTCCCTGTTGTTCCTGAATCTTTTGCTTTTCCAACTGCAATATCAGATAACTGCAAGCCAATGAGGTGAAATAGCTTTAGAAAGGTTTCATCTCTCTCTTTATTTTCTTTCTTAAATTCACGTTCCAATTCTTCTCTGATACTTTTTAATGTAGATTCTTTCCCTTTTTTGTCATCATCTTCAAAAATCTTTTCAACCATATACTCAATCACAGTTTCAAATGATACTGCCCCACCACTTAATGTTAAGAATCCCACCTCTTTATTTATTTTTGTATGCGTTATATCAATGACCTCTTGACCAGATACAATTTTCTGGATTTCTTGCATCAAATCATTGGTATTTTGTAATCCTTCACGATTCACCAAAACATTGAACCCATTCCCATGTTCTGCCACTACCAAAACTCCATCCAATGCCCTTATCCTGCTTTCCTGCTCAGCAGTCAACTTGCGAGACTCAATTCTGAGAACCGCATAACGATCCCTAAATCCAATCGTATATTTTGCGATCACATTGTTTAGTTTTTTATTGATCGTTTCAAAATCACCTTCAAACTCAAGGATAATCTCATCCGCCCCTTCTCCCATGTATAGATTCCCGCCTTCTTCAATTACAACTTTCTTTAAAATCTTTTGGAACTCAAGAAAAAGGGAATATTCGGATTCAGGAGTTCCCAAAATCGGTTTGCCGTATAACAAGTTCAAAGTCCCCAGCATATCTCCATCTAATCGAATAAACCAGCGATTTCCAAATTGTTCAGCAGTCGTAGTTTTTAATGCAGCTAAGTGTCGTAATTCTCCATCTTTCATAGAATCAAT
This sequence comes from Elusimicrobiota bacterium, assembly GCA_016180425.1. GTDB lineage: Bacteria > Elusimicrobiota > Elusimicrobia > 2-02-FULL-39-32 > 2-02-FULL-39-32 > 2-02-FULL-39-32. Next base: position 83,275 of record JACPBF010000011.1, read on the forward strand.
GATTTCGTTGCTTCCTTTGGTTACACCACTAACCTTATCCTTTACATTCCTAACCAACGAGAATGAACGATTCCTGATTCTTTCTAATATCCAGTTAGAAAATTTTGGCAATTTGTGATTCAAAATATCCTTGAGTTCTATTAAAACTGATGGGTGTGGAACATAAAGGGTAAGAAGGTCTTCTCCTACTTTAGTCACAGCCTCTTGACTGTTTAATAAGTCAGCATCCTCTACCCCTCTTTTTTCTTTTGAATCTTTAGATAACACCTCCACGGCAACTACACTATCCTTCTGCCCTTCCTTGCCATGCAGGATAACGTTTATCACTACTTTTTCTAAAACCCCTTCTTTATTTCTAAATTCTTCAATCTGATCTATGGTGATGAATTCTAATGTTTGGAACTGTCTCCCTTTTTTTTTGAACCATGTGGATATAGTCTTCTCAATCTCTTTTCTTTGCGCTCTGCTGAGGTTCGTTACTTGAGCAAGTATCTTTCTTGTTAATAGAGCTGCGGCGAACAAGGAGAACTTTCTTTCTACTACATAGGTAACGGGTGAGATTTCTCCATTGGGTGGAGTCATTGCAGTTGGCAAAGGGGATTTAAGTGTGATCCGCTCGCCAGTAAAGAGCTTTTCCAGTGGGGTCTTGTCTCTATTGAAGATATTTAAATATTCTGTTCCTATTCCCTTGATCTCTTCTAATCTGGGCTCAATGACCACATACGCAATCTTTTTCTCTTTTAAAATTTGGGTTATCCCTGTGGTATGAAACCCTCCTGTTACCATTAAAGCTATTTGTCCCGACGCGCTGTTCTGGGCAATATTCCCTTCTTGAACTTTCTTCAAGAGATTGTTTACCAAACTCGAGTTCCTGGAAACAGCTGCTTGGTTAAATTGTTCAAACGGTTCAAGAATCTTTCTGAACTCTCCAAATCTTTGAGAATTCAATTCACCTGTTTTCAATTTATCCTGTCCCATACTCTTTAAAGCAGAAATGCGTGATTCAATCTCTTTAATATCCTTATTGCGGGATTTATACTCTTCCCACTCTAATGGGCTGAGTTCGTAATTGATCAGCTTTTCAATTAAATTCAAACCTTTTGAGATTTCTATTACATTTCTTTCATCTAAATTCTTAATATTGGATTCAATGATTCTAGCTTCTAATTTATTCAATTCACTAAACAGAGTATCGGTATTGATCTTTTCACTTATCAACACATACTGAATATATTGGTCCATATCTGGATATTGGTTTAATTGAATGTCATAGGCTCGGCACAACTCTTTAAGGTATTGGTAGTAGGAACTATGAGCAATGGTTTTTAAGCGGTAAGATACGCTGGTTGCAATTAGATTTTCCAATTCAGATTGGGGGAGTCTTTCCATCAGCGCTTTTGTTAAATCCCTTCTTTCTTCTTCTACCTTTTCAAAGTTAAGGGATTCTTCTATTGATAAAGCGCTTAGAAATAGTTTGATGTTGGGAAAAGTCTTAGAACTTACAGGCTGTGTACTAGTAAGAAGTTTAATGTAGGTTCCAAGTTTGATCTCCTCTTTGTGGTATTGCCTGATAGATAGCGACAATTCCCTTAACTTTGGATTTAATGCCTTTGGTTCAACTAAGGCCAATGAAGCGCGAATCTTTTGGTGAAGTTCTTTTGCTCTTTCCTGAATAAAACCTGTGATTGAGGACTAGAACCTATGGATTTGTGAAAATCCAGACCTAAAGTCATACCAACATATTCTGCACCGCTAATAAAAGATTCTTTAAGAAAATGATCTGCAATCACTTTTGTTATCTCTTTATCTGGAAACGAGCGGTAGGGTTCAAAGTTCATGGCTCCGCTTGCTCCTTCTAACCCTACGACCAGCTGAGGCTGGTTCTTTGTAAATTGATTGCTAGAAGAAAAAGATTGAATGGGGTATTCTGAGAGAGATTCTATGATTCGAGCGATATTCCTTTGAGCTTCATAGTTTTCATGCACATCTTGTATCTGAAATACCATCAAATCATTTGGATTCCATTTGGGCGGGACATAGATTTCTCTAAAACTTGCATAACTCATCGCTCCAGGTTTAAACAAGTGGGATATCTTCTTTACGATCTTCTGAGAAACAACCTTTTGTTCCCCAGAGAGAATCGTATAGTCGCCAGCGCTTGCGCCAAACTCCTCAAATTTATGCAGGGAGCGGGGCAATATATTCTGTTCTAGGGATGGGAGCTGGGTAAAAAGAGTGTTTTCTTCTTTGGGAGGGGTAACAAGAGCAGCGCTATTTTCTTTTCCTTTCTTTTTGTCAACCTTCAATAATTTCTCTGCTGCTTTTTTCCTTTCTTGCCAGAGTTGGGTGGGATGTTTGTTCGAAGATCGAATCGCTGGCTCAATGACACTATAGGCAACCTGCACATAAAAAAAGACTAGCGCCATACATAGCGCTACCCCTTTTCTCCAAATAGGTAAGATACAATATTGATATGGTTTCATCACATTTGGTAACCTGGCAATCCTAAAAGATAGAGCCACTCTTACAGGCTCTATCTAAAAGGACCCATGGCTTTGCGCCTCTGCTTTAAAAGCAGATTTGCTATTTTCCTGTGATTAGTTTTAGGCTTTCCAAAAGGTGAAATATAATACCCAAAATTCTTTAAAAGTAAGGGTTTTACTAGGCTTAAACACCCTATTGGAAATTCAGCCAAACTACCTCATAGTTATAATAGGAAAATCCAATAATTTCAAGAGTAAAAATAAAATTTTATAAAATAAAATTGTGTGGACAAGCAAACGATTTTCTTGCTTTGGAGAGCCCTTGCTGGATTGATTATCCACTCTGGTTTTGATAGGATTCTCAGAAATGTTTTATAAGGGTAAAGAAGGGCAATGGTCTTGGATTTTCCACCGCATTACAGGGATTGGGGTCCTGCTATTTTTAGCCATTCATATTATTGACACCATGCTCGTGGGCTGGGGTCCGGAAATTTACAACAAGGTCATAGCGATCTATCGCAACCCTATTTTTAAAATTGGAGAGGTGGGACTTTTTGCCGCAGTGCTCTACCATGCTTTAAATGGAATTAGAATCATGATCATAGATTTTGTTCCTGAATTTACTAAATATCATCGGCAAATCTTTTATCTAGAAATGCTGCTCTTTTTCTTATCCATGATCCCGGTTTCTTTTCTAATGTTATCTCATTAAAAGCGATTAAAACAGTCATGGAAATAAAAGCTAAGACAAAAAAAATTGATCATTTTTTAATGCATTCTTCAAACTAAAAATTCATTTATGCAAAATTCAGAAACTTTTCAAAACGGACGTCCCATGCCTGTGAATAGTTCTTTTGAACTTTTTGCCTGGTTGTTTATGAGGCTGAGCGGAATCCTTCTTTTACTCTTAGCCATTGGACATCTTGTGATCATGCATCTGATCAATAGCATTGATACAATTGACTACCAATTTGTGGTGAATCGCTGGAAAACACCGTTTTGGAGAAGTTATGACGGACTCATGCTTTTTCTAGCGCTGTTGCATGGGCTGAATGGTTTAAGAACTATTCTGGATGATTATTTAAGGCCCGGTGCATGGAGAATTTTTTGGCTAAGCATCATGTATGCAACAGGTTTTATTTTACTTTTTGTTGGATTTCTCACCCTCTTTACTTTTCAACCCAAGTGAAAGCGCCGCTAATGGGGTTAAAGATGCAGCCAAATCACCAAAAAATTAAACTGGTTGGAATTCTTACATAAAATATTATGCTTAAAATACATCAGTTCGAAGCGATTGTGATTGGAGGCGGAGGCGCAGGGCTTTACGCTGCCTTAGCGCTTTCTCAATCAAAAGTTCAAACAGCAGTGCTTTCCAAACTCTACCCCACCCGCTCGCACACCGGAGCAGCTCAAGGAGGGATTGGCGCGGCTCTAGCCAATAAAGAAGAAGATCGCCCTGAATGGCATATGTTCGACACAGTTAAAGGTTCTGACTATTTAGCGGATCAAGATGCTGTGGAAATATTGTGCAAGGAAGCTGTGACCACTGTTTATGAGCTGGAACATTTAGGATTGCCCTTTAACCGCACGCAAGACGGCAGAATTGATCAGCGCAGGTTTGGCGGCCATACAAAAGAATTTGGCAAAGGGCCAGTGCAACGCGCTTGTTTTGCCGCAGACCGCACCGGGCACATGATTTTGCAAACTCTTTATCAGCAATGCATTAAAAATGAAGTCAAATTTTTTGATGAATTTCATGTGCTGGATTTGATTATTGAAGAACAAATTTGTAGAGGCGTCATCGCCTATGCCATTGAAACTGGAGAGCTTCATATTTTTCATGCCAAAACGGTTCTTTTTGCAACCGGCGGTTCTGGCAGAATGTTTAAAATCACTTCTAATGCTCATGCTCTTACAGGAGATGGAATGGCGATTGCCCTAAAAAATAAAATTCCATTAGAAGATATGGAATTTTTTCAGTTCCATCCCACAGGGATTTATAAAATGGGTATTCTTCTAACTGAAGCCTGCCGGGGTGAAGGCGGCATCTTACGCAATAAAAATGGGGAACGCTTTATGGAACGGTATGCTCCTAACATTAAGGATCTAGCGCCAAGAGACATTGTTTCCCGCTGTATTTATCTTGAAGTGCGAGATGGCAGAGGCATTGATGGAAAAGATTATGTGCATTTAGATCTAACGCATTTAGGAAAAGAGGTGATTGAAAAAAAATTGCCGGACATTACAGATTTTGTGCGTACCTACATGGGGTTAGATCCTGTAAAAGATTTAATCCCTATCCAGCCCACAGCGCACTACTCCATGGGCGGAATACCCACCAATGTAAATGCAGAGGTGGTTTGGGATGAAAAAAATAGTGTTCTAAAAGGGTTCTATGCGGCTGGGGAATGCGCCTGTGTTTCAGTGCATGGAGGAAACCGGTTAGGCACAAACTCTTTAGTTGACATTTTAGTTTTTGGCAGACGCGCAGGCCTTTCCATGGCTGAATACTGTAAAAAAGCAGATTTCTATCCGCTTCCTTCAAATCCTCAAACTAAAATTCAATCTCAAATAGAACAGTTTAAATCCAAGTCAAATGGAGAAAAAATTTCTACCCTGCGGCAAGAATTACAAGAAACCATGATGGATTTAGTTGGCGTATTTAGAACAGAAGCAGGTTTAAAAAAAGCTCAAGAAAAAGTTAGGGAACTCAAAAAACGTTTTCAAAATATCTCTCTGTCGGATAAAAGCCAGGTATTTAATTCAGAACTTTTAGATGCTTTAGAATTAGGCAATTTAATCGCTTTATCTTTGGTAACGATTGCCAGCGCTTTAGCCAGAGAAGAATCTCGCGGAGCTCACTACAGGGAAGATTATCCAAGGCGCAATGACCAGAACTGGCTTAAACATACGCTTGCAACCCTTTCCGAAATTGGTGTAGAATTAAAATATAAAAATGTGGTGATAAAAAATTTTCAGCCTCAAGAAAGAAAATACTAAACGTAAAAAAGATTAGAGAGCAGGTTCTCTAAAAGAGCCGCATTCAAAAAAATAAATGATACAAGTTCATCTAAAAATTCAAAGATATAATCCAGAAAAAGATTCTAAACCTTATTTTAAAGATTATGCTGTAGAGTGTGAACCTACGGATCGGGTGCTGGATGCGCTCTTAGCGGTTAAAGGAACATTGGACGGATCTTTAACTTTAAGGAAATCCTGCGCCCATGGGGTGTGCGGTTCGGATGGGATGCGGATTAATGGCAGAAACATGCTTGCCTGCAAAGTCTTGATAAAAAATGTATCGCAGCCAATTGTGGTAGAACCATTAAAAGGTTTTAAAATTGTAAAAGATTTGGTTGTGGATATGAAACAGTTTTTTGAAAAATATGTAGCGGTTAAACCTTATTTGATAAACCAAGAAACTTCTCCGGAAAAAGAAAGGCTTCAATCGCAGAAACAACAAGAAAGGTTTGAAGATACCACAAAATGTATTCTCTGCGCCTGCTGCACCACAGCCTGCCCTTCTTTTTGGTCAGATCCAAACTATGTAGGTCCAGCTTCCATTGTGCAAGCGCATCGTTTTATTTTTGATTCCAGAGATCAGGGAGGAGAAGAGCGACTAAATCTCCTTAACCAACGGGAAGGAGTATGGCGCTGCAGAACCATTTTTAACTGTGTGGAAGCCTGCCCGCGCGAAATTAACATTACCCGAGCGATTGGCGAAATCAAAAGAGATCTTTTATTCAAAAAAATTTAAAGAAAACTACCTCTATCTTAAAAAATCTAAAAATTTTATTCTGGTTAAAAATCTTAAGCTAAAAAAAATTAAAATGAAAAGAACTCTATTAGATAAAATTTGGGATATTCATCGGGTACGGACATTGCCCAATGGCAAGGATCAAATATTTATTGGCCTGCATTTAATTCATGAGGTGACCAGCCCTCAAGCATTTCAAATGATAAGGGAAGAAAAACTAAAAGTGCTTTTTCCCCAGAACACTTTTGCCACGGTAGATCATATTGTGCCCACAGACGATCAAAGCCGTCCATTAAAAGATCCCCTTGCTGAAGAGATGCTGACGGCTTTAGAAAATAATACAAAAGAGACTGGCATAAAATTTTTTGACTTTAAATCTGTAAAGCAAGGCATTGTGCATGTGATTGGGCCTGAACTAGGAATCACTCAGCCCGGCATGACCATTGCCTGTGGAGACAGCCATACCAGCACCCACGGCGCATTTGGATCCTTAGCCTTTGGCATTGGCACCACGCAAATTAAAGATTTGCTGGCCACGCAAACCTTAGCTTTATCTAAACCAAAAATTAGAAAAATCAGTGTAAAGGGTAAATTAGGAATTGGAGTGTATGCAAAAGATGTGATCCTTGCCATTATCCAAAAACTGGGAGTCAATGGCGGCATTGGCTTTTGTTATGAGTATGGCGGAGAAGCGATTAAAAATTTCAATATGGAAGAACGCATGACAATTTGCAACATGACAATTGAAGGCGGAGCGCGCATGGGTTATATCAATCCTGATGACACCACGTTTAATTATATTAAAGAAAGAGAATTTGCCCCTAAAGGAGAAGAATTCAAAAGAGCTGTAAGCTGGTGGAAAGCGATCGCATCAGAACCAAAGGCAAAATATGATGATACCGTAGAACTAGATGGCTCTAAAATTGAACCCATGGTAACCTGGGGCATTAATCCGGGACAAACGATTGGCATTAGCAAAACCTTGCCGGACATCAAGAGCCTCAACTCAAATGAAAGAGAAACCGCAAAAGAAGCTTATGAACATATGGGACTTGAATCAGGAAAACCCTTAAAAGGGATTCCTATCCATGTGGCTTTCATTGGGTCCTGCACTAACAGCAGAATTTCTGATTTAAGAGAAGCGGCAAAAATAGCAAAAGGAAGAAAAGTAGCTTTGGGAGTAAAAGCATTAGTGGTTCCAGGATCTCAACAAGTACAAAAAGCAGCAGAAAATGAGGGTTTGGATAAAATTTTTAAAGAAGCTGGTTTTGAGTGGAGAGAAGCTGGATGCTCCATGTGTTTAGCCATGAATCCTGACAAACTAAAAGGCAGGGAACTCTGCGCCTCCTCTTCCAATAGAAACTTTAAAGGCAGGCAGGGAAGCGCAACCGGCAGAACTATTCTCATGAGTCCAGCCATGGTAGCAGCTGCGGCCATTCAAGGCTCTTTAACAGATGTAAGAGAATTTCTATGAACCCAACTGAAATAAAAAAAATCTCTTTTCTCTCTGGGCGAGGAATTCCTTTAAAAGGCAATGACTTAGACACGGACCGCATCATTCCTGCGCGCTATTTAAAATGTGTTACTTTTGACAAATTAGGCGAATACCTTTTTTACGATGTTCGTTTTAATGAAAACGGTTCAAAAAAAGAGCATGCTCTCAATGAAAAAAAATATGAAGGAGCAACCATCATGATAGTCAATAGAAACTTTGGCTGCGGCTCTTCCAGAGAACATGCCCCGCAGTCGCTCTTGCGCTATGGAATCAAAGCCCTGATTGGCGAATCCTTTGCAGAGATTTTTTCAGATAACTGCACTGCTCTAGGACTGCCTTTAGTAACAGCCAAAAAAGAAGACATAGAAAATCTGATGAATTTTGTGGAAGATGATCCTGTCTGTGAAATTAAAATTGATTTAGAAAAATTGGAAGTAACCTATGGAGATTTTTCCATCTTGGTTCAACAACCTGCCCAAATGCGCAAAGCCCTGCTTGAAGGGAGTTGGAATTCTACTGGCGAACTTCTTTCTAGCCTAAAAGAGATTCATTTGGTAAAATCCAAACTGCCGTATCTGAACAAATTTAATTTTTAAGCCGAATATCGCGCTTATGAAAATGAGAACTAAGGCGAAAAATCTAACCATTTTTTCGAAACGAAAAAGCAAGAGAATATTTACAAGTATTTAGGAACTTTTTTGTGAAGGAAAAATTTAGGGAAATTAAATGAAAAAAGAAGAATTATTAATTAAGGTTGCGGAAAAATCTAAAGTTAAAAGCCCTATTGCAAAAAGAGTAATCAAAGCTCTAATTGAATCTCTTGGGGAAAGCATACAGTCAGGAGAAAAAGTGACTCTAACAGGATTGGGAACTTTCCGCATAAAGATAAGAAAAGCTAAACCAGCTAGAAATCTGCAAACCGGTGAGACAGTTCATTTGCCTGAAGGGAAAAAAATCTCTTTTAAGCCCAGCGTAGGCTTTAAAGATCTGCTTAAAAACCCTTCTCCAACTCCTTCTGAATGATTTAGTCTAACTATTTATGGAAAATATTCCAGACTTAAAACCTGTTCAAGAAAAAGTAAAGATCCGCGGGCTGGTGAGAATTGCAGGCTGGATTTTTTCCTGTTGGGGAAGCCTGGTGGGAATTGCGGGAATTTACCATGCGTTTTTTGGCGAGCCGGAAGCGAACTACTATTCTCCAGAAAAATGGGATTTTGTTACTCAAGAACAGTGGCTGCGCTGGAGCGGATTTGAAATTACCTATGGCCTGGCTTGCATAGGAATAGCCCTCCTTTGTTGGGAATATGCTAAAATTCTTCCTGAATGGATTGTGCGAGAAAAAAAAGAGATCGCGGATTTTTTGAAATAAGCCAACTGTGATAGAACCTTCAAAAAAATTACAAGAGCTGCCCCCCTACTTTCTTTCTAAAATTAACCTTCTTAAACTGGAAGCTTACAAAAAAAAATTAGATGTGATTGACTTAGGCATGGGCAACCCAGACCTTCCCACACCGCCCCATATTGTAGAACGGCTCTGTGAAACCATTAAAGATCATCCCAGAACCCATCGTTATCCGCAGGCAAAAGGCATGCCCAAATTCCGCGCTTCAATCGCAGAATGGTTTGAAACGCGCTTTCATGTTTCTTTAAATCCGGAAAAAGAAATACTTTCATTGATTGGTTCTAAAGAAGGGATTGCGCATTTGTGCATGGCCTATCTAAATCCTGAGGATCTGGCTTTAGTTGGGAATCCAGGTTACCCGGTTCACTTTAACGGCGTGTATCTTACAGGGGGTAAAGTTCATTTTGTTCCTTTAAAAAAAGACAAAAACTATTTGCCGGATTTAGAAGAAATTCCTGAAAAAATCGCTAGAAAAGCAAAAATTTTATTTTTAAATTACCCCAACAACCCGACCACAGCCACTGTAGATAATTTGGAATTTTTCGAAAGAGTGGTTCACTTTGCTAAAAAATATGAGATTCTGGTAGCGCACGACAATGCTTATTCAGAAATTACTTTTGATGGGTATGAAGCTCCTTCTTTCCTGCAAGTGCCGGGCGCAAAAGATGTGGGAATTGAATTTTTCTCTTTTTCTAAAACTTACAATATGGCAGGGTGGAGAGTTGGTTTTGCCGTAGGAGGAGAAAAATGGATCGCTCCTTTTGAAAAACTAAAATCCTTTTTAGATTACGGGGTCCCTACCTTTATCCAGTTAGCTGCTTCCTGGGCTTTAAAATCAAGCCAGGAGTGTGTACAACAAACCGTGCTAAAATATCAAAAAAGAAGAGATTTTATGGTTCAAGGGTTGGCTAAACTGGGATGGGATGTGCCTACTCCCAAAGCCACCATGTATTTATGGGCAGAACTGCCTGAAGCCTTTAAGATGGAAGGCTCTCTTAGTTTTTCAGAAAGACTCATTAAAGAAACAGGGGTTGCGGTTTCTCCTGGAGTAGGATTTGGACCTTATGGGGAAGGATTTATCCGTATGGCTTTAGTCACGCACGACAAACGTTTTCACGATGTTTTGCTCCGCCTTAAAAACTTTTTAAAAAAAGCTCCAGCTAAAAAAGGAGGCTAAAACCATTATGGTAGGTTTAGGGTTAATTGGATTAGGAACCGTAGGCGTTGGAGTAGTAAAAATGTTTGAAAAAAATAAGCGCCAAATTCAAAAGCGCGTTGGCGCAGAACTTTCTTTTATAAAATACTGCGATAAATTTATAAAGTCAAAACCAGAAATCGGGCTCGGCGCAAAAGAGATTGTGTCTGACTATAAAAAATTATTAAATGATCCCTCTATTGACATTATAGTAGAACTCATTGGAGGGTATGAACCTGCCCGCACCATTATCTTAGAATCTTTAAAAGCCGGCAAACATGTGGTCACTGCCAATAAAGCGGTTCTGGCAAAATATTGGGATGAAATTTTCCTTACCGCGCAAAAATATAAAAAACTGGTTTATTTTGAAGCCGCAGTTGGCGGCGGTATCCCGATTGTGCAGGGTTTAAACGAAGGCCTGGCTGCAAACCAAATTAAAAAAATTATTGGAATTTTAAATGGAACCACAAATTTTATCTTAACCAAAATGGCGGAAAAAAACATACCTTTTGAAGAAGCCTTAAAACAAGCGCAAAAAAGCGGTTTTGCGGAATCTAACCCTGCCTTTGACATAGAGGGAATAGATACGGCGCATAAGTTAGCCATACTTTCTTCCATTGCTTTTGGCGGTTGGATTAAAATCAGCGACATTTTCTGCGAAGGCATTACAGGTTTAAATTTAATGGATATTAAGCTGGCTCAAAAAGAGTTCGGCTATGGACTTAAATTGCTTGGCATTGCCAAAGAAAATAAGGGAAAAATAGAGGTGAGAGTTCATCCCACATTCTTACCCCATAACCATCCATTTTTACCTGTGAATGATGAGTACAACGCAATTTTAATTGTTGGAGACGCTGTGAGCGATGTCATGTTTTATGGAAAAGGCGCGGGCCAAATGGCTGCGGCTTCAGCTGTGGTGTCAGACATTATTTTTCTTAGCCGGCAAGTAGCGGAAGGAACCGCAGGAAAACTTGCGTTTGTAACTTACGACCAAAAAAAGAAAGTGCATCTGCTCCCGCAAGAGCAAAGCAACTCCAAATATTATTTGCGTTTTATGACAGAAGATAAACCCGGAGTATTATCAAAAATTACAGGCATCTTGGGCCAAGTTGGGGTTTCTATTTCCTCTGTCTATCAACCCCAAACCGTAGAGCAAAATGGAGTATTAAAAAAAGAGGTTGTGCCGATTCTTTTAACCACGCATCTGGCAGAAGAAGGAAAAGTGCAAAAAGCTGTTCAAGAAATCAATCGTCTCTCCAGCATAAAATCAAAAACAGTTTTAATCCGAATTGAAGAATAAAAATCTTTACTTTTTTATAATCGAATTGCAAAAAATTACTTAAACCTATGGAAACTTTAGGAATTATAGAACGTTATCGCGACTTTCTGCCTGTCACTGAAAAAACACCTCTTATCACTTTAAAAGAAGGGAATACCCCTTTAATCCTGGCAACAAATCTATCCAAAAAACTTGGCGCAGATTCCTATGAAATCTATTTAAAGTTTGAGGGTTTAAATCCTACCGGCTCATTTAAAGATAGAGGCATGACCCTGGCAGTTTCCAAAGCTCTGGAAAATGGATCCAAAACGATTATGTGCGCTTCCACTGGCAACACCTCTGCCTCGGCTGCAGCCTATGCAGCCAAAGCTGGAATGCGCTGCATTGTATTAATTCCTTCTGGACAAATTGCTCTAGGCAAACTTTCACAAGCGCTCATGCACGGAGCAAAAGTAATTGCCATAGAGGGTAATTTTGATGATGCCTTAAATTTAGTAAAAGAAGCTACAAAACAATACCCTGTCCTAAAGGACGAGAGTGCTTTGCCTCCTGTCACTTTAGTGAATTCTATCAATCCATTTCGGATTGAAGGACAAAAAACCGCTGCTTTTGAAATTGTAGATGAGTTGGGGGAAGCTCCAGATTACCAGTTTATGCCTGTAGGAAATGCAGGCAATATTACTGCTTACTGGAAAGGCTATAAAGAATATTGTGATAAAGGGAAATGCGTAAACTTGCCCAAGATGATGGGATTTCAGGCAGAAGGAGCTTCTCCTTTAGTAAAAGGAACCCCAATTAAAAATCCTGAAACACTAGCCACAGCCATAAGAATTGGAAATCCAGCTTCTTGGGATGGCGCCATAAGAGCCAGGGATGAATCCGCTGGCGCAATTGATTCAGTGACAGATGAAGAGATTATTGAAGCCTACAAAATGTTGGCTGAGCTGGAAGGAATTTTTTGCGAACCCGCATCCGCTGCCAGTGTGGCAGGGCTAAAAAAAGTTCTCTCTCAAAAAAAGTTAGAAAAAAGAATTGTTAAACTGCGGATTGTTTGCATCTTAACAGGGCACGGCTTAAAAGACCCGGAACGAGCGATCCACACCATTGAAAAACCAGAAACCATCAAACCCACCCTTGAATCTTTAAACAAAATTCTTTAACCGAGATTATGCATTAGGAAATGGTCTTTTTCTTATAATAACAAGGGTAAGACATTCCCTCGCACAAAGCTCGGTTTAAATAAAAACCCCTTCCAAAAACAAACTAGGAATCTCCCTCCCAAACTCTATTTTATAATAGATAAACTATATGTAAATATATAGTTTATCTATTCAACTTAAGTTCCTTTAAATGAGTCTCTACAAATTTATATAATGAAGCCTTGTGAATGTTTTGGACAACTCTCTTCAAAAAGCGTTTCAGTGGTTAGGATTAGAAAATGGGAAAGAATTCCTGTTGCCTGAAGAACATTGTCCCACCAGAGATGTTTTTCAAACAAGATTAGATCATATGCTTAAAGCAATGGAAAAATATTCTATCTCCTCAAACGATTCTCCCCTTTTAGCCGCAATCACTGGAGAAATAGGGAATAATTCTTTTGATCACAATGTTGGTAGCTGGAAAGATGAAATTGGAATCTATTTTACTTATTATCTTTCTGAGAAATTTATTCTCATAGCAGATCGCGGGCAAGGGGTGTTGACGACCTTAAAACGAGTGAGACCAGAACTTAAGACAGAGGCAGAAGCGATCCGCATAGCATTTACGGAAAAAATATCTGGCAGGTCTCCTGAGAGAAGGGGAAATGGATTAAAGTTCACGCAGAGGATAATTCAGGATAAAAATTGGAAATTATACTTCTATTCAGGGAATGGGATGTTTATTATTAATAAGGATATCTTAGAGGTTAAAGGCAAACAAAACATTAAAGGCGTTCTTGCAGTCTTACAATTTTAAAATGAAAATCGAAATGGTGAAGTTTGGAGAGATTTTGGTTTCGCGTCCGATGGGCAAGGATGCGTATTTATCTATGATCGCCTATCTCTTGCCCAAAAATCTAACAGAACCTATTCAGCTAGATTTCGCAGGAGTGAAAGTTTTAGCTCCTTCATGGGGAGATGAATTTATTACACTGTTAGTTCAAAAATATGGTAAAAAAGTAGAATTCTTAAACACCGAAAACCCTTCCGTTAAAGCAACATTGGAAACATTACAGTTAGATTAAAAGATCGGATCCCCACATGGAATGATTTTCGAACTGCCGATTGAGCGGATATTGTTAATTTTCCAGAAAGAACTTTGCAGTTGATGAAACAACTTCTCGTGATTGCGGCCTAACCCAAACTTTCCCAATGCCCCCCTTTATCAGGGCCAATCCGTTTCAGTAGATTTTCTTTCTTGAGTTTATTCAAATGATACTTTACCCCAGCAAGACTTAGCCCTGTCGCTTGAACCAATTCTTTGGCAGTTATTCTTGAATTCTGACGAATCAATCCTAAAATTTTCCGGTCATTTTTCAGGTTAGTTTTCAGGCTACTATCCTCCAAACCTTCACCCTCCTCCCACTTTGGCCGGTAAAAAGAAACTACAAAACCCGTTTTGGCGCGTTTAAACTCAACCCTGATGCCTGCAGACACACATTCATCATGAATACGTTTGATGCCGCTTCCCCAACGTTCGATATCCTTTGATTTATACATCGTCTCCGCAATCAATGGATTACGCAAAATCGACTGCTCGTGTCCGGTAAAAAAATCCTCAGGATTTATTTTCTCTGGGAAAAGCCCGGGATTGTAGATTTCGATACGATCCTTAAATATTGCCACTTCATTTCCTTTCGGATTGGAATAATCTAAGGTGGCACAAAGAATTCCCTACGGCTTCGCGGATAGCTTCGACAGGAATCTCAGGAATCTCCTTGCGAGGACCCGATTTAATTTCAGCGCGCCATTTTATATTGCCATTCACATAGATCTCGGCCTGCTGACGAAGACTAAAAAGGTTGCCTTTGAACGACTTAATATCCAAAAATGTGAGCTTGTCCGTCCCAGCAAAAATCACATCGACCGCTTAATCCATCATTCCGACATCATCAAAATAGAGGGGGTGAGCTACCGCATCAAGGAAAGAAAGACCAAGTCTCTCGCTGAAGACCTTGAAAAATAATTTTTAGAGAATTGAACTTTGGAGAATGTTTGCCTTTTTACGCTTCAAAGAGAGGGATGTTTTTGCCTTGACCGTAAACCGGGGTTTTTCTCACTGCAAGAAACATGGGAGTTTGAGACCGCCGCGCTCAAGACAACAAGGTACTGCAGTCAGTGTTTTCCAAATCGATAAAATATTTCTTATCTATTGATAATAGATAAGAACACTGCTATACTGTAAGTGTGGAGGTGAGCCCATGACAACTGTAACCATTTCAATGCCTGAACCAATGAAAGAATTTGTTAAAAAACAAATGAAAAATAAAGGCTTCGGCAATGTTAGCGAGTATGTCCGGACACTGCTTCGAAAAGCGCAAGAACAGGAAGCTGATGCAAAACTCGAAACTCTTTTAATTAAGGGGCTTGAGTCTGGGAATGATATCAAGATCACTCGCGAGTTCTGGAAGGATCTTAAAGCCGAAGCATCTCAATTATTAAAGAAACATAGAAAAACTGCTTCTAAATGAAATTTATTATCCGGTCCACAGCACGACAGGATATTCTTAATCAGTTTCTTTATTTGATTGATCAAGGCGTCCCAAATGTTGCTAATCGGTTTATTGATGCAGTGGATGAGACAATTTCACGGCTGACTGCGTAATTCACTCAATTCTGCCGGCGTTTTAATCATGGCTGCCACTTTCGGAGCCAAGCGACGCTCTGCATTAGTTCAATAAACTAGTGGCAGGAT
>JACPBF010000028.1 GCA_016180425.1 Elusimicrobiota bacterium
AGGAGACTCTGTCATTACGCTAGAATCTGAATCTTCATCTCCAGTAGTCTCTGCCATTTGAGTAGCAGCTGAACCTGCATTCCCTGTTCTCTCTGCAAATCCTTCACGAGTCAGCCCAAGTTTAGAATGAGAGAAGACCGTTAGCAAGGCATGGATATAACTCCCATGAAAGTAGGGGTCTGCTTTTTGATTCATTGACCCACCCAATCCCCATACATTAAAATGTCCTTGTCTAATCCCATAGATTTCGTTTTTTAAGTCATGAATCTCTCTATCATTTAACTGATCTAATTTTTCATACTCTCGCATGATATGTGGAACTTCTTTGGAAAGTACGTATTTAACTGACTCAATCCCTCTATCTTCACTAGACCAATCTAATTGAAACCCTAATGGATTCAAATTGAGATCAGGGAATAGCGCTATCAAAGCAACAATATAACTCCCATGAAAGTAAGGAGCTACTTTTTGATTCATCGCCCCATTCAATCCCCATATGTTGAAATGCCCTTGGGTGATTCTATAAATTTCGTTTCTTAAATCATTCAGTTCTCTATCATTTAATTCCGCGATCCTTTCATATCGTTCCATGATATGCGGTATTTTTTTACTGAGAACATATCTCACTGATTCTACCCCTCTCTCTTCACTCGACCAATCTAATTGAAATCCAAAAGGATTCAAATTGAGATCAGGAAACACTAGCATCAAGGCTTGGATATGGCTCCCATGAAAGTAAGGAACTTTTCGTTGATTCATCGCCCGACCCAATCCCCATATATCGAGGTGACCAGATGTGATCCCATAAATATCTATCTTTAATCTTTCAATCTCATCCTTTTCAAGTTGTGCTAAATTCTCATAACGCTTAATAATATCTGGACGATTACTCCTGATTCCTTCTCTAACACTCCAAATTCCTGACTCAAGAGTCTTCCAACCATACTTTCTTTCAAAAGTAGCTCTTCTAAAATCATTAAATCCTTGCAGAGTCAATCCTAATTTTGAATGATTGAATACAGAAATAAGGACATTTATATAACTCCCATGAAAGTAAGGAACTGATTTCTGACTCATCGCTCTACTCAATCCCCATACATTAAAATTGGCTTGTTTAATCCCATAGATTTCGTTTCTTAAGTCATGAATCGCTTTATCATTTAACTGATCTAATTTTTCATACTCTCGCATGATATGTGGAACTTCTTTGGCAAGTACATACTTGACTGACTCAATCCCTCTCTCTTCACTAGACCAATCTAACTGGAATCCTAATGGATTCAAATTTAGATTAGGAAACACTGCCATCAAGACATGGATATAACTCCCATGAAAGTAAGGAACTGATTTCTGACTCATCGCTCTACTCAATCCCCATACCTTAATTTGATCCATAGCGCTACTCAATCCCCATACCTTAAAATGTCCTTGTCTAATCCCATAGATTTCGTTTCTTAAGTCATGGATCGCTCTATCATTTAACTGATCTAATTTTTCATACTCTCGCATGATATGTGGAACTTCTTTGGAAAGTACATACTTGACTGACTCAATCCCGCTCTCTTCACTAGACCAATCTAATTGGAATCCCAATGGATTCAAATTTAGATCAGGAAATACTGCCATCAATGCAACGATATGACTTCCATGAAAGTAAGGAACTTTTCGTTGATTCATCGCAACGCCCAATCCCCATACATTGAAATGGCCAGAGGTTATCCTATAGACTTCGTTTCTTAATGATTCTTCTTCCTGCTCTCTTTCTTTTGAAATAAGATGATCTAGGTTCTCAGACCTCTCTAATAGATCAGGATGATTTTTTCTAATAGTATCTCTTACATTCTCTATCCCCTGTTCTCTTGTAATCCATTGATATGGATATTCTCCTACCCTAGATTTTGTCAATGGCGCTAATCTCCACTTGCCTAGAGGACGGGTAAGATTAGAAATAAAATTAAATAGATGATGTGTTAAAACATTAACTGGATAGGATAGATAAGCGATTGAAAGAATAAGTTTTTCTGTGTGATTTGGCTTATAGCTAGTCTGAATAAATTTGTTAAAGTGGATAAGTTCCTGTACAACTACATTAAGAGCTGATCTCTGTTGTTTAAGTTCGCTAAGTTGAATAGTGGTTTGTTTGAGATGATTAAGTTTTCTTTCATTCTCTTTCTGCAACAATGGAGAGAGAACCAATAAATGAACTAAGGAGGGTAAACCCTAGATGGTTAGTAGGGCTCCCTGACAAAAGAAAATCAATCCCAAATGGAGCTCCGATCATAGTTGCTACCATTGCGCCCCAGATCAGCAGAATCCCTATGGCTTGTCCTAAAGTCTGTTCCCTGTGGCTCTTAAAAAACTGAACAGGATTAAATGTATCTAAGAATTCATAATGCGGAGCAAAGAATAGTTGAGCGATCCAACCATTAGGATTCATTCCTCTGTTTATAGCTTCACTGCGTGTATCTTCTGTCACCAGAGGAGAGGCTGAATCCCCAATTCCACTATCATCTCTCGTTAGATTAGAACCTGAATCTTCACTTCTAGGAATCTCTACCATTACCCTATATGCTGAACTTTCACTCGTCTCTGTCACTTGATTCGTATCTGAACTTCCATTCCTGGTGCTCTCTACAAACCCTTCACGAGTGAGACCTAGTTTAGAGTGAGGGAAGACTGCCATCAACGCATTTATATAACTCCCATGAAAGTAGGAAACTGATTTTTGAGTTATTGTAGCGCCCAATCCCCATACCTGAAAATGCCCAACAGTGAGTTCATAGATCCTTTTCCTTAAATTATTCATTTCTTTATCGTCAAGCTGATCTAATCTTTCATAGTCTCGCATGATGTGTGGCGCCTCTTTAGAAAGCACATATTTGACTGACTCAATCCCTCGCTCTTCACTAGACCAATCTAACTCAAACCCTAATGGATTCAAATTTAAATCAGGGAACACTGCCATCAAAGCATTCATATAACTCCCATGAAAGTATGGAGCTGATTTTTGATTCATCGGCACACTCAATCCCCATACCGTAAAATGAGCTTGAGTGATCCCATAAATTTGTTTTCTTAATTCATGAATCTCTCTATCATTTAATTCCGCGATCCTTTCATACTGTTGCATGATATGCGGGACTTCTTTACTGAGAACATATCTCACTGATTCAATCCCTCTCTCTTCGGATAACCAATCTAACTGGAATCCTAAGGGATTAAGATTAAGTTTAGGAAACAGAGCCATCAAGACATTTATATAACTTCCATGAAAGTATGGAGCTAATCTTTGAGTTATCGCCCCACCTAATCCCCATACTCTAATATGACCCTGTGTGATCCTATATATTCTATTTCTTAAATAATTTACACTTGTCTCATTTAACTGATCCAACCTCTCATACTGTTGCATAATATGTGGTACTTCTTTAAAAAGCACATATTTCACAGACTCAAGCCCTCTCTCTTCATTTGACCAATCTAATTGAAACCCTAATGGATTCAAATTTAGTTCAGGAAACAGCGCCATCAAAGCATTCATATAACTCCCATGAAAGTAGGGTGCTGATTTTTGATTCATCGCCCCACCCAATCCCCATATCATAAAATACCCAGCTGTGATATGATAAACATCTCTCTTTAATCTTTCAATTTCATCCTCTTTAAGTTCTCCTAAATTTTCATAACGGACGATTATATCTGGACGATTACTTCTAATACCTTCTCTTACGCTCCAAATCCCTGACCCAGGAGTTCCCCAGCTATACTTTCTTTCAAAAGTAGCTGCTCTAAAATCATTAATTCCTTGTAGGGTCAATCCTAATCTTGGATGACTGAATATAGAAATAAGAATATCCTTATAACTCCCATGAAAGTATGGAGCTGATTCGTGAGTCATTGCTGCGCTTAATCCCCACACCTTAAAATGAGCTTGCTTGATCCCATAAATTTGGTTTCTTAAGTCATGAATTTCTCTATCACTTAATTCAGCAATCCTTCCATACTGTTGCATAATATGAGGTGCTTCTTTAGATAAAACATATCTCACTGACTCAATCCCTCGCTCTTTGCTAGACCAATCTAACTGAAACCCTAATGGATTCAAATTTAGATCAGAAAACACTGTCATCAACGCGACCATATAACTTCCATAAAAATAAGGAGAAGTCCGTTGATCTGTTGACCCATCTAATCCCCACACCTTAAAATGAGCTTGGTTGATCTTGTAAATTTGGTTTCTTAAGTCATGAATTTCTCTATCACTTAATTCAGCGATCCTTTCATACTGTTGCATGATATGCGGGACTTGTTTAGAAAGTACATACTTCACTGACTCTATCCCTCTCTCTTCAGATAACCAATCTAACTCAAACCCTAATGGATTCAAATTTAAATCAGGGAACACTGCCATCAAAGCATTCATATAACTTCCATGAAAGTATGGAGCTGATTTTTGATTCATCGGCACACTCAATCCCCATACCGTAAAATTTTTACTACTAATCTCATATATACTGTTTCTTAAATCATCTATATCTCTATCATTTAACTGATCGAATCTCTCATATCGTTCTATGATATGCGGGACTTCTTTACTGAGAACATATCTCACTGATTTAATCCCTCTCTCTTCGGATGACCAATCTAACTGAAATCCCAATGGATTCAAATTTAAATCAGGGAATACTGCCATCAAAGCATTCATATAACTCCCATGAAAGTAGGGGGCTAGTTTTTTATTCATCGCCACACTTAATCCCCATACATTAAAATGACCTTGTGTGATTCTATAGATTTCGTTTCTCAATGCTTCATATTCCTGCTTTCTTTCCTGAGGTGTAAGCTGATTTAAATTTTCATATCTCTCTAGGATGTCATGCCTATTCTTTTTGATCCCATCTCTTACATTCTCTACCCCCTGCTCCCTTGTAGCCCATTCATATTGATCCACTCCTATTTTTGTCAGTGGCGCTAATCTCCATTTGCCCAAAGGACGGGTGAAATTAGAGATGAGATTAAATAGATGATGAGTTAAAACATTAACTGGATAACTAAGATATGCGATTGAAAGAATAAGTTTTTCTGTGCGATTTGGCTTATAGCTAGTCTGAATAAATTTGTTAAAGTGGA
>JACPBF010000012.1 GCA_016180425.1 Elusimicrobiota bacterium
TCTTTAGGTAACTTAAGATATACTTCTGCTAATTCACCTTCCCCTGCCAGAAAACGCTCTAAGAACCTCTTTATCCTCTCATATTTCTCATCCTCTTCTACCAACTCTAATGCTCTCTTGGCTGATCCTGGGAGATGAGATATCGCAGATAAAACTGAACCGCTGTAAGAATACCCATCAGGATACCCAGATTCTCTCTTCCCATCTGCAAGTAAAATTGGACTATCCTGAGAATAAAGGCTTTGAACTTCAGATTTTTCTTTCCTCTTTGCTACTTTTTGAATAAACTTAAAATATGCTTCTGCTGTTTCTTCTCTTGCTAATTCCTTTAACTGAACTACTGGAACAGAACTTAAGCCTTTAATTATCCTCCATATAAAATAACTACCTATATTTCTCCTATTTAAGTTCTCTGCTATCTCTCCATAAAGATCCATCACCTCCTCTACATCTTCCCGATCCTCTTTCAAAAGATGACTCACAATCCCATAGAATTCATAATTCCCTACCCCAACATTCTCTAACCTCTCAATTAACTGACCCAGCCCTTGCGCTACTCCAGGAATCCTCTCCTTATTTGAAATCATAAGAAGGTGATATAACAATTCCCCAACTTTCAAAGTCTCTAATTTTTTATCCAACCTCTCTTTCATGCTGCGCAATGACCTTTCAACTTCTTCTCTATTTGATAAGCTCGCAAGATGGTTCTCTATCTCAAATTCCAGCTGCTCCGAACGCTCCCTAATCCGAATACTGGACATATAAAAAACAATATCTAAAATCATCTCATCCTCTATCAAACCCGCAGCTCTCTTTACTTCGCCTAGATCAAAGAATTTCATGACATAATAATAGCTCCATAAACCCACAGCTAAAACTGCGCCTACGCCCCCTGATAAAATAACAACTAATAAAGATGCGCTAAAATGGTTTGCAATGGCGCCGAATATAAAAGATCCATAAAAGGCTGGCAAAATTTGCATCCAACCATAAGCATGTATCTCTCCATGCCCTCTCAGATGCGCAACTTCATGTCCTATGATCCCGAAACTATAGAGAATTAAGTTTTGCATCCAACCTGGAAATAGAGAAAAGAATCCTAATACAGCAGGATTTATTCTTGTGGTTCTGCCTTGAACCTCCATGAATGAAACCGCAGAATACCGAACAGCAGAAAGCAAGAATAAATCTAAATCTCCCTCTATGGTAGTTGGACGTAAGACTCCTCCCACCAGTTTTGAAACCCAGATGAACAATACAAGCGATCCCATAAAGATCGCTGGAATAGAAAGAATCGCAACCCACTGAATAGGCGCCTCCTGGCCAGTAAGAACAATATAGGCAAGTCCAATAACTAAACTTATTCCTGCGCTCGCTAATCCTGCTAAAATAGCTTCACTAGCTTTAATCGCCTGTCCTCTTTCTTGATCTCTAAGATCAGATGATGGCGTAGATATCTCTCTAACGCCAGCTTCTGATCCTTCTACACTTACTTCCAAACCTTTTGCTTCTTTCTCTCTCAATTTAATATCTTGCTCTTCTTCTATCCACACCTCATACACTTCACTGAATGGATAGGGTTGAGGGGACTCATTCCAATCAACAATCAAAGGTAATTCTGTCTTTTTGTCTTTGAATCTTTTTTCCACTATCTTCACTATCCCTGGCCGATTAGAAAGTAAATGCGATTCCTGCGGATAATATAGAGCTTGATAACCTCCTGCTCTGGCGAGCTTGATTAGCGCGCTCTCTATCAAAGGATAAACATCCTCCTCCTTCACCTGCGACAATAATTCAATGTTAGGGTCTATCCCGGGAACTGTTAATACCTCTCTGCCATTGATCTTCTGCTTAAAAATTTCCACAAAGCCATACACTTTCCCTGACTCCCTGTCAATTAAAGCTAAAAGCATGAACTCTTCCTTTTGCCAAAGTGTGACATCATCAGCAGTACAGACACCCGCGTTCAATCCCCATAAACCATAAGGGATCCCTTTCACTAAACGAAACTCTAAAATAATATTTTTGTCCACTTGCCGATATTCAAACTTATCTTTTTCCCTAGCAATCATCTCCAAAGACTTTTTGAATAACCCCTCTATAATCTTTATAACAGCCATTGGTTCTGTCTTGCGCGGTTGATGAGACAACGATGAAACTAACTCCCTTAATTCCAAATCTTCAATCTGATTTAGAACTATTCTCTCAATCCCTTCCGGATCAGTCTGCAGCACAATCTTCCCTATAATCTCTCTCTTGCGGCTCTTGTCCACCCTAACCTGATTCCAAATCCGTTCAATCTCTCGAGCTGTATTTTGTAAGTGAACATCGCTCTTTTCCTTTACTAAGGAACTCACTGGAACTAGATCAGTCTCCTCTTGAAACAACTCTTCAATCACCTCCCTTAACATAATGGAAAAAATCCCTTCAACAATAAAAAGTCCTTGCAACATCCCTAACCCTTGATAATCCTCAGGTAAAATTTGCGCAACCAATTCTTTTACTTGATCATCATTCCTTGCAAATTCATAAAAAGAATTTAATACTTCCCCTTCATTTGTTGAATTCATCCCATTAGAAAAATAAACCCTTAACCTTTTTTTAAGATTCTCTCGAGCTTTCTGACTTTGCTCCTCCCTATCTTCTAAATCTCCTTCCTTCTCTAAATTGAGAGACCGAAATAAACCCTCAATCTCTTTTTCTGGATCCAATATCTCCCCCTGTTTTAAAACTCGCTCAATTACCCCTATCGCGCCCTCTTCCCCTTCACCAAAATCTATCCCTTGCAAAGATACAGGTATCTGTCCTCTTAAATCCCCTGCCTCTAATATCTTCTCGAAATGAGCTCGTATATCTTCCCTCTTAACTGTAGAATCACCTGAAGCAGGTAAATTGACCTGTATCGCTGCAATCAATACTTCCATCCCATCCGCTCCTTTCTCCTTATACCTCTGGATAAACTTTCTTATATCTTCTACATTCACCTCATCTTGCACGCAACGATCAGAAAACTCCTGCAATTCCCTAAAAATACCATCTCCCTCTTGCTTATAGAGCCTATATAAACTAGGACTAAAACTATGCAATCCCTTTATAAATTCCCTGATCCGCTCTTGCTCTTCCAAAGGCAAATGAACATCCACTACCCCTTCTCTCATCCCCTCAAATAATCCATCCAGAATCTGGTATCCCAACCGTTTCTCATTCGCAAGAATAGAATCATAAAAAGCATAATGTTTTAAAAGTTCCGCGCCATTTTTCTTTAAAAAATCTACATGACTCTTCTTGCTTTTAACGAAATGGTCCATTCCTAACAGAAGATCAATTATCTTGCCTCTATTAAATTTAGAAGTATGGGATAAAATACTGAGCCACCTTGTCTTTACCGCAAGAAAATTCTCTTCTACCCACTCAACTCCAAAATTATGCAAGCCATAGAAAAATTTCCAGGAAGATTCCTCAGCCGCTAACCCCAACTCCACAATCTCATTCCAACGACGATCAATCCATGGCATGCTAAACTTGCTTTTCAGTGCTGCAAAACCAAAACTAAAAAGAGCGCTTGCCCCTTTGCCAGATGTTCGTTCAAGAGCCAGGAAATCTTTTCCCTGCTTTTTAACAAATTGGCTTTTGAATATTTTTCTAACCCTGTACTTTAGATAAAACTCACTAAACTTATGAACTTCCATTAACTGTTCAATATTCCCGATTCTCACACCATGAATGATGTAAGAAAGAGAGCTGACCAATGCCACAAAAATCATCCCAAATATCAGAGAAAGCCAAACGAAAGGTCCAAAAATAAATGAACTGAAAAAAACTCCAATGATAAATGGCGCAATTTGTGTGAGAAAATATGCCTCAAGTTCATTAGATCCTTTTAAATGAGAGGTTTCATGGCCCACAATACCTAAGCCATAGAGAATTATGTTTTGTATCCAGACTGGGAATAGAGAAAAGAATCTCTTAACAAAAGGATTGACCTTAAGAGTTCTATTTTTAACTTCAAAGAATGAAACTGATTCATCCTCTTCAGCAAATTGGAGAAAAAGGCTTAAGTTCGCGGGTTTGCGCGCGCTCTTTGATTGAAGAGAAATATCTTGTTTAGAACTCTTTCCCAATTTAGAAGGTTCACTCTTACTCCCTGAGATCAGAATCCCTAAAGGTTTTACAGCCAAACTCAATAAAGCAACGCTCCCCATAAATATCGCCGGCAAATAAAGAATCATCTGCCATTCTGGACTTAAAACCAAACTGCCTCCTTGCAAGCGATCTAGATAAAATATGTATGCAAAAAACCATCCAAATATTCCGCTTCCTAAAGCAGCTATAAGAGCTTCATGGAATTTAATCGCTCCGCCTTTCAGTTCCGCTTCATTTTTAGTTAATCCTTCCTGCGTTTTAAGACCAGGAGCAGGGAGGACTAAAATCGTTCCAGATTTAATTCTCCTATGCTCTTTATCCTTAATACGACTGTGGTTGGCGAGGAAAAGATTTTCTATAATTTCAGAATAATCCCTAGTATCTGTTTTTTCAATATCCCCAACCATTGCTCCAGAAAGCATCTTACCCTCTTTTGCGCCAGTTCCGACCATTCCTCCAGTACTCATCTTGCTGGCTTTTGAATCGTCTTCATCTCCATAATACCGTTTCGCGATATCTCGAAGCGTCTCACCAACGCGCACTTTATAATAGAAAGGCTGATCTCCTTCAGGAACTATAAGTTCATCCCCAACGCTTGGGAATGGAAGCTCTTCCTTATAATTTTCTGGCAGTTTAGGCCAAGGGTATTTCATTCGAGAACGATTGGCCTCATAAATTTTCTGATAATACCAAGGGTGTCCATAATACCTTGCAGAAATCTCAGAGAGCGATTCCCCTCGTTTTACCTTATGATAGATAGGTAGAAAAAGAGCAGACAATTCGCCTCTTTTCAGTTTGTGATAGCTTTCTTTAGGAGAAGTACTGGTTAGAGTAGGCGCGGGAGATGGCGACGTAATAGGGGCTGGAAAAGGAGTTGAGCTGATTATTTTTTGTATGAAGGGCGGAGCGCTAGACCATAAAAACCATCCGAAACTAAGAATTGTCACTAACCAGACTGCTGCCTTAAAAATCTTTTTATTCAATCCTGTATCCATTCTAGGAATGACTGGCAATTCTACATCGCCTTTTTCTTCTACTTCTAGCGCAGCCTTCTCCACAGGAGGCTTAAGATTTGCCAACCCATTTTCTCCAAATAGATTTGCATGAACTGTTCTAGCAGTCTCCTTTAGTTTTAAGGAAGAGAGCTTTAACGCCTCTTTTAATACTGCGTCTGCCTGATCTAGGCGGTGCGCTTTTTCATTCCAATGCAGTCCCAAACTAATAGAAAATTCTTGTAATATTTTTTTGCTTGCTTTGTAATGATTGGGTGAAAAAATTGAGGCCATAGGACTTGTGTAAATCAAAATGACTTTAACTAAAGAGGTAAAAGGCACATTGGAAAGCGCAATACTTGCAAGATAGGCAGAAGTTTCTGTTTCTGCCATGCTCATCTTTTTTCCCCTTTCTACTTCCAGAAGTTCATCCACAGTGTGTTGCATTTCATGGATCGCTGTTAATTCTTGAACATTTTCCTCTATTAATTCTTGATCCATGCCTTGAAACTCTTTTCTAAACACTTTAGCAACAGATTCTGTAAGAGAATGAGGATCGTCATCGTAGTAAGCTCTCTTGCGCAGGATCGGCAAAACATTGTTCAGTACAAATCCTCTTATAACTCCTTTTACCACTACTCCAAAAATATCTCCCATATATGTAAATCCGTATGCTTTAAAATCCTTATCCAGTGAATCTAACCGCTCGCCCAAGTAATGGATAGGAAGTTCTCGGCCATCAATCCCTTGGTTATAAACCTTAAAATCTTTTGAGCGGTCAATCCTGTGCGCCATTCCATAAAGAATTTCAAACTTTTCATCGTCCTGCTTAAACTGAATTAAATCCAAGCCTAAGAATAGACCTAGACCATAAAGATAGGAACTGTTGCGCGCTGCTTTAGAAATTTCTTTAAACTCATTTTCTTCTATTTTTTTCAATATCAAGCGTTTCACTAACCTAGAAAACTCAAGAGCCTCATCTCCTTTTCCCTGCATAAGCTGATCCAAAACATTCTGGATTAACCCAGTCACTCTTGTCATAACATCTTCGCTGGAACGATTGGTATAAACCAAAAAATATTTTGGCAGCACTTTCCCAATAAAAAACGCAATCTGATCTGCTTCACTTTGGCTAAGAACTTCCTGAAGAGCGCTATTAATCTCTCTTTCCCATTCTTCTATTGGGTAGATTGGCGCTTCATAGATTGTTTTCCATCGTTTTATAATTCTTTTCTCAACATCTCCTTCTTTTTCTTTCTCAACCGCTTTCTCATCCGCGCTTGGTTTTGTAAAGCTCGAGGCATACTCTGCCTCCTTTTCTCTCTCCAATCCTCTTTCACTTTCCATTAATTCCGAACGCACCTTTATCCAATATTTGTCTCGCCCCATTTCATTTTCTATCTCTTCCATTTTTTTTGGATTATATTTAGCCTTTGCTATTTGCTGGATGCGCGCTAAATTTGGCAGTCTCGCCTTTAATGACTTCTGATGTTTAACTAAATAGGAATAAACAAAATTAATTTTTTCTTCAAGAAGAGCATGCTCGCCTAGATGAGCCAGTTGTCTAAAAAGAAGCGATAAGTCTCCTGCTCCCTGATCTTCTAAATAACGTAAGAGGCTGTCTCTTACATAGGTTTCTGTTTCATGGCGATGCTTAGCGCTCTTTTTTCGCAGCGCATCTTCATTTACATCCGCGCTTTCATAAAGAATGGCAAAAATTTGAGCTAACATGCTCTCTTCTTCATCTGATAACGGCCAAGCAACATTTCTCATACTCTCATCCATTGTCCTAGCGCTAACATACCGAGACATCTCTAAACGCACCAGCCCGCGGAAAAAGCTAGATTTGGATAAAATATTATGTTTTTCATTTTTAAGAGATAACGTCATGAAAGGTATGGCTAACAAATCTATTTTGAACGATCCTTGAGCAGGATCGTATGAGATAGGTGTGGGAGCATTCAACACAATTTCAAAATGGAAATTAGGGTTTTCAACCATTAATGCGGCTAATCGCGTATCCAGCAAATTTATAAATTGAAGTTCAAATTCTAAATTTTTTCTAGCCTTATCTAAAGCAGTCCCTAATCCTTTGCGCAAATCTACCTGCCTGAGTACGATCATCTGCAGAGCTTTACGCAAAATTTCTCTCTGAAGATACGGAGATTTTTTATTCTGAATCACTGTTTCAATCTCAGAAAGAAGCATTTCAAATTCTTTCTTGTATTGATATGGAACATTGAAAGAAGCATTTATAATTTGCAGCAATCCTCGGGCAGTTTGGAGCACCATAGGTACTTGTTTCAAATTATTTGACGCTCTGCTTAAATCTTCAACTATTGCATTAAAGTTATCAGTAAGATTCGGATCAGGTATCGCGCGTCCTTTTAAATCTTCTCTCTCCATTCTAATAATCTCTTCGGGCGCGTAATATAAACTTATCAACCTTTGCGGTTTTCCAAAGTGATATTTATTGACAATGGGGGGTACTTTACTGCTGATCCCGTCACTTCTGGCGCTAACAGCTCCACCCCCAATTGAAGCGAGCGGCAAGCCAGTGATTAAGGCAATGAAGTTATAGAATGAATGGAATAGGAAGTGAAGTTCAAATCCAGCTCTAACAGCTTCTTGTAAATTAGTAATGTCTCCAAATAAGAAATCAGTCACATTGCCCAACAAAGGAACAGAGGAAATCGGAACCCCCATTAAAACAAAAATAGCAGGAGCTGCAAGAGCTGCTGCTAACACTAAACCTACACCAAACAAAACTGTTTTTTCTGCAAACGACCTTCCCTTATGCGCTCCGCTAAACACGTATGCGCTCTTTAACGCCCACTGTACAATGAGCGGAATAATCACAGGTAAGAGCCATGCAGTTAAAGGCAATGCCATGAATAGAGATATTCCCACAATTACCAAACCAGTTACAACACCAATCGCTGCCATCTTTTTAGTCCCTAACTCATATATCTTGTTGGCCTTAACCATATCCACTGAAACTCCTGCCATATTCTTAACTCCCAGCTGATATTCCTTGCCTGCATCAGCCATTTGGAGCGCAATTCCTCTTTCCTCTATTGGTTCAACCTCACCTGCAATCCCGATTTTCACTAACCTTTCATGCGTCCTTTCTCTCACCCCAGGAATAAAATAGACCACCTCCCACCAGACCCCAATGAGCGTGTAAATCCAGTGAGCAAGCGTATAAATAGAATGGTAAGCAAACCTGTATATCTTCACACTCTCCCACTCATTCCCAAATAGCTTCTTAAACATCTTCTTAAGCTGAATTTCTAACCACTGCTTTACCTTCTCATCTAAAATAGAGCCAGGACCAATCTCTTTTCTTTTCAATGACTTTTCTTCATCCTCTATTGAAGCAGTACCGATTTCATCTTTTTCCGATGAACCAGCTCTGAAGAATTGAGAATCCTTCTGCGATGATCCCTCTGCCTTGACACCCTTAGGGTGTTGTGTTATATTTGAACTAATGGAAGATAACAACTCAGAAACTTTCTTTACGTCTAGGAGAAGGGAATTTATCGCTTCCGGTGTGCTTAATCTTGGATTAGTCCTCATTACCTCTGGACTTGTGAGCGAAGTTTTTATATCGTTCAACATGTATTTTAAAGTAGGGATTGTATTAATAGGAGTTATTCTTTTTATGTCTTCCGTAGCCGTTTTCCCTGCTAAAGGAGAAGAAAGGTAAAATGATAACCGCGACAATATCTCTGTTAATGGTTCTAACAATTCTAGTTCTAATAAAATGGGAGGAGCATCGGAAGAAAAAAGCTGGACCGCATTAAGCTGTTCAATCACCGCATCAGCCTGCCCAATCGCATTATCAATTTCAACCACTAAACGCTCTAGTTCTTTTTGCCTTTGCTTTTGCTTCTTTCTCCTCATCCGCTATGGAGACAGTGCCGATTTCACCTTTTTCCGATGATCCATCTGCCTTGACATCTCTGGTAGCTTGTGTTATAAATTGATTAAAAGGTTTTATGAACTTAATTAAAGATTCGCGGAAAGAACTGGTTGGTTCAGCATTCGTCAACATTGGCACATTGCTAATAACGGCAGGCGCCATTAGCGAATCGTTTATAAAATTTAATTTTTCTATAAAAATACTCATCTTTTGTTTAGGAATTTTAGCTTTTGCCTCAGGAGTGTTGATTTTCCCTAACAAAGACAATAAGGAGGAAAAATAAGATGGTAGTATCAATAAGCTTAGCAATATTTGTGACTCTAGTGCTTGCCTATGTGAAATGGGAAGAGTATCGGAAGAAAAAAGCTGGACCGCATTAAGCTGTTCAATCACCGCATCAGCCTGCCCAATCGCATTATCAATTTCAACCACTAAACGCTCTAGTTCTTTCTTTAAAAAGAACCTCAAATTCTCCAATAAATGCAATTCCATGCTCATCCAATAATCTCTTAAGTGCTCTTAACTTATCTTCTTCATCCAACCCTTTGTTTAAAATAATTTGTTCTAGTTCTCTTTCCAAACCCTCAACTCCTTTTTTTCCATCTATCATCTTTTGAACTAGATTAAGAGCTTGTTTAACATCTAAACGATCCAGCGCGGCTAACAATAAAATAAATGTTTCTTGGTTCTTTTTTGAAAATTTTGCGTTATTTCCAAAATCAAGCAAAGTTACCTTCCCTCCTTTCTTAGCCTTTTTAGGCAAAGAAACAAATATGTTCCCAGAATGGAGATCTGCATGATACGCGCCTTTAATCAGAACCTGGCGCAAAATCCCGCGATAAATCAAATGTTGAAGAGATGTAAACTGTCCATCTCTTTTTAACTGTGAAATTAAATGATCTTTAAGAGGCGCTCCTTCAATGAACTCATCAGCAAAAAATTGCTCTCCTTGAAGTTGGGGATCAATCCGAGTTACTCTTAATTCCCACCCATTTCTTTTTTCCCCATTGGAGAATCTGCCCAAAACTTTTTGAGCAGAGACTTCCTGCTTAATATTCAATTCCCGATGAACAGCATGGTCAATCTCATCCATCAAGGAATCAGAAATCTGATCTAAGCCTGATATTTTTCCGCGCAAAGCTTGAATCACTTTTTTTGCAATCTCTAAATTCTCCTTAACTTCGTAGCGAGCCAAAGGACGAACATACTTTACAGCCTTTAAAGAGCCGTCTCTTTTTTTAACCAAATAACCTTGTTTAATTGAGGCGCTGCCTAAAAGTTTTCCTATGGTTTTTATTCTTCGCTTTAAAGAGCCAAAGGAATGATCAAATAAAAGAGCGTTGAGCAGATACCGTTTATCTAGAGGATTCACCTGATCAGATAATTTTTCCAATGTTTCCCTTAAATGCTCATCTGTAATTAATTTTTGTTTAGCCAATATCTGGCCTAGTTTCACCCCCACGACCCCAAAACTTGTAAGCAGTTGGCTAATCAGTAAATTCTTTAAGATTGCCTGATCCCCTTTAACGGATTCCCCAAGAAAATGAATAAATAATCCATTAATTAAATCCAACTGTTTTAGTTCTGGGCTAGCATTGAAAGTTTCTTGAAAAACAAGGTAAAGAACATTTTGATCGTTCGCTCTTTCTCTGGTTCCATGCTCAAAAATATTCCGCACCAGTTCCAAACGATTTGTTTCATCGCTTAATAAGCCTTTGGGTCCAATAAAAAGAGTTGACAAGAAAAGATACCGCTCTACTCCAGAAACAGTCTCTAAGATCAAAGCCAAATCTGAAAAATCAGCTTTTAAAGAATATTCCAATTTCTTTAGCTCATTTGGTTTTTCCGTTCCTATTCCAATCAGCCATTCAAAAAGTTCTCTCTTATCCCGCGGCTCCCAGTCTTCAATGGCATCAGCTAAATGCTCTAATATTGTATGGGCAGCTCTTTTTTTTAAATCTCTTGCTAACTGATCCGTAACTCTTAGTTCGCTCTGCGCCTTTAGCTCCTCCAATTCTATTTCCACATCCTGTAAAAACTGGTTTAACAATTCTTTTTTAATTTCAGAGTCAACTGGAAAATAAAAATCCATTATTTCTTTAACTGATTCATAACTATCCAGCTTCAATTGCCCTAGAGTTTTTTTCTCCAGCAAGATTCTTTTTGCCAAAATATCTTTAATAGCGCTTTCTTCCAAGTATGAAAAAATAATTTCAAAATCAAGAGCGCTCATTCTAAAAGGATCTCCTATTAAATCAACTAAAATTTTATTTCTATGCAAAGATTTATGAGGATAACATTTAAGGACTAACTCCATTTTTTGAGACAATGGCCAAGAAGAATCCTCTAAACTAAGGCGATGTTCTTCTAACCAAAGTTTGAGCAGTTTATCTCCCCACTCAAGACTAAAATCAAATTTAGGATATTCTTTTAGTCTGGACCAAATTGGTAAATAATCATTTCTTTCAGATTGATATTTTCCATCTTCAAAAGAGCCTTTGCTAGAATATTTAAGATCAGGCAACCCCAGA
The DNA here is from genome assembly GCA_016180425.1 of Elusimicrobiota bacterium. Taxonomy (GTDB): domain Bacteria; phylum Elusimicrobiota; class Elusimicrobia; order 2-02-FULL-39-32; family 2-02-FULL-39-32; genus 2-02-FULL-39-32. Next base: position 11,592 of record JACPBF010000012.1, read on the forward strand.
CCTGTGGAAGAAGGAACAAAGAGAGAAGTTATTCTAAAAAGAATTTCAAAATCTTGATCTTTTAATGCTTTAAGTTCTGTAGTTTTTAGAGCTCTTTCCAGATAAATCCAATTATATCTGCTGGGGCGCAAATAACGCATAAGATTGTTTAAAGCGGGTATTAACTTTCCATCCTCATTGGAAAAAAACCAATCCCAAGCTAAAAGCGACACAAAATCATTAAACTCTTTTGCATGAACACGATTGTTTAAGAACTGCTGTTCATGGTTCATAATCAAATCAAAAATCTCTTTTTTCTCCTGTTCATTAACTAAGGATGAGAGGAGTTCTGTGTCCGGAAGATAGCCATGACTTATAAAAAATCTTAACTGCTCTTTTAACGGCAGGCCTTCTTCCTTCATAATATTTTTAAGCAATATTAAGAGTGGTCCATCCGTATAGAATTCCGGTCCGCTTGGGTATCTGACCATGTGAACTCGATGGTTATATTTTTTGTAATAGCGGTCAATCAGATTTTTTTGTGTGCTGGGGTCTTTAATCTTTCCAATAAGAAACATATAAGTTTTTGAAAAAATATAAGGTTTATTTGATCTGCTGCCAAGGTCATATTTCGGATCAATCCACTCATTTTCTAAACCATATTTTTCAAGAATAGCATCTAAAATCCCAATAGCTTTTAGCGGCTCCATTCCAAATTCTTCTGTCATCTTCTTCATCAAAAGTTCTAAACGGCTGACAATCTGTTCCCTAAACTTTACACTTCCCATCATAAAATCAAGGAGTGACAATAACTCTTCCTCATTTTTAATAGCCTTATCCAGCGGTTCTGATAGATAATGGGAATGGAGCGCTTCTAACTCATCCTCCAAATATGGTTCCAACTGTTTTAAACTAAAGAACAATTCATTAAAATTTGAAATTTTTGAGAATAAGAGTTGAAGAATCCTTTTATCATATTGAAGAGGCTCTAAATTTCTAATAGATTGAGGCATTACGCGTTTATGCATGGCCACACTCTTATAGATTCTCACTAACTCTTCCAGACTAAACTCATCCTTTTTCTTTTCAATCTCATTTAAAATATGAACTACCATCTTATCCATATAGTCTTCGAATGATGGACCCTCGCCACTATGCATCATGCTCTGCTCATCTTGCTGCAGACTTTCGGCCCAGGGCTGATCTACACCATACAAGAGATAATCATTCTCAAATTGACGGTAGTGGGATAAAATTATTTCTAAAGCTTTTATGGGATTTTCCCATTTAAGAGAGCCTAAATAGCCTAAGATGTTGTGATCCTCTAAATGAGGAGCTCTCTTCAAGTAACGCAATCCGCTTAAATAAAGATAGGTGACCATCTGTTTTTTATCTTTTTGGCTAAGTCCAGACAATTCAGGAGCAAGTTCTTTTGCTGCTTTTTCTAATCTTTCCTCAAATTCTGAAAATCTGGAACGATAGATATCCGCTTCTCTTTCCCAAAATAAGATAGCAGGTTTATAAAAATCATTTGCTTCTGAAAGTTTTGGCCTAAAACTAGAATAAGGGGATAATCTTTTTGCATGCATCCCTTGTCTTTGTTCAATCAAATGAAGATTTAGAAAGATTTGATTAGCCAATAACTTCTCTGGAAGGCTTTTCAGTAATTCCGGAGAAAGAGTAATATTCTTCTCCAGAGCAATCTCCTTTGCCCATCTTTCCATCTCCTGAATCTGTTCATCTGTAAAATATTCTTTTGGATTAACTTTTGAATCCAAAATAAATTTTTCTTCTAATTCCCTACTGAATCCATGCGCCATTAATGACTCCAGATGCCCCTTTTCTAAGATGATTTTTACTCCTGTTTCTGTAGGATTTTTAAATTCCTCTAACACAGTCTGAAACCGCAAAAGGGTGTTGAATAGGTTCATCACTTTTAAAAGATCATGAAAGGAGGTGGCATTGACTGCACTCTCTTGCAGATTGGCAAAGGTTAAAGTTCCATAAAGCTCTTGGTCAAAATAAAACCTCTCAGACCTTTTAACATTCAAAAGAGATTCTGAAATCCCTTCTGGTTCCCCATGCAGATAGCGCCAGTAGCTGTGGCGAATATCATTGAATATTTTAACCAGCCTGCGGTGAGTATGAGGATGAGTGGTAGTGATCTCAACTGATTTTTCCTCTTTCTTAAGCGCTTCCATAAAACGAAACGCAGCCATAGGTGTATAGGCTCTTTTGCCATCCCCCTTATCAATAGCGGTAAGTCCGTACTCATCTGCCCGGTATTCTCTTGAAAGGGAAGAATGTTTGTAGTTAGGGTCAGCGCTTTCTTGTTCTGAGATCATGCTGTGGCCTGTTTCATGGCCTAAAATAAATTTAATCGTATCTTTATCCAAAATCTTGTTTCTTTTTAAAAACTGCAAAAGTCCCCAATTAAATTCAATCACTTTTTCATTTGGATAAAATCCTGCATTTATATCATCACTGTCTGAAACCACAAACAGATATTCCTGCTCAGGCAAACCAAGATCCCGAAGCGCTGCCTTAGCCAAAGTTTCTGCTATGCGCACAATTTCGTAAGATGGATCAATGATTCCTGAAATTCTTCTAATTTTGTCAATCCTTGCCCTTGCTTGAGGCGATAGTTCTTTAGACTGCCTGCCATTCATTCGCAAAATAAAAGAGGGCAAAAGTTTCATTTGATAAGCATCAATAATTTCCCATACAAAATGAATCAGAACAGAAACAGTAAGCGTAAGAATCGGATGACCGGGAAATAGAAAAAATGGAAGGTTAAAAAGGATTGTGGAAAATGCCCGGGAACGGAAAAAACCACCTGAGAATTCTTTTGCAAGTTCTTCATGCCATCCCTGCCATTTACCTGAATCCCTATATTTTAACCAGCGCACAATGGTATGAGAAAACAAAAAGCCCGGCAAGCTCCAAACTATGCCAATAGTTAAACCTATCAATGAATCCCAACCAAGAAAAGAAAAGGCCATTGGCAAACCAACAAACCCAATCCAGCGATAAATCGCCTCTTCTCCAATAGAGACTCCTACATAATAAATAACCCTTTGCTGCCAGCTCTTAAACTTTTCCGGCTGAACTATTGGAGCTAAAATATCAGCTGATTTGCTTTCTTTAGACATTTTTATTTTCTTTCCTAAATCCTTAAACAAAAATCTCATCTTATCTCCCGCGCTCATCTGGGATTTAAATTTCTCTTTAACCTGTTCCATAAATGTTTCTGGGGATAAAGAGCGATCCACAAAATATTTAAAGATAATATTTAATTTTTGTTCCTCGCTTAAGTGTTTGGAAAGATAACCAGCTTTTGTAAAAAAAACTGAAGTGTAGAGATACTCCTTAGGGATTGATTTGCCGGGATTTACACTTAGCCAAATCATTGCTTCCAGCAAATCTCTTTGATTATTTGGAGTTCTGGCAACTTCCTCGGCGGAACCAGAATCTATTAAGATCACCTTAATCTTATCCCCTTCCCTCAATATATGGAAATTTCCTCCATGCGGGTCCGCTAAATAAAATCCATATTCAAACATCTGCTTCATCAGAAAATCAAAAATAGCCTGTTTAACCTCTTCTAATTCTTTTTTATTTAAGATGCCTGCTGCAATCAATTTTTCTTCTTTGTCCAGAGAGATTCCTCCAGCCAAATCAGTTTCCATAGTCACATCTTGATGGATAGTGCCTTCATGAATGCGGGCAATATCCATCTCCACAACTGTTTTTCCATCTGAAAGTTTGTAAGGGCTCTTTTCGTTTACCTCATTTATTTGCTGCTCAAATCTTTTTGTGATGCGCTGCTCGTTTTGGAAATCCACATCTTCAGCAATAGCCCCAGAAATTCTATCTCCTAAACCATCTGGAATTTTAAATCCCTTTCTTTTCAATTCTTCTAAAACTTTTTTAAGAAATTTAAGATCCTCCTCCATCATTTGAGCCACCTCAGGCCGTTTAATTTTTATCACATGCTCAGTTGAAGCTCCTTTTCTTTTTACTGTATAAACAATCTTTACAGAAGCGCTTCCCAAGGGATTTCCAACAACTTCAAAATTTTCTTTAAATCCTCCCGGATAAACATTTTCTATGGTTTCAAACACCACCATCTTGCTTAAAGGATCAGCCCGGCTAGAAAGGTTGTTTAAAGCTTCTCTTAAGTCCTGAGTAAGAGAGATATCATAAGAATGCGCCAGCACTTGAGCCATTTTCACCCCAACAAGACCTAAAGACTCAAAAAATTTTGCGATAATCTCTGATTCATTCGCCTCTTCTCCCTCTAAAACAGCGCCCAAATTAATAGAAAGCGCTTGCACAATTTTTAGTTTGCGCTCAACATTGCTTTGATTTAGAACAGTTTGCAGGATCGCCTTCAGTTTCCTTTTTGGAACTTCACCCTCTTTAGGCATCACTTTTTCAAAGACCGCTTCCATAAAACTTTCGTATTCCCCGTCTGTCTCTAAAATGCCGTTTTCTCCAACAAACATTCTCCGGATAAATTCCTCTTTTGCGCTCTTTCCCAAACGATTAAGATGAATTCCATCGTTCTCAATCTTAAAGCGAGCTTTGCTCTCTCCCACAAGCGTCTCTTTTAAACGGTCTAATTGAATCCCAAAAAACTCTTCTAGTTCAATGATTAAAAGAGGTTTTTTCTTAACCCCCAAGATCCATAAAAGAATCTCTTTTTTATCTTTTGCGCTCGCATCTTGAATAAAACTTTTTAAATGATCTTCATAAAAAACAGTTTCAGTGGTTTTCTTATCTTTAATTACATCCCCCTTATATTGATAAAGCAGACCCTTAATTAGTCCGTACTCCTCATCAGTTCTTGCCACTTCCAAAATAGAAAGCAATAGATCGTCCCTAAGATATCCAGACTCAAAATATTTTTGAGTAACACGAACATTTCTTTCAATGCAGTTATAATGCTCATCGCTGCTCATCTCTTTGCTTGGAACATAAAGATTAGGCTTCAATGACCTCTCTAACTCCCAAGAAAAAACACTATATTTATCTTTAAAGTACGGGTTGGAGAATTCAGCTAAAAGCGAACTCAAATTTTTAAGCAGCTCTTCTCTTTTTTTTGGATCAGCGCTTAAACCAACAATTTCATTTTCAGATAAGATCTCTAAATATTTATCCCGAACCGGGGAAGCTCTTTGAAACATCTTTTTAATATACTCTCTTTTTTCATTGAATGGTTTTAAAGGGTCTAGCATTACCTTTTCTATGTGGCTTCCGATTAACTCTGGAATGGCAGTGTCCAGATGAGTCTCTTTCTCCTGAAAACCAAAGTGAAGGAGTTCCACTTTTGTTTGAGGATGCACGATCCTTAAATAAAAAATAATCAGCCATCGGACTAAAACCATGGTCCAACGATCTTCATAAAGCCTTCTTAAAAGCTCTTCTCTAAAATAGTTTTCTACCTGCCTGTCTGCAAAATCAATGTCCAGTTTTTCTAACTCCTGATTGTATCGAACCCCTAAAAACTCTTTTACAGCTTGAATATACCTTTCTTTGTCAGAGTCTGCCCCATCTATAAGCTCTAAGTGGTAATTTTTAAGATACCTGTACTTTTGATAAAGATCTAGAAAATCCCAAATCACTTCTACCTCTCCAATGGTCTTAAAGGAAGCTGACAAAAATTGAGCTGTGTCAACTAAAAATCCACGTATGACTTTAAATAAAACGATTATGAATTGACGTATTGTTCCTACTAAGCGCTTTAAAAAAAGAACTATTTTTTCCCCAAACCCTTTAACTGCTGCAAAAATTCTTTGTAGGAGAGAAGGTTTTATAAAACTAAATGGTTTGATAAAAATTTCCCTTAATTTAATTTTGTACATATCTTCGAGCTTTATTTCAAACTTTTCTTTTAATCCATCAACTTCAGGGAGTGAATCTGTATATTTAATTTCTTTATAATCTCTTCCTCCCAAACCAGACTTTTTGTTCCCGCTTTTCTTTAATCCCCAATAAGAAAGAAGAGTTGAATTAATCACTTCCATCCTCTTATCATAAGAAAGAAGAGGCGCTATCTCTTCTAAAACACCCAATATCTCTTTATTCTCTTGCAGATGACCCAGAGCTTTTTTCAATTTCTTAAGATCAATCCTTCCCTCTAGTTTAAAAGCAGGATCCACTTTATGAACCATCTTTGCAAGCAAATGCAGGAGCATATAATCTCTTAAAATAGATTTGGGCAGAAAAATTTTTATTTCTTTCAAAAGTTCAAGAAATTCTTTTTCAGAATTTAAGAGATATTGGAATAGTTCAGACCCTTCTTGCCCCTCCCTGAGAAAATCTCTTCTATCCAGATATTTTGGAACACCAAAAATCAGGTTTTTAAAAATGCGCTCAAAGGCTCTGATGAGAGGGATTCGCATTTTCCTTAAGAATTCTGATTCACCTATTTTTCCAAAAAAATGGATCACTTCTTTTGGCTCTGTACTGACGTCCTTTGGTTTATTTGGCTCATCTGGTTTATCTGGTTTATCTTCAGGAGGGAGATTTTCAAACTCGCCATGGACAAGTTCTCCTTGGAACATGGAATAGTCCCCAGGACTTTTATCCACTTTTAGCATGCGTTCAACCTCTTTCTCTTGTCCAGTCATCTTTAAATAGACCATGGTGTTAAAATAAACTATGAACTCTGACCAGGTCTGCGCTTGGTAAAATGCTTTGTTCAAGATCACTTCCTCTGGAGATGGGGCTCCATAGAAATAGGACATATCAATTCCAGCCTGACCTTTGTCTATTCTTTCTATTGAGAAAAGCGTTGGAATTCCTTGCTCCTCCTGTTTTTTTCTTAAATAATTGCTGTTTAAAAACAAAGCTAAAATTTCTAAATCTTTCTTTTTAATTAAAGGGTCTTGAATCATCTCCAGAGCCTTTTGATTAAAATCATTTGCGCTTAAAACCCCGCCGCTATCAAAAAAGTAGATTAATTGAAAAATTTGTTCTGACTCTGGCAGTTTATCCATTGAAAAGCCTGCTTCTGCTAGAATTCTAGCGCACTCTTGTTTAAGAAATTCTTTTTCATCTGGGGTATGAAGAGCCCTCACTTTATACCACAAAAGTTCAGAAAGGTCTCCCATTTTTAAAGGTTTATAACCAGACTCATTCCTTCTTACCTTATCGTGTGAAACAATAAAAACTTTTAGTATTTTTAATCCCTGAAGTTCATTTAAACTAAATGAGAAGCGATTAATAAGCGCTCTATAGATAGAGCCAAAATCACTCTCCATACCCATAAACAGTGCGCTAACTGTTGCTCCACGACCTATTAAAAATAGTTCAATCATCTCTTTAATTTCACCATTCCTTAAATTGTCAAAGAATAGAATTTTATTAGAATTTTGAGATTGGATTGCAGAGATATAGCTCCTTAAAACCTGTTTGCGTAAATGCGCTGAGCTATGTATAGCTTCTCTTATAACTTTCGAGTTTGGATCTTTTAAAAGCTCCTGATAGACAAAATCTCCTACAGCCTCGATGGAATGTAGAGATTCATTCTTCAAAAAATAGGATAATAAGACTCTGCGGTCATCTTTAAGTTTACGGCCTTGCTTCCCAAGCTCTTGAATAATTGAATTGACCAACTTCTCAATATCCCAATAACCTTTTCCTAAAAACTCCTTCTCCTTATGAAGAATCAAATCTAAAATACCAAGGAGTTCTCCCAAAGACATGCTTGGAAAATAAGAAGAAATTTTATCAAGAACCAAATACCTATATTTCAGGAATATTTCATTTTTAAAGGAATAAAATTCACTTAAAAAACCTTCAAACCTCTTATTTTCATCCTCAAGATCAAAACCAATTTTGTGAGGATAAACAGCTGATTTATAAACACGGATCAAATCTTCCAACCCTAAATCCTTAACCATTCCTTCCATGCGTTCTCGAATTTCAATTGCCTCTCTGATATCACTATAACCGCCAAGCACATCTTTGTCAGGTCTCTCCCTAAGCGACATCATCCTGAAAAATGCCAAAGGATCCTCTCTATAACTTATAAGGGATTCAGCGCGTTTTCTAATCACATCTATGACTCTATCCTTTTCTTTGGAAACAGATCGAATCCTTTTATTCTCAAGCAGCAAAGGAAAATAAATTTCCTTAAGCAATTTTGAAACAAGCGAATAAAGCCTTAACTCTTCATCTGAAGCCTTATCCCAATCCAAACTGCCTCTCTCAGGCAATTCTCCTGTGGCAAGAACACTTAAAATGCAATAGGCCAGAATCTCTTCTACACTACTATCCCTACGAAGATCAAAGTAAGGCGCTCCCCACAAATGCTTGCTCTTAAGGATGGTATGAGAGCGAAATGTATAAGTTCTTTCCAAGAATTCATGTAGTTTCCTTATCGCATCCTCTATTTCCTGGATAAGATCACTAGAAACAATATTCCTGATCTCATCTTTAGCAACTCCATTGGAAATTTTTTTCAAAGCGCTGGTCATTCCCCAACTAATTAAAAATTCTAATTCATCCATATTCTCCGCATTTTTTGCGCTCTCTTCCAGTTCTTCCAAACTATCCATTGCCAGTAACCGGGCTTGCATGCCGCGATTTTTGCTTCTTTCTCCATTTAATTCAACGATGGTTTGCTGACTGAATTTTTCTGTTTCTTCAGCCTTTACTTTGCGCCAATTGCCTCTTTTTCTGATCTTTTTCAAATACTCAATCCGGGTTTCAGGAGGAGCATGTTTATCTATCATGACAGAAAATTTGCTCCTAAATTTCTTTTCTTTTGCCATTTTCTCAAAAAATAAAGTGATCTCACTTACGCTGTAACCTGCATTGTTTACCAGCTCAACTGCCCGCACATCCGCATCCTGTTCCCTTCCATACTTGTCTATATGTTGTCCTAACTTTCCCGCAATCAAATCATCTATAGATTTAAACCCAGCATTCAGTTGGATTCGCCCTGCATCCAAATCCTCTCTAAACTGAATAAGGTGAACGATTTCATGAGCCAATATAAATGCGATCAAATCTTTTGTAAGAGTTCCTTGCTTCAAAAGTTCCTTAAAGAGTCCCATGTTAATCACAACAAAATTAAAATATAGATAGGCGCCTGCATTGGCGGAATTTAGATCAGCAAGGAAAAGTTCCGCGTCTATAAGACCTTCCGCTCGATCCCTTTCCCCGGTTGAAATCAGATAGTCCCTGGCTGCGCCAAGAACATCTTTAAAAATTTTCTCTGTCTCTTCATATAAAGCCCGAAATTCGTCATCTTCTTTGCTAATCAGGCTCTTTTCGGACTTTAGTTTTGTAATGAACGCAGTTTTCACAACAGGATCATAAATATACTTATCTCCCTTTTGAGCTCCTTGCTCTGCGCCTACTTTACCTCCAGCTTCTCCCAGATAATTAACTACTTCTAAAATTCCGGTTTCTGAGTCAGGTTTGTTTTCTTTGGCTTGCTCGCTAAGTTTAGAACTTAATTCCTGATTTTTCTCTTCTCCAAACGCTCTATCTTGTAAACCAAACAAAACCTCTTTGCCTTTGAACCCTTGCTTTAAATTAAGCAGAAGAAGATGACTTTCCCTCAAAGGAATCTGGTAAGAATATTCCTCATGCGCATATTCAATAAATTCAACTAAAGAGTCGTGTGTCAACGCCTTACCCAAAGCTTCCCATTGAGCGTATATTTCCCTTAAAGTTCTGCCTGAACCCCTTAAAAAAGTGTGGGGAAAAAGTTCCTTTTCGCTCAAATCCCAATCCCGATAATAAAAATAATAAGAAATAATTTCTTGGTATTGAGGAGCAAACGTCAACTCCTCATCCTTACCCTTAATAAGATAGGATTGAGAAAGAATAGGATTTTGCTTAAGATGAGATTCAAATTCATGAATAAAAGTCTCCAATGTTCCATTCCCAGGACTATTCCCTTGATCTTCCCACTCATCTAGGAAAGAGACGATTCCCCAAGGCATGAGCTTCTTATAAATATTTTCCATACCATTCTTAGCAAAATAGCTTTCCGCAGCCTCATGAAATAATCCAATGGGGTCATCCAATAAAAAATCAGCAATGGCAATGGTTTGCCCTTTGTGGCTTCCATCCACTTTTACTCTGCTAATTCCAAAGATAGAATCGCTATTTTCTTCCAAAACTAAAAAGGTTTCAGGCAGCTTTAGCAAAGCATAATCAATGATCTCTTTTGCTAAACTATCCTCTGTTTGCTTTTTTAAACTATTCAGAGATCCTTTTACTCCATAGGATGGCAGCATTTGAGCTTTGATCTCTATTTCTTTCTCCTCACCGGTTTCTAGATTCTTAACTTTTGCAGAAACTTTCCCTTGATTCTGCCCTGTCTCGGTATAGGTTGGAACGGAAAGGATCTGATATTTCCCCATCAATCCTGCTTCCATCAAATCCAAAGGAGGCGATGGCGGAGAAAAAAACACGCTTATCCATTGGAGTACCCGAAGCAATGAAACAACAACACGAAACTTTACCCCTTGTCCCCAGGACTTCAGCGGTTTCAACTGATCTTTTAAGAAATTAAGTAAGTTCTTAAAATTCAAAAATTTAGCAAAAGCATGAACAAATCCTACAGTGACCATCTGCTTCCAAAAACTCACCTTCCCCGGATAAATATTAAAGTTGTAATCCCCTATTTGCAGAGATTTAAAAACAACCCGCCCTTCTTTGCCAGTTTTATATGGAATATCCTTGTGAGTAGCTTCTAGTTCAATGGAGCTTGAGTTGTGTCCATTCATCCCCTGAAAGTCAAAAGAGATGGCAACTTTCTGCAATACCAATTTTTTCTGATCCATATCTAATTCCTTCCAAAATTCTCTAGCTTCATCCTTGATGTTGATCTCAAGGTTCTGAATAGTTTTAAATTTTCCTTTCTCTTTTTCTTGATTAAAGTAAACCATGACAGCTTCCTGGATTTTCTCTTTAACAACATCATTTAACCCGGGATATTGCTGTAACTCTTTTTTAATAAAGCTCCCCAATGCTAAAACCAAATACATTCTCTCTAAAAAAGAAAAAATCGGAATCTTTTCATTCCCCATCTCCAACTGCGCAGTGCCCAGATGCGATTTAAGGTTAATGCGCTCTCCTGTAAAAAGTTTTTCCAAAGGAGTCTTATCCCTGCGAAAGATTTCAAGATAATCAGTTCCAGCGCCTTCTATAGCCCCGAGTTTAGGGGCAAGCACTGCATACGCAACCTTTTTATTTTTTAAAATTTGTGTCATGCCATGAGTGTGGAAACCTCCTGCCACTAACACAGCAAGTTGGTTCTGATTATTTGAATCTCCCATCCCCACTTTCTTTAAGAGATTGATGACCAACGCCTCATCCCGCAAGATTGCAGCTCGATTAAAATTCTCAAAGGGCTCTAAGGTTTGAAAAATTGAAAAATTTGAGGGAATCAGGGAGTTTAAGGATTCTTGAGTTTTATCATTTAATGTTTGTTCATTGCTAAGCTCTACCTTCCTCATCCCTCCAAACCTAAACTCCTCAATCCTTTTCTCTATCTTCTTAATCTCTTCTTTTCTTGCCTCATAACATTTCCATTCCTCTGGGCTCAGCTGAAAACTCACTAATTTTTCTACTAACCTTAAATCTCCTGAAAGCTGAACAATTTCTCTTTCCTTTGGTTTTTGAATTAAAGATTCTATTCGTTTTTTTTCTAAAGCATCTATCTCTGAAAATAATTCATCGCTGCGAATAGTATCGCTGATTAAAACATAGCGAATGTATTGATCCATTGCAGGAAAATCTTTAAGGGTTATTTTATAAGCAGCGCACAAATCTCTTAAATACTGATAAAACGCTCCATAACTAATGTTGCCTAACCTGTAAGCTAAACTTGCAGAGGCTAAATCCTTTAGCTCCTCTTTTGAAATTTTTTCTACCAATGCATTAGATAATGCGCGTCTCTCTTTTTCAATCTTTTCATAATTTAAAGACTCTTCCAAAGTCAAAGCATTAATATATTTTTGTATCATTCCAGAATCAGCTGGAATTCCCTGCTTAGTTAATAATTTTAGAACCTCGCTCAATTTTATTTGATCCTGGTGATATTGAATCATCTTGCGATCCAAATTTTGAAGATCCTGATTAAAATTCTTTTCTTTAAGTTGAGTGAGCGAACTTTCCCACCCCTGAACAACCTCTTTTATTTTTTTCTCTAATGGCAAACTCTCTTTCAATGCCTTTACATGTTTAAGATAAAGGGATTCATCCTCAATTCCCCAAAATAAAATCGGCTGGAAAAACTGTTTGCTAGATGGCTGGGAACCAGAAGATATAAGACCTTCAGCGCTTTGAGGTACTCCAGCGCCTTGAACAGTTTCAGTACCTTGAGCGCCTCCAGTGGCTCTAACACTTCCAGAGGCAAGCCCTTCTCTATCTCTTAGACCGTAAGTCATCCCCACATACTCTGGTCCGGAAATGAATGATTCTTTCAGGAAATAGTCGGAAACCTCTTTGCTAATCTCTTTATCTGGAAAGGAACGATAGGGAGAAAAATTAAATGGACCATGCGCTCCTTCCAGGCCAACAATCATAGGGGAAATTAAATTGGAGTCAGTTCGAGGACTGCTCGCTAAAGATTCAATAATTCTGGCAATATTCCTTTGAGCTTCCAGATTTTCATGCGCGTCCTGAACATGAATAATCATAAAATCCCCTGGTTTCCAATTGGGCGGGAGATAAAGTTCTCTTAAACTTGCATAACTAATGGATAGGGATTTAAACCAGGATGGGAGAATTCGAAGCCTTGATTTTAAATCATTTGGCAGTTTAGGAATTGCAGAACCAGATAAGCCAACAGATGTTTTAGGAATAGCAGTGGGAAGTAAATTTAAATTAATGGATGGGATTTGAGAAAGCAGCCCTTCCCCTAATTCAGGCGCAGGAACCTTTGCAAGTAAAGTTCCTTTTTTCTCACTCTCAGTCTCAATCTCACCCCCCTTCTCAAGATCTTCCTGCCCTTTATTAACTCTATCAGCAGCAGCTTTTCTCTCCTGCCAGAGTTTTGCGACTTTGGTTTCTCTGCGAGATTTTACCGCAGGTTCAATAATCCCGTAAGCCACCTGCACATAAAAGAAAACAACCGCCATGCCTAAAGCGGTATGGCGAGTCCATTGGGAAGTGTGCCTCTTAGAGTCTGGGTTGCGCATAGGGAAATTATGAGTCTTAAACCTTAAACTTTTCTTAAACTTTTTGTAACGAAAATGTAACTTTTTTAAGAACGCGTTACGCGCGCCTGCGCGCGCGAAAAAAGAAAAAACCAACCAGCTTTAAAAGCAAAGCTAGTTGGTTTTTAAATAAAGTTCTTCTTAAGAACTTCGGCAACCCAACTGACATGGTCCCCATTCTTTTTAAAAATTCAGGGACTTTAGTCTTGTAGCTTTGCGCCCCTTAACTTTCGTTAAAGGTAGCCTTTATCGGTTCAAACTTCTAACTTATGTATAACAGGAAAACCCTAATTTTACAAGGTGACATTTCTATTGGGCATTACTAAAAAATTCTTACAGCGGATACTGCTATTTGGGTAACAAATTGGTGATCATCTACCTGGCGTAAAAAGAACTTCTCTAAAATGGAATTCTGGAAAGGACAAGTTTATAAATATAGCTCCGATGCGCTATCCCTAAAATATGAATTTTATCTCTGCGAATACAGTAAACAATTCGGTAGTCTCCAACTCTTAGCTTCCAATAACCTTTTAAAGTTTTTCTTAAAGGAAGTCCATACTGTTCAGGGGAAAGTTGCAATCTTTCCTCAATCGCTTTTTTAATTCTATTTAAGATATCTCGATTTAGTTCAGGGACATCCTCTTTGAGAATCAGAGGATGATAAAGAAGTTTATAAGGCACTTAGTGGATACGGGCCGTATTAACTGCCTTCCAAAATCTTTCATGAGAAAGCGCAGTCTTGCGATCAAAACTATGATTCCTACGATCCGCTATTTTAGAAAGTCCTACATCTTCTAAAGTTTCCAACGCTTCTGTAAGCAATACTTCTACCTGGGAAGATAAAGACACCTTATTTCTATTAGCAAGGGATTTAATGGTAGTAAACAACGGTTTTTTCAAAACAACATTAATTCTGGGATTTTTAGTGGGCATGAATGAACCTCCTATTAAAAGTGTAACACTAATGTTTCACCTTGTCAACACACCCAATCAAATCTAAGATGTTACCGAACGCAGGCACGGGAGGGGGTGGCAGGCGCTCTAATTTTCCTCTATTAAACCACGCGCTCTTACATTCCGCCTTGATGCCGACGTAAGGACCATTCTACAAGTAAAAGCAGAACAAGCGCGGCTAAAAGCCAGGGGTTCGTCCAGAGATTTTTTTGGAAAGGTTGAACCTTGCTGGATTCGATTCTTTTAATTTTATTTTTAAGGATTTGAGGCGAAAAATTCTCTGGAGTAAAAAACTCGCCCCCGCTTACTTTAGATAATTCTTTAAGCAAAGCATGGTTAGGAAAAGGGTTTTCTAATTCTAAATCTGTCTTGAGCACCTTAAACTCTTTAAACTCTTTTATTTCATTTCCTTCAGATTGAAGCGAGGCCCCAATAGAAAACAGTCCCCCTTTTTTAGGCAGCCATTCTGCGCGATACTCAAAATTCCCTAAAGAAGTTAAAGGCAAAGCTTCTAAAATTTTGTCATTCTCAAAAACATTCACGTTCAAATTTAATTCCTTTGAAAGTTTTAAAGTTTCTGTATTTAATAGTATCTTTATGACGATCGCTCTTGCAACTGAAGCCTCACTTTCACTTAAAATAATCTGAATGGGCTTTAAATCACTGGAAGTAGTGATCCAACGCGCTACTCCTCTCCAAAACTGGGTGTAACCAGATTGTAAACTCCCTTTTTCACTCAATTTTAAAGCCCACTGCCATGTAGAAAGTAGCGCCATGGCAATCACTCTTCCCTTTCCTTTTTCCCAGGCTACAATCGCTGGAGAGCCATCCAGAGAAATTGTGGCTAAGGCTTGAGCCCCTTCTTTTACCTTCCCAAGTTTATGGTATCCCTTTAAAACAGGCATATTTTTCCATAAGTTTTTAGTTTCCAAAGCAGTCTCGCCTAAGTTCATAAGCGGATGCTGGCTTTGAAGAATATTGAGACTAAAAGAACCATCCTCTATTTTCTCCTTAGAATTGTCCAAAACTACTGGCAAAATTTTTTCTATCGCTGTTTGAGAATAGTTGCTTAATCCAAAAGAGTTAGAGCCGCCAATCATTAAAAAGCCTCCTCCCCCCTCTTCCACAAAACGCCTTACATTCTCTAAATCTTGGCTGCTAATGCCAAAACGTTCATAGGCAAAATTCTCGAATATTAAAAGATCGAACTCACTCAAATTTCTATTAAAAATTTCATGAGCTGGGAATGGTATTAATGAAAGTTGATCTTCAGCCACTGGCACAACATTTTCTGGATTTCTTAAAATCACAAAAGAAACTAAATCAATTGAAGGATCGCTCTTAAACAGTTGCCGCAAAAAAGCATATTCTGGGCTGGGTTGGCCGCAAAGATAAAGGATCCTTAATTTTTCCCTTTTCACATTTAAGTTAAAATTTATGAGGTTGTTAGATTTTACAATCTCGCCTTTCTGCAAAGGAATTTCAATCTGATATTCATGGAATCCGATTTCAACCGGCGTGAACTTAAATTCAAATTTTTCTTGGGGGACATCTGAATCTAAGAATATCTCTTTTGTAAAAATCTCTTCAAACTGACTCCCTTTTTTTTCTTTTAAAATAACTGGCGCCTTTTTTTTAAGAACCCCGACATTTTTAATTTCCACAACACATTCAACAGCTTTTCCTTTAAACGCAAAATCCGGAGCCCTTAAATCTCTTAAGGCAAGATCAATAAATCCCTTTTCATTTCCCATTCCTATTGTAAAAATAGAAGACAGGTTCCCCTCTCTACCAATCCTTGAAGTTTCGAAATTCTCACTGCCGTCAGAAATAACTAGAATAGGAAAATTCTCACCCTTTTGTTCCCTAGAAATCTGCTCTAGGGCTTTAAGAAGCTGGGTTTCCCGTCCTTTTGCTTCCATTTTTTCAATTTCTTTTAAAGAAGAACGAATGCAGGTTTGTGAAAATTGAAAAAAATTCAAATCAAAATTTTTCTCTAGTTCTTCCGCTGCATTTTTTAACAAACTTTTAGCTTTTGTGAGCCTATTTTGAGGATCTTCAATTCCCATGGATTTAGAAACATCCAATAAAATTGCAAGCTTTAGTTTATTGGAATTTTTAGGGACAGTTTGAAAGGACGGCTCAACAGCTAAAAATAAAAGTAAAATAAAAACAGAGGTCCTTAAAAATTTAAACCATTTTAAAGATTGCCTTAAGACAAAAATCATCCCGGCCCCAAGAACTAAAACCAATAGAGCTACGAGCCAGTTAAAATGAGCTTGAA
This sequence comes from Elusimicrobiota bacterium, assembly GCA_016180425.1. Classification (GTDB taxonomy): domain Bacteria; phylum Elusimicrobiota; class Elusimicrobia; order 2-02-FULL-39-32; family 2-02-FULL-39-32; genus 2-02-FULL-39-32. The sequence goes on from JACPBF010000012.1 coordinate 27,999, forward strand.
AAGAAGACAGCATTTATCTCCTTAATTTTTCTTCAATAAACGGAATATGGATTTTATCTGTCTTATAAGATCCTGTAAGCGAATAAAGAATAATATTAATCATGCATTTCTCTGATTCCCATCTTTGGGTTTGTTTCCCTGGTTCACATTCATAAAGGTAGTTTCCAAAAATATCTTTTGCCCAGGCTCCAAGAAGATCATTCTGAGAATAAACCAAAGCGATGCGCCCATCAATTTCCAAACCTTCAAAATAGTTGTTCACTATTTTTCTTCCTCCAATGGATCTTAAAAGGTAAAAAGAACGGTAAATGGCATGGTCTCTAGGGATAATTTTAAAACTCTTCTCAGGAAATATTTTTTTCATCTCCTGACGAAAAGAATAGTCAAAACTTCCATTTTTCTGTCCTGACCTATCTTCTACCAAGAGAAAACCTCCGCCGGAGAGATAGCGCTTTAGAATTTCCCTTTCTTGATCAGACCACTCTATTTTAGTTTGAGTTGTGAAGAGTAGAAACGGACTTTCAAACAAATCCGTATCGCCTAAAGATAAAATGCGTTTTTTAAGCCCCACTTTAACGCTGGTGGTTTGGGTTAGGAATGAGAGGATGTCAAAAGCCGCTTGCGGGTAAGGATCCCAATCTTGAGTTTGCTCTTTATTTTTTAGCTGCCCAAAAATAAAACGATTCCCAGAAGACTCACCCGCTGCTAAAAACTCAAGGGAAAAACAAAAAAAGAGGAAAAGTAGAAACGAAAGAAAATTCTTACTCCGCTTTCTAAAGCTAGCTTTTCTTAACCCTCTCTTTTCCATCTGCCTCTCTTCTAAAAGAGTCCTCATTTTCTAATAAAGCCAAAAAACCGAGATTGATTTTTAGACTCATTATCTTCCTTAAATCCAATGTCGCTTTTAGAGTAAAATTTTCGGTTTGAAATTAAAAATATTTCCATTAAAAGAAATAAAGCAGAAAGTAGAATAAGAACTTGATTGAGCTCTTTGCCTTTTAGGTAAGAAAAAAGAGAGTTAATGAATTCTTCATTTGGCTCTAAGATTTTCCACTGCGTTTTAGGAAAGATTTTTTTCAAATCATCTTCTTTCATTGTTTTTAGATCGCTTTCCTTATCTTTTGCAAGATTAACAGCGAATTTTTTTTCAAACCGTCCTTTTTTTATGTCTAAACCGCTTAAAGTATAGATTCCTGGCTCTAAAATTGGATCAGAAACAATCTCCTCAGTAGAGAAATGAAGTTCAATTTTTTCTTGAGAGGGCGAGAGTAGAGTCATTGAATTATTTTGCCAAGCAAGGATCGCTTTTGTCCTAAAAGGTTCGCCAACTTTTAAATTAAAAGGTTCCCTAAAAGAATTGGTTTGAGAACTCCAAAGCGCAAGTTTTCGCATGAGCGGAGCAAAAACCGGTTTTCCAGCTAAATTATTCCAGCTTCTATCCATACTGCTTGCCCAAACTGCCACTTTTTTATCTTTAGAAAATATCAAGTAAGGTGTGCCGTCGGAAAGTGAAATCAGAGGCTCTGCGTTTAATTTTAGGGCCGTGTTAACCATTTTATAGATCCGAATCTTATCCCAATCATATTCAGATTTAAGAGAATTAAAATCTGCATCATCCTGCGATGATTTTAAGATAAGAGAAAGAGCTTTTGGCTCTATGGTTTGGTTGAAAGAGCAGGGCAATACATCATCTAAAATCATTAAATTGCGGGGAGTTGAGCGCTCTCCTAAGCAGATCCAAAGAGAACCTCCTGCTTTAACAAATTCCTTAAGCTCTTGCGCGCTCTCATCTGAGATTAGAGATGGAGCGATCAAAAAAATCATATTAAATGATTTTAGATTTTCATTTTTAATTTCACCTAAGGTGATGGTCTTTAATTCAAATGGCGTTGGGGGAGTGAGGTAAGCCTGTCTTAGAAAATAGGATTCGCCGGTTAGGGCTGTCATTTGAGCATGTTCTTCTACCATAAGGATTTTAATTTTTTCTGGAAACTCTTGCGCAAAATAAACTTCATTATCTGTTTCCAAAATGTCAGATCCAAGGACAATTCTCCCTGTAATATTCGGCTCATTTTCATTGGCTGTGATAGAAACTTTTTGAGATTCAAACGGAGATAAATTTAAAAGTTGTTCTGCCTTTCTTTTTAAAAATTGATTGGTTCTGGAAAAATATTCTACGGATATGGGAAGCGCAAGAGCTTTTGAACCCCAGTTGCGAACTTCTACCTCTGTTTTAAGAAAATTTGAGCTTAAATCATGAAAAATTTGAGCCTTCTGTATGGAAGCATTCTCAAAATCTTCAGACATTTTAAGAAATACCAACCGCACGTTTGGATCAAAATCTTTAAGGTTCTCAACCTGGGTTTCTTCCCATCCATGTTTAGCTAAATCACTTAAAACAATAATGGCCTTATTAGCTGAAGGTGATTCTGAAAGAATTTGATAAGCCTGATTTAAAGGAGAGGAAATTTCTGTTTCCAAGTAGGCGCATTTAAGATTTTGAATGGTCCGGATTAATTCCTGATGTTCATTATTTAAAACCCCGGAAAAATAAGTGACTTTATCTGAATAAACGATCAAACAGGAACGATCTTCCGCTTTTAATTGAGTTAATATTTTTTCAGCTAAATTTTTAGCTTGATCAAAAATTTTAATCCCTTTTTCCTCTTTTTGCATGGAGTAAGAGCTGTCTAAAAGAAGGATTAGAGTCATGGAATCCCCCTCATGACCAGCTAAAGCTCCAAAATGAAAAACTGGCCTTGAAAAAAATAAAACAAGCGCTAAAAGCGTTAAAACTCTTAAAAATAGAATAAGCCATTCCTCAAACTTTCTTCTAGGGCTGGTTTTAAGAACTATTTTTCTTAATAATCTTAAATCGCCAAAAGGGAAAATTTTAACTGGTTTTTTTAAAAGAAAATGGAGTAAAATTGGCAGAAGACAAAGAGGCAGAGCCCATAAAAAATGGGGGTTTAAAAAATTAAAATTCACGCTGATTTTAAAATTGCGCTTAAGGTAAGTTCCAAAAGTTGGGATGTTAAGACAAAATGGTGTTCTACTCCAATATCGCGGAAAGCTTTTTGATAAAACAATATAAAATTTTCAACCGCTTTTTGATAATCTGCCCTATAAAATTCAGAATTCAAATTTAAATTTTCATTTTTTTCTAAGGACTCTAAACGAATGTTCCCTTGAAAAGGAAACTCCTTTTCCTCTGGATCCAGCAGTTGAACTACTGACACCTCATGTTTTTTAAAACGCAGGAGTTTGATGGCCGCTAAAAGCGCATTTTCATCCTCGATTAAATCAGAAATTAAAATAAATAAACACCGTTTTTTAGAAGATTGGGCAATTTCCTCTAACGCTTCACTTAAACTTGTTTCTCCCTGAACAGTTATTCCCTCTAACTCCTTTACTAAAATATTTAAATGGCTTAAGCTATTTCTTGGAGGGATTAATCTTAAATCTCCCTGATTAAACGCAGCTAACCCCACAGAATCTCCCTGTTTTAAGGCAAGATACCCTAAACTAGCTGCTAAGGTAGCCGCATATTCATATTTAGAAAGAGCGCTTTTTTCCCCTTTAAAATTCATGGAGCCTGAAGCATCTAAAAGCAGATAAAGCTTAAGGTTTGTTTCTGCTTCAAACTGCTTAATGAAAAAACGATCTGTTTTTCCATAAACTTTCCAATCTAAATATTTTAGTTCATCGCCAAAGGTATATTCTCTATGCTGTACAAATTCCAGGGAATGGCCATGGGTAGGACTTTTATGTAAGCCCGCGATAAAACCCTCTACTACTGTTTTTGCGCGTAGTTGAAGAGCGCTTATTTTTGCTAAAAGAAGGGGATCAAGATAAGAAACCACCTAAACTAAAATTTTGAATCTAAAAGTTTTTGAACGATCTCTTCTACAGCCACTCCTTCAGCTTCAGCGTGAAAAGAAAGAATCAGCCGATGGCGCAAAACTGGAAGCGCTAAACTGCGGATATCTTCAATTGAAACTGTTAACCTTCCTTCTAAAATCGCTTTTGCCTTGCTGCCCATAATTAAGCTCTGAGACGCCCTAGGGCCAGCTCCCCAAGAGATCCAATTTTTAATAAAAGAGGGAGCGCTCTCGTCTTTTGGCCGGGTAGCGCGAGCCAGACGCACAGCATAATCCACCACATTTTCCGCCACAGGCACTTTTCTCACAATCTCCTGCAATTCTAAAACATCTTTTGCGCTTAAAATTTTCTTTAAGCCAATGGCCTGGCCGCTGGTGGTCTGATGCACGATCTTCTTTTCTTCATCTAAATTTGGATAATTAATGTTTACCTGAAAGAAAAAGCGATCTAGCTGCGCCTCTGGTAAAGGATAAGTTCCTTCCTGTTCAATAGGGTTTTGCGTAGCTAATACAAAAAATGGCAGAGAAATAGGAACCGTATTCCCTCCTGAAGTCACTTTATATTCCTGCATGGCTTGTAAAAGCGCGCTTTGAGTTTTAGGAGGGGTGCGGTTAATTTCATCTGCAAGCAAAATGTTAGTGAAGATGGGACCGGGAAGAAACCGATAGCTTCTTTTGCGGGTGAGCGGATCCTCTTCAATCACTTCTGTTCCAGTAATATCTGAAGGCATTAAGTCAGGAGTGAACTGGATGCGCTTAAAATCCAGGTCAAGAATTTCAGCCAGGCTTGAAATAAGCAAAGTTTTTGCAAGACCTGGAACTCCCACAATCAGGCAATGGCCTCTAGCGAATAAAGAGATTAAGAGTTCCTGAATCACCTGACTTTGTCCCACAATAATCTTTGAAAGCTGTTCTAAAATAGAGCGATACCCAGCCCCTAACTTTTCAACCAGCTCCAGGTCTTTGTTAGACTCTAGTGAAGTAGTTACTAATTTATCCATACTCATTATATTTGCCTGATTTACCTTCTGGTGAGCTTTGCTTTAAAGAATCAAAAAATTAAGCAATCTCAAGATTAATTAATTTTTAAAGATTTATTATAACCTTTAACTATTGAAAAATAAAGGTTTTATGTTATACTTTATTTCAAATGGAGATTAGATCAAGAAAAATTGTTCTTTGCGACGGCGTAAGAACTCCGATTGGCCATATCTCTAAAGCGCTTTCAAAAATCACTCCGGAAGAACTCCTTAAATTAACGATTGAAGGGCTGCTGCAAAAAACTTCCCTTTATCCGCACGCAGTGGATGGGGTCATAGCTGGCTGGGTGGGCCAAGGATCGAGCGCTCCTAATATAGCTCGCATCGCGCTCTTGCAATCTGGGCTGCCGGAAAAAGCCCATGCCCTGACAGTGCAGGCTAACTGCGTTTCTGGAATGGAGGCTGTGTGCAGCGCGGCAAGACATATTTTAATGGGAGAAGGAGAACTCTACGTTGCTGGTGGAACTGAATCCATGTCAACCTTCCCCTACCTCATCCGAGGTCCAAGATCTCTTAAAGAGCTCCGTTCCTTAGACTCTGTAAAAGAAAATTGGCTAAAACTCTCTCTTAATCCCGAAGTTGAAATTAAAGACTGCATAGAAGAAGGCTTAACGGATCCTGTAAAATTTATTGGAATGGCTCAAACCGCAGAGGTTTGCGCCCAGATGTATTCAATCCCTAAAGAAGCGCAGGATACTTATGCCTATGAAAGTTTTAAAAGAGCTCTTGCAGCTGAAAAAAATGGTTTTTATCCGAACCATATGGTGCCGGTTAAAAAAAATGGAACTGTTCTATTAGAAAAAGATGAATATCCTTTTTTAAGGGAAGCTCTTGTAGAAAAACCAAACATGATCTCTCGGGCTCCTCTCATGTTTGATTCCCCCTCATTTTCCATGAAAGATCTTTATAAAAAATATGGGGAACATATCTTAGGGAAAAAATATGTTGAAGGAAAAACCAGCGCGACTCTTACTCTTTTTAATTCCTGCGCCCGTTCTGATGGAGCCGCAGCAGTGATTGTGACCTCAGAACAAAGAGCAAAAGATTTAAATCTTAAAATTCATGCGGAACTAGTTTCTTGGGCTTTTTGGGGCAACAATCCCGCGCACATGGGGATCGCTCCTGTTTTTTCTACGGACTTGGCATTAAAACGGGCTGGAATCTCTTTTGAACAGCTGGAAGATATTGAACTGCATGAAGCCTTTGCCGCTACCTGCCTTTCTATCTTCAAAGTGGGTAAAGAAAAATTTGAACATAACTGGGAAGAAAAATTTTTAAAAGGCAAGGTCAATCCTCATGGAGGATCTATTGCTCTTGGCCATCCCTTGGCTGCTACCGGAACCCGGATTATTTTAAACGCGATCTATGAAATGGAAAAAAATAAAACAGTCCAGTGGGCGCTTGCCACTGCCTGCGCCGCAGGCGGGTTAGGCGGAGCAATAGTCTTAAAACGATATGAAAAATAGCTTAAAAATTTGACAATCCCGCTAAAAGATTCGGTTTAGGAGCGGGGGTGAAATTTTTTATGAGATTCTTTAAGCAGTTTGGTTTCCAGATGAGTATAGATTTGAGTGGTTGCCAAAGAGGAGTGTCCTAAGAGCTCCTGCACTGAACGTAAATCCGCTCCTCCTTCTAAAAGGTGCGTGGCAAAAGAATGACGGATTGTGTGCGGAGAAATTTGAGAAAGCCCGTTTTTTTTAGAAAAATTCTTTAGCTGTCTCCAAAATTCATTCCGAGTCATTCTCTTGCCGTATTTAGTGATAAAAAGCGCGTCTTTTTCTATTTCTTGGCCTTTAAATTTTTTTTCTCTTATTTCTAAATAGCGCCTAACAGCGCTCTTTGCGGCATTGCCCAATGGAACAATTCTTTCTTTTTTTCCTTTGCCAATCACTCGCACAAAACCAGAATCTAAAGCGACTTGATTCAACTTTAACCCTACAAGCTCGCTCACCCTTAAGCCCGATGCATAGAGCAGCTCGAGCATCGCTTTAAAACGTATTTCCACCTCTTTTTTTTGAGGAATGGAACTTAACAGCCGTTCCAAATTTCGTCTGGTTAAAACAACCGGCAGCTTGCTTATCAGTTTAGGAGAATTTACTTTTGAGCCTGGATCTTTATGGGAAAGCTCTTCTAAAAACAAAAATTTGTGGAAAGCTTTAATGCTTTCCAATTCCCGAACAACTGTACTCGAGGTAAGATTGAGCTTTTTTCTTTGCCAAAGATAGTCAGAAATTTGAAGATGTTCAACTTTTGCAACCACTATCTTTTTTTCTTTTAAGTAAGAAAGATAAGGAATAATATCAGATTTATAAGCAGCTAAAGTATTGGGAGAGAGGTTCCTCTCAAAAACCAAATATCTTAAAAAACGCTCTACTAAAAGATCTTCTTCCAAACCTCACTTTTCCTTCGGATGCTTAACTGAACCGCTCTTTGCGGCAACTTCTTCTTTTTTCAAGGCTTCCGGCTCATCCCCGTTCAGTTGGATCATTTTTTTTCGAATCGCTTTTTCCAGTTCTTGGGCAACAGCCTGTGAAGTTTTTAAATAAGATTTAGCGTTATCTTTCCCTTGTCCAATTCGTTCATTATTATAAATATACCATGTTCCGGATTTTTCAATAATGCCGGATTGCTCTCCTAAATCTATCAAATAAGCTTCTTTGGAAGCGCCTTCTCCATGAATCATTTCAAATTCCGCCTGTTGAAAAGGAGGGGCTATCTTATTTTTTACTACTTTCACTACAGTTCTTGAGCCCACGATCTGGTCCCCCACTTTAATTTTTTCTTTCTGACGAATATCTAAACGCACGCTCGCGTAAAACTTTAAAGCAAGACCGCCCGGGGTTGTTTCCGGGTTCCCATAAAAAACCCCTATCTTTTGCCTTAATTGATTGATGAAAATTAAACAAGTGTTGGACTTGGAAATTGTAGAGGTCAGTTTGCGCAAAGCTTGAGACATCAGCCTTGCTTGCAAGCCCACATGAGAATCCCCCATGTCGCCTGCAATTTCCGCTTGTGGAACTAAAGCGGCAACAGAATCTATCACAATCACGTCTATAGCTCCGGAACGAATCAATTTCTCCGCAATTTCCAAAGCCTGCTCTCCCGAATCTGGTTGCGAGATCAATAAGTTATCAATGTCCACTCCAATTTTCTTAGCATAGGTGGTATCCATTGCATGTTCCGCGTCAATATAAGCCGCGATCCCCCCAGTTTTTTGCGCTTGAGCCACAATGGAAAGACAAAGGGTTGTTTTGCCTGAAGCCTCTGGACCATAAATTTCCACAACCCTTCCTCGTGGAACCCCGCCCACTCCAATGGCGATATCTAAAGGAAGTATCCCTGTGGAAATAATTTTAAGACCTGTGACTTTTGCGCTTTTTTCCCCTAATTTCATCAGAGCTTCCTGTCCAAAATCTTTTTTAATTTGAGCAAGCGCTAGTTCCAAAGCTTTGGCACGATCATCTTTATTCATTTTTTCCTCCAAAAATTCTTAAAATTATCCCCAAAACCAATAACGGTTCTGCGAATTATATTTAGTTTCTGCACTGAAAGTGCTTTCGTTACGAGATTTTGGATTTTGAGACTTTTTCTTTATAAAATTTTTTTAGCATACTCGAGAGTGGTATGGTAAAAAAATTTTATAAAGAAAAAGGCCAAAAGCCAAAATCGCAGTAGAAATGACTTTCAGTGCAGAAACTATTTATCCAACATTCTTTTTTTCATCAATTGATATGCTATTGTCTGCTAAAATCAGGCAGAAACGAATATTTTTATTCTAACTTAATTTTTTTGTTTTATCCAGTTAAAACCCTTCATAATTTTCTCAAAATCAACAAGATAATCAATATAAGATTCTTCCAAAGCAGCGCAAGAAAGCATAAAGGCTTGCCAAACCCCTGGAACTTCCTCTTTCAAAACATAAAGAATCCTGTAAAAAGCAGGCCTGCCCAGACGATCCCTGCCTCGATAAGTTCCCACATAAGCATTTCCTATTGGATAGACAGCTTCTCTCCCGCTTCTTTTCTCCATCCTTAATGTTTCTTCAATGGAAAAAGCCCAATCCCTGCTGGTTAAACTTTGAGTGGACTGCGTCACTCCAGCAAAAGATTCAGCGCCTGCTTTCATTAGAATAGGATCCCTGGAAAAATGAAGGGCTTGCAGTTCCCCCTGGGCTTTTCCCTCAAAATGCATAAAATGAACTAAGCTCCTATCGCTAAAACCAAGCTCACATTTCCATCCTTTAGGAATTTCAAGCTGAATGTCTAAAGATGGATTTGAATAGACCCTATCTTTAATGGTCCCAGGATTTTCTAAAGGCGCCTTAGGCATGCTTTTTATGATCTCCTGATACTTTTCAAAATGATCATAAAACTGAGTGGACGGGAGTTCAAGTTTTTTTAATGCTTCTTTAAATCCTTTAGTTTTAAGGTCTTTCTCTAACTTTTTCTTAGTTCCCTCTTCGGAAAGAGCAAATATTTTTTTTATCTGCTTGATCCTTGTATCTGTAGGAGGGTGGGTTCTTAAAAAAAGCCCAATGCCGGAAACTTCTTCCTCTCCCAAAGATTTCATCCTTTTAAAAAAAGAGATCATGGCATCCGGTTCATATCCAGCAAGGATCGAATAGCGCAAGCCAGACCTGTCTGACTCTAATTCAAATTCCCTTCCATAGCCGCTTAAAAAACCACTGGCCACAAAATTAGTAGCTTGATTTAAAACCGCATAAGCGCGCGGATCATCTGCGGTAGGGCCATAAACCGCCACTGCCACAGTTGAAAGTAGCGACAGAAACTGATAGCCAAAAGCTTTTTGAATCATTTTCACAGCATGAAATCCCGTAATATGACCAATTTCATGCCCAATCACTGTGGCTAATTCTGCCTCATCATCCATGAGCTCTAAAATGCCGCGAGTTAAAAAAACAGTTCCGGGAACAGCAAAGGCATTGACTAGCGGAGTATCCAAAATCACAAACTCATAAGAAATATTTTTTCTCTCGCAAACATCCACAATTTTTTGTCCAACCTCATTAATATAGGATTGAACCAAAGGATTATCATAAAGACCATACTCTTGAACAATTTGGTTGCGGGACTGTTTTCCCAACTCAATCTCAGCTTTTTCAGAAATCATGTGAAACTCCCGCCTGCCTGTCACAGGGTTCCGCACGCAGCCATTCACGGTTAAAACCAGTATTGCTATGAAATAAAAAATAGGAAGGCAATGTTGCCGATGAGAGACTTTAGCGAGGACTTGGCCGCCCTTAGAGAAAATAGTCACCATTTCCCCCCTCTTTTTTCATCTACAGGAGTAGAGCTATTCGTAATAATAAATTGACAGAAAAACCAGCTAAGAGATCATCCGCCATGACCCCTAAACCGCCTTTCCAGTTCTGAACGCTTTTAAAAGGAATTTTAAAAACATCAAAAATTCTAAAAAGAATAAACGCGCTTCCAATAAAAATAAAAAGATTAAAACCTCTAAACTGATCTAATGGAAAAAACGCAACAGACCAGAGAGCCCCTATGATTTCATCAATCACGATTTTTGAATCATCTTTTTTTTCAAAAATCTTCTCTGCCTGATCCGCTATAAAAATACTAAGGCAGGTAACCCAAAAAAGCGTTAAAAATCCAAACAGTCCTGTAAGAGGAAAGCCTAAAAAAACAAAGAAAAAACCTAAAAGAGTTCCTAAAAATCCTCCGCCAGACCATTTTTGAGGCAAAGACGGGAACTTCTTTAACAAACTTCCAGAACAATTAAATGCAAGGTTCCCCAAACCAAACCCTGTGGCTAATATTAAAATAATTGGTTTCACTATTCTGCTTTAGGTTTTTACGCCAAAATCCCCTAAAAAAACAGCGCGGTTTTTATAAAGATAGGATAAGCCGGAAATTAAGGTAAGCAGGGTTGCTATAAAAACAATCCAATAACTAGCCCAAATAAGAAAATTTCCAAATCCAATTTGCCAATTAGACCCTTCTAAAAGTTCAAGCGGGTGGATTCTATAAAAATGAGTTAAAATAGAATTAACACAAAGAATGATTAAGATTAAAATGATCGCTGTTATTTGAGAGGAAGTTTTAAATTTTCCAGACCGGTCAGCGGCAATTATGACCCCTTTGGAGGCAGCTAAAGTCCGAAGACCCGTAATCAAAAATTCCCTGCCAATAATAAAAACAACCATCCATGCAGGAACATTTAACTCTCTTAACCCTACAAAAGATATGAAAGCCGCGGAAATTAAAAATTTGTCGGCTAAAGGGTCAAAAAATTTTCCAAAATCCGTGATCACTCCATATTTTCTGGCAAAATAGCCGTCGTAAAGATCAGTCAAAGCAGCTGCAATAAAAATAACTAAAGCAAAAATACGAGTCCAAACATTATCTATGACTGTAAAAATCATAAAAATAGGCACAAGCCCAAGCCTTAAAACCGTTAATTTATTGGCTAAATTCAATTTTGTTTTGCAGACTTTATTTCTTTGGATCTAAATGAAAAGTTAGTTGGAGATAGATTCTCATGCGTTAAATGAAGTTCGTTCACAGCTTGAAGCGCGCCTGTTTTCACATTGATTGGCTTCTCATTTAAGAAAAGTTCCACTCCATTTACATTTCCAACGCGAATTGTGATCTCTTTTTTAGCTTCCCATGTTTGCTCAGCTTTAGGAGAGATAAAGCCTTCAAAAAGCAGTTTTCCTTGATCTCCAGAGACTCTAACCCAGACATTATAAATAGCCTTTAAACGAAGAGAGAGAGTTATTTCTTGAAACAAGGGGGAGTCGCTGCTATTTTTTTTAAAACTTTCCCCTGTTGCAACTGTTTTTTCTTCCAAGGGTTCATGCTGAAGAAAAAGATAAGCAAAATAGCCTAAAACAAATAGAAGGATAGGGAAAAGAACAACTACCCATGGGGAGAGATCAATCACTTTTTTATTTTTTGTGTTTAAGATTAGTTCATGCTCCCCGTCTTTATTTTCCCTTAATTCTCTAGGCTCTGACAACTCTTTTTTAAAAAGTAGAAATATCTCCTCTTGATTTAATCCGAGATAGGAGGCGTACTTACGCATAAAGCCATGCAGGTAAATCTCAGCGGGAAAAATATTCCATTCACCAGATTCTAAAGCCTCCAAATAACGCACAGAGATCCTAGTCTCTTGATGCACGGTGCGCAAAGAGACCTTTCTCTCCTCTCTTTTCGATTTTAAAATTTCTTTAACTTTTGCCATATTATTTTAGACCCGGTTTAACCGAGATTATGCATTAGGAAATGAGAACAGAGACGAAAAAGATGGGTCAGATTTCGGCACAAAAAAGTGAGAGCGTACTTATGGGTACGGTCGAACTTTTTTGTGACAAAAGATGACCTATATTTTTCGTCGAATTCCATTTCCTAATGCATAATCTCGGTTTAATCCATTTGGAATACAGCCGCATCTTTAGGCGGCTTAAATTCAAAATCTTTCTCTTTTAGATTAGGATTTTTTTCAAATTCTTGCAAGAAGGTTGTGACTTTAAATGTATTAAGAAAAAATTCCATTTTTTTTAAAATATACTCCTTTTCATCCAGAGTCAATAACATCTCAACTCCCTCTTTATTTTCCTTATTTTTTAAACGCACCTTAATCTCTTTCTTAAGAGGCGCATTTGAATGATTTTCCAGACTCCAATCATAATCCTTTTTTAGTTTCTCCAAAGATCCGGAAACTTGGCTAATCCCCGGGAAAAAAAAGTTTTCCCCCATCCATTCATTCCAATCTTTTTTAATGACCTGATTAAACCTAGGGGTATAAATAAAAACTGTTTTTCCAGACCTTACAATGATTTGATGTTCCGGACTCTTCTGCTCAATTTTTAAAAATTTAGGCTTTTTAAAAATTACAGTTCCAGAGGATTCTTTTATTTCATCGCTCAAGGAAGATTTCATCTCCTGAACAAATTTAAATTGTGCGGATTCAATTGAAAGGGAAGTCGCTTCCATTTTATCCTGTACTTCTTTAACAGTTAGGACCGCGCAAGCGCAATTTTGAGGGATCGCATAAAAAGAAAAAAGGAAGAAAAAGGTATAAGTTAGAGCCTTCATAAAAGAAAGTCTAACCCTGATTTTCTTTTTTGTCCACACTGATCAGAAATTCTTCTAATCTCTCCAGATGAATTTTCCATCGGTTAGTGTCTTTAGGTTTTTCAATCAGCCCCTTTTTTTTAAGCAAAGTCAAAGCCCAGTCATAACGAGACCCAATTTCTTTATCCGCGCGCAAAAGGTCTCCGGAAACTTTTTCCGTATCCCTCACTACCCTGGCTGCCCGGATTAAAAGTTGAATATTATCTTCACTCTCTGTAATCGAATCAGAAGTAGAATCTTCTCCCTTAAAAACATATTGAGGCTTAAAATTCTGATCCACAATGAATTTAACAACGCTGGAAACATCATTTTCAGAGACAAAACAGCCTTGTAAACGCGCAGGTTTAGGAGAGCTGGTCGCTAAAAAAAGCATGTCTCCCCTGCCCAAAAGGCTCTCAGCCCCTTGGGTATCTAAAATCACTCTGGAATCTGTTTTAGACAATACCTGAAATGCGATCCTAGAAGGCAAATTTGCCTTAATCACGCCTGTAATCACGTCCACAGAAGGTCTTTGGGTTGCAAGCACTAAATGGATCCCCACAGCCCGGGCCATCTGCGCTAAACGCTGAATCAGATCTTCAATCTCCTTGCCTACAGTAATCATCAAATCCGCCAATTCATCAATAATCACTACAATATAAGGGGATTCTTGGCCATTGCTCTTTCTCATCTTTTCATTAAAACCATCAATATTTCTTACCCCATATTGAGCAAAACTTCTATAACGATCTTCCATCTCTTCCACTAATTTTTTTAAGGATTGAACCGCCTCTTTTGGAGTAGTAATCACCTTCACTTTTTCGCTTGCAGATGCTGGATCAAAAAGATGCGGAATTCCATCGTAAAGAGGCAATTCAAGCCTTTTAGGATCTATCAATAACAATTTAACCTCATCCGGTCTAAAACGAAATAGAATAGAAAGTATCAATGTATGAATACAGACTGATTTTCCAGACCCTGTGGCTCCTGCAATTAAAAGATGAGGCATTACGGTTAGATCTGTAACAAAAGTATCTCCTTCAGTTCCTTTTCCAATTCCTAAAGGCAAAAGATGCGGCGATTTTTGAAAAACGCTGGATTCCATCAGTTCTCTTAAATAAACCGTTGCTGGACGGGAATTAGAAATTTCAACGCCAACCGCTGCTTTTCCTGGAACAGGCGCAAGCACTCTTAAACTCTGGGCTTTCATGACTAAGGCTATATCATTGGATAATGTTTCAATTGCCTGTACCCTCACCCCGGGAGCAGGGGTTAGGTCATAGCGGGTAATCACTGGACCTGGATGAATATCTATCACTTTCGCTTTAACGTTAAATTGTTCTAAAGTATTTTCTAATAAATTCCCATTGGCATAAAGCTCGTCTTGATCAATCGAAAAAGATTTAACCGGCTCCTCCAGAAGGTTAGGGGTTGGAAGCAGATAACCCTGATAAATGCTTTTTCCATTTAAAATTTCCGCCTCTTTTAATGGAAGAGAGAACTCTTTGGAACTTGCGGTCTCCTCATTTTTAAAATTTTTCTGAATGATCATGGGCTTGGTTTCTGCTTTAGAAGATGAAACTGCAAGTTTTGGCAGTGGCTTAAAAGGCTCGAACTCTTTTTGATTTAATTTATTTTGCAGCTCTTTTTTTTCTTTTAATTTTTCCCTTTCTTCTTTCCAATCTTGAAGGTCGTCTTTGACCTTATCTTTTAACAACTTTAAAACATAAAGAGGAGAAATTCTGGCAAGAAGTAAACTCGAAGCTATTAAAATTCCAAAAGAAATTAAAAAAGTTAAAAGTTTGCCAAATTGTTTTATCATAAAAAGATAAATCCAATTCCCTAGGGAGCCTCCCAGCCTAAGAGCTTCCTCATTTTCTAACGGCAAAAATGTCAATAGACAAGCAAAAAACAAATAGAGCACAGAAAGAAAAAGCCCATCCTCCATTAGCCTCAGCTTTTTCTGGCCAACAATTTTTTCAAGCCCGAGCCAAAACAAAGTAATAGGGAAAAATAAAGAGGCATAGCCTGAAAAACGAAACAAAATAGAGTGCAAAGACCTGCCAAAATTACCTGTCCAATCCGGAACGATCAGAGATAAAAATAAAATAAATGAAAAAAGAATGGAGAGAAATCCTGAGACCTCAAAACCTTTGCCTTTTTTCGCTTTATGGTTTTTGTAAAAAAAATCGCTCATTTTAATTGAACAAAAAGCTGACCATCTGCCTTTATAAAAATAATTTTATCTTCTCTTAAAAGCCAGCCCAAAGAAAAATAAAGAAAACTAGCGCGGCAGGGAATTTCAGTTTTAAGTTTGGTGATGGAACTCTTTCCATTTTTATGAAGGGAAGACCAAATTTTACCTGATATGAGTCCAATAATTTCAGCGCTAAGGATGTCCTGTTTCATCTAAAAAAAACCTAAAATTATAATTTTAACCTGTTCGGTTTAACCTGAAACTCTAAAATTAAAAATGGAAAGTTCGGGTTCAAGCCCGTATTTTGCAAGCTTGACGTTAAATTCGACACGCAAGATTGCAAAAGTTGGGTTCAAGCTGGCTCTACATGGAAGAGAGCCTGGCCTTTAGAGACAGGCTTCCCATTTTCTGCAAGAATTTTAACTATTGTTACTTTGGACTCCGCCTTAATTTCATTCATCACTTTCATCGCCTCCACAATGCACAAGGTTGCCCCAGAGTTAACCACCTCCCCCTCTTTTGCAAAAGGAGTGGCTTGCGGCGAAGAAGCTTGATAAAAAATCCCTGTAATGGGAGAAGAAATTACTTTTATGTTTAAAGGCAAAGATTGAAGAGGAGCGGGCTCATGAGAGGAAAGGGTTTCTGGCAAAAAATCAGTTCTTCTTCTTTTTAAATGAACCGCATTTTGTTCAGGAGAAATTCTTTTTAAAAGAATTTTTCCTTGAGGAAGCTCTAGCTCTAATTCATAGATATTAGAACCGCACATCTCATTATAATAAAAGACGAGTTCCTCCAGTTCTAGTTCCATTTTGGTTTTAGGCCATTCGGGTTTAATTTTTAAATTTATGAGAGGATCTGGGTTTAAATGGTTTGGAAGAGTGCCGGGTTAAAGTTCCAGAATCTTCGCCCCCTTCCAACAAAACTTTTCTAGAAAGGTTTACTCTTCCTTGAGTATCAATCTCAATGCATTTTACAGTCACTTCATCCCCTTCTTTTAAAATATCCTCCACCTGCTCCACTCTGGAAGTATCTAACTGAGAGATATGAACCAAACCTTCTTTGCCGGGCAGCACTTCCACAAAAGCGCCAAAATTCATAATGCGCGTGACTTTCCCCTTATAAATTTTTCCAACTTCAACTTCCGACACGGAACCTTCCACCCAGCTGCGAGCCAGTTCAACTTTCTGGGCGTCGTCGCCGGAAATAAAGACCCGGCCATCATCTTCCACGCTTACCTCTGCCCCGGTTTTTTCTATGATACCCCGGATATTTTTTCCTCCAGGACCAATTAACGCGCCGATTTTTTCTATAGGAATTTTAACCACTGTCATTTTAGGAGCATGACTAGAGAGATCTAAGCGGGGAGTTTGGATCGCAAGGCTCATCTTTTCTAGTATAAAAAGACGTCCCGCATGCGCTTTATGCACAGCTTTTTTTAATACTTCAATGCTAACTCCTTCAATTTTAAGATCCATCTGTAAAGCGGTTATCCCATCTTTAGTTCCAGCAACTTTAAAATCCATGTCCCCTAAATGGTCTTCCAAACCCATAATATCCGATAAGACCGCAACCTCATTCTCTTTACTTACAATTAAACCCATGGCAATTCCAGCGCAAGGAGATTTTATGGGAACACCCGCATCAAAAAGAGCTAAAGAGCCTCCGCAAACACTAGCCATGGAAGAAGATCCATTAGATTCTAAGATGTCAGAGACAATCCGAATCGTGTAAGGAAAATCTTCTTCATTCGGCAAAAGGGGCAAAAGCGATCTGCGAGCTAACGCTCCATGCCCGATCTCCCTTCTTCCAGGAGAACGCTCGGGTTTAGTTTCACCAGTGGCAAAACCAGGGAAATTGTAGTGCAGGAGAAAACGCTCTTTATATTCTCCATCTAACTCATCCATAATTTGCTTGTCATCCGCTGTGCCTAAAGTAACTGTGGCTAAGGCTTGAGTTTGTCCTCGGGTAAAAAGAGCAGAACCATGGGTTCTTGGCAAAACCCCCACCTCACAAAAAATTGGACGAATCTCATCCAATTTTCTTCCATCTGTGCGCACTTGTTCTTTTAAAATAAGCTCGCGCGCTTCTTCATAAAGAATGTTTTCTATAATAGCTCCTATCGCTTTTTCTTGTTCAGGGAACTGCTCTGCCAAAGAAGCTGCCATCTCTTTTTTTATCTCTGCTAAAGCATTCTCTCTTTGAGATTTATCCGAAATTCTTACATTAGCTTTTATCTTTTGCCTTACAGCGCTATTGACTGCCTTAACCAGCTCAGGCTCATGTGGAGGAGGAACAAATTCTAGTTTAGCTTCTCCATACTGCGCGATAAACTTGCTTTGAGCCTCGCACATTGCAATAATTTCATTTTGCGCGCATTCCAAAGCCTCCAACATCTTTTCCTCACTTAATTCTTGTGAGCCGCTCTCTACCATTAAAAGCCCTTTTTTACTGCCGGCAACCACAAGATCTAAAGAACTTTCTTCCTGTTCTTGTATGGTTGGATTTATCACCCACTGCTCTTTAAGCCTTCCAATTCTAACAGCAGCAACTGGTCCGTTAAAAGGTATGTTTGAAAGAGATAGAGCTAAAGAAGTTCCCACAATAGAGGGGATGTCTGTATCATTTACATGGTCGCTGGATAAAAGAATTGCGTTGACTTGCACCGCGTTCATAAAACCTTCTGGAAAAAGAGGGCGGATGGAACGGTCTATTAAACGGGAAATGAGGATTTCTTTTTCACGCGGCCTAGTTTCTCTTTTAAAAAAACCGCCTGGAATTTTGCCCGCAGCATAAGTTCTTTCCCGATAATCCACAGTCAATGGGAAAAAATCCTGCTGATCTTTTACCTTAGGATCCATGGTTGCGGTAACGAGAAGCACGGTTTCTCCAACTCTTACCAAAACAGAACCGCTGGCTTGTTTAGCCATGCGTCCAGTTTCAATTAAAATTTCTTGGGATCCAAATTTAAACTTTGTTTGATGTGTTGTTTGATCGCTCATAAGATTGTTATTCTCCCATTACGAAGATGACTTTTAAAAAATAAGAAAGGAAAAGGTTTAAGTTGGTTATTTTCTAAGATCAAATCGTTGAATAACCTTTTGGTACTTTTCCGGGTCAGTTCTTTTTAAATAGGTTAAAAACTGTTTTCTTTCTCCCACAAGTTTAAAAAGACCCTGCCTGGAAGCATAGTCTTTAGGGGATTCTTTTAAATGGTCTGTTAACTGAGCAATGCGCTCAGTTATAAGAGCGACCTGAATTGCGGGGTTTCCGGTATCTTTTTCATGAGCTTTAAACTCATCTACCAACGATTTTTTCTTTTCTTTTGTTAATGCCATAAGAGTATTTAGATTAGCAATTTTCCCAATAAAAGTAAAGCTGTCTTCTTATCCTTTTCTAATTGTTTTCTTAAATCATCCAGGCTTTGGAATTTTTTTTCATCTCTTATTTTTTTTAAGAATTCCACTTTTAAAATTTCACCGTAAAGTTTTCCAGAAAAATTAAAAAGATGCGCTTCTAAAGACCGGGCTGGCTTGCCAGCTTCTTTTAAAGTGGGCTTAAATCCTACATTGCAGATGCCGTAAAAAAAAGAATTGTCCCCAGATGATTTTCCATCTTTAAAATCCACACCTACCCTGCAAAGAAAAACTCCCATGGGCAAAATTTTTAAATCAGAAATTTTAAGGTTTGCTGTGGGAAAACCTAGTTTTGCTCCACATTTTCTGCCTCCAATGACCCTTCCCAGACAAAAATAAGGATGTCCTAAAAAGCGATTCGCTGTTTCTAAATCCCCTTTTTTTAAAGCAGCCCGAATCCTGCCAGAAGAAACAGGAGCAGCTTGATCCTCTAAAGCCTTAATCACAGTGATGGGGATAGAATTTTCCTTGCCCATCTTTTTTAAAAAAGGAATATCGCCTAAGCGGTCCCTGCCAAAACAAAAGTTATAACCAACCACAATGTTTCTTGCCTGATATTTTTTTTTAAAAAACCTTAAAAAAAATTCTTTTGCGGAAATTAAGGAACATTTTTTATTGAATTTAAGAACAACGACTTTTTTGATTCCAGCTTCTTTTAAAAGCCGGCTCTTTTCCTCTGGGGTTGAAAGAAGATAGGGTTCCTTCAAGGGAGTAAAAAAAAGCCTGGGAGGGAATTCAAAAGTTATTGCTAAAGAAGGAAGATGGAATTGAAGGGAATTTTTCAGAACTTTTTTAATAATTTTTAAATGCCCGCTATGCAAACCATCAAAGGTGCCAATCGTTAAAACAGAGCCGCAATGCTTACTCACTCTTTAAAACTCTTCAAAAATAATTGTCCAAAATCATTCACTTATGAAATTTTTTTAGACTAAAGCGATTTCCGCGCCAGGCTCAATATTTGATTTGAGACTTCCTCCATTGAACCTTTAATTTCACAACCGCTCGCGTATTTGTGGCCGCCGCCGCCAAATTTTTCCGCAATTTTACATACATTCACATGCAGCCTGGACCTTAAGCTGACTTTAATGATGCCATTCAAACTCGATTCTCTTAAAAATAGCGAGATCAGCGAGTTAGGGATTAGCAAGCCATAGTTCACAAATTCATCCGTATCTTCTTCCGAAGCCTGAACAGCCTTAAAATCCTTTTTTGTAACTTTAAGAACCGCTATCCCACCGTCAATAAACTCAAGTCCAGTTAAAGCCCGGCTCAATAGCTTTAAAGAGGATAGTCTTCTAGTTCCATACATTTTTTCACAAAGGAAACTGACATTCACATTCTGTTTAAGAAGTTCAGAAGCTATTTTTAAGGTTTGACAATTGGTATTAGAATATTGGAATCTGCCGGTATCTGCCATAATCCCAAGGTAAAGAGCTGTGGCTTCATCCTCTCTTAAGGGGAGTTTTAACTGTTGAAAAAGATAAAAGAGTTGTTCGGAATTTGAAGAGGCTTCTACATCTATTAAATTGATATCTCCAAAAAAAGAATGTTTTAAATGGTGGTCTATATTGATCACCAGTTTCGCCTGTTTCTTTAAATCAATAATATTTCCCATTCTCTCTGGTTCAGAACACTCAAACACAATCGCCACATCAAAACTTTTATCAATTTTCTGAGCATGTTTTATTTCTTCCACCCCTTTAAGAAAAGAAAGTTGTTCAGGCACTGGCTCACGATTCACCAGTTCCACCTGTTTACCGCATCTCCTTAAAAGGCTGGCCATGGCCAGCTCTGAAGCCACAGTATCTCCATCTGGTTTTTTGTGTCCTGTCAGGAAAAAAGTTTTATGCCTTTTAATAGCAGCTGCGATTTGTTTATAAACCTTCGTATTATTTTTTCTCATTTTTTTTAGAAAATGGATTATTTGGATTAATAAATATAGAAGTTAAAAATTATTCTTGTTGTTTAAGGTAGGTGACTGAATGTTCCCAACCATTGTAAGTATATTCAAAAAGGATCTGATTGCCCTCCAATAAAGTTCCTGGCCCGCGAATTTTAGATTCAGATAGCACAATCTTTACCTTCCCTTTTTCCTTCAACATCTTAACCGTGCCTTTTTCAACTGACATCTGGTAAGTGCCATCCGCATAAATTTTAAGCGGAGGGCTAGCGCATCTTTTTCCAGCTCCCCCCACATTATATTTCCAGCATCTATAAGTCCCTTCAATGGAAGAAAAATCCTCTTTCGCAAACCCTAAATTATGAACAAAAAATAGAAAGAGAATGAGCAGCATGGAACCAATGAGTTTAAAATTATTTTTTAAGGGAACTTGTTCTTTCAGGAATCTCATTTTATTTCTTTCTTAAAGGTTTAACCTTCTTCCTTTTCTTTGGCAAGTTGGTTTAAAATGGCTGTTACTCTTTCGGCTTTTTCAGGAGTTTGGTCATACACAAAACTGATTGCCGGGACTTTTCGTAAACTTTCCAATTTTCTTCCCAAAGTTTTACGCATCTTAGGAATCGAAAAATCTAAAATTTCAGAGCTTGTTTTTTTTTCTTCTTCGCTGCCAAACACGGAATAAAAAACTTTAGCGTCGGTTAAATCATCGCTTAAACGCACGGCTGTCACTGTAACAAACCCTAAGCGCGGATCTTTTATCTCCTGAATCAATAGAGAGATTTCATGCCGCAGCAATTCACTAACTCTTTCACTGCGTTTAAACTGCATTTCAAGCCTCAAGTTTTCTGGTCTGCTTTTCCATGATAAAAGCTTCTAAAATATCGTTTTTATTAAAATCTTGAAAATTCTCTAATGATATGCCGCATTCATAACCCTGCTCCACTTCCCGCGCATCATCTTTAAACCTGCGCAAAGCTTGAATTTTACCTTCATATATAATTTTAGAATCTCTTAAAACCCTAATTTTAGCGGCCCGGCTAACTTTACCTTGCGACACAATACAGCCGGCTACTTTTCCTTGAGGGGTCTTAAAAACTTCCCTTACATCAACGCGTCCTAAAAACATCTCTTTTTCTTCAGGCTCTAGCATTCCGCTCATGGCTGCTCGAATATCTGAAATCACCTCATAAATAATCCGATAGGTTTTAATTTCTACTCCTTCTCTGCGGGCAATTTCTTCTGCCTGCGCTTCCGGCCTAACAGTAAAACCTATCACAATCGCGTCAGAAGCCGCGGCTAAAGACACATCCGACTCGGTAATAGCGCCTACTCCAGAATGAATGACTTTTAGCCTGATTTGAGAAGTTTCTATCTTTTCTATGGAATCCTTTAATGCTTCCAGCGAGCCTTGGACATCAGCTTTAAGAATCAATTTAAGCTCTTTAAGTTTACCTTCTTTAGCGGCTGCGGAGAGAATTTCTAAAGAGATGTGTCTCTTTTTTTCTATTGTGGCTTCTCTGGAAAGATTGCTTCTTTTTTCTAAAATGTCCCTTGATTCCCGATCAGAATTAACCACAATCACTCTATCTCCCAATTGCGGAGTTTCAGAAAAACCCAAAACCTCTACCGGCGTAGCAGGAGGAACTTCTAAAACACGCTGTCCACGGTCATTGGTTAATGCCTTTACCTTACCGCTAGTCAGCCCGCAAACAAAAGTATTGCCGACTCTTAAAGTTCCTTTTTGAACCAAAACCGTAGCTAACGGCCCTTTTTTAGGATCCAACTTCGCTTCAATAATAACTCCCTGAGCATTGCGATTAGGGTTAGCCTTAAGTTCTAAAAGTTCCGCCTCCAATAAAATCATTTCTAAAAGTTTATCAATGTTCATCCTTTTTTTGGCTGATACTTCCACAAAAATGGTTTTTCCTCCCCACTCTTCCGGGGACAGACCATATTGACTCAACTCCTGTTTCACCCGATCCGGATTGCTTTGAGGCAAATCAATTTTATTCACCGCTACAATAATCGTTACGCCCGCGGCTTTTGCATGGTCAATCGCTTCTACTGTTTGAGGCATGACCCCGTCATCCGCGGCAACCACTAAAACAACAAGATCCGTTGCCTGAGCGCCTCTGGCGCGCATCGCGGTAAAAGCTTCGTGGCCTGGGGTGTCTAAAAATACGATCTGACCTTTATTAATCTGAACTTTATAAGCTCCAATATGTTGGGTAATACCCCCAGCTTCTTTTTCAGCGACCTGCGTCTCCCGAATAGCATCTAGGAGTGAAGTTTTCCCATGATCCACATGGCCCATCACCGTAACAATCGGAGAACGAGGAACCAAACAATTTAGATCATCTTCTTCCTTGGTCATGGCATCGTCGCTATAAATCGGAACAAATTCAGCGTCAAAACTAAATTCATTGGCTAATAAAATAGCCGTATCAATTTCCAAACGCTGATTAATCGTAGCCCGAATGCCCATTTTTAGGAGACGCATTAAAAGTTCTCCAATTTTTATATTCATTTTATCCCCAAGATCTTTGACTGAAATAGTTTCATTGATTGTGATTTTAGATTTAAGCGGAATAGGCATGCTTGCGGTTGGGGCTTGGGTTTGAACAGTTTGTTCTTTAGGGGCGATCTCTTTTTTAAGTTCTAAAACGGGCGCTAAAGAATCGGCTTGGGCTCCGGCTAAAACGTCTTTTTCTTGCAGCGATGCTTCCTCTAAAATTTCTTTTTTTGGCTCGAGCGATTCCGTAGGAGAAGCGGACTTTTCTAAAATTTCAGCATCTTGAGAAACGCTTTCCTTCAACCCTTTTTTTATTCTCTTGTGTGCCGTGGTTTTTCCCGGCTCTTTAACTTTTTTTGGCGCTCTTATGACAGTTGATTTCTTTTCTTTAATAGCAGCGCTTTTAGATTTTATTTTTTTTGCGCTCGAATGAGATTCCTCTTTTTCAAGTTTCTTTGGATTCTCCTGGGGTTCCTTCTTTTTCACTTTCACTCACCTCCTCTATTTCCTTATTATTAGAATTTTTTTTATCCACCACTTTTCTGGCAGATTCAATAATTTTTTCCGCTGTTTTTTCTCCTATGCCCTGCAAAGCTGTTAATTGGTCCACTTGAGCAAGCGCGATTTTTTCTGCTGTGGTCCAGCCTCCTTTAATCAAGACCTCTGCTGTTTTAGGTCCCACTCCTTCAATATCAGCTAAATTCTTTTGTAAATTCTCCACATTTTTAGCTGTTTCTTCTTTCTTTTGCGCTTCTGACTGCACTTCAATATTCCAGCCTGTTAGTTTTGAGGCTAAACGAACATTTTGCCCGTTTCTTCCCAAAGTTAAAGCAACCATGTCGTTAGAGACAGTCACTTGCGCGGTCTTATTCGCATCTTTTTGCAAAACAATGGAAAGAACCTTTCCGGGAGAAAGAGCTGCAGCTATGAATTTTTCCGGCTCTGAACTCCAAGGGATGAGATCAATTCTTTCCCCTCTTAATTCATCTATCACAGGACGAATGCGCGAGCCTCTGACGCCCACACATGTTCCCACAGGGTCAACCTTAAGATTATTTGATTTAACGGAAATTTTTGAACGAAACCCAGGATCGCGCGCAATGTTTATAATCTCCACAATTTTTTCATGAACCTCAGGAACTTCCAGCTCTAAGAGCCTTTTAACCAGATCTGGATGAGACCGTGAAACTAAAATTTCCGGACCCCGATTGCCTCTCTCCACCTTTAACACCAATACTTTAATTCGGTCTCCTAAATTAAAACGTTCCCTTCTCACTTGTTCCCTTACAGGTAAAAGCCCCTCTGCCTTTCCTAAATCCACAACTATATTTCTTTCCACAAAACGAAAAACAGAGCCGCTAGCTAAAGTGCTTTCCTTGCCGCTAAATTCTTCAAATATGGTTACTCTTTCTACCTCGCGGATCTTCTGCACAATCACTTGTTTCGCGATTTGAGCCGCTATTCTGGAAAAATCCACGGTATCCACAGGAAGTTGAACCTCAGATCCCACTTCTGCTTTTAATTTTAAACTTTTGGTTTCTTCTAAAGAAATTTCCTCATTTGAGTTTTTTACAGAATCCACAACTTTCTTAATTACAAAAGCTTTAATTTCCGCGGTTTCAGGATCAATGGTTGCGGCTAAATTAACATTTCTGCCATAATGTTTGCGATAAGCGGAAACTAAGGAAGACTCTATCATTTTTAAGAGATCTTCCTTTCTGACGCCTTTATCTTTTTCAATCTGGTCTAAAATATGAATAAGAGGACTTTTTAATTCTGCCATAAATGTACCTTCCAATTAAAGTTCATATCGTTTATGCTTAAAAATTGCTTTCATAGCAGAAACAACTCTCTAAACATAAACTATATGACATCTAGATTCGCTTTTGCTATTTGCTCGAGAGGGATGGTAACCCTTCCGCTTGTTCTATCGTCAATTTCAATTGTTTTATCCTTACAATTCAACAAAGTTCCAGAAAAATTTCTTTGGTTTGAGCTGCTTGAAATTGGAGAAAAAATAGATACTTTTACATTCTCTCCTAAAAACCTTAAGTAATGAGCTTCATTTTTCAACGGGCGGTTAATCCCGGGAGAAGATACTTCTAATGTATAGGAGCCAATCAAAATTTCTGATGTGTCCAACAACATTCCAACTAACTCGCTTATTTTTTCGCAGTCATCCAAACTAACATGACTTTTTTTATCAAGAGGATCCTGCTTGTCAATAAAAAGGCGCAAAATCCAGGTTCCAGATTCTCTGCGATATACAGTTTCTACAAGCTCAAAACCTTTTTTAGAAAGTTCGGGTTCAATTAAACTATTAATTTGCTCTACTAAGCCAATGGGTTCGCTGCTCATGAAAAGTCTTCCAATCTAAAAATAAAAAGTGGCAATAACTTCTGCCACTTTTGGACTATTTTACTTTGTTTTCAATCTCCTGTCAAACTAAGAAACTTTTTTAGAAGGATGGGTATGCAAAAAATATCGTCTTTAACCGAGATTATGCATTAAAAAATGAGAACAGAGACGCTGTACTTGTTATTTGTTATAATAAAAAATCTGTTGAAATATAAAATTAAAATGGTTGAAAAAATAGTTGCGAAAATAGAAAATTCTTCCCCAGCCCGTCTTAAAAAAATAATCCTTATCGCTGTTTTCCTTTTTATCTGGGGCATGATGTCCCATGAAAAGTATTCCGGTTCAGGGGATGAGCCTCACTACATGATGATCTCCTACTCTTTAGTTTTTGACCATGATTTAGATCTCTCCAATAACTATGGGGATAAGAACAATATTATTTTTGACGGGAATTTAAGCAAAGAGGAAGCCCATGCAAGAATTGGAGAAAATGGCAAACTCTTTCCATCGCACGATATTGGCATGAGCCTGCTTTTTGCTCCCTATTTTTCTCTCTCCTATATTTTAGCCCAAGGGATTCCTAAAATAGTTCCAACCTTTATTTTAAACAAGCTTAAAATGAGACCATGGGAATTCTTAAAACTTTTTTTAGGTTTTGGCATGGTTCTTTTTACATGCTTTATGGCAACCCAAATTTTTGATCTCTGTTTTTATTTTTCTCAAAATAAGACTAAATCTTTTTTTTGGACTTTTTTTTGCACAATCTCTCCCCCAATTCTTTCTCATTCCTTTCTTTTTTTTACTGAAATCCCCACTGCCTGCGGCGCGATTTTTATCTATAAAAAAATAAAAATGGAGGAGGAGCTCTCAGCTAAAAATTCTCTATTTCTGGGAATTCTCTCAGCCAGCCTTATTTTAATTCATATAAGAAATATTATCCTTGCGGGAATTTTATTGTTTTTAATTTTTTTAAAAATAGCAAGGCCTTGCCTGTGCCGGGCGGGGTCGAGGAGCGTGGGCGAGGAGCATGGGCGAGAGATGAATTCGATTGCGTTCTCACAACCATTCACGACTCTGATGCTTCAAAAAAAATTCGTTCTTTTAAATTTAGCGCTTGGGGTAAGCCTTGTCCTCTTTTTAAGGACTTTGCTGAATCTCCATCTTTGGGGAAGTTCACTCACCACAAAACATCTTTTGCTGCATAACCTCAAGGGCTTGAATGGTGAAATGATTCTAGAAATCATCTTAAGAACATTTGCGATTTTTTTTGACCAGGAAGGGGGTCTTTTCATTTATGCCCCAATTTATATTTTATGTTTTGCCGGTTTCGCAATTCTCTGGAAAAAATCCAAGACCACTTTTTTCGAACTTCTTTTGATCTGTTTAACGAGTGTTTTAACAATACTTTCTTTCCCTTTTTGGAACCATCATGGCTGGTCTGGTTTTTGGTCCCCAGCTGCCCGCTACTTAGTTCCAATCATGCCCTTTTGCGCTCTTGCGACTTTTTTTGTTTTCTTTCAATTAAAATCTTTCAACTGGATTGTAAAAGGATTAATAGGTCTGCAAATTATCATCATCCTATTTTTTTGGCAGTTCCCAAAACTTTTATGGAACGATGGGGACGGCATAAGCGCTCTCAGCCTCTTTTTAAAGGAATATACTTCTTTCAATTTTCTCGCGTTTATCCCCACATGGAACCAATTCTCATGGAACTCCTTTATAAAATCCATGAACCTTGCATGTTTATGCGTATGGATAACCCTGAACCTTCTGCGCCAATTAAAACGAGATGACGCATCTAATGAAGCTACGCCTTGATTTTAGGGGCATTGACAAATAAGTTTCCATATATATAATATATATATGGAACTGAACGATATTATTCATGGCGTTGTACTATTTGATTGGGATGAAGGAAATATAGATAAAAATTGGGAAAAGCATAAAGTAACGATCTCTGAATGTGAGGATATTTTTTTTAATCAACCGTTGATTGCGGTTGATATTCAGCATTCCCAGACCGAGCAAAGGTACTTCGCCTATGGCATATCTGATAAAGGCAAAACATTATTTATATCTTTTACAGTGCGCCAAAACAAAATAAGAGTGATTTCAGCAAGAGATATGAATAAGAAAGAGAGGAGATTCTATCATGAAGAAATTAAAAACAATACCTAAATTTAAAAGTGAGGATGAGGAGAGAGACTTTTGGGCGATTCATGATTCAACAAACTATATAGATTTGTCAAAGGCAAAAAGAGTTACTTTCCCAAACTTACGCAGAACTACAAAATTGGTGGCTATAAATATGCCGATATCTTTGCTTGACAATTTGAAATTTCTTGCAAATAAAATGGATATTGCTTATCAATCCCTTATGAAGATGTTTTTATCAGAACGAGTTAAAAAAGAATTACATGCTAAAAGATAAAGTGCGGGATAACTTCAGGAGTTTTCCTTGACCAACACGCAAGCCAACTTTACGATTAATTCCCTCATCCATCTAAAACGAACCAATAAAATCGCGCTTAAAAAAGCATGGGATTTTGACCAGTTCACAATCCGAACTCTTTGAGAAAATTGGATAAAAATCTTATTCCTTGTTTTTTCTGGAAGCCGAGATAAAATCTTCTGGATTCTTTTAAACTTTGCTTCAGGGTTTAGGTCAGCTTGAGATGAAAGGATGAACTGAAAAATAAAAGGGTTTGAGAAAAAAAGTTCTGGTTCGGTTTTTAGGGAAAGCGGCAGGAGAAGTTGTTCCGGAGCAATTCTTTCTTTAGAATAGCTTCCCCACTCATGGCTAGCCATAAAAATCATTAACATTTGAGCAAAGGAGCTAAAATCAAGGTAAGTTAAAAGCCAGCCTAGGGGGCTGCTTAAGGCGATTAAGTTCATAAGCCGGCTAGATGCATAAGAAAAAAGATCAGCCAAAGATCGTCCGGTAGAACGCAACTTGAGCGCAAAAACATTGTTAATTCCTGGATTTAGAAAAAATGCGCTTTTTTCTTTAAGCCCGACTCTTGACAGACCTTCAATTCCTTTCCAAAATCCCTCTTGCGGTTCAATCTTTTTATATAAAGGAGAGGCTTTTTCAATCAGTCCCTCTACCGCTCTAAAATAGACTTTTTTTAATTCATCTAAATTCTTTGCCGCGCCTATCTTCTCAATCAGAGCTTTTGAAATATTTTCCTCAAGTAGGGTCTTTTTTTCAGACAAAATTCCGCTTAAGGCTTGGTCCAAAACTTTCCATCCCTTTGAAACATGTTCTTTAGATAGTGGAAGATTCCTTTCAGATAAACATCTTGATATAAATTCATCTAAAACCACTAACCTTTTTTGAAGATTTTGAACTATTAAAGAAAAATCCCCTTCCCATGAAAAAGAAGAAAATGCTTTCTCTAAGTCAGGATCAAGACTTCTAAACTGCTTAAGCTCTTCCAAAAGAGATTGAAAAAAAGTTTTGCTCCCTAAAATAAACCCTGGCAAATGGTTTGGCTCTGAAAAAAAATCTGCTAAAACTTTGGAAAACATGGTACGATCCATGGTTAAAGAAGCCTCTAATTTTTTTCTTAATTCAAATATAAAAATTTTCAACTCCCCTCTAAACTTAAGAGACGTATGAGCAAATGGAAACCTTTCTTTGACAAAAGTCAACAATCTATCCTGATCTAATCTCCCCCCAGCAGCATGCACAGCCTTATCCAGAATTGGCAAAACCTTTAAAAAAAACTGGGTTATAGATTGTAAATTCTCCTCCCCTCCATCTTTAATAAGTTCTGCTTTTAACTCTAAAATCTGATCTTTTAATTTCTGATCTTGGGATAGAGCAAAAACCATTTCTGAGCTTTCTTTACAAAACGATTCTACGGACCGAAATAAAATTTGAGCGCCCTCTCCTTTAGGATGGGTCAGTTCTCCTCCCAAACGCATGATCTTTTCTTTCATAAGCTCCTCCAAACCCTTTTCTGCTTCTAATCGCAAAGAAAGATAAATCTTTTTAAATTCTTCCAAATTCAGGTTCGAGCTTCTGATCAAATGATCTCTAACCTTTTTCACCAATGTTTGTTCAGGCAAAAATCCTAAAACCTTTTCCAAATTTTTTGCAAATGATTCTAAACCATAAAATAAATCTGAAATCTCTTTTGAATCTCCTAATGACATCTTAAGCCCCGGAACCATGATTGGTTGTGAAAATCGAGGTTCATTCCACAAGCCAAGTTCAGTTCCGGGGTTTGAATCTCCTAAGGATCCCTTAAGGGAATCTTGCAAGCTGCGGTGAGGTTCTCCCTTCATACGTTCAACCTTTTTTAAAAATCCATTCAGCTCATCTTCTTGGAACTTAAAAAAATCTTCCCGGGTTCTGGCAGAACTAAGACGCTGTAATTTTTGAGGCAACTGCTGATCAAGAAAAGTTCCTAAACTCCTTTCATTTTCTTTAAATAAGATGAACTTTTCTTTTAAATCTCTAGCTAAGATTTCAAACCTTTTATGAATTTCTTCTTGCGGATATAGATGCTCCTCGCTTTGAAAATGTTGGATCTCTTTTTCTCTCATCTCTTTGCCAAAATACGGCAATCCTTTTTCTCTAAAAATAGTGCTTAAAATATGGTCAATTTCTTTCTCTAAATTATTCAGGGTTTTAAAAGCCTCAGCGCTTGTGCGAAAATGGTTTTGAGGATCTTCCAGAAAACTCTTGAGCGAGGATGCAGAGTTTGGATTTTTGGAATCCATGAGATTCAAGGTCATTGAGATTTTTTGCAAAAGCTCTTTTGCTTCTAAATTTAATTCTCTGGAAGCTAGCCATGTTTCAAGGGGATGAAAGTCTCTCCTTATTTGATCCCCATCGGAGAATGCCCCTAAGGAGTAGGAAGATGGTTTTGTTTTCGATAGAGGAAAAAAAACAGATCGGACTTCTCTAAAAAGCGTTTGGGATACTGCTCTTACTGATCGCGCCAGATCAGGAGAAGATAACTCTTTATTTAGAGATTTGCCCCACAAGGTTTGCCAAAAAACCTCTGCAAAAGATTGGGTTTCTTGTTTAATTTTTGCGTCTAGAACACTTTTTTTCCAACCATGATCTAACCCTTGCAAAAATTTTAAAATTTGTTGGGCGCAAATTTTCGGATCACTTTCCAGCTTACTTTCTTTTAATAAAGGCTCTATGCTTTGAAATAGGTTTAATTTTGTCTCTTGAGCATGGTCTTTAGTCCCTGAAATTGTCATTGATTGTGAGAATGTGGATGAATTCCACAATTCAATCTCTCTTCTGGGATTTTTAAGCTGCAAAACATGAACGATTCTTAAAAAATGACTCTTTAAAGCATTGACGCTCGCCTCCAAACCTTCCTTTGTGTCTGCTAAAGAACCAGTCCCAATAGTTTTAATCGCTTGGATATCTCTCATCAGAAAAAATTGCAGGCTGTTCTCAATGGTTTTTATGTCAGCCTGAATTTGTCTAGCTAAAGTTAAATTAAGATCAAACTTTATGGAATTTTTTAAAAGCACCCTTTGCCAAATTCTCTTGATCACAGGCTCTGCCAAATCCCTATTTTCTCCAAAACCTAAGGATAAACCAGAGTGAATCTCCTCTCTTTTTAAAGCAGCCTCTCTATTCTCTAAAATGATCAGAAACTGCTCCAACTTCTTCCCAGAATTTATGAAAATTTTTGAATTGTATGGAATCCCTAATTTTTGAGAAACTGTAGAAAGCAGCTCTTTAGTTTCTTGAATATAAGCTGGATACCTTTGCGCAATCTCCAAATAGCTTCTTGCGCCTTCAAAATGATGGTTCAACCGCTCCTCTAAAATCCCAAGCTTTTGATCTTGGGTTAAAAGAACTATGGTCTCATCTAATTTTTGATTAGTGTTCCTAAATTCTTTTAAAAATGGTTCTGGGGAGCTGCTATTTTCTAAAACAATTTGAGAAAAATTTGGAGTTTTAAAATAAAGCAGTTCGGAATCCTTAAAAACTGTAAGTAATGAATCTTCAATTTCATTTTGCATGCTTAAAAAAGTTCTTTCAAATTGTTTAAGATCATATTGATTTTTAAAGTTCCCTAAAATTTTTGTTTGGAAAAATTCCCACAAAGAGCCAACCCCGTTTTTCAAGGCTAAGGATGGATTCCAAAAACTATTTAAAAGAGCGCTGCCTCCTTTAGAAAGTATTTCTTTCCATTCCCTGCTATTTTCTTCTTTTAAAGCGTACTCCATCATCTTAATAAGAAGAGTTAAATTCGCTTTTTCTTTCAAACCAGGAACGCTCTCCAAAGCTTTTTCCATTTCTTCCGCGTACCGAAACATCCCTTTTTTAAGTTCTTCTAAATTTTTTACATCTTTAAAACAGATGTCAAAAATAGAATTAACCTTTTCTAAAAGCCTCTCTTCCCCAGAAACTAAATAAAATGTCTGTCCCAAAAATCCCTTGTGCGCTAAAAAAATCCGGAATAAAAAATCTTCCAATTCATTGTTTTGAAGGTTCCAAACCCAAGACTCAAAAAAAGACCTCTCTAAATGAACTGGAATAGAATTCCTGCTTAAACCCCGATTCAACAAATCTTGAGAAAGTTCTTGCAAAAATTCATGGAAACCCTCTTTTTTTAAAGGCTTTTCAAATATTGCTTGAACCACTGCCGCGTGGTTTTCTACAGCGCTCCTTATATAATGATCCAAATCTTGCTTTAAAGATTCTTCAATTTCCTGATAAGCATGATAAAAAGGACTGAACTCTTCAGGTTCTTCATCGAATTCTTTTTCAAGCAAAGACCTCACCCTATTTTCCAGTTCTCCGGATAAAGCGGCTGGACTAGAGCTTGGTTCTGAAAATTCATCCAACTCTATTTTTCTTTGATTGAGCTCTTGCTTAAAAAAATCAGCGCTTTGAGCAAACCTAATAAGCCAGTTTTTCAAGCCAAAGGCATCTGTTTCTAGCTCTTTTAAATCAGTCAGTTCCTTATCTATCCGCTCTAAAGCAGGATAAAAATAAGAGTCCTGATCTAAGCGGTCCAAAAGATTTTGCACTCTAGTTGAAAATGATTCCTCAATTAATTCTGGAAATTTTTCAAAAAGAGCTTGGGTTGAATTCTCAAACAAATCTTTTTCTACTAAAGAATTAAGTAAAAAATGATCCCCTTTTTCTATGGTCGCTTGAATAAATTCCATTAATTCAATCAGAGCTTGTTTAAACTCTTCCCTATCCTCAAAATGAGCGTAAGGGGTTTGATAAAAAAGTTCTTTTGCCTTTAAAGTCAAAAAGCCCTTATGAGCAGCGCTTCCTATTTTTCCCTGATCCTCTTCAATCCTAATTTCCATTTGTTCTAGCCAGGCGCTAATATTTTTAATCCATTCTTTAGAATTTACAGGATTTTGCTTCAGTTTAAAGAGCATTTCCTCCATCTCTAAAGAGTCTAAAGGAGAAAGCCTCAACGCAATCCTTCTTGCATTTAAATGTTCCAGCATAAAACGAGCCGCGCTTTCCAAACCTTGAGAAAGTTTTTCAATTTTAAATGGAGCGTCATTTAAAGAAAAATAGATATCTCTTTTTGCGTTCCGCTCATAATCCCTTTGCTGAAACTGCCGATAACTTTCTAAATAAAATGAGCGAAAGAAAAATAGAGAAATCCAGGAAAAAAAAGGAGAAAATAATTTTTCCGCAAAAAAATCCATTTTAGGATTTAAGAGCCCTGCGGCGAGCAAACTCTTTCTTAAAACCCTCGTATCCCTGACTAAGACCGAAGCCAATAAATAAAGCGACCTTCCTAATAGATACGTAATAAAAATGACGCTAAGGGTAAGACCAGGTTCAACCAAACTCTCTAAGCTAAAGTTAGAAAAACTCATGACAACTTCTCTTAAACTGCGCCTTAGGGGTGAATAAAGAACAACCCAGAAAGAGCCTAGTGGAGCAAGCGCGCTTAAGGTTAACCAGCTCCATTCTTTTGTTTTTTCCATTTGGTTCCTATCTTCTTTCTTTAAAACCGCGCTGTTTTTAATCTCCTCTAAATCCATCTTTCTCCAAAAAAGGAGATCTAAAGAACGAAGCCACTCTAAAAAACCGATCATTGGCTCTAAAAAGATCATCCTCACTAAAAAAAAGTAACGCCTCATAAAAAAAGCGGGATTGAGAGCCATAAACAGTTCTAATTTCTTTTCTATTTGCGCGCGGAGCAGCTCTTCCTGAAAGACCCTTAGCTGCAAAAATTTTGGCATTCCTTTAAAAGCGTTCTTATGAATAAAAATAGTTCCCTCTCCTCCAATCTTTATCAGACGAAACCCTAACTTTGCATAGGGTCTCCCTTTCGCTCCTTTAAATATTTCCAGATGCGGATCCAATTTTTTATCTTTTTGAAAAGGGCCTATTCTATGAACCCCAAGATAAAGAACAGGGTAACGAAAAATCCAATCCCGCAAAACACTGAAACCTAATAAAGGCGCAAAAGAAAGAAAAAAATTCACAAAACCAGAATTAGCTCTAAAAAGGAAATGGGTTAGGTATCGAACAAAAT
Organism: Elusimicrobiota bacterium; assembly: GCA_016180425.1. Classification (GTDB taxonomy): domain Bacteria; phylum Elusimicrobiota; class Elusimicrobia; order 2-02-FULL-39-32; family 2-02-FULL-39-32; genus 2-02-FULL-39-32. Next base: position 61,897 of record JACPBF010000012.1, read on the forward strand.
TAAAAAGATGATCCTCAGCTTCTATCTGAAGCGTTAAGATAGGAAACCAAAGGGAGAAACTCATGGAACCAATGAGCGCAAAAAGGATTGTGGAGGAAAGAAAAAAATTCATCCAGACAAAAGAACGTCTCCATTCTAAAGGAGCTCTAAAATCATTTTTTGCGAGCTTGCTAGCGCGGCGCGCCAGTAATAGCTTTACAACGTTTAGTTGACGGCAAGCATTGGTAAGAGGCGTTAGGGACATTCCAGTAGTATTCGATTGCGTTTTATTAATTTGAAGCTGAATTAAGATGAAAAAGCTCTTTAAAAATTTTAAAGGAAGCAAAACGCCGCCTAAAAATATTGAACTGACAAATCTGGATATGGGGCTAAGATAATATCTTCCAACCCTCTTAACTCCTAAAACATTCAAAGCGCTTAAATTATGAATATAAAGAAAAATTTGCAGGGCAGGCGGAACTTTCTTTAAACTTTTATCAAATATCTCAACTCTCTCCTTATTTTTTAAACTCACAGGACTCCAAAATTTCATTCTTGAAGGGATCTTTTTCATTAAAGGAATGGAATCAAATCCTGAAAACAATGGAACATCTTTTTTATGCTTAAAATAACGATCCAACGCGAATTTATTCAAAAATAGGATTAAAAAGCCATGTAAAGCATGCGCTAGGGATATGGAAATAAGAGGGGCCAAAATTTGATAAGGAATAAGAGAAAATTGAAAGAAAATCTTAAAAAATCTTTGAACTGAAAAAACAAGCGGATCAATCACCGCTGAATTCCAATGCGGGCTGTGAACCGGACTTGTCACAAACCAAAGAAGGAAAAAAAACCAAAGAGAATTGAAAGTTAAAGAAACTAAAAGAGCGGTTTGATCTCTTTTTTTAACCCCCTGGCTATTCCTCCAAAAATTTTTAAGAGACTTTAGTTTCCCTTGAGTTTCTACTTTAGCATCTCTTAATAAAGTATCTAACGGAAGCTCAAATTTATAATTAAATATTTTTTTCTTTTTTTCAATCTGCCAAACAACAGGCTTCCCGGAAATTCTTAAAACCAAGTAAGCCTTATTCCTTCCTGAATAAAAAATTTTTTCAAAACTTTCTATTTTTAAAGAAGAAAATTTTTTTAACCATTCTTTAAGCTCCAGTAAAAGCCTCTTTTTATGCCGAACGCGATGGCGAAAAAGAGAGAGCAGGATCAGTTTAGCAACTGTCTCTTCTCTAAACCCAGGCTTTAGGAACTGAGATGGCGGCGCAAGAAAATCATCTGAGAATGAGTTGTTTAACCCGTATTTTGCAATAGGCGTGTCGGAGGAGATGAACGAGGACGCGACTTTTTCGACGAAAAAAGCGAGAGCGTAGCGTTGGCTACGGTCGAGCTTTTTGAGGACAAAAAGGTCCGTCATCGTTCGTCGAATCCAACGTCCTATTGCAAAATCCGGGTTTAAGGAAGGTTGAATGATAAAATAATTTACCTTTTTCTCCTTAAAAATCCGTTTTAAACCATGGGTATGAAATCCCCCTGCAATGAGCACAGCCTGATGAATATTCCTTCTTTCCATATCTCTTAAAGCATTTTCAGCCATGGCTCTATCTCTTTTTACAGCCAGCTCGTAAAATTCGTTAGTATCATGGTAACGCTTCATCCACTTGGCTGGAACCATCGCTTTAAAAAACTTTTCATTTTCTTTATGATTCAACCGCATCCATTCTTCCTTGCCCATTTTTAGGGAAAAAAATCTTTCCAAATTTAAGAAATGTTTTGCCTTTAGTTGCCTTAGGTACGCATTTAATGATAAATCCTGTTTTAAGAGCTTAAAATAAATCTTTGCATGAGATTGATAGAGTTCTGTATCTTCTACTCCAATAATCCGTAAACCTGCATGAGGATTTCTTACCGCATAGAACTCAGGTCCAGTTAAAGAGCTATCCTCTAAATAATTTTCAGCCAAAACTTCTTTTATGTTTCTGCTAGGGAAATCACTAAAAAAACTAATAGAGAGTTCCCCCCATGCTCCTTCAACATAAACCGGGGTTGTCTCTTTAACCCGTATTTTGCAATAGGCGTGTTGGAGGAGACGAGCGAGGGCGAGGCTTTTTCGACGAAAAAAGTGAGAGCGCAGCGTTGGCTGCGGTCGAACTTTTTGAGGACGAAAAAGTCCGCCATCGT
>JACPBF010000002.1 GCA_016180425.1 Elusimicrobiota bacterium
ACTTAAGAAACGAAATCTATGGGATCACACAAGGCAATTTTAATATATGGGGATTGGGTGGGGCGATGAATCAGGAATCAGCTCCCTACTTTCATGGGACTTATATGAATGCATTGATGGCAGTGTTCCCTGATCTCAATTTGGATCCATTGGGATTCCAATTAGATTGGTCTAATGAAGAAAGAGGAATAGAGTCAGTTAAATATGTGCTTACTAAAGAAGTTCCACAGATCATGCAGCAGTATGAAAGAATCGCTCAGTTAAATGATAGAGAGATTCATGACTTAAGAAATGATATTTATGGGATTAGCTCGGGACATTTTAAGGTATGGGGATTGGGTGGGGCGATGGATCAACGATTAGCGCCATACTTTCATGGAAGTCATATCACCGCCTTGTTAACGGTCTTTTCTGACCCTAAACTTGGGTTGACTCGTGAAGGGTTTATAGAGAGAGCTGAGAATGGAAGTTCGGGTGCTAGTCTAATGACCGAAGATACACGCAGGGAAGCTGTAAAGAGAGGAATGAATCCCAATAGTTGGAGTTCTCAACTCTTCTTTGCTCCACATTATGAATTCTTAGATACCTTTAATCCTATTAAGTTTTTTCTAGCTCATAGAGAGCAAACAGTGGGTCAAGTCATAGGTATTCTGCTGATCTGGGGCGCGATGGTAGCAGCCATGATTGGAGCTCCATTTGGGATAGATTTTGTTTTGTCTGGGAGTCCTACTGCACATCTTGGATATGACCTGATAGGGAGTCTCGCCGGTTCTATCTCCATTCTTGCAGGGATAAGACTTAATCAGTTAGCTAGTTACAAGCCAAATCGCACAGAAAAGATTATTTTTTCAATCGCATATCTTACCTATCCAATTAATGTTTTAATTCATCATCTATTTAATCTTATATCTAATCTTACCCGTCCTCTGGGCAAGTGGAGATTAGCTCCTTTGACAAAAGCTAGGGTAGGAGAAGATCAATACGACTGGGCTACAAGGGAACAGGGGATAGAGAATGTACGAGATGGGATCAAAAAGAATCGTCCTGATCTGTTAGAGAGATATGAGAGTTTAGATCAGCTTCCACCTAAGGAAAGAGAACAGGAAGAAGAATCATTGAGGGAGGAACTCTATAGGATCACATTAGGACATTTTCAGATATGGGGATTGAGTGGTGCTATGAATCGAAAAGTAGCTCCTTACTTTCATGGGAGTTATATGGATGCGTTGATGGCAGTGTTTCCTGATTTAAATTTGAATCCATTGGGATTTCAATTAGATTGGTCTAATGAGGAGAGAGGAATTGAATCAGTGAGATACGTTCTTTCTAAAGAAGTCCCACATATCATGCAGCAGTATGAAAGGATCGCGGAATTAAGTGATAGAGAAATTCATAACTTAAGAAATGAAATCTATGGGATCACATCTGGCCATTTTAAGGTATGGGGATTGAGCAGGGCGATGAATCAGGAATCAGCTCCATACTTTCATGGGAGTCATATGAATGCGTTGTTAGTGGTCTTTTCTCACCCTACACTTGGTCTCACTCGTGAAGGGTTTGTAGAGAGAGCTGAGAATAGAGGTTCAGGCGCTGGTCAAGTGACAGAAGATACATCCAATGAAGCTGAGAATAATTCCAGTTTAGATATTTTAGAGCCATTGGTTCAACCTCAAAGTAGGTTTAAAACATGGCAAACCAGAGTTGCTTATTATCTATTTGTAGGCTCATGGGAAGAATCTTTTTACCGCTGGGGCGCGCTTATCTTGCTTCCTGCTAGCCTAACTGCTCTTGGTCTAGATTCAACCTTAAGTTCTTTTATTGGATTTTCCATAAGCGCTTTTGGATTTTTGTTTAGCCATACAATTGTTCGCTGGCTGGTTTCTCGTAATTCTGATAAATGGAAAGGTTGGAAGATTGAAGTTAAAAATGATCTCTTAAGCTCTAAATTAATTTCAACACTTCTTTTAAATACAATCTTTATTACCGTATTAATCTTTTATCCCATTTCCCCCTCGCTTGTTCTTTTTCTCACTATTCCTACCCATACTCTCTTTGATTTTTCTAAAGCGCAGGCAAAGGATAGGGTAGGAGAAAAATCATTTAATCAAGAGATCAGAGAAGTAGCTCATGCTCTGAATGAACCTGAAGAAGGACTAAATCACTTATTTTTTGAAAACAGGGTTACTTTGAATTCTATTTTAAACTCAATTTTTAGTTTATGGACAAAAGAGTCCAAGTCTCCTGAACTTTATATCATAGACCTAAATAGTTCAAAAGATTTAGAAAACCGTCTTGCATTATTTAGAACCATTCAACAAATTAAGTATTATAAAAAGAGTAATCCTACGGAAAAAATTAAGTGTGTGATTGTAAAGAAAAATGGTCAATCCATTGAAGAGCTAGAAAAAATATTAGGGCTAAAAGATATTTTGTTTATTGCAAATAGTCCGGAAGAAACAGTAGAAAAACTAAAAGAATTAGTTAAGCAGCAATCTTTCTCAATAAGGATTGTTACTGTGCCGCAAAATTCAAAAGCATGGCTGGACATTTTAGTTCAGAATTTTAAGTTTATAGAACTAAAGATGATGGTTTTTCAGTTGTTGGATGTGGGGAGAGAGATTCGCATCAGCCTATCACAACTTGGAACATCCAAGACAGAAATGAATGAATGGATAGAGAAACTCATCCAAGATGGAGAAGCAGAAATTGAGGGTGAGGAGGCGGTCATTAAAGCTGTTCCTTTTGAACCGCCATCTAAAGAAGAAGAATTAAAAATTGGTCAACTCTTCAACCAACAAGCATAAAGAAGTTTTAAAAATTTTCCAGTTTTTTATTTCCAGAAGGGGAGATTCAGGCGGGAGATGTCTTGGCTGGTGGCAAAAATAAAGATGGCTAAAAGAAAAGAAGCTCCAATGATGTTGGCTGTGCGCACAACGGTTTTGTTCAAGGGTTTATGCAGGATGCCTTCTAATAGGTAGAGAAAAACATGACCTCCATCCAGCAAAGGTATGGGAAAAAAATTAAATAGTCCAAGAGATAGAGAAATTAGCGCGATTAAACCCATCATTTCTTGAAAGCCTTGTTTTGAAACTTTAGCCACAATACTAACAATTCCAATAGGACCCGCAAGTTCAGGTTTTTTTCTTTGAACAATTGCATCCCCCAAATATTTTAAGGTTAATACAGTCCAAAAAACTGTTTGTTGGGAAGCGTTCTCAACTGAAGCAAGAACCCCTAGTTTTTGCATTTCTACCAGAGGCGAGATGCCGATTACGCCAATCTCTCTTTGTAAATCTTTTTTAGGCACTACTGCCGCAATTTTGTTTAAAGAATTTCCCTCAACGATCCTCTGAACTAGCATATCAATTGGTTTTTCAGGGTTCAGATGAATTATTTTAGCTGCCTCTTCCCAAGTCCCAACCTGTTTGCCATTAATCGCAAGAATTTTATCCCCTTTTTCTAAGCCGGCAGTTTGAGCTGGGTAGCCGGTCACTACCTCGCCAATCACAGGTTGGTTAGAAGGATGGGGCTGTCCCCAGAAAAAAACCAAGAGAAAGAAACAGGTAAAGGCTAAAACATAGTTCATGACAGGTCCTGCCAAAGCAATCGCAATTCTCTTATACCATGTTTGTCCAAAAAATTCATCCGGAGCTCCAGTTGTTTCTTCTAACTCTTCACCAGCAGGTTTAACATATCCTCCTAAAGGCAAAAGGCAAAAAGACCATCGGGTACCTTTCCATTCAAAACCAAAAAGCTCTTTGCCAAAGCCAATAGCAAATTTTTCTACCCTGACTCCCAGCCATTTACAAACTAAAAAGTGTCCTAGTTCATGTATCACTACAACTAAACTAAAAACCAATATCACGCATAATGCAATCCACATAGTTTTATTTTTTCCTTTTTTTTTAGTGTAATATTTCTTTTGCAATCATCTCGTTCGCATTGTTCCTTGCCCAAAGGTCTGCCATGAGAATCGCTTTTAAATCAGGGTGAATTATTTTTTTGTGAAGGCTCAATGTTTTTTCCACAACTTTAGGTATATCCGTAAAAGAGATTTTTTTATTTAAAAAAGCATAGACAGCAATCTCATTAGCGGCAGAAAGAACCGTGGGCATGGTCCCTCCAGATTTTGCCGCTTCTAAAGCGATCCTAAGGCAAGGGAACTTATGAAAATCCGGATTTTCAAAATCCAATCTTTTAAATTCTGTAAATTCTAATCTTTTAATTGGGCAGCTTCGCCTTTGCGGATAAGTTAAAGCATATTGAATGGGGAGACACATGTCTGGATGAGAAAGCTGGGCTAAGATTGAGCCGTCAATAAATTCCACAGCTGAGTGAATAATAGATTGGGGATGAATCACAATTTGAATTTTATCAAAAGGCACGTTAAAAAGATAATGCGCCTCAATTTTTTCTAAGCCTTTGTTCATTAAGGTCGCAGAATCAATAGTGATCTTTTTCCCCATAACCCAGTTAGGATGGGCCAGAGCTTTTTTTACAGAGACTTTGGATAAATTCCCTTTAAACCGGTAAAAAGGGCCGCCAGAAGCGGTCAGTATAATTTTATAAACTTCATTCCCATTTTGTCCTTCTAAACACTGAAACATGGCAGAATGCTCTGAGTCAACGGGTAGAATTTTAGCATTAAATTTTTTAGCAGTTTCTGTTACTAATTCCCCTGCCATGATTAAAGCCTCTTTATTGGCTAAAGCTACAGTGCGCCCTAATCGTAAACTTGCAAGGAGTGGTGGAAGTCCTACAGCTCCAACTACGCCAGAAAGCAAAAGATCCGCATCGCCTTCCACAGCCACTTTTTCTAAAGCGCTTGCTCCAGAATAGACTTTTAAACCCTCTTTGATCCAAGAATTTTTATATTTTTTATAAAAAATTTCATGCGCTTTTTCATTGATAATAGCAACGCAGTTTGGTTTAAATTTTTTGATTTGGTCTGATAATTTTTGAATATTACTTTCAGTGGAAAGGCCAATAACTTTAAAATTACCGTTAGAAGAGTTTAAGACCTTAAGGGCGCTGTCCCCAATTGAACCAGTAGAACCTAAAATCGTTATTTTTTTTATGGGCATCTTTTTTTACTTTATGATAAAGATTACCAAAATATAATAAACAATAGGAGTTGTTAATAAAAAGGAATCAAACCGGTCTAAAATCCCGCCATGTCCTGGAAGAAGAGATCCTGAATCTTTGATTTTTAGATTTCTCTTTAAAAGGGATTCAGAAAGGTCTGATATTTGGGCAAGAATTAAAATGATGAATCCCAATAAAAGCGCGCTTTTAAGTGTTAGTGAATTTAAAAAAGTAAACTTGCATGCCGCTGCGCTGATTAAAGCAAGTAAAGATCCAAGAAAAGCGCCTTCCCATGTTTTTTTAGGACTGATAAATTCACTTAATCTTTTTTTGCCGAATTGTTTGCCGCCAATATAGGCGCCAATATCCAAAGACCAAATAATAATGAAAAGGAAGAAAGTATAAAGTTTTCCATCGGGCCTTAAATTGCGCAGCAAAAAAAGGTGCGAAAAAGGCCAGACAATGTAAAAGAGAGGCAGCCAGGTTAAAGCGATTCCAAAAAAGGCGTTTTCCCGGTTTTTATAAAAAAAAGCGGCAAGAGTAAACATTAAAAAAAATAGGGTTATTAAAAGCGGCAGAACTATTTTTTCTAAACCTAAAGGTTCTACCCAATTGGTTTTTGTTCCAGCTAAAAATAGTCCTAAGGAAAATATTGATCCGGATAATATTCCAATTTTTCCAAAAACAGGCAGACCAGCTTCCTCTAATAAAGAGTAGTATTCATAGAGCGATAAAACAATAATCCCAAAAGTTAAAATTAAAAATGGGATTTGTCCCCACCAAACTGAAATTAGTAAAAGCGGAATGCCAACTAAAGCTGTTAAAAAGCGAGGCAAGAGCATGTTTTTTTAAGACCTCCCAAACCTGCGTTCTCTTTTTTGATAATCCTGAATCGCGCAGTAAAGTTCTAATTTTCTAAAATCTGGCCAAAGAACAGGGGTGATGTAAAGCTCTGCATAGGCTATTTGATAGAGCAGGAAATTAGAAATTCTATATTCTCCAGAGGTGCGGATCAATAAATCTGGATCCGGCAAAGAAGCAGTATAGAGATAATTTTTAAAACTGGTTTCATCCACTGATTTAATTCCTAAAGCTAATATTTTGTTTACAGCGTCTAAAATTTCTTGTCTCGCTCCATAATTTAAAGCTAAATTTAAAATTAAGCCGGTATTGTTTTTTAGCTTATCAATAGATATCTGAAGTTCATTATTTACTTTTTCAGGGAGTTCATTGATCTTACCGCTCACTCTTAAAAAAACATTATTTTTATTAAGATTTTCAGTTTCCTTTTTTAGCATGGCGCAGAGAAGATTCATCAGCCCATTGATCTCATTTTTAGGACGCGACCAATTTTCAGTAGAGAAGGTATAAAGAGTTAGAACTTGAATTCCCAGTTCCCCGCAGCTTTGCACAGCTTCGCGCACGCTTTCAGCCCCTTTTTGGTGACCTACAATTCTGGGCAACCCTCTTTTTTTAGCCCAACGGCCGTTTCCGTCCATAATAATAGCTATATGGCGGGGTAAAGGTTTTTTAACAAGTTCCTGAAATAAAAGCTCTTCTTTTTTCACAGCTTAAAATGGCGGGGGATTTTTAGGATTCTAGAATGTCTTTTTCTTTGGCAAGAATAAGATCTTCAATGTTTTTAATGTATTGATCCGTGCATCTTTGGATATCTTGTTCTCCTCTTTTTAGATCGTCTTGAGAAATTTTTTTATCTTTTTCCTGTTTTTTTATCTCTTCCACGCCTTCTCTTCTTAAGTTTCGAATGGCAATGCGAAAGTCTTCTGCCTGTTTGCGGATCACGCGCACTAAATCTTTTTTCCTTTCCGTAGTCAATGTGGGCAAAGATAAACGCAAACATTTTCCGTCATTTAAAGGAGAGATTCCTAAATCCGATTTTATAATAGCCTGTTCTATATTTTTTAAGGCTTCCTTATCCCAGGGTTTAATCTCTAAGGTTCTGGCGTCAGGCGCTGAAACGCTGGCCACTTGTTGGATAGGAAGAAAGGAACCAAAATATTCAACTTTAATTCCCTCCAGCATGTGAATATGAGCTCTGCCGGTTCTAAGACTGGCAAAATCGCTTTTTAAGCGATCAATTGTTTTTTTCATTTCAGACTCTATTCTTTGCAGTTCACTCATATGTTTTATACTTGCAATAAGGTGCCTAATTTTTTGCCGGTAAGGGCCTTGTAAATATTTCCCTCTTCATGCAGACTAAAAACCCGCACTGGCATTTTATTTTCCTGACATAAAGCCAAGGCAGTAGTATCCATAATTTTTAATTTTTTTTCTATTGCTTCCTGATAGTGGATGGTTTTAAAAAATTTTGCTTTTGGATTTTTATGAGGGTCATCTGAATAGACCCCTTCTACCTGAGTGGCTTTTAAGAGAAGTTCAGCTCCAATTTCTATGGCGCGTAAAGCTGCCGCGGTATCTGTTGAGAAGTAAGGGTTGCCTGTTCCTGCTGCAAAAATAACAAGCCGCCCTTTTTCCATGTGGCGAATGGCGCGCCTTCTAATAAAAGGCTCAGCTACTTTTGCCACTTCTACCGCTGAAAGCACCCTGGTTTTAATTCCGTTTTGTTCACAGGCATCTTGCAGGGCTATGGCATTGATAATAGTGGCGAGCATTCCCATGTTGTCTGCCATAATTCTATCCAGCTTAAGTCCTTGATCTCTTCCCCCTCTCCAAATATTGCCGCCTCCTACCACCACGCCAATTTGAATATTATGTTGTTGGGCTTTGAAGAGCTCTTTTGCTATTCTAAAAAGGGCTTTAAGGTCTATTCCCCATCCAAGGGAACCTGCTAGAGATTGGCCTGAGAGTTTAAGTATAACTCGGCGGGCAGCCATTTTATATTCTAGTCTCCATCTTTGGAGTCCTTAAAATGAGGTTGAAAACTTGTTTTTGAGGTAGAGCTATTCTTCACCTAATTTAAATCTAGAGAATTTTTGGATGGATATGGCAGCGCTAAAGTTTTGAGCCGTATTATTAATAAAGGATTGAACTGAAGTCTTGCCAGAAGAATCCCGAACATGATTTTGCTCTAAAAGACAAAACTGTTTATAAAAATCTTTAAGCTTACCCTCAATAATCTTTTCCCAAGCGGCTTCTGGTTTTCCAGATTCTTTGCACTGTTGCTTATAAATTTCTTTTTCTTTTTGCACTAATTCAGCCGGCACATCTTCTTTTTTAACCCAGCGCGGGTTAGTGGCTGCCACCTGCATGGAAAGCTCTTTTGCAATTTTAGAAAGTTCAGCGGCATTTTTAAGGTTTGAGGCTAGTTCCATTAAAACCCCTAAACGTCCGCATTCTTGGGAAGAATCGTAAGGAGCGTGAACATAACTTCCAACCACGATACCATCTCCTCCTAAAGATATTGCTTTTTTTATAATGATATTTTCACCCAGCTTACCTACTTTTTCTTTTAGAACTGAGTCTATAGTTTCTTCGCTTCCTTTTAATTTTTTTGATTTTAAATCTTCGCTGGAGATAATTTTTTGTTCCGCAACTTGCTGCGCTAAATTTTTCGCCAAATTTTGAAATTCTTTGGTCCTTGCCACAAAATCTGTTTCGCAATTAAGTTCCACCATGCCTCCATTTTTTCCTTCAGAAGCTATCCAAACGCAAACAACCCCTTCTTTGGCGGAACGCTCTGCTTTTTTAGCAGCAGAAGCTTTGCCTTTTTCCCTTAAAAATTGAATTGCCTTGTCTTGGTCCCCATTGGAAGATTCCAGAGCTTTTTTACAATCTAAGATACCGGCGCTGGTTATTTCTCTTAATTTTTGAACCGCTTGAGCAGAGACGCTCATTTTAGATAGCTCCTTCAACAGCAGAACTATTTTCAGGAACATTTACCTGCGAGTTTTGTGCATTCTCCTCCAATTTTTCCGATCCTACACTTGCGGGGATTTCAGGGCTGCTTTCAGGTTGTCCCCCATTTTCATCCGCTTCAATCTTTTGAGCTATCTGTTTTCCCTCCAAAATAGCATCTGCCGCATAATTACAGAAAAGCTTTATAGATCTAACAGCATCGTCATTTCCAGGGATAGGATAGTCAATTAAATCAGGATTGCAGTTGGTGTCGCACACGGCCACAATAGGGATTTCTAGTTTTCTTGCTTCCATGATCGCGGTAATTTCTGACATGGGATCAATCACAAAAAGAATAGAGGGCAGCTCTGCCATTTCTTTTATTCCAGAGAGAGATTTTTCCAAACGAAATTTTGCTTTGGCAAGTCTTGAATTTTCTTTTTTGGAAAGCACATCTAAAATTTTTTCCTCTTTCATTCTTTCCAATTCCTTTAAACGTTCAATGGATTTTTGAATGGTAGTGAAATTAGTCAGGGTGCCGCCTAACCAGCGTTCATTTACATAAGGCGAGCCTGAGCGGACGGACGCTTCCTTAATCGCCTCTTGAGATTGTTTGGTGGTTCCCACAAACAAACATACTTTAGATTCTTGAGATGCCTCTTTTAAAAATTTTAAAGCTTTTTTTAATTCCTTAACAGTTTTAGATAGGTCAATGATATGAATGTTATTTCTAGATCCATAAATGTATTTTGCCATTTTGGGGTTCCATACCCTGGTTTGATGGCCAAAATGCACGCCTGCTTCTAGCAGGCTCTTCATAGAGATATTGCTCATGCGGGGTCCTTCCAATATTTTTCTTGTTTCATAAGTTTGTTATTATATCATAAAAAAATTTTTTAACAAATAGGTGAAGATAAATGTAAGGGAAATTAAAAATTTGGGCGATTGGCTAGTTTTGCAGTTAAGATAGAGCATTCATAAAGGAGATAGGAGCATAAGGCAAGAAGGAGCGAACTGATAGGGTCAGGGCCTGGGGTTAGAACAGCGCTGGCAATATAAATGATTAAAACCGCAATTTTTCTTTTTTCAGATAATGTTTCCCAGTTTAAGACGCCTAATTTCGCAAGAAAAAATGTGAGGAGAGGCATTTGAAATATCCCTCCAAGCGTAAGACAAATCATTCCCAGAAAACTAATATAAGCATCAATGGAAATTTGAGGCGCTAGAACTCCTGAGCCATAACTTAAAAGAAATTTTATGGCTAAGGGCACAAGAAGAAAAAGGCCAAGGCTAAACCCCAGGGTAAAAAGAATATAAGAGCTGGGCAGAATCCAAAATAGAGATTTTTTCTCTTTTGGGGTCAGGGCGATCAGTATGAATCTCCAAATTTGGATTAAAATAAATGGCATGGTTAAAAGCACGCCAGAAACCAAAGCGATTTTTAACCGCGCCATAAAGGCTTCCATAGGTTGAATGAAAATAAATTTCCCCACAGGTTTTGAAATAAAAAAAAGTATTTTATCCACAAATTGGTAGCTTATGACTAGACCCAGGACAACGGCTAGAAGAGACCAAAAAATTCTTTTTCTTAGCTCCTCTAAATGATCAAAGAATGGTTTAGGGACATCTTCCATATTTTTAGTTTTTTTTTAACTTATTGGCGGGGTTTGATTATCTTTTTTGTCCTCATTACTTTTAAGATCATCCTCACCCTCTTTTAATCCTTTTTTAAAAGTAGAAATCGCTTTTCCTATTGAGCGGCTTAACTCCGGCAGTTTTTTTCCGCCAAATAAAAGAAGAACAATGAAAAGAATAATTAACCAATCCCAGGTTCCTAAATTTTGAAACATATTCTTACCCCTCCTTTAAACCCGAATTTTGCATTAGTTGTCATGAGCTGGTGCGCACTCTGAAGCATGAAAATACGTAATAGTAATGACTTATTGCCTATTTTCATAACAGACTATAAAGACTATGGAATCTCCGCATCTATTTAGAGCTTTATCCATATTATGTAGAGTACAAATTTTAATTGCCAATAAAATGAGCTTCTTCTTTTCTGGAAAATTTTTCCTTACAGGGGGAATTTGAGTCTGAGGTTTGAACAGTTAGCTTTTTACCATCCAAAATTCCTTCCTTATATTCTCCATAGAAAAAAGTCATCTGTTTGATGGAACAACCATTTTCTTCTTTCCAATTTAAACTCCCAAGAACAAACCATTTTCCATAGCAAAACCCAGTATATTTATTGAAAAGATTGTCCGTTGCATGAATCATATTACTATTTTGCATGGCATAAAGGGGCTGTGAAATATCTTTTTCTCTAGTTTTAGAATCTTCTGAAGGTTTTATTTTTTTATCTTCATTTTTAATTTTTATTTTCCATAGTCCATCAAAAGGCTTATCTTTTGATAAAGGATCCTTTAAAATGTTCATGCCAACCGCGGATTTTAATAATTCTATTTTTTTTAGCTCGAACTCAATTACTTCCCGCCTCATTAATAACTCTCTAGAACCTCCTTTTTTTAGGGCTAAGAGATAATTTGTTTCAGCCTCATAAAATTTGCCTATGCCGCAATAATTTAGGGCAAGACGGGCAAGGATTTTTGGCGAGTAATCCCGCAGCATGAGATTTTCTAAGATTAAAACAGCGCCTTTATAATCTCCCAGCATTTCATCAATGGTTGCCAAATAAAAAAGAGCTTCGTCAAATTTATGGTCTAATTCAAGCGCTTTTCTCATCTCCCAAAAAGCGATCTCAATCGCCTGATATTGTTCTTTTTCCCCTCGTAAGATTCTTCCTCCTTGGGTAGAAACAATTGAGGTGGGAGTGATCAGAGCTTTAAAGCGGTAGAGTCTGCCAAGATAAAAGTAGAGCTTGGCAGCGTCTTTTTCTTTGGTTTTATAAACTTCTTTTTCAAAGTTAGACAGGGCTTGGATAAATTGAGGAGCTTCGACCAGAGGTTCTGATTCATTAAAAACGCTTAAGTTAACCTCTAATTTATCTAACCTCATTTCAATGGAATCGAAGATTTTAAGAGCTCTTTCCAAATCTCTTCTAGTTAAAGCCTTAACCCCATCAAAAAATAAATCATTGATTTGCTCTTTAGTGGAAGTAACATTAATTTCTTGAAAGCCTTTGTTTGTGATCACCCAATCCTGTTCATTCTTTTTTTCATTCTCTTTTGATTTGTTAAAAGGAAGAAAGTCCCAGAGATAGAGAGCAGCTACACACAAAATTAGAAAAAATAACAATGTAAAAATAATTTTTTTCAACATAGTGAAATCATCTGATGCAAATAATTTGGTTGATTGTGAAAACTCCATGGACATTAGTTGGAGAAGGCATCACGAAAAAAATCATCTTTTGATCACTTTATGTAATCTAACCTTTTTGACTTAGTTGTGAGAAGCCTGATGAAAAAGAATAGAATTGGCAAAGCCAAAGTTTAATAATCGCGATGGATAATAAAATGGGAAAGATCTTGCAGGGATTTTTTAAAAGAAGGCTCAAAAATTTCCAGAGAACTCATGGCTTTAGCAAAAAAATCATCCGCAAAATTTTTAGTCTGCTCTATGATTTTTTTCTCCTTTAGCAAGGGGTCAATCATCTCCCAATTTATTTTTGTGGTTTGAAAATCAGAACGCAATTTTTTTTTCTCATTTTCATTCATTGAGGCTAGAAGAAGGATTAAGGGAAGAGTCATTTTTCCATTGCCTGTGTCATTTTTCAAAGATTTACCGCATTTTTTTTCAGAGCCAATCACGTCTAAAAGGTCATCCACAATCTGATAAGAAATTCCAATGTTTAATCCAAAATTAGCTAAGGATTCCTCTAATTCTTTTGGCAGGCCAGCCAAACGAGCGCCTGCTCTTGCGCATACAGAAATTAAAGAGGCTGTTTTGCGTTCTATAAAGGATAGGTACTCATTTAATGAGAGGTCAGAGCGATAACGATGTTTGAGCTGGTCTAACTCTCCCTCGCACATGCTTTGAGTGGTTCGCGCGACCTCAAGCGTTAATTGGTTATCCCCAACAGTAGAGACAAGATGAAAAGCTTTGCTGTAAAGATAATCTCCTAAGAGCAAGGCAACTTCTTCTCCAAATTGAATATTGGGGGTTGGTTTTAAACGTCTTAAAACAGAATGATCAATAATATCATCATGCACTAAGGTTGCCGCATGAATTAACTCAACTGAAACCGCGGCATCAATAACAGCTTTTTTTCTTTTAAATCCTTGAGATGTGCTTAATGCGCAAAGAATCACTAAAGAAGCGCGCAGCCTTTTTCCTCCAGCAGACAGCACATAGCTGGAAGATTCTTTTAAAATCCCATTGCTCTCATTTGCAATTGCTTTTAAGCGATCTTCAACCTGGTTTAAAAAAGGAAGGATGGGTCTTATAAGTTTTTGAAGCGGTAACCCAAAACATTTAGTTGGTTCTGAAAATTCCTTGGACGTTGTCCCTTCACTCCGCGCTTTTACTCCGCTCTGGATAGGCGGAGGATAGGTTTGTGACAGGCGAGAGGAAAAAGAGAAAGGATTCTTCACGGAAGAAATGGAGCGCTCCCTTTGATCCAGCAAATAAGTTGTTCTGGAAAAATTCCAAAGCAAAGGATTAAAAACGCGGCAAAACCTGTGGCTATTGTTAAACTAGTTTGATTTAGATTTTTTGGGATTGGAGTCAAATTTTCTATTGGCTCTTTAAAAAACATGGCATGAACAATCTTAAAATAGTAATAAACCGCTATCACGGAATTTAAAAGTCCCACAGCCACTAAAACAAACATTTTGGATTGTATGGCTGCCGCAAACACATAGAATTTTCCCCAAAAACCAAGAAATGGCGGAATGCCTGACAGGGACATGAGAAAAATAAGCATTAAAAAAGCTAATGGAAAATTTTGACGAGCCAGCCCTTGAAAAGCTAAAAGTTCTTCTGATTTGCGAATTTGAGAAATGACAATCACAACTGCAAAAGCTCCTAAACTCATTAAAAAGTAAGCTAAACTATAGAGCATCACTCCTTCCCGTCCTAATGTGTTTCCCGCAACCAGCCCGATAAAGATTGTGCCTGCATGGGCAATGGAAGAATAAGCCAAGAGTCTTTTTAAGTTTTCCTGTTTAAGAGCCGCAATATTTCCTACGGTCATGGTCAGTATGGTAAGTAATGTGAAGAATTCATTTAATCCTATGAGGGACTGATTCGCAAAGTCATTAAAAAATCGTAACATCACTACAATCACGCCTGCTTCTCTGGAAACAGAAAAAAAAGCGGTAATGGGTGTGGGAGAGCCTTCATAAGTGTCTGGAGTCCATTGATGAAAAGGAACCAGGGAGAGTTTAAAACCTAAACCCACAAGAATAAAGATGAGCGCTAAAATAAATAGGGTTTTGTCTTGAGGGATCCCAGAGGTTAAATTTATATACTCCCGCACAGCGCTAAAATGAGTGGAACCGCATAAACCATAAATAAGAGAAATGCCGTAAAGCATAATGCCAGTAGAAAATGCTCCCACCAGAAAAAATTTAATGGCTGCTTCCGATGATTTTAGTTCTTTTTTAGCGAAACCGCTTAAGATAAATAAAGGAATGGTGGTTAATTCCAGCCCTACAAAAAGCATAAAGAAATCTTGCACAGAGCTTAAAAATAAGGTGCCGACCGAGGATAAAATTAGAAGCGAAAGATAAACGCCTGGCTGCTCGCCCATTAAAATCGAGTCTTTAGAGGAAATTAAAACAACTAAAATGCAGCTTAAAACAGTAAGGGTTTTAAAAAAAGATGAGAATGGATCTATAGCCAACATTTGAAAAGAGATCCCATGTTCTGAAACTCCAATTAAAAAGAAACAAAAAAATAGGCTGAAAAGCGCGATCGGGTATGCCCAGCGCTTAATTTGAACCTCTTTCGCGGTGTCTAAGAGCAATAAAAATATCGCAATCCCGCTTAAAAATATTTCTGGTAAAAGAAGTTTAATACTTAAAATCATGTTTTATTTCACGCCATTAATAAAGTTCACTAAAGAGCTCATGGTGCTATCCATTAAGGAGATGAGCCAATGCGGCCATATCCCAATTAAAAGTGTAAGCGCAGTCAATGGAACCACGCTTACAAGTTCCCTAAAAGTCATGTCTTTTAAATCTGACCATTTTTCATTAAAGGGACCAAGAAAAACTTTTTGAATCATCCGTAAGAAAAAAGCAGTGGTTACTAATATGCCGATCACTGAAAGCGCGGTAAAAAATTTAAAAGTAGAGATTGAGCTAAAAATTTTGTGCTGGCTATTCGCGGAATAAGCTCCTAAGAAACATAAAAATTCGCTTATAAATCCCGCAAGAGCCGGCAATCCTAAAGAAGCCATGGAGGCTACTGTCATAATGCCGGTATAAATTGGAAGTTTTGCTCCTAAACCGCCAAAAGCATTAATTTCTCTGGTGTGAGCTCGGTCATAAATAACGCCCACAAGCAAGAATAGGGATCCTGTAATAATCCCATGGTTAATCATTTGTAAAAGAGCGCCATTAAAGCCGGTTAAAGTAAAAGCTGCCATGCCTAGAAGCGCGTATCCCATATGATTAATGGATGAGTAAGCTACCATTTTTTTCATGTCTGTTTGGGCCATGGCAACCAGAGCGCCATAGATAATATTGATAAAAGCAAGGATCAACAATGGAATGGAAAACCAGAGCGCTGCTTCCGGGAACATGGGGAAGGAGATTCTCATTAAACCATAAGTGCCCATTTTAAGAAGCACGCCGGCTAGTATCACAGAAACCGCAGTGGGCGCTTCGACGTGAGCTAAAGGCAGCCATGTGTGAAATGGGAAGATAGGCACTTTGATTGCGAACCCTACGAATAAGAGTAAAAAAACAATAAATTGAAATTTTCCAATAAACTGACGATTATTTTGAATCAGTTGCAAAATGTCAAAAGTATGAGGAGTGGAACGGAAATATAGGGCTAGAATTCCAATCAGGATAAAAACAGAGCCAAAAAGAGTATAGAGGAAAAATTTAATAGCGGCGTATTCTTTTTTTGGCCCCCCCCAGATGCCGATTAAAAAGTACATTGGAACCAGCATCACCTCCCAAAAAATATAGAATAGGAAAAAGTCTAAGGATACAAAAACTCCGACCATGCCTGTTTCTAATAGTAAAAACCAGAAAAAATATTCTTTAACACGGGTTTCAATTTGAAAGGAGCCAATAATGGATAAGACAGAAAGCAAGGCTGTTAAAAGAATTAGAGGGTAGGACAATCCATCAATTCCAACATGGTAACTAATCCCAAACTGAGGTATCCAAGAAAATTTTTCTACAAACTGCATTCCAGGATTTTGCCGGTCAAAATGGCAAAATATGGAAAGAGTTAAAAATAAGGAAAATAAAGAGAACACTAAAGCGATTAGGCGATGCGTATTTACTTTTTCTTTAGGAACAAACAGTAAAAGAAGAGCTCCTAAGAAAGGGATGAATGCGATTAAACTTAAAAAAGACATGGTTTCTTTCTCCTTTTTTACAAATGCTTTTTATCTTAACAATTCAATAAAATTAATTTTTAGCTGCCAGACCATTAAAAGTCCAAATCCAAAGAGTATAAATAAAATATAATTTTGCACTAACCCTGTTTGGAATTTGCGTAAAATAGAGCTGCCTAATAGCGAAAGTTTCCCCCAGATGTCAACTAAATTATCTATGATGTTTTGATCAAACCAATCCTGAATTTGGGAAAGTTTCACTGTAAGGAATCCAATCCCATCTACCCCTAACTGATCAAAAATATGAGTATCAAAAAGCGCTAGTTTTTGAGCCAGCCAATCCGCTGGTTTTATAATACAGTAAATGTAAAATTCATCAAAATTATATTTTTTTAAAAGTAGGCGATAAGGCCAGCTAAAAGTGGAAGCGATTTTCTCCGCAGAAACTGCTTTTAACCAATAGATTAAATAGGAAAGAAAAATTCCTAAAAGCGCGGCTGCGCTGGAAATTGCAGGCACTAGCCAATGAGGATAGGTGTGGGCGCTTGAGGCATGCGCGTTCAGCGGCAGCGCTTGCGAGGATAAGAGTAAGGGCACTGAATGCTCTAAAAGAAAACCTGCGACCAAAGAGAGTAAAGCTAAAACTAGCAAAGGGATGGTCATGCTTTTAGGGGATTCATGCGCATGATTATAAATTTCTTTATCCTTAGGTTCAGCAATAAAAACTAACAAGTAAAGACGAGTCATGTAAAATGCGGTAAGAAAAGCCACAAAGGTAGCGCACCAAAATAGAAAACTATTGCCAGAGTTTAAAGTAGCTTCTAGAATCCCATCTTTGCTAAAAAAGCCGGCAAAAGGCCATATCCCTGAAATAGCTAGCCAAGCTGAAGTAAACGCAATAAAAGTTAATTTCATTTTTTTTGAAAGGCCGCCCATTTCTTCAATATTGTTTGTATGGGTTGCATGGATCACTGAACCAGCTCCTAAAAATAAAAGCGCTTTAAAAAATGCGTGAGTGGTTAAATGAAACATCCCCTCTGCTCTGCCCCCAACCCCCATACTTAAAATCATGTACCCTAGCTGGCTGACTGTGGAAAAAGCTAAAACTCTTTTAATATCTGTAGCTACTAATGCCATGGTCGCGGCTAAAAATGCGGTTAACATTCCTACCCAAGCTATGATTTCAAGTGAAAATGGTCCATGCTGAAAAAGAAAATAACTTCTTGCCACCATATAAACTCCAGCCGCAACCATGGTAGCCGCATGAATTAAAGCTGAGACTGGGGTAGGTCCTTCCATGGCGTCTGGCAGCCAAATATGCAAGGGAACTTGCGCGGATTTTCCCATAGCTCCGCAAAATAATAAAAGAGCAATGATTCCCGCGGTATTAGCTGAAATAAGACCTTCTTCAATCCTTCCTTGAACTTGAGCAAAATTAAGAGTTCCTAAAAGCGAAAACAGGCTTAAGATCCCAAGGAAAAAGCCAATGTCTCCTACTTTAGTAGTGATAAAAGCTTTTCTACCCGCATTGGAAGCGCTTGTTTTTTCAAACCAAAAACCTATTAAAAGATAAGATGCCAGACCCACTAATTCCCAGCCAATAAACATTTGCAAAAAATTATTCGCAACCACAAGCAGGAGCATGGCAAAAGTAAAAAAAGAAAGATAAGCATAGTATCGTTTAAAACGAGGATCATCTTGCATGTATCCTAAGGAATAAACATGCACAAGAAAAGATACAGAGGTAACCACCACTAGCATTAAAGCTGTTAAACCATCTATCAGAAATCCAAATTCAGTTTGATGAATTCCAAACCTAAACCAAGGAATGGAAATTTCCGTTATATAAGAAGGGTTTTGAAGCAGCATGCTAAAAATTCCAAGGGAATGGATGAGAGTAATGCCAAGTGTGCAAATTCCCAGAACCGCTCCTTTTAAAGGAAGGTATCTGCCAAAAAAGAAAATAGTCAGAGCAGAAAGAAGAGGAAGTAAAACAATAAGATAGGAATGTTCAATCATTGTTAACCTTTTAAGATATTGATCCTTTCAACATAAAGTGTTTTTAAATTGCGATAAATCGCTAAAACTAAAGAGAGCCCCACCACTGCTTCAGCAGCAGCTAAAGTAATTACGAAAATTGCAAATCCCTGTCCCCAAATAGCTCTGGGATAACAATAATGGTTAAAAGCCACTAAATTGATATTGGTCGCATTAAAAATAATTTCTATTGACATGAGGATGCCAATGATATTCCTGCGGGTTAGAACCCCATAAATTCCAATGATTAAGAGGATTGCGGAAAGGACTAGGTAATGGTGTAAGCTAACCATCTATTTTTTCCTTTTTTGAAAAAAGAATCGCTCCCACTAAGGATGCTAGTAAAACCAAAGAAACAACTTCAAAAGGAAGAGCCAATTCTCCTAAAAGAAGATGTCCTATTTTTTCAGTGGTAGGGTAAAAATGATTTTTTTGTACCCCTGCTTCTAAAAATAAAGAACGCTTTAAAGAAACTAATAATACCAAAAGAATTCCAAATGAAATAATAAGAGAAGGAAGCCATTGCTCATTGACTTGGGTTTCTCTCTTAGCTTGCTCTACGGAAGAAAGCATGACTGCAAAAGCTAGAAGTACCAAGATGCCGCCCACATAAAGTAAAATTTGAACAGCAGCTAAAAAATCAGCGTTTAAAAGCACAAAAAGAGCGGCAACCATGGAAAGCGCAACCGCTAAATAAAGCGCAGAGGTAAAAACACTTTTTTGCGTAACCACCATAACGCTGGAAAAAAGCAGGAGTAAAGCGATTAAATAAAAAACTAGATCCATGTTAAATTTTAAATTGGTTTCATGTTTGTTGAACCCGAAGTTGAAGGCTCTGTAGAAGGACTCATCCTTTCCCACTTTACAAACATCTCTTTTCTTTCCAACATGCCCCATTCATATTGATGCGTGTGGCGCACAGACTTTATTGGCTTTGTGGGGCAGGCTTCTTCGCACAGTCTGCAATAGTTGCATTTTCCAAAATCAATTTGGTACCAGCTCACCTTAGCTATTCTTTTTTTTGTAGCAGGATCCACTGCGGGTTCAAGTGAAATGCAGGCTGTAGGACAAGCCTTTACGCATAAGTTACAGGCAGTGCAGGTTTCTTTATCAAAAGTAAGAGCGCCTCTAAATCTTTCCGGGGTGATTAGTTTTTCATCTGGAAATTGCACGGTAATAGACGGCTGCCAAAAAGATTTCCAGGTGACTAACATCCCTTGAATTAAAGACTTTCCTACTTTATAGATTGTTTTAAAATAATTAAGCATTGTCACTTTAAAAAAGCAGGATAAATCCTGTTATTAAAATATTTATAAAACTCCAAGGCAGTAAAAATTTCCAGGTAAATTCCATAAGCCTATCCACCCGCAACCTTGGGAATGTCCAGCGGAACCATAAAAATAAAAAAACCACAGCAAAACTTTTTAATAAAAACCAACTCCAGGATGGCAAAACCGGACCGCTGCCGCCGCCTAGAAAAAGCACAGTGGTCAATCCGCTGGAAAGAAAAACATACGCGTATTCCGCTAAAAAGAAAAAGGAAAACTTCATGCCTGAATATTCCGTATGAAAACCAGCAACCAGTTCAGATTCAGCTTCTGCAATGTCAAAAGGGGTTCTATTGGTTTCAGCCACAGATGAGATCAAAAAAATAAGAAAAGCTATTTGTCCAACTATTGGATAAAAAATAAACCATCTAGGTAAGAGAGGGATTCCAGCCAAGCGCCAAAAACCAGTTTGAACATTTGCAATTGAGGTTAATTTAAGGGAGCCCACCATCATCAGGATTGGGACCACAGACAAAACTCTGGGAATTTCATAAGATACAGACTGCGCAGCTGACCTTAATCCTCCTAAAAGGGAATATTTGTTGCCAGAACCCCAGCCCGCCATAACAATGCCTAAAACTGAAAGTCCGGAGATTGCAAAAATATAAAGAATGCCAATATCTAAGTCTGCAGAGATTAAGCCCTCTCCAAAAGGAAGCGCCGCATAACAGAGGAATGCAGGCACAAATGCAACAATTGGAGCTAAGCGATGGACCCAGGGTTTGGCTTCAGCAGGAATAATATCTTCTTTTAATAAAAGTTTAATGGCATCCGCAATGGTTTGCGCCCATCCATGCCAGCCTCCGGTAAACATGGGTCCTAAACGATTTTGCATATGAGCAGAAACTTTTCTTTCCCACCACACCATAAACATGACCGCACCAGATATAAAACCTATCAGGATAGAACATTGGATAATCATGGAAAGAGTCGTGAGTAGAGCGGTTGGTATAGAATTTTTTAAAGCAAAAGAAGATAGACATTGCCAAATTTTTGAGAAACGAGCGCCTATTTCGCCAATCGCTATGGAAATTCCAGCGCCAGCGCTTGCAATCCCAAAAAGTATTAAAGCGCTTCTTTTTTGGCTCTCATTCCAAACAGGAAGGATCATGGTTAGCGGTCCACCTCTCCTAAAACAATATCTATGCTGCCTAAAATTGCAATCACATCCGCTACCTTCATTCCTACTAAAATTTCTTGTAATACAGCCAAGTTAATAAAGGAAGGAGGTCTTACATGCACACGGTAAGGTTTATCTCCTCCATCAGATACTAGGTAAATCCCTAACATGCCTCTGGGAGCTTCAATTTGCGCGTAAACCTCTCCCATGGGCGGGCGGATGATTCTTGGCACCTTTGCATTACATTCACCTTCTGGCAATAGGTCAAGAGCTTGTTCAATAATTTTTACAGATTCTTTCATCTCCTCTATCCTTACCCAATACCGGTCCCAGCAATCCCCATTTTTTCCTGTAGGAATGGAAAAATTAAATTTTTCATAAAGGCAGTAAGGCGCATCTTTTCTTAAATCAAAGCGGTAGCTGCTGCCGCGCAAATTCGGGCCGGAAATGCCATAACTGATTGCCAATGGTTGTGGAAGGATGCCAATATTTTTTGTCCGATCCTGGAATATTGGGTTTTCTGTGAGCAGCGTGTCATATTCTATAAATCTAGGCTTCATCCATTCTAAAAAAGAACGACATCTTCCAATCCAATCCTTGGGCAAATCTGCCATGACCCCGCCAATCCGTATATAGTTATAGGTCATTCTTGCGCCGGAAACTTCTTCAAAAAGATCCAAAATTTTTTCTCGTTCTCTAAAGGCATAAAGAAAAGGGGTGTAAGCTCCAATATCAATTCCATAGGTTCCAAAAAATACAAGGTGTGAGGCGATCCTATTGAGCTCTACCATAATCACTCTTAAAATTTGACCTCTGGCTGGGACCTCAATTTGCATTAATTTCTCAACAGCTAAAGCCCAGACTAAATTGTTAGACATAGCCGCAAGATAGTCCCAACGGTCAGAAATCACCAGCATTTGCGGATAAGTTCTATTTTCAGCTAGTTTTTCAGTGCCGCGATGCAGGTATCCCACATCTGGCTGGGCTGAAGTAATGACTTCTCCATCCATTTTAAGGATAACGCGTAAAACTCCATGGGTAGAAGGGTGCTGGGGTCCAAGATTTAATATCATCTCTTCTGTTTTTGAATCTTGACCTTGTATTCTTAAAATTTCTGTATTCATATTTTTATAAAAATAATGGTCTCATTACTATTTTTTTGTCGGACACTGATGCCTTGAGAGGATATTATATCTATTTAATTCATTTGTAATAGGCGCGATTTTCATAGTAGGTATTTTTCTAATCATCATACCTGTCTGGGATATGCACATAATCTTTGCGCAAAGGCCAGCCCGGGAAACCTTCCCACATTAGGATTCTAGAACAATTAGGATGGCCCTCAAATTTAACTCCAAACATGTCATACACTTCTCTTTCCTGCCAATCACTTGTCTTCCAAACTTGAATGACTGAACTTAAAACCGGATTTTCTCTCTGAAGAGAGATTTTAACCACAATCGAGTGGCGGTGTTTGAAAGAATAAAGATGATAAACAACCTCGATCCTAATGGGTTCTTGCGGATTAACTTTAGCGTAATCCAAGGCTGTAACAAAGGTTAAATAATCAAAAGAAAGGTTTTCCTCATTTTTCAAAAAATTTGCAAATTCAAGCCAGAGTTCAGAAGGGCACTGAAGATAAAGATGAGGATCTCTATAAGGTTTACCCTCATGAGCCGGAGCTGCATGCGGACTTTGAGGATAAGGAATCTCTGTAATATTTTTATATTGCGCTTGAATAATTGAAAACATCTCTTGCGGAGTCATTTTTTAGATTAGTCTCTTACTTTGGATAAGGGAGGAAGTTCAATATTTTTAAGAATTGACATTTTTTCTATTTTTTTTTGCAGCTCGATTAAGCCATATTGCAGCGCTTCTGGCCTGGGCGGGCATCCTGGGATATAAATGTCCACTGGAATAATTTTATCCACCCCTTTACAGACTGAATAGGAATCATAATAAGGTCCGCCTTTATTGGCGCAAGCTCCCATGGAGATCACCCATCTGGGAGCAGGCATTTGGTGGTACAGTCTCTCAATCATTGGAGCCATTTTTTTTACCACAGTTCCCGCAATAATCATTAAGTCAGATTGTCTGGGAGTGGGTCTTGGGATCACTCCAAACCGGTCAAAATCAAAACGGCTGGCATAAGAGCCCATCATTTCTATGGCGCAGCAGGCCAAGCCAAAGGTCATTGGCCATACAGAAGATTTTCTTGCCCAGTTAATAAAATAGTCAACAGTGGAAATAACTAATTTTCCCCCAGGCATATTAAAAACTGTGCTTGGCAATTTTTCTAAAAATCTTTGATTCATGAATTTATTGTTCCCATTTAAGAGCGCTTTTTCTCCAAGCATAGATTAAACCTATAAAAAGAATCGCGATAAAAAGCACCATTTCAAAAAAACCAATGACTCCTAAACTTTTGTAAGCCACTGCCCAAGGATAAATAAAAAGAGTTTCCACGTCAAAAATTACAAATAGCAAGGCAAATAGATAAAACCGGACATTCATCTGCGCAAAAGAGCTGCCTATGGGTTCAGAACCGCATTCATAAGTGGTTGGGAATAGAGGATCATTATTGCGCGTGCGCAAGAGCCAAGCAAGAAAAAGAGAAAATGACGCAAAAAATAAGCCAAATAAGAGGAAGACTCCTATTTGTCCATAATCTTTTAAATAGGGAAACTGATTTGGAATCATTTTTTTAATTACTCGCCATATGAATAACCGCCATTCCTTTAGTTAAACTCATGTAAGAGACATCCTTGAATTTTGCTTCTCTTAAAATTTTAGAAAAATCCTCTGGTTTTCCAAACTGCAATATTGTTTCAGACAAATAATCCTTTGACCAAGAACTTTTAAAAATGGTTTTGCCCGCTAAGGGCAGCAGGGTCTTTAGGTAAATTTTATGCAAGATAGGAAGGAAAATGCCCTCTGGGGCAACCAGTTCCAAGAGAAAAATTTTTCCTTCCGGCTTTAAGATTCTTTTAATTTCAAATAGAACTTCTTTCATCACTTTTTTTACGTTCCTTAGTAAAAACGCGCTGATCACAAAGTCTATTGAATTTGAAGAACATGGCACCTTAGTTCCATTTGCCTGAAGCAATTGGATGCGCGCTTCAGACGGGTTCAATAAAAGTTTCTTTTTTGCTTTATTTAACATGGGTTGGGATAGATCAATGCCTAAAAAAACAGGATGATTTTTTCCCAAACCAGTCCTCAAACAATCAAAGATCAAATCCCCGGTGCCAGTGCCCAGGTCTAGAATTTTTTTATCTTTAAGCTCAAACTTATTTAAAAGTTGGATCAGAGATTTTCTCCAGAGCTGATCCAATCCCAACGACGCTATTTTATTAAAGCTATCGTACCTTTCTGCTAATCCATCAAAAAGGATTTTAACCTTTTCAGGATCTGGAGAACTAGGGGAAGGGTGGTTCAAGGTTCCAAAGTCGTCCCTAAAAGGGCGCTGAAAGATGATAGAGAAGAGAACAGTTTATACTATTGTTTAAAGATCTTCAGCTCCTAGAGTTTTTTTCCCTCCAGCAGCCTTAACCTTTTCTATTGACTCTTTTACAATAGTCTCTACCTTAACGGAAAGAGAATTAATATAGTCCATCCCTGTTCGGTATCCGGATTCTTTTACTAATTTTTTTATTTTACTTACCACAATATAATTTTCTGCCATTTTAAATCACCACCTCTTTATTAATTTTTTACATCATACATGATCTGATAAAAATTAAGCTGCGCATTCTCCTTTGCCAAGGTTGAGTTTAAATTCTCCCGGCTCGCCCCAATCAGAATAGAATTGAGCGTCTAGTGTTTCTGGCAGGCGGCTGAGAGGCTCTAAATTAAGGCGTAAAAAATCTAATCCCACTCTTCCCACAAAGTCTTTAAATTTTTCATTATTTTTTTTATTTTGTTTATAGAGTTCCAGCAATTTTTCCACAACCAAAGGGATTTTTTTAGCAGGCACTCTTAAAAATTGTGATGCGTATTTTGTCTCTTCCAGATTAAGATTGCCGCCCAGGAGCATGGTGTAGGTGGGCACTTGATGGCCGCCCACTGCTTTAGAGCCTCCGTAAAATCCTATATCTGCAATATGGTGCTGCCCGCAGGAATTTGGACAGCCTGATATTTTAATTTTAAGTTCTTTTAAATCCGCATCTTGGGCAAGGCCATTATTAAAAAGTTTACCTAAGGCAGTGGCCAGTCCTCTTGAGGAAGTAATCCCTAACTGGCAGGTATCTCCTCCTGGACAGCAGGTAATATCCGCCAGTCTTTCCGCTGAAGCCAGGTGAATGCCGGCATTTTTTAAACCTTGATAAAAAGTATAGAGGAGCTCATCTTTGATCCAGCGCGCAATCAGATTTTGTTGAACTGTGGTATAAAGTAAACCATTGCCAAATTTTTCAACCAGTTCAGCTAAGGCGCTCAGTTGGGAAGAATGAATATCCCCCAAAGGCAATCTAATCGTTACAATGTTATAGCCTTTTTGTTTTTGCCCAATAACATTTGTAGATTTCCAACGCAGATAACTAGAGTCTGGTGTTTCTGTAAGATACGGGCTGGAAGTTTGCGGTTGGGGCTCTTCAAAGAGTTCAATTTCTGGATAATTATTATTTTTAAAAGTTTCTCTTATCGCTAGAACTCGTTTTTTAAATTCATCTAAACCGATTTTTTCAATCAGAAATTTGATTCGCGCCATGTTTCTATATTTTCTGCCATAATCCCAGTCTCGGTTAAAAATAAAAATAGCAGCATGGATGGTTCGCAAGAAATCGCTAATCGGAGTAAAATCTTCTAAGAGTCTAGCCACTTTAGGATAAGAGCCTAACCCGCCTCCCACATAGATCTTAAATCCGCGAATTTCTTTTCCGTTAATTTTTTTTATCTCTGCTAAGCAGCCTAAGTCATGCATGGGGATGAGTCCCCTGTCAGCCTGGCTTGCAGAAAACGCTATTTTAAATTTACGAGGCAGGTTTTGACATACAGGATTTCTTAAAAAAAATCTGGAGCAGGCTTCAGCGTAAGGGAAAACATCAAAAATTTCATCTTGCGCTACTCCAGAAAGAGGATCTGCGGTAACATTGCGCACTGTATTAGCGCAGGCTTCTCTTGTGGTCAGGCCAGCCTCCGCCAAACGAGACATGCATTCAGGAATTTTTTCTAGTTTGACAAAATGAAACTGAATGTCTTGGCGGGTTGTCACATGGCTGATTCCTACCCGATCTTCTCCAGCAACTTGATCTGAAAGTTCCGCTAAAACCAAAGCTTGATCTTTTGTCAATCTCCCCCAAGGGATTTTAACCCGAACCATTTGAATGTTTGGTTTTTGCTTTTGGCCATAGATCCCTCTTTGCAGGCGATATTTTTTAAAGTCATCTTCAGAAACTGTTCCTTGACGGAGTTTCTCAATCTCATTTGTCATTTCTAAAATATCTGCTTGATATTTTGGAATTTCACTAACCGCGCCTGAAGTTAGATTCTTTAATTTTGAATCAGTCTCTAATGCCATATTCTTTCCTTATATAAGGGTCGCTCGCACCTTACTTTTATTGAAAGGTTTTCCAAAAAGAAGATGATGAACTAAAAGGTTCGAGGATTTACTTTTTGAAGTAGTTCGCGTTAATATCTATGAAGTTTTTCCACTGATCTGGAACTTGTTCATTTGGATAAATCGCTGTGACTGGACAAACCGCTTGGCAAGCGCCGCAATCTATGCAAGTATTTGGATCAATATAAAGCTGTTCAGCGCTGGCAAATGTCCCTTCATTTTTTGTGGGATGAATACATTCTACTGGGCATACTTCTACGCATGCGGTATCTTTTACTCCTACACAAGGTTGAGCAATTGTATAAGCCATTGGTTACGCTCCTTATTTTTACTAGAGTTAAGATGCCATAACATTTTTAAATTATGAGGCATCATGAAAATTATTCTACTAAAATTTCTTCTGGTTGAAAAGGGGAATCTTCTTTTTCTCTGAACCAAGAGCAAGCTTCTTTAAATTGCCTTTGGTTCACAGCCACAATCAGATTAGACCAGCCGGCTAAATAAGGCTGAGAAGCGTCAATGGCGCTGGGTTTGGCCGGATGATCCGGATGTGAATGAAAAAGCCCAACCTGTTCTAACCCCTCTTTTTCCGCCAGAGCTATTTTAGAAAAATGTTCTTTTGGATCAATTAAAAATTCGTAACTTCCCCCTTTAAAAATTCTTTCTTTTGGCAGAGTTACAACCCCAGCTGCCATTAGCTCTTTTAAACGAGCAGAATGTTTTTCATCTAAAATATTTTCCAAAGGCTCTAGTTTTGTAACTTTTGCTGTTTTTTGATCTAGCATGGTTCCAAAAAGAAGCCCGCAAACTTCTTTTGGATAACCTTCTTCGCACAGGTTTTTAAGTTTATTCCACTCTTTACGATCAAATATTAATTTTCTAGGCATAGTTTACAGGAACATATTTTTCTCAATAATTTAAAAGGATAAATGCCTGTGCTGTGGCCATCCTCAAATATAATACTCAAGGCATAGTTTCCTATAATATTTACGTTTAATCCTTGAATAAGAGGCGCAACCTGTTTAGAATCAAGTACCTTTTTTCCAGAAAGCTCATCCACGCAAGCTGCGCAAGGACAGTGAATTCTAAGACGATAAAAAGTGTATTCGCTGATATGATCATCGGACCAGACAATATTTAAGCTTTTATTGCCAAGTTTTCTTATCTGTTTAGGTTCAGCTTCTTTTTTGTCTTTATAGTTTTGAATCATATTCAACGCGCTTTATGCTGGTTCTTCCACAATCTCTAATTTTTTTGATGTGAAATTCGCGATACTGATTTGCGCCGCAAGATTTCTTGCGATTTCAAGATAGATCTTAGCCGCAGGGGATTCAGGCTTAGCTAAGACAATAGGGTTTCCCTTATCTGCCTGCTCACGTATGGAAGTTTCCAAAGGAATTTCTCCTAAGAATGGAATTCCTAGATTTTTACTGGCAGCTTTTACCCCTCCATAACCAAAAATCTCCTCTCTAGAGCCGCAATGAGAGCAGAGGTGGTAACTCATGTTTTCAATGATTCCTAAAAGTTTTACATTGGTTTGTTGCAGCATCCTTAAGGTTTTCATGGAAATCATTAAACCCACGTCCTGAGGAGTGGAAACAATCACAGCTCCTGCAAGAGAAACAGTTTGCACTAAAGTTAAATGCACATCCCCTGTTCCAGGAGGCAGATCCACAACTAGATAATCTAGTTCCCCCCACTCTACATCCACTAGAGACTGTTCCAAAGCCCTGTGAGCCATGGGACCTCTCCAAATAAGGGGCTGATCCCCTTGAGCGAAAAAACCCATGGACATGAATTTTATGCCATGAGCGATTTTGGGTTGTATTAAATTTTCACGGATCATGGGTTCACCCTGCTTGCCCATCATAATAGGAATGGAAGGTCCATAGATATCCGCATCCAAAAGACCCACCCTTGCCCCTTCCTTAGATAAAGCGCAGGCTAAATTAACGCTGACTGTGGACTTCCCCACTCCCCCTTTTCCTGAACCAATCGCAATAATGTTGCGAACATTTTTTAAAGCGTTTTTATTTAAAACTTGAGAAGCTCTAACCTCTGCTTTCATGGTTACTGTCACCTGATCCACGCCTGAAAGAGCTTTTACTTTGTCCTGCGCTTCTTTTTGCAATAGATCTTTTACTGGACAAGCAGGTGTGGTTAGATGAATTTCAAATGCAACATTTCCCTCACAAATCCTTAAATCTTTTATAAATCCCAAAGTAACAATATCCTTGTGCAGATCTGGATCTTGCACGGTTTTTAATGCTTCTAGAACTTGTTCCTTTGTCACCTGTCCCATATTTTCTCCTTAAACTTGAATTATTCAGATCAATGCGATAGTGTTTCCAAAATTTTTTTATCCTCACCCATTTCTTTTACTTATAACATGCCTAACTGAAGTTTGGCTGCGTCGGTCATTTTATTCGGCTCCCAAGGCGGATCCCAGACAACTTCTACTCTTACTTCAGATACGCCCTCAATGGTTTTTACTTTTCGTTCCACTTCCGGCGGTAAAGAGCCAGCCACAGGGCATTGGGGTGAAGTAAGAGTCATTTCTATATTTACTTTTCCAGAAGGGTCTGTTTGAATTTTATAAATCAGGCCAAGCGCATAAATATCCACTGGAATTTCAGGATCATAACAGGATTTCAAAATCTCAATGACTTTCGATTCCAAATCATTCTTACTTGTTTTTTGAGGTTCACTCTCTTGCATTGGATCCATATTTTCTTTTTAGTCTCCTAATTATTTTATTTATTAATCATTTTTGCTTTGGCACTCATCTTGGTTATGAGTATCTTTCTTTGTTGGATATCAAATTACGGCATGTCATTCCGTAGAAATTTTACCATTCTTTTTTTCAATGGCTGCAAGCAATGTATGCCAAGGAAGACTCGCGCATTTTACCCTGACTGGAAACTCTTTTACCCCTTTAAAAACTTGTAGTTTTCCTAAACTTTCTAAATTAGTTCCCTGGTTATTTTCTCCCCTAACCATTTGAACAAATTTATTAAAAAAACTAAAAGCGTCTTTTGTAGTTTTATTTTTAAGAGCAGTGGTCATTAAAGAGGCAGAAGCTTTAGAAATTGCGCAGCCAGAACCAAGAAAGCTAATATCCTGAATTAAATCTTTTTCCAGTTTTAAATAGACTGTAATTTGATCTCCACAAAGAGGGTTAAAACCTTCCGCAGAATGATTACAATTCAAAATTTTTTTAAAATTTCTTGGGTTTTTGCTGTGATCTAAAACCAATTCCTGATAAAGGTCATGTAATTCTTCCATTAACCCAGCACCTCAAGAGTTTTTTGTAGAGCTTTAAATAAAGAGTCCACATCTTCTTTTGTGTTGTAAACCGCAAAAGAAGCTCTGCAGGTAGCCTCTAACCCAAGCCGTTTCATTAAAGGCATGGCGCAATGGTGACCTGCTCTAATAGCAACCCCATGACGATCTAAAACCGTGCCAACATCATGCGCATGCAGTTGAGCCAAATTAAAAGAGATAACTCCTGCTCTATCCAAAGGCTGGCCAATAATTTGGAGATCAGGCATTTCAGAACTCTTTTCAAGCGCATAGGATACAAGCTCATTTTCATATAGAGCGACTTTTTCTAAATCAAGAGATTTTAAGTAATCCAGAGCTACTCCTAATCCAATGGCTCCGGCAATGTGCGGGGTGCCAGCTTCAAATTTAAACGGCAAAATATTATATTCAGTTTTTTCAAAAGTAACAGAGCTGATCATGTCTCCCCCTCCTTGATAAGGAGGCATGATCTCCAAAAAATTTTTCTTTCCATAAACTACCCCAATTCCAGTAGGGCCATAGACCTTATGTCCTGAAAATAGGTAAAAATCCGCATCCAGCTCTTGTACGTTTACTTTTAAATGCGGGATCGCCTGGGCGCCATCCACTACCACTGGAATATTTTGCTCATGAGCGATTTTAATAATCTCTTTTAAAGGCACAATGGTTCCCAAAGCATTGGAAACATGAGTGATCCCGATTAATTTTGTTTTTGCATTAATGATTTTTTTTAGATCTTCAATTAAGAGTTCCCCTTTGTCGTCAATCGGGATGACGCGCAGTTTTGCTCCAACTTGCTCGCACAATATTTGCCAAGGAACAATATTGGAATGGTGTTCTAATGTGGAAATAACTATTTCATCTCCAGAGCCAATAAATTTTCTTCCATAGGTTTGGGCGATCAGATTAATACCCTCTGTGGCCCCGCGCACAAAAATAATTTCAGAAGTTTCTTTCGCCCCTATAAAATCTCGTATTTTTTCCCGGGCTCCTTCATAAGCAAGGGTAGCTTGCTCGCTTAAATAATGAACACCGCGGTGGATATTAGAATTTTCACTTGAGTAATAATGATGGATCGCCTCAATGACTGCTAAAGGTTTTTGGGTTGTAGCCGCATTATCCAAATAAACTAAAGGTTTGCCGCGAATTTTTCTATTTAAAATAGGAAAATCCTTTCTTATTTTTTCAGGATCTAAAACACTTTTTTCCTCTTGTAAATTTAAGCGCGAGGTTTTCATTTAATTTTTTCCCATAAGGATGTTAAATAAAATAGGGGTTAGTTGGTTTTGGAATGTTTCTATATGGATCTGGTCAATAATCTCGCTGGCAAAAGCATAGATCAAGAGTTTTTGAGCTTCCTCTTTAGGAATGCCGCGGGACCTTAAATAAAATAATACATCCTGATCCATCTGGCCAACAGTAGCCCCATGCTTACATTTAACATCATTGGCAAAAATTTTAAGTCCTGGTTTTGTATGAATCTGGCAATCTTGTGAAAGCAATAAATTTTTATTTGTTTGCAGAGCATCTGTTTTCTGGGCATTGGCATGCACTAAAATAGAGCCGTTAAACACAGCTTTAGACTTTCCATTTAATATGCCTTTATAAAGTTCCCTGCTTGTGGTGTGGGGTTTAAGGTGATCAATTTGAGTATGGTTATCAATCAGTTCCTGTCCGCTCGCAAGATATAAGCCATTTAATACGCATTCTGCCCCTTCTTCAGCTAGAGCAACATTTAAGTTGTTTCTTACCAGGCTGCCGCTTAAAGCAATAGAATGAGAATAAAACCGGCTATTCCTTTGAAGTTGCGCTCTAATTTTTGCCAGATGAAATCCAGATCTAGATTCTTTTTGAACTTTACAATAATTAATTTTAGAATTTTCAGCGCAAATCAACTCTGAGGCGCTTAGAACAAGATAGTTAAGAGGAATTTCCCCAAGGTTTAGCTCTACTAAATTTAGTTCAGAATCCCGATCCGCAAAACAAAGGAGACGTGGATAGACCACATGGTCTTTATGAGAAGATTGAGTTATGAAATTTAGATAGATTTCATCTTTAAGAACCACGCCTTTAGCTAAGGAAATAAACAAACCATCATTAAAAAAAGCGTCATTCAGCAGGCTGAACCCGTCAAAATCCCGGCGTTCAAATGAGTCAAAGTATTTTTCAAGGGTTTCAGGTTCATCTTTTATCATGCTTTTAAAATTTTTTATTTTAAGACCAGAAGGAAGGTTCTTAATATTTTTGGAGAACTCCTCTTTAAAAGACCCATTTATAAAAGTTAGCTGAATTTTATTTGGGCCACAATCATCTAGCAGAGAATCGTGGCTTTCAGTTTTCTGATAGTCTGTTTCATCTTTGGCTGGCAGATCAAATTTTTTATTTGTTATGTTTTCAATGTTAGTAAAGCGCCAATCTTCATCTTGGGCTGAAGGAAAGCCAAGGTTTTCAAATTGAGCAATCGCTTGAGCCCGAAATTGTCTTAAGAATGGGATTTCGTTTCCCAGCAAAGAATTCTCAACCTTTTGAAAGGCATGTAAATAATGGGAAATTTTTTGATTTGTAGAGATCATATTAAATTTATTACCGCTTTCCTTTGTCAGATACCGAACTCCTTCCTGGGTGTGGAGTATCATTTGAAGGATAGTTATTTCATTTTTTCAAAAAACTATTAGGAAGCAATCCTTTCAATTTATCTTTAGTTATTTTAAGATTCTAAAATCCAGCCATACCCATGCTTTTCAAGTTCAAGGGCAAGCTCTTTTCCGCCAGATTTTAAAATTTTTCCATTGTAAAGCACATGCACAAAATCCGGTTCGCAATAATTAAGAAGCCTTTGATAATGGGTAATGAGAATGATTCCTCGATTTTTGGATCTGGTAGCATTAATGCCCTTGGAAACCACTTTTAAAGCATCAATATCTAAGCCGGAATCTGTTTCATCCAGAATACAGAGTTTTGGCTCTAACACAATCATCTGTAAAATTTCATTCCGTTTTTTTTCACCGCCAGAAAAACCCTCATTCACCGGACGTGTCAGAAAAGATTCATTCATCTCCACTAGTTTTGATTTTTCTTTAACTAATTCCATAAAATCAACAGCATCCAGCTCTTCTTCCCCTCTTTTCTTTCTTAAAGCATTATAAGCGGATTTTAAAAAATAGAGATTGCTAACTCCGGGAATTTCTACAGGGTATTGAAACGCGAGAAAAAGCCCAAGGCTTGCCCGTTCTTCTGGTGAAAGCGTAAGTAGATTTTTTCCCTCAAATAGAACTTCCCCGCCATCTAAAGTATAACCTTCTTTGCCTGCGAGCAATTGGCTTAAAGTGCTTTTGCCTGAACCATTTGGACCCATAATCGCATGCACTTCTCCAGCTTTAACTTCCAGATTTAAATCTTTTAATATTTTTTTGTTATCCACAGAGGCGCTAAGGTTTTTAATTTGCAGCATCTTATCCCACACTCCCTTCTAAACTCACATTCAGCAGTTTTTGAGCTTCAACCGCAAACTCCATTGGCAACTCCTTAAAAACTTTTTTACAAAAACCATTGACAATAAGGCCAACTGCATCCTCCTGACTTAAACCCCTTTGCCTGCAGTAAAAAAGCTGATCCTCTCCAATCTTTGTTGTGGAAGCTTCATGCTCTACCTGGGCTGAGGTATTATTCACTGAAAGATAGGGAAAGGTATGCGCTCCGCAAAGCTCTCCAATTAAAAGTGAATCGCATTGCGAGTAATTGCGTCCATTTTCAGCGCTTTTTTGTATGGTAACAGCTCCCCGATAGGTATTTTGCCCATGGCCAGCTGAGATGCCTTTAGAGATAATGGTGCTTTTTGTATTCTTACCAATATGAATCATTTTTGTTCCAGTATCTGCCTGCTGGAAATGATTGGTGAGCGCCACAGAATAAAATTCTCCAATAGAATTATCTCCTTGTAAAATACAGCTTGGATATTTCCAGGTAATAGCTGAACCTGTTTCCACTTGGGTCCAGGATATTTTTGAATTCTGACCCTTGCATTTACCCCTTTTGGTTACAAAATTATAGATCCCGCCCTTGCCTTCCTTATCCCCCGGATACCAATTTTGAATGGTGGAATATTTTATTTGCGCGTTATCCAGCGCAACCAGCTCCACGACTGCCGCATGCAATTGGTTGGTGTCGCGGATGGGCGCTGTGCAGCCTTCAAGATAGCTTACGCTGCTTCCTTCATCCGCAATAATTAAGGTGCGTTCAAACTGTCCTGTTTCCTGGGTATTGATGCGAAAATAGGTTGACAGCTCCATGGGACAGCGCACCCCTTTAGGAATATAGACAAAAGAGCCGTCGCTAAAAACCGCTGAGTTTAAGGTTGCAAAAAAATTATCTGAATAAGGAACCACAGAACCCAAATATTGCTGCACTAATTGAGGATGATTCTTTACCGCGTCTGAAAAAGAGCAAAAAATAATTCCAAGAGCCCCAAGTTTTTCTTTGAATGTTGTGGCAACAGAGACGCTGTCTAACACGGCATCTACGGCAACCCCAGAAAAAAGTTTTTGCTCTTCTAATGGAATGCCTAATTTTTTAAATGTCGCTAAAATTTCCGGATCCACTTCTTCCAAAGTTTTTGGCCCGGATTTTTTAGATTTTGGCGCGGCATAATAGCTGATTTTTTGAAAATCAATGGGTGGGTAATGCAAGTTGTGCCAAGTGGGTTCTTTCATTTTTAACCATTGGCCGTAGGCTTTTAATCTCCAGTCCAGCATAAAAGAAGGCTCTTCTTTTTTGGCTGAAATTAAGCGAATAACATCTTCATTTAAACCGCAGGGCACTTTATCCATTTCAATATTGGATACAAAGCCATATTTGTATTCCTTTTGCGTGAGTTCCTCAATTGAATGGTTTTTAGTTTTCATTTAAGATTCGACCTCCCCTGCCATTATGGGTTCTTCATTAATTTTAAAGGCTGGAGTCTGGTTTTTTGAAAGTGTGTTTAACAACCGTTGTTGCACAACTGTTTCAGTGCCTAAAAGATCAGAAAGAGTAATTTTATTCAAATGATTAAATATCTGAATAATCACCATGGACCACATTTGACGAACAGCGCATCCTCGTAAATGAACACAGGCATTCTGATTTCCTGGGAATTGGCCGCAAAGATCCCGTTTAATGTGATTGAGTTGAATTGGTTTTTCAGTTAAGGCTCTAAAGGCTTGGCTTAAATAGATTTTTTCTGGTTTATGGCTTAAAATATAGCCTCCATTTAATCCCCGCACACTTTTTACAAGCCCTTCTTTTCTTAGACGAGTTAAAATTTTTTCCACGTAATCCACGGATAAGGCTTCCATGCTTGCAATCATTCTAGTGCGCACAGGACGATCTGATTGTCTCTCTGCTAATTGCAAAAGGATCCTTACTCCATATTCTTGTAATGCTGTAATTTTCATAAAAACCTTCTTTTTTTGATTATCTTTTAGAAAAATTATCCTTTAAAATGACTCATGGGAGTATATAACTTGGAAGGATAACTCTGCCCTATTAATTATAACATACCCGACTTTTTTGTCAAGTATATATAAAAATTCATTGCAGTGCAGACAGTATGCGGAAGTTTCATAACTGATTTTTTGGAAAAACAGAACTAAGAGATGATGATTTGATTTTTGCGCAGGAGTTCAGATATTTTTTCAACCACCTTAGATTCTTTCTCCTGGCCTGTTAGCGTTAAATCAGATGCAGATATGGTTTGACTGCCGGGGTCAATGCTGATAATCATAATTGGGAAATTTGGAAGCAGAGCCTGAACTTGGGCAAAATCTGCCAGGCCAATAGCGTTTGTGGTTGAAATCACAATATGACCCGCATCCAAAAGAATGCGCGCCACTTCTGCGAAACGGCGCACGAGTTCCCTTTGGGTAGCCTCTATCCAAACCAAGTCCGCATCCACCCCTAAAAGAATATTAGTGCCATCCAACATATAAGAAGAGACGCCGGATTCAAACAAAGATTTTTCAACTGCGCGCGCAAGTTTATGTTTTCCAACCCCTGCCTTTCCTACAAACATGACTAAGGCTGCATGGTGTTTTAAACGTTGGGCTCTTGACTCCTGGTTCACTCCCCCTTTAATCCAATTAAAATCTCTTAACCGCGCCTCTGCCCTAAAATCTTCCTGATTATCTTTTTCAGCAGAAACAATAATTCCTCCACCGGCAATGTCGTAGCCATCTACAATCACAAATCTTCCAGTAGCTTCATTTTTCTGAATAGTGTCAAATGCAATGGGAGTCCTGGTTTCTAAAATCAGTTCCGCCACATCATGCCGGTCCACTTGTTTTTTTTCTTTTGAACTCCCAGCTTTGGATGCATCTATAATTTTTACAATCTTAAGAATTCGCACCGGCTCTTGAGTCGTATGTATTTTTAATTTGTACTCTTGTTCCATTAAAAATGGTTTTTTACTTAACCAGATCAGGTTAGCTCGAAATCGCGTGCTTACAGATGGGCCATTTGTCTCATGGCTAATAATCTGGCCGCGGGTAATAAAAATTTCCTCATTTAAAGTGATGCCAGTTGACCAACCCGCAGAGATTTCAGTTTTTTTAGGGCTATTAAAAGCTTCAATGCTTTTTACTGCGCTAATTTTATTGGAAGGATAAAAAATAACTTTATCTCCAACTTTTATTTTTCCAGACTCTACTCTGCCGGCAATAATTCTGCGATCATCTCCCTGATCAGTAAATTTATAAACCGCCTGCACAGGCATGCGCAGCTCTTGATCGTTTTTAGGAGGAGCTTTTTTAAAGGAATCTAGAGCTTCCAGCAGAGTTGGCCCGCGATACCAATTCATTGAAGAACTTTTGGATTCCAGGTTTTCCCCATGGAGCGCGCTAACAGGAATAAAATAAAGAGGAGGGCTTGAGCCAATCTCAGATAGAAATTTTTTATATTCTTTTTCTATTTTTTGAAAAAGGGTTTGACTCCTTTCCACTAAATCCATTTTATTGATGCAAACCACGATTTGATTGATGCCAAGCATGGCAAGAAGATACCCATGCCTTCTTGAATTTTCACGCACCCCTTCTTTTGCATCAATCACTAAAACTGCTGCCTCTGCCCGGGCCGCTCCTGAAATCATGTTTTTTAAAAATTCAATGTGTCCGGGCGCATCAATAATGATGTAATCCCTTTTTTTAGTTTTAAAAAATGAGCGGGCTGTATCTATGGTGATCCCTTGATCTTGTTCATCAGAAAGCGCATCTAGGAGAAACGCGTATTCAAATGGTTTTCCTGTGCGTTCACATTCTTTTTTTACAGCTTGCAATTTTCCTTCAGGCAAAGAATGAGTATCTGCCAAAAGCCTGCCAACCAACGTGCTTTTTCCATGATCCACATGGCCTACAATCACAATGTTCATCTGCTCTTTTGGGGAGGCGCTGGGTAAAGAACGGGAACTAACACTTTTTGTAGATGAGGTTTTAGATTCCATTAGGTTCCATAGGTTCCATCATTTATTGTTGTAAATATTTTTTATAAAATTTTTTTAAACTTTTTTGATTTTATCATTATAAATTACATGTAACCTTCACGTCTTAATTCTTCCAAGCCATGCTTGCCATCTTGCAGCCTGCCAGAACGTTCTGCAATATTTTTAAGTTTACCGCTTTTCAACTCAGCTATAATTTCATCTACATTTTTTGCTGTGCTTTTAATTGGGGACTGGCAAGGAGCGCAGCCTAAACTGCGGTAGCGTGTGCCATTGCCCTGATCATAATAAAGAGAAACTGTAGGTATCTTTTCCCTTTTGATGTATTCCCAAATATGGAGTTCAGTCCAATCTAACAAAGGATGAATACGCACATGCGTGCCCGGAGCGAAATCTGTTTTAAACTGATTCCAAAATTCTGGCGGTTGATCCCCAATGTCCCAAAGGCTATTCTTGTCCCTAGGTGAAAAATAACGTTCTTTGGAACGGCTTCCCTCCTCATCCGCGCGCGCTCCTACAATGACCCCATGGTAGGGCTGTTTATCTGGATCTATTTCATATTGACCGGTCTTTAAATTTAATTTTTTTCTGGGCCACGCGCCATTTAAAGTATTGGCAAGAGCATCTTTTTTAAGTAAACCACAGCACTCAACCCGGCTAATTTTATTGGGATCCCCTTCAGGAAGCGCTTGAGTTGCTGGAAAAGTTTTTCCAAACTCCAAGGCTTTTACATTTTGACCCACAATCATGGTTAGTTTATATTCCATGCTTAAACGGTCGCGATAGGCGATCATCTCAGGAATTTTATAGCTGGTATCAATGTGCACCAAAGGAAAGGGAACATGACCAAAAAAAGCTTTGCGGGCAAGCCATAGCAATACAGTAGAATCTTTGCCAATAGACCATAACATGCATAACCTCTCAAAATGGCGGAAAGATTCGCGTAAGATATAAACGCTTTGTTGTTCTAACTGATCTAAAAGTTCCATATAAAAAATAAAAAAATTATGGGCTGTCCGAGAATCGAACTCGGAA
Source organism: Elusimicrobiota bacterium (assembly GCA_016180425.1). Taxonomy (GTDB): domain Bacteria; phylum Elusimicrobiota; class Elusimicrobia; order 2-02-FULL-39-32; family 2-02-FULL-39-32; genus 2-02-FULL-39-32. The sequence continues at coordinate 38,227 of JACPBF010000002.1, forward strand.
CCTAGCGATTAAGAGTCGCTTGCTCTGCCAATTGAGCTAACAGCCCGCTCGTCGATAAACTTGCAATAACCGGTAAAATGAAGGTGTGCTGTGTCCTAAATTGTGTCCCAAAATCCAGCTTTTTCACCGCCTGGTGCCGGTAACTGGGCGATAAATGCGCATAGATTTCCGTGGTCTTTACGCTGGAATGCCCCAACAAATCCCGCACAGTTAAAAGATCCGCGCCGCTCATCACCAAGTGGCTTGCAAAGGTATGCCGCAAATCGTGAATACGGCACTTTTCGATTTCCGCTTTTTTGCGATACGCTTGAAACTTGCGCTCTATCCTTCTTATTAAGGTAGGAGTATTATTCCCATCATGGAAGATGTATCCATCTCTTGGGTTCCCCGCCTCTTTATTCATTTGCCACAGCATTCGTTCTAAATCCGGATGCATAGGAATCTCTCGCATCTCATTATCTTTAGGCGCCCATTCATGATCGGTTTGCAATATGATAACTTTCCGCCCCCAATTAATTTGGCCCCACTTTAAATGTAAAAATTCTCCTAACCTTAATCCCGTACAAATCATAGTATAAAACATTCTCCACCAGCGAATGGGCATGACCTTACTCAATTTTTCGATTTCCTCTTTGCTTAAAAATCTGGGAAGTTTTTTTAGTTGTTTTAATTGTTTAACGCCGGCAATTTGCCTTTGATCCATAAGTCCCCACTCGACCGCTTTATGAAAACATGCTTTCAGATGGCGCAGTTCTATATTTACGGTTGTGGGACTTACTTCTTTTAACCGATGCGCCTTCCATCCTTCTAGTCTTTCGCGGTTAACATCGCCCGTAGTATGCGGCTGAGCGAAGTTAGCAAACAGCTGAATCGCTTTTGAATCTAATACATACGTGCGAATTCTTTTTTCAACTTTGCTATAGGCCAGATATTTTTCAATGAACTTTTGCCAAGAGTATTTTTCAACAGGCAGTCCAAAACTTTTCCGCGCAAGCTGAATTTCCAAATGCGCTCTATACTCTGCCGCAGTTTTTTTATCCCTGCAAACCGCTTTTCGAACCGGTTTGCCGTTGGAGTAGTACTTTACATACCAGCTCTTCCCGCGTTTAAATAAACTAGCCATGCTGTTATCTCCTTATATCGCGATTAATTATACCAAAATAAATAATCGACTATTGTTTTTAATACTCACTGCTTATTTTACCGGAATCATTACATCCGGAATTCTGTTCTGCCTTCCCGAGGTAGAACGTTTGTTAAGCCAACTATCCAAATCCTTTTTTCGGTAACGAACCATTCTTTGGCCTATACGCACGTGCGGAATAAATCCACTTGATGTCCACCTACGGATCGTGATTACGGACACCTTCATCCATTCCGCTATTTCTTCGGCTAATAATAGGTCATCAATCTCTTCGTTCACCTTAACCACCTTAACCAACCTTAACCAGCTAAAAATTCTTTAAAATGTTTATTATTTAAATATTTTTAAAATTGGTTAAGATAGATCATACTTTTCTAAATCTTTTACTATAATCCCCGGGGTAAAACTTTTGAAAACACCTTAACTACCTTAACCATAATGGTATTTGTAGTCGATAAAAGCGCGGTTAAGGTCGCGTAAAAGGTTGGTTAAGATGGTTAAGGTTCTCAATTTTTCTGACATATAAACTCCAATTAAAAAATTTGAGGCCCAGCACAAAATGCGCTGGAACAGAGCAAATATAAGCATTACAACCTTTAGTGATAGATACGTTAGAATGGCAAATAAAAAAGGAAGAAGGCTGGCAACCTTTTAATTGCCAATCTTCTTCCTCCTTTTTATGACTGACCGCGCCGTTCTTCTCAGCGCTTACTGCATTACTGCATGCTCAGACCCGAGCATTTGCTTCAATTAGATATATTTCTAGCAGATGAGAAAAAGTTTGTCAAGTACCACCGGCAAAAATTTTATATTTACTATCCGATTTATTTTAAATTTCATTTGGTGCCCCTACTATATAATGCCGAGCAGAAACTGTTTTTTGGATAATAATTCGCATAAAAAATTTTGACCGTTAACCTTCAGGTTTATATTTTTGGAGTATTATACTTGTCATCAATACTAATGTTCCTTAGTTAAAGAACCTGCTCTACCGAATCACGATACAAACAGTAGTCACAGTCGGGAGCAGCATTGGGAACCGTTTCTGACATCAAACATTTGTAAGCACCCATAACAGCTGGTTCCACCCATGAATCATTCCCTTCGTAGGGGATTAGCTTGACATCAAATTCTAGTTTTCCATCAAACGATTCCTTACTTGTATCTCCGTTACAATAAACAAAATAGCCGGTCTTCGAAACCTTAAAACCGTTCTTCCGAAAAAGCCACTGATATATCTCAATCTGGCGCTTATAGGCAATTTGCCAATCCGCGTCCAGATTTACCTCTTCCTCTTTCGAAGTTGCCTTGTAATCTGCAATCAGTAACTCCCCTTTTCGGTTCACCCAAATGTCATCAATACCGCCAGAAATCTGAAGGTTGGTAGCTGGCTGCAAATATGAGATTCCTCGACGCATCGCATCCCGCCATTCCTCCAACTTTTCATGCTGAAAAGGAACCGCATCAATTCCATACTGGGTCATTAGTGGATGGGGTGTTTGTGCGGCTCGGTGAGCATCAAATTCTTTTTTGAGGAGTATATCTACGGCAGAGTTCAGGCTAAAAGGGAATCCGGGTGGACGGTCTACTCCAAGCCTGCGGTCGATATAAAAACAACGTGGACATTCCAAAAACATCGAAAGTCTCGTTCTGCTTAACTTGAACGGTGATGTGCTTTTGGGATCAAAAATATTCTGCTTTCTTTTTCCTCGATAATATTTAGACATATTCAAACCTCATTTCTTCAAAAAGTGATAAATAATCCTCACCTATCAACTAAACACTCCTGGAGGTCGTGCTTTAAATTTTGGTTCCTTATAAACGTACTCGGCAGATTCTCCTTTCTTAGCTCGTTCAAGATCATCTACAGGTAATGCTACAGTTTGAAATGTAAATAAATCCCTACCCTCATGTCTATAAATAGTTCTCATTTTGGGATGATAATAAGGGGCAACGGCAACAGAACCACCAAAATGTCCCGTATTGCATACCACCACATTGCAATAAACTGTTCTTGTTATGGTTTCAGCGATATGATAGAAAGAATCAATATCTTTATTGTATGCTAAAACAAATAGGTGATGAATTCTATTTCTGTACATTATATATCGTTCAACATCCATAAAATCATAACAGATACACACCGCAAAACGACCATAAGTTTCTGTATCAAATAACCACAATCTTGAATCTCCCTCAAATTTCCACTTGTTTTTTCCCTGTTCCAATTTTTTTATTTCTCCGGGAGATCCGTATGTTTTTCCAAAATAAAACTCTCTTGCACCTCTCGAACACACTTTTTTAGGCCACTTTTGAGGAATGAATACAACTGCTTGATTCATAACTACTTTTCGAGCATAATCTTTCTTATAATCAATTCCTGCAATAATAATTGATCCGATTTTGCAGCTCAATTTTTTTAAATCCCCAATATAACCTCTCGGTAGAGAGAGTTCCGGCATAAGAATTATCTCTGGTTTATTAGGACCCCGAGACAGTGATCTTAATCCTGTCTTTACCTGTTTCCAAACATATGTTTCTTCATTTGGAGCAATTGTAGGATTATTCCTCCAAGCTACACGATCATCTAAGGAAGTTTGTATAATCCCAACTCTTAAATATTTTTCAAGACTTCGTTTAGTCAAATCTAATTACTCCTCTTCATTTTCAGCTATTAAAATATTTTTCTTTAACTGACTTATTCTCACAGGCGTTAATTGTCTCGGTAAATTTTCTTGTACAGATACTTGATGCTTTTCCAATTTTTTCATAGTTATTTCCAGCTCTTTCTCAAGATCATCTATAGAGGCAATTATTGGTGGATCATCATTCATATCATCAGGAGTGTAATTTGTAAATAGTTCTTTCTGCCATGTTTTAATACTAAGATTTTCTCTAACTCGCGGTAATAGACATGATTCTATGACTATTTCAGTCCATGATGAACATGCCGTTTCTTGCAAGAGTCTTCTTACGATATGCTCCCATGCTCTACGATGACCTTTAGGATTCCATGCTGCAGGCAATTTATAATTGTGCAAAACAAGACCTAATAGGACTAACCCAAGCCCCAGGATAGGTGAAAATTCTTTATTATCTTTTTCAGTATTTGTGAAAATGGGTGTATAACGTACATCCAAAATTGGATTTTTTGATAATTGAATCTCAGATTTCATCATTTCTTTCCATTTTTCCCAAGACAAATTCATTTCTTTGAAATTAATCCATTCAGCTGGAATCCAATAGTTGGCAGGATTGATGTTCCATCGTTTTTCCATATTGGGAATACTTTTTGTATATAATGAGCAAACCTTTCTTGTGAGATTAATAGCAGTCCATTCACTCAATCTAGGATCGAATAATTGATTATTGAGTTTCAGATTATTAAGAAAATCGATCCATTCGTAAAGATTAACGTAACCTTTCCTTTGTCCCGTCAAATTTGGAAATATATGTTCGAGATACGGCAAATTATATTTTGATAATTTTTCAATTTTTGCAGCACTCATATTTCTTACATATTCATATAGTAAACCTTCGTCATTAGTTTCCAGAAAATGGGCATTTCTATCTGTTAGTGACTTGTAAAACCGATTTACATCAGACAGATTATTTGGATATTTTTTGAGGAGGGGCCAAGTTAATAATGATTTGAGTTTAAGCTTATTCATCACCTTATACCACACAACAGTTGGACTATGTTGAACAGAAAACGCTACTTTTTGTTCCGCAAACCATGCCCATATTGATAAATCATATTCTGATTCTTTCCCAATCCAATCTTCGCATTTATCAAAGTCTAAATAGTTAAATATTTTTGCACGATCACAAATAATTTTAATGTTATTTTGTTTAGGAAATGTATTCTGATTTATATCTTTTAAAACCAGTACTACAATCCCAAGAGTACATTCAAATATTTGTTTTGAAACAACTTCATAGTATTTTCCATTCTTTTCTGAGTACAAAGCGTGTAAACCGGGGGAATTGAGCAAGCCCAATATAAAATCAATAGATGCATTTCTATGTTGGGTCAATAAAGACTTATCAGTTATATTTCGCACACATGAACAGAATTGCTTGGCGATCGTTTCCAAAATATGGCTTCTGTAAAAATAATAAGATTCAATATTTTTCTCTTTAATCTGATTTAATTTATCAAAAATGGGATCAATCTCGGAAAATCCAGTATTCCTGCAAAACTCAATAAGTCTCGACCACACTCTTATCTTTTCGGGATAATCTTCTAAGGTTTTCAATAACAATGCAAAAGTGCGCTTTTTTTCTTTTCTTTCTTCGTCGGTATTCTTTTTCAGCAAAGCGCTCTCTCTTTTTCTTAAGTCGATAAGTTCTTTTTCTATTGTGTTAATTAACTTTGTAATTTCGGACATCTTTTTACTATTTCTTTTTAAACCCTTCTTACTCTCATCAAGAGACTCTTTCTCTTGCTCCTTCTGTTGAATCCTATGCGTAAGTTCATATATTTCTGTAGCGCTGTAATGTGGAAATCTAATTGGGGCTAAACGTGCAATTTTTGATGCCGCAAAAGATATCCTTGTATCAACCCTCAACTCATGTCCAGGTATGTTTACTAAGAGCAGATGTTCTAAATTCTCTAAAAGTTGCTCTTGCTCTTTCTCATCTAAAAGTTCAAATTCAACATCGTTGATTGCTGAGACCAGAGCCAAAGTTTTAGTCATTAGTGGTGTAGGAAATTTAGGATCTAGGCAAGACTGATCACGTGCTTCATTTTCAAGCTTTTTTGTTTCGTCCGACATAGCACTGTCTCGATTAATAATATAATTCTTAAGTTTTTCGGGTTCATATTTTTCATCGTTTATTACTACGTTTGGCTGGTATTGCATCAACAATTTTTTGTAGTAATCTATCCATTCAACTAATTTTTCAAAACTTGGTGCCAAGATAGTGTGATCATCCACATAGCGAAAATGTGCAACTTGATTCTTTTTAGCATTTTTTTCTACCTCGCTATCAATTCCCATCATAGCAATGTTTGAAAGAAACCCAGAAACGAAAAGTCCAGTAGGCAAACCATATAGTTGTCCCCGATTTAAACTATAATTTAGTAGAAGGCGTTCTTTATCAATAAAAATCAAATTTAATTCATTTTTTGTAAATCCGGTAAGGTCTATGGGAAATGTTAATAAGCTTTTTACTAAATCACCTATTTTGGGATTTTGTTTTACTCCCAAGTATTTTTCAATATTTTCTTCCACTGAAGATAAAGAGACACTAGGATAGAATCTTTTCAAATCCAAACCTGCCCAATAAACACGGTCAGCTTTTTTATCCCAATAATCCGCCATTAAATACTGCAATTTCATTCTTGGATCAGTTAGTTGTTCTTCTCTCTCTAAAATGCGTTTATCGCTTTCATTCAATTCAATATATTTATGGTATTTAGGCTTGGTCATTTGACGTGATGTTAGATATACTTGCCGTCTATAAAGTGGCCAGCTTTGATTAAACTTCCTATACAAATGTCCCGATGTATTCCGATACCAACCGACTTTTAGATCATCTTTATCATCCGCATCCTTTGTTTCATACCACACCGGCCTATAGAGTCGGTAACTATAGCTCCAAGGCGGCATTTTATAATCTAAAAACGGTCCGACAATGTTCACAAATGCAATCCAAGCAACTTGATCTCTAACGGATATATAAAACCATTGACGTAACTCCGGTTCTTGTTGTTCTTTGATTTTCTTAGGATAGAGAATAGGCCTTAAAGGAGTTATACAATACTTGTTATTTCGAATATCATTTGCAATAGACTCCAATTCAAAATTCAAATTACCCTCAAAGCGAGCTAATTCACGAAGATCTACCCATGAATCCCCATAAAGAAACATGCGCAGCGCCTTATTCCATGCCCAATAAAGATTATCAGCTGAGGTTATTCGTGTAATAAAATCAATCATTTTTATTTTTTTGATAAAACTCGGATAAATCCTTCACATCCTGAATTCGAACTGTTTGAACAATTTTTCCTTTATCCAGAAATGCTTTTTTTATCTTCCTAGCAAAATCACTTCCAGCGGCATCGTTGTCTGGAACAATTACTACATCAAATGGGATAAGCATTTCTACCCATTGTTCGTTGAAGGAATGTGCACCCAAAACACCAACTGCAGAATACCCCATTTCATTTGCAGCAAGCACATCAGGAATACCTTCACAAATTAGCAGTAAATTACCTTCCTTTAATTTATCAATAACATTGGTATTGTACAATGGTTTTGATATCCCCTTTAACCCAAGATATTTGGGTCCAATCTCGCTCAATCTCCGGCCCTGTATGTACACGACATCATTGTTCTTATAGAATGGGAATAAAATGATGTAGTCCCACCATATAAATTTTTCAAGTATTTGTTCTCCTTTCTCAACAGTTCTTATTAAACCAACTTTTCTTAAAATATCAATCCCATACTGACTTACTAATTTACTAAAAATATTTTTCGGATATTCAATATCTTTAATCCGGAACTTTTCAATTGTCTCATCTGAAAAACCTCGCTCTCGCAAATACGATCTTCCTCGATTACTCAACTTTAGCTCATTAATCAATGAGGTATAAACTTTTGGATCTATTTCTGCTTTGGATTGAACATTAGCCTTTCGACTAATCTCGATCTTTTTATATTGATTTAACCACTCATTATTATGTTGACCAAGGAATTTGTCCTTTAGCCATAAGATTGCATTTCTATTGCTCATATTCTCAACATTCATAACTAAATCAATACTTGAACCCCCAGTGCCACACCCAAAGCAATAAAAAAGATTTTTTGATGGAGTAAAACTGAGACTTGCTGTTTGTTTATCATGCCCATTGAAACACATAGCTTTGTTTCGTTTTACCTCTATGCCAAGAAGAGTAGCCACATCAATAATAGGTATTTCTTTAATCTGATCTATTATATCCATCTAATTAGAAAGATAAGTCATTTCTTTTAAGAACAAAATTGCCATAATATTTTGTCTATCAACTATTTCTGAATGAATGTTAGCGTTTTCTTATTGATTATTAGGTAGTACGCTTTGGAATACGCTTTGATTCTGACACTGTAGCTGAAAGCTTTTTTAGCTCGGATATTGGAAAAGACAAAAGAGTTTCGCCAATCCCTTTTCTATGCTTATAATTTCCAAAGATTATTTGCCATGGTCCGTTAAAGACTTCTTCGTAACTACCATCATTGAATAGCTTGAATCCCAAGTAGTAGTCTGGAATTGTCTTGAATATCAGAGGGTCATTAAACGTTGCTTTTACTTGCACTTTCCTACTATCAGAAGTCTTGCCATCATGACGCGCTTGTTGAACTGAATAAATCTCAATATCCTATTCCAGAGCGGCAATAACCTCAACTATATCGCCTACCTGTCGCCCATCAATAGTAAAGGCCTTCCCCGGAAACGCATCGCTCAGCTGATTGATCCCATTAAAGATATGCGTGAGTGCTATTGAAATTATTTTTTTCTTCTCACCATTAGTGTTTAATGATTGTTCTTTATTGGTGTTCATTTTCTGCCTTCGATGATTTTGATTTCGGGAATTTCCTGCATTTTTGCCATAGCAATACTCACCGGATGTTTGGGATCGGAAAGTTCCTTATACACTATATCAATGGTTTTCAGTTTCTTCTCATCGCTCCAGTCGTCTTTCAGTTCAGGCAGATTGTTGAGATGTTTCAGCACTTCGGCATCGTCGCTTTCGATTTTTTTGGGAAAGTAGAGCTCGTAAACCATGGCATCGATGAGGCGTTCAAGAAATATGAAATCTAAACCGCTTTGTGAGTTCTTCCTAATAAAAAGGACATAATCGACTGTTTTTTCAATTAACCTTTGAATTTTAATTGAGACCACAGGAATTGGAAATGTTCTTAGTTCTTTTACTTTAAATTGAGGGAATATTTTTCTCGTTAACTTTCCAAATTCTTTTGCAAACCATGAACTCATCAAAGAAGAATTTAAAATTCCCAATATGTACTTTATCGTATACCTCTCATCATCTATAACTTTTATAATCATGCTGTTGTTGTCATTGATGACATGTTCTTGGATATAACAGGCATGTATGCAATAAGGTAATTGTGAAGGAATTTGCCTCACTAAAATTCTTTTATCAATAAACAGTTCTGCTTCTCGCGGCCTCGAAAGATTTTTGCCATACTTTATGAATTGTCCACTCCATCCCAAACCATAACGACTTACATCAACTCCATCTAAATATTTTATCCAATTATTGTTTTCTTTCCTGTCGCTGTGATAAACTCTTTTCTCTTTCATTTCTTCTGTACATATAGGAGTTCCCTCTCCCACTGTGTATGCTTGGACACCATTTTTAACGATTGCAATTTTTTCAAGAATTTTTACTTCGTTCTCAAAAGGCCATTGTTTAGAATCTGACAAATTCTCCGAATTGGAAATGATGTATTCTTTGCTGTTTAAATAATAATTTAAATCTTTGATATGTTTAAGAATAGGATTTTTTCCAACCCACTCAAGATACTTTAAAGTTCTACTACCACCTTTTTTAAACCCAATAACAACGGTATCTACACTTGCACTTTCAAATACATTTGCATAGTTCTGTAAAACAAGAATATCTCCAGTATAAGTTAGCAAGAATTTTCTTAGATCAGAATTTGTGTTTAAGGTTAACCAGTTATTTGGAGTAATAAAAAATAGTAACCCTGAAGTGTCCTTCAAAAGATGGTAACTCCTTTCAATAAAAAGAATGTACAAATTAATCTTGAATTGAGTTAAAGTGTACAATGACTTGTAAATTTTCTTTTCCTCCGTAGAAATATTCTCTCTTGAGAATACATATGGAGGATTCCCAATCGCAATATCAAAGCAACTCGAAACTCCGAACATCCATTCTGGATCAAAGAAAGGACTGGATGCATTCTGGTCATAGGGATCCCAGCCAGCAAGTTGGCGTGCGGTTTCATTATCCCATCCGCTATCAATCAGAATATCTCCCATTTTCTTCCGTAGCGACTGGTCATCTTCCCGTAGCTTCCGTTTGGTTGCCGGAGTTTTGGCAGAAAAGAGGCGGTGCCGAACATCTTTCAATTTTTCTTCCAGTTCATTGACTGCTTTGTTATCAAATAGGCTACCCGCGTAATCTCTTGCTTTAGGGTTTTCAATGCCAATCAGAGTATTTGCGGCCACAAATTTGGTTTCAAGGTTTGGTAGGGGTCGGATGCCAAAATTGTCTTTGGTTTTATCCGTTTTCTGGTCAACGATGAGAGATATAAAGAAACGGAGCTTGCTGATTTGTGTTGCTATCGGTTGGATGTCCACACCGTAGATGCAGTTTTCTATCAGATAGAGCTTGCGTCCGTAGTCCAGTTCGTTACCGGCAAAAGCAGTTTCAATATCAGCTATGAGGTTATCCCGGATTTCAGGATCATCAATTGCCCGCGCTTTATCAATTTGCCGTTCCTTCCAGAGTTTATTCTGTGGGTCGAGTTTGTGCAAAATATGCACCAGTTTATGTAGTATTCCCATCGGGAATGCTCCACTCCCGCAGGCAGGGTCAAGGATTTTACAGGTGTCTATGGCATTGATTAAAACCGCCGTTTGTTTTTCGTCAAATAAATGTTCTTTTTCGTTGTAGCCGATAAGAAATTCAAGCCCCGCTTGAGCGTCTTCTGTATTCATACCTGCTTCAGTTTCTAATTTCTGCTTGAGATACGCCTTGATGCTTTCATCCACCATGTAATTGACGATTTCGCGCGGTGTATAAAATGAACCGGTTTGCTTGCGGGCGGTGGTTTTAGTTTCCGGGTTGTAGCTGGCAAGAAGATTTTCAAACACCCTGCCCAGAAGTTCCGGGTCAAGGGCGACTTCTTCTTCAATGGGGGTATTCTCTGTAATGGTAAATTTATATGCCTTTAGGATATTAATAAGTCCGTTGACAGTGACATCTTTCTGTTTTTTATCGTCCAGCTCCTCACTCAAATCGGTATGTTCCCCAGTCCCGAAAAAGATGTAATCAGGAACAGATAGAACATTATCCTTTCTATCGGAGAATCCATCCTCATAGATGATGACATCCCCGCCTTTTTTGCCTTTCTTATCAGGGTCGGGACTATCAAGGCACTCGAAAAGTCCGCCGTTCATAAAAGGGACAACATCTTCCACGAGTTTTAAAAACGCCTTTGGATTTTTAAAATAGTTTTCATACCGCATCATGTTCGTAACATTCATCTGCTGACCCTCTTTGCGGAATTCCCTTTTCCCTACGGTCTGGTTGAGGGTCGCGAAAAACAGATTTTGCAGGATGGCACGATAGTATTTGCTCCCCTGCGTTCTATGGTCAAAACTCTTTTTCTTTCGCGGTTCAAAGCCGTCAATAAGATGATCTTTAATATAGTTTTCATCAAACAGTTCGTCCGGTATAAGGTTCTTCTCTTTAATAAACCATACAAAGAGTATCCGTGTTAAGAGGCGGATCAGATTTTTAGCATTATGTTCGCGGACCTTATCTTCCCGTTGATACAAACCCTTTTTGTCCGCTTCCAGAGAGGCCCCGGGGAAAACGACCTCTTTCATTGCCCAGAAATACCAGTTGGAAAGTTCTTTATAAAATTTTTTGTTGAGTTCTTTGGTATCGAGAGTTTTCTGCCAGGCGTTATGGAGTTCAACAAAATTTGAAAACTTGTGCATATGAGAGAGTTCTTCAAACGAAAGGTCAAACAAGATTTCAACGTGAGCACGGTGGGGGTTTTCAACAGAAATATCTTTGATGAGGGTCACTTTTTCAAGAACATCCTTGCTTTCGTCCCGTTTGTGTAGCCGGCGGTTAATGACAGAAAGTGTTAAGCAGTTGCCATGCCTAAACAGTATCATTACAGGCATCGGGAAAAGCTTGTTTACTTCGCGGGCAATTTGGCTTAGTTTGGTTCGGCTATACTGTTCGCTAGAAAGCTGGATGGCAAAGAAAAGGTAGGATTCAATGACGGTATTGTCAACGCGGCCAGCGTCGAACAGTGAGTTCTGGTTATCGATCTCACTTTTTGAAATTTGAAACAGCAGGTCAACATATTTCCAATCAGAAGTTAGTGCTTTTTCTTCATTGAACTGGCTGCTACCATCAATGTAATTTTCCTTGAAACAGGCGTAGGTCTGTTTTTCAAGAGGGGATTGTCTTGTAGTGTTGTAACCAAGAGTTTTGAAAAGCTTGATCGCTTTTTCGGTTAGATTAGCATTCTTTAATTCTTTTAGGGCAGATTGAATATTTTGTTTGGACTCGATAGCTGTCATTTACTATCTCACTATTAGCCATGTGATTAGTTCAAAACTCTCCAAGTCATCCACCTGTTTTGTTTTGGGGATCACGAGGGCGCTCCGATCGGAAGTCAGCTTTTGGCTTCCACGCTTTTTAAAGACATGAACAATTTCTGAAACTGCCTTTTTGAGCAATTCAGAGTATTTTTCCATTTTTTCGCCATTGTTTGTTTCTTCATTAAAAAGCTCGCATAGTCTTTCATAGGGCTCTTTGCGCCCTTGGCTAATGAGCCGAAATATTTCCAAAATCTGTTTTGCGTTCGTGTAATTGTACCGAACCGTATTGTCGTCACGGATATAAACGAGAAAATAGGGTTGAAGCGGGTTTACCTCTTCGTTGCCATCCGTATCACCTTTTTGCCTCAGACAGTAAATAACGCCTGGTTTGATGATCTCTTTTTCGGTTGCCGTAAAATCATGATTAGTAATGAGGCTTGCATGTTCACCTGATGGAGAAGGAACAACCGCATATAAACCGAATGGAGCATTTTCCAGCTTTTGCCTGTTGCTTTCTAAGTAGGATAAAAGTTCTATACGAAAATCATCAAGAGTAAAATCGGTCAAGGAAACGGATTCATTCATTTCCTCAAGATCAAGGACTTCATCACGGAGCTTTTTAAGTTGTTGGTTGCGGTATTTCAGATCATCGGAAATAAGTTCCTCAATCTGTTCTGTGTTAAGTATATTATCCTCGCCTGTGGCGGTAACATCCACCAGCGCCATACGCGCTTCAACCCGTTCTTTCAGATTGATGTAGTTATCGAGATCCTTGGTGGGCCAAAAATTTACTAGCTGAATAGCATTATTTTTGCTTCCTAACCTGTCAATGCGGCCGAAACGCTGGATAATTCGCACCGGATTCCAGTGAATATCATAGTTAATTAAATAATCACAGTCCTGAAGGTTTTGTCCTTCGCTGATACAGTCCGTCGCTATAAGAATATCAATTTGTCCCTTTAGTGGCGCTATATTCAGTTTTGAACGGTTTTTCGACAGGGGAGAGAAGTTGGTCAGAATGCTGTCATAATCATTTTTTCCGAAGGTTGTTTGAGAGTATGAACCAGAGACAAGAGCGGATTCAAGTTTTAATTCATCTTTAATCCATTCTTTTAAATTCTTATAAAGATATTCAGCGGTGTCCGCAAAGGCGGTAAAAACTACAACTTTTTTATTGTTATTATTAAGCTGATTATTCAATTTTTTCTGAATAACCTGTTTCAACTCATGTAGTTTAGCATCCCGTTCAGGAGTTACTGCGATGGCATTGTTATAAAGATCAACTAGAGCTTCTTTGTCTGATTTAAGATCTTCGAGCCATCCTTTAGCACCTTTAAGATTTAGGTCAGCAAGATCAAACTTCAGTTTTTTTCCCACCTGCCATGCGTCATGATCATCGGAGGATTCTTCCAATTCTTCTTCGTCTGGTTCCAGTGATTCAAGGGTTTCTTCCTGGTTTTTTGCTTTGCCGGAAAGAAAACTGTTAATTTTATCTTCGAGGTTTTCAATCTTTTTAATGGTTCTGTCCAAGGAAATTTCGAACGATTCAATCGAGCTCTCAAGCCGTTTTAAATAGTTAACTTTCATCATGCCGATCAGGAAGTGTTCACGGTCACTTTGTTTAAAGGATAGCACTCCCGATGTTGCAGCTAATTTTTCGTATTTGTCTTTCATCTCATCCTTAACATATGCGGAAGGGTTAAAGACAGACAATTTGTACCTCAGAATTTCTTTGTTCAATCGGTCATAAGTGGGAAATCTGTTTTTCAGATCAATGGTCGGATATACAGAAACGGGTTTGAGTCGTTCCGGGAACTTTCCTATTTCCTCAATGTTATAGAAAGATTTAATATGCTTCCGACTGCGCGCGATGGTTAACTCGTCCAGCAGTTTAAAGAAAGCTGAATCAAGTCGATCAAGTAACTGTTTTAGGTTCCTTAATGGATTTTTCTTGGGATCGGCCCAATTCGTAAAATGAGTTTGAGCATTTTTTAGCGTAAAAGCAATATCCTTGATACCGCTTGTTAATAGTAAAGCATCGTCTTTGCCTTCAGTTATCAGGGCTATCTGATTCCTCAAATCTCTAAGAGAATTATTCACGGGTGTTGCCGAAAGCATAAGCACTCTTGTTTTCACTCCAGATTTTATGACTTTTTCCATAAGCCATTTTGCCCGGTTCATTTTGATAGTGCCATCATCTTTAATTCTTTCCAAAGGGTTACCCCTGAAATTGTGCGATTCGTCTATGACAATAAGATCATACGCTCCCCAGTTGAAATTATCCATCTCAATACCGTTTGCATCTGATTTTCCACTGATTCTTCCCATATCGGTATGATAAAGAACCGTATAATTAAATCGATCTTTGACGAAAGGATTTAGAGTATGACCTTGGCTGGCTTGATAAATCGTCCAGTTCCCCGACAGTTTTTTGGGGCAAATAACAAGAACCCTCTGATTGAGAAGCTCAAAATACTTTATTACTGCGAGTCCTTCATAAGTTTTGCCAAGACCCACGCTATCGGCAATTACACAGCCATTATGTTTCAGGATTTTGTTGATAGCACCCTTTACTCCATCCTTTTGAAAGTCATAGAGAGTATTCCAAATTTCACTTTCAAAAAATCCGGTTCTTTCATTAAGAAGTCCACCTTTCTTCTGATCATCAAGAAAATCTTTAAATATGTGATAAAGAGTTTTAAAATAAATGAACTCCGGTTCATTCTCAGCATATAATTGTGTAATATATTTCAGTACATCCTCTTTTACATCTTGAACAAGCCCAGTATTGTCATTCCACAAAGAATCAAACCATTGTTTTAAGTCCTGGCGGTCTCGATCACTATCGATAACCAAATTTAGTTCAATATTCTTGCTTCCACCCATGCCAAGCCCGTTGACAGTGAAGTTGGAACTGCCGATAATTGCTTTTTCCACACCGCTTGGTTGTTCGATATGGTACATTTTGCCATGCAGAAAATTGGGTTTTACCATAGATTTAATTTCAGCTTTATTTTTCAGCCATTCGTAGCAATCACGCGCCACCGACTTTTGTTGAAGACGGTTTGCAATGGGAATTACAAGGGTATCGTCTTCAATTTTAAACTCGCGCTGGTTTTTCTTTTCTGGGTCAAGCACTTTTATAAAGGTGGGCTCACCAAATAGAAAGCGAAGTTTGCTGATAGGATCGAGATTTTTTTTTAAGGAATGATACGCATAAATAGTAAAGTACGCTGACACAATCGATAGTTTAGAATCATTTATAATTGCAGACTGCAAGAAATTTCCTACAGTTCCAAAATTATGATTGTCTCGGATCGATGTGCTCATTTAACCACTCCATAGTTGGGCATATTTACTTTTTGTTCCGTTGTAAACATCCGTTAATTACATCTTGATGAAACTGACAGTGTTTGCCCACCGAATGCCGGACAGCGAACCTTTCTGCGCAAGTTTATAGATAACAAATTTAAAAATTCTCACATGGCGGGTACTGTTCTGGAGCTTCCCCAAACTTTTTCAGTACAACGGGTTTTTTGTTTTTCGATCGTTTCCGCACCTCAATCAAATTTACAAAAAATTGCCAGCCATCCCCATAATCAAAGAGAAAAATTAATTTCTCGCCAGTCGTTTGAAATGCGTCACACACCTTTGACTTTTTAACGCCTCTCGCCCACGGCACGGTGGGTTCTTCTCCCACATCCAAAAAATATTCAAAAACTATCTTTGCTTCCAGCTTTCTGTCCAACGTATCATAAAAGCCAAAACAATGATCGAAGTTAAAACCAAAGGCCTTCACAATAGTTTGAGCGAATTTATATAAAGACGCCTGCCCGTTGATTCGAATTACCCGCCGAGCAATGCCTTTATTTCCAACTACAGAAATATCAAAAACATAATCGCTATTGGCCATTATTGCGCTGGTTTTAGATATCACAGTTTTACCTCAGCAAAAGTTTTAAAAATCAACCGAAAAACCTACCGATAATCGTACCGTAATCGTCGGTTTCTGTCAATAAATTGAGGGTAGAATTAACTATAGATAGATTAAGGTTACTTAAGAGAAATGTTTATTCTTTTTTGAAAATTGACAAGCGCATTTTGGCAAGTGCGAGTCCATTTTTTGGGCAAGTGTAAATCCATCTTTTCAGTAGGTGCAAGTCCATCTTGGCAAGTCCAAGCCCATTCCGGCTTTTCTGTTCACGCTCGCGCTGAAAATAGGGGTTGGGCGGGAGGAATCCCCCCAAACTTCCCCCCTCAGGAAAAATTAAAGGGATTAATTATTAAATAATAAAAATATTCAGTTTTCAATGAATAATTACTGTGTTATTTTCAGTAATTATATGAGTTCATTTAAAGAAAGAGGCAGAGATTACAAGAGAATAGCTAGAGAAAAGATAGAAAAAAACTTATCTGCTTAGATGAATTCTATCTTTTGTATGTAATTTTTTCCAAAGTTCGGTCTTTTGTGTATCTTCGTGGATTTTTCTTAACCGTTCTTCCATAGAGAATTTTGCATATTTTTTGTTTAATTGTTCCCGCATCTTACGCATGTATTCAACTGATTTAAATCTCTTCTCCATACAACACCTCCTTGGGAGAATGAATGTCTAATAAACGATACCCCTCTTTAACATTAACTCCATTGTAGGCATGAATCCTTCTAATATTTACAATATGTTTGAAATTCCAGCTGACTAAAACATCCACATTATGAATCGTTGCAGTTGCAATGTGAAGCGCATCAACCTCTGAGTGGTCCGGAACTGCGCCGGAAGAAATATAGGCTTGGGCAAGAGACTTAGCTTCCACCGGCAGTGCAATCTGTTCTAAAAATTCATCTGGGATTTGTTCCAAAACGTTTTTAACATGTTCGGGCGCCGGTTCCAATTCCTGAATTGTCAATTCGGAAATAACAGCAATCATTTTCCCTTGTTTTATTTTTTCAAATAGGGCAATAGAATCTAACTTAAATTCTGGGTCAAAACAGCCCCCAATAACCGAAGTATCAATGTATACTCTAAGCTTATGCATGTTCTACTTTTATTATAGCCTCTAATACCTTAGAAATCAATTCATAAACTATACTAGTTGGCTGTGTCCTAAACTGTGTCCCATGAAGGGATATTTTGGGATATTTGCTGATCACTTATGATACCTTAAGATTAGTCAAAAATGATGAGCTCTTAGACGGTGAAACCGGATTTTCTTCAACATCCGACGAAGCTGCGCAAACCTTCAAAAACAGCCAAAATCCGATTAAGAGTCGCTTGCTCTGCCAATTGAGCTAACAGCCCGAATGAATTAAGTTAATGCAGTAAAGATGTTACAAAAAATATATAAGAAGTTCTAGAATCAGATTAAAACAAAACGGAGCTGTGTCCTAAAATGTGTCCTTCGGTGGGTTTATTTTTAGCTACACCTTTCCCCATAGATTAGTTTCTAGAAAACGTATTTCCTCAAACGCCAAAATAGCATCTTGAGCCATAAGAAAACATTTCCAAACAAATTTATCGCTCATATAAATGATATGGGGATTACCATCTGATTTTGACCAATTAAAATAATCTATCCAGTTTTTATCCTCAATTAATTTTAAAAATCTTACCCGCTTATCTTTAGGCCATTCGTAACCGTTGTGAAGGGAAAAATTGCGATAAGTGATTAACGCACCAAGATACTTTAGAAAATCAGCTGGCAATTTAGATTCGATTCCCAGCGCGTTTACTAACTGATGTGTACCACGCATAATATTATTGGATGAGTTAATTTGCGAATTTCTATCCAATACTTTACGTGGGTCCCAAAAATTCATTGGTTCAAGATGCCAACGGTTATGAGAATTAAGTGGTTTACGCGACCGATAGAACACCCTTAAGCATTTGAACTCATGTATAAGAAGGCTTTCAAAAAAAGAAGCAAGCACCCCAACCATAGCAAGACTACATACAACATCACGAAACTTGGACTCATGCATCATTTCAACATATTCCTCTACATTATGATCTGTCCAGTTTCCTATAAAAGAAGGTTCCTTTATTTCAGCATTCAGATTATTTCGCCAACTATATATGGAATGTACAAGTCCATGAATTGCAACCAAAGAATATTGGGGATCATAATCCATCGCATCCATCAATTCATTTATTTGAATTTGCTCATCCATAGTAGCGATAATCCTACAGCAATCATCGGTCTCTGTCAACAAACTCTAGCAAGTAATTTGGGTCAATAATAATCAATTTATTTCATAGATTTTGAGAAACGGACGAGCCCATCTTGGCAAGTCCAAGCCCATTCCGGATTTTCTGTTCACGCTTGCGCTGGACATAGTGGTTGGGCGGGAGGAATCCCCCCAAACTTCCCCCCTCAGGGAAAATTTAAACAGGTAATATTGATTTTTACAGAGAGATTTTTAGCGAGATTTAAATATGGGAAAGTGTCGGGCTGCTTGTACAGATAGGGCGTAAAGACTTTATATCAGGTTTTTGAATGTTCAAGTTTTCTTAGTTTTAGACCTAATCTTTTCTCGGCCTCTTCGGCACTGCGACGAATGGCCTCAAGTTCCTCTTTCGTACTCATATTCTTACGCTCTTCGTATATTTTTTCTTGAATCTGATGTATCTCTCTCATCGGTCTGGGTTCATTCAGCATCCTCTATTACCTCCTGTGGCGAAACAATCTCCATCTCCTTATAGCCATTTAAAAGATTTATTCCTCTTACTTCTCTTTTTGTTTTTACTTTAACCATGTGGGAAAAATTCCAACTAACAATCACATCTAAATCATTGACAGTTGCAACAGCAATATGTAAAGCATCGTCCTTATATCTAGGAGGTATAACCCCGTTTTCTACATATTTATTTGCCAACTCCACTGAATCTTCGTTAAGTAACAACTCAACAGCATTTAATTTCATTAAAACTTCTTTTAGCTCTATTGCAATAAGTTGTGGAGCGCGGCCAATTTCATCAGTAACGACACTGGATACAAAAACTTCATATTTCCCTTGTTCAACTTCTCTAAATAACTTTAAGGTAGCATCTTTTTCATTAGGCACATCCGTAGCTATCGCAAAATTCAAAACAGAGGTGTCAAAGTAAAGCTTTAGCTTCTTCATTGGAATATAGCTATTATATCACCTCTATTCTAAAAATAACATCAGAACCATAAATAGTCAATCCCAGTTGTTTATCCTGTTGTTCATGCCAATTTGGCTCTCTTTTTTGAAAATGGCAAGCCCATCTTGGCAAGTCCAAGCCCATTCCGGCTTTTCTGCTCACGCTCGCGCTGGACATAGTGGTTGGGCGGGAGGGTTCCCCCCAAACTTCCCCCCCTCGGGGAAATTTAAAGGGACCATTATTTAAATAATGAATCTATTCGGTTTAGAATACATAATTACTGTATTATTTCCAGTAATTATAAGGATTTAAGAAAATGTTTTCAGAAAAATATTTGTTTAAGCAGGCACTACCCTGGCATTTTCTGGAACGATCATAAGTTTCGAATGCAACACTTTAGCCATTTTCTCGTATGTGCTAATAAGATGATCGGAATCCTTCTTTTCCAAGCGGGAAATATGCGCTTGTTTCAACCTCAATTTAGCTGCAATTTCTTCTTGAGAAATACCGTAAGCACGCCTGAGTATGGCCATCTGAATCGGAAGCGGTTCATCGGCAATCGCTTCAAAATAAGCTTGCGCATATTTAGAATCGTGTTTGATTTTATTTTGCACATCTTTATCAAATGGTGAACTATTTTTATGTTTTATTTTATTACCTCCACCACGTAAAAACTAATTCTCGGGCAGGAGTAATGATCTAAGGATGAATTTAACGTTTCTTTACACCTTTGTAAGAACTTGGTTCGTCCTTTTGACTCCAATACGCAGCAACTTCTTTAGGAGTTTTCCCCTTCAATTCATTTGTGATTTCTTCTCGAATTTTGTGAATTTCATCCAAAACTCTAGAATGATGTGTTAAAGTCTTAGACACTTTCAATCACCTCCTCGGGTGTGGCAATATCTATAGCTTTAAAATTCTTCCTTTCATTTAATTCACGAATAGCAATACGGGCTTTAGGGTTTGCTAAGTGTTCCATATTCCAGGTAACCACAACATCAAGATTGTTTAGAGTTGCAATGGCCACGCGCAATGCATCCGGTTCAAATTTGGCGGGGATAATTTTATGATGAATATATTCTCTCGCCAACTCCTCACAAGGAGCGGAAACAGGTAGTCTTTCAATCCCATCCAATGCTCTCAATAAATTGTTTCTGTGGCTTTCATTTCGTGTGCGATTAATTTCCACAATGACTGCATCCGATGTAAAAACTTCAAATTTATGCAATTTTAAAATGTCAAAAAAACGCTTGGTTATATCCCGTTCTTCAGGCGCATCATCAGCGTATACGAAGTTAGGAATTGTGGTCTCAAGATAAATTTTAAGTTTTCTTTCCATAACTTAATGTAACATACAATCGCCGTATTTGCACGGCTTAATTCTTAATCCTTGATGTCGCATATGTATCGTAACTTATTCACCAGACGCCTTTCTGATTTTTTCACAAGTGATAGGTCTCATCTTACGCATATATTCAACTGCTTCAAATATCTTCTCCATACAAAACCTCCTTGGAAGGAACATCGGCTAATTCTTTTTGCGCTCTAGCAGCGATCAGAACTTTATACATGAAAAACTCTAGGCGGATTTTCTTTTTTCACTAAAGAATTCAATCGCTTCAACAGCCCGTTTGGGGTTTCTTTTGTGTTCAACTCTGGCCTGCTTTGCCAATTGAATATCTTTAAGATCCTCTTTATAGACTCTTTCTACAGCTTCCCTTAATAACTCTGCCATTGATACATTGTGATCCAATGCCATGTACTTCAGGTTTTTATGAACCTCATCGGGTAAGAAAATAGTTGTGCGTTTCATTGAGTATCACCTCCTGACTCAAATGAGTATAGCATACATACATATATATGTCCATCTAGCGAACTATATTAGTTGGCTGTGTCCTAAACTGTGACCCATGGAGGGAACTTTTGGGATATTCAAGGAGTTCTAGAATAGAGAATTGACTGGTTGAGACGTCCGCAGGGATGGTTGTTTTAAATGGTGCTTTATCTCCTTACTTATTTATGAATTTAATATGGTTAAAATGAATCAGGTTTCTACCATTGATTCTAGCCGGCATACTAACCTTAAAATTGGACCTTCTTAAGCACAAAATAAGAAACTGTTAATTAAAAAGAATCTTAGAGGATGGTTTTGCCTGACTCAGGGTCAAAGAGATGGATGGTTTCCATGTTGAACACAAGGTCAATGTCTTGCTGTTGTTTGGCGGAGTTGTGCGGCTCTACCCTGGCTACAAAATTATTTTTCCCTGTGTTTAAATAAAGATATTTTTCAGAGCCCATGGGTTCCACCACCTCTATGGTTGCTTTTACTGAGGAACCTTCGCTAAAGCCTCCAGAATGAAAAAGTTTGTCATAGATGTTTTCTGGCCGTATGCCAAAAATCACTTTTTTTCCAACGTAAGATTTTACAATTTCATTCATTTCTGGAATCAATTTAATTTGCATGCCATTGGAGCTAACTTGCGGATCGTTTTCTCTTAGCCAAATCCCTTTAGCTTCACCTTGCAATTTTTCTGAAATATAAACTTCCACAAAATTCATAGGCGGAGATCCAATAAATCCAGCTACAAATCTGTTAGAAGGGCTGTTATAAAGTTCTAAGGGGGCTGCAATTTGCTGCACATCCCCATCTTTCATCACGCAAATTCTGTCCCCCATGGTCATGGCTTCTACCTGATCATGGGTCACATAAATCATGGTGGTCTGCAAGCGGTCGTGCAGTTTAGAAAGTTCCATTCTCATTTGAACCCGTAGTTTAGCGTCTAAATTGCTAAGAGGCTCATCAAATAAAAATACTTTGGGTTTTCTTACAATCGCTCGTCCAACAGCCACTCTTTGCCTTTGTCCCCCAGAAAGCTCTTTTGGTTTTCTATGCATCAGGTTAGACATGTTTAAAATTTCCGCTGCTTCTTTTACCCTGTCCTGAATTTCTTTTTTAGAGTAGCCTCTTAATTTTAAGCCAAAAGCCATGTTTTCATAAACTGTCATGTGCGGGTAAAGAGCGTAATTTTGGAAAACCATGGCGATATCTCTATCTTTGGGAGGAACATCATTTACTTTTTTTCCTCCAATCCAAATCTCACCGTCGCTACCTTCTTCCAGTCCCGCGATCATGCGCAAAGTGGTTGATTTGCCGCATCCAGATGGGCCCACTAGAACAAAAAATTCTTTATCTGGTATTTCTATATTCACCCCTTTTACAGCAGCTGTTCCGTCATACCTTTTCCAAACATTTTTTAAAATCACTTCTGCCACGATTCTCTCACCTCCCTAAAAATGTATTTTGGTTAATTAAAATTAATAATAAAATTTTCTTCTGCCTTTTTTACAATGGATTTAGGGAGTGTATCCCCGGGCAATGTTTTGTCATTAAAAATAATAGCCACGCTATTTTTGCCAAGATTTTTGTCTCTTTTAAAATGAAAAGCGCAACTTTTGCCATTGTAAATTCTTTTTACTTTAAACTCGTCCCAATCTTTAGGAACACAAGGCGCAATTTTTAAACCTTCCCATTCAGCTCTAATTCCAATGATCCATTCTAACATAATTCTATAAAGCCAAGCAGCTGAACCTGTGTACCAAGTCCATCCACCCCTGCCATAATAAGGAGAGTCCGGCCCATCCACGTTCCCTGGGGTTACATAAGGTTCAGACATGTATAGGTCTGGATCCATTCCCCTTTCTATGGGAGAAATTTTTTTGAACAATTGCCATGCGGTCTGGCTGCGCTTTAAAAAACATTCCATCTGAATTGCCCAAATACCGGCATGGGTATAAAGCCCGCCATTTTCTCTTACTCCAGAAGCATAGCGGGTCAAATATCCTATTCGTTCATCCGGTATTTTATAAGCTGGATAAAGCAGCAAGGGTCCATAATCTTTATAAAGATTTTTTTCCAGAGAATCTAAAAGAGTGGTTAAATTTTTTTCAGGCACCATTTTGTTTAAGACTGCCCAAGTTTGAGGGTTGAGATGAATTTTTCCTTCTTTAGATTTTTTGCTGCCTATGAGGGAGCCATCATCACAACTTGCAGCCCAGTACCATTGGCCGTCCCAGCCAAATTTGTTTACAGCTTCATAGAGTTTTTCCGCTTCTTTTTTATACCTTGCGATTTTTTTACTTTCAGAGGAAGAAAGAGTTTTATTTTTAATGGCTCTGGCAATGAGTTCGCAAAACTCATTTAAAATTCCATAAAGAAACTGTCCTACCCAAATGCTTTCCCCTTTTTCTTCCCAACCAGCTACAGATAACCCATCATTCCAATCCCCTGTCCCAATTAAAGGAAGTCCGCGCTTACTTTTGCGCTTAAGAGAATTTTCAATTGCCAAAACACAATGCTGATATACTGAAGCAGGAGACGCTTCTTTTTTATTTTCCTCTTTAAGAAATGGAGTTTTTTCTTTTAAGATAGAAAAATCTCCTGTTTCTTTTAAATAGTTAATGGCGACAAAGGGGAGCCAGAGCAAATCATCTGAATATCTGGATTTATGGCCATCATTGGTGATGGGGTGCCACCAGTGATGCACAATGCCTGAAGAATATTGATGAGAGGCATGGAGGAGAATTTGATTTTTGGTTCTTTTGGGCTCAAGGTGAAGAAAGATTTGGCTGTCTTGCAGCTGATCTCTATAGCCAAAAGCGCCCCCTGCCTGATAATAGCCTGTTCTTCCCCAGATGCGTGCTGAAAGAGCCTGATATTTTAGCCACCAGTTTCCTAAAAGATTAAAGGAAGAATCCGGAGTTTCTACATTAGATTTTTCTAAATAGCTTTGCCAAAATTGAATGGTATTTTGAAACGCTTGATCTACATTATTTTGCTCTTTATATTTTAAAGCTAGATTTCTCGCTTCATTCTTATTTTTTGCAGCGCCCAGTGTCCAAAGAACTGTTTTAGTTTCTCCGGGCAAAAGCTCAATTTCAGAACAAAGGCTGGCAATAGAATCGTCCCACTTACCAGTGGTTTTGCCGGTATAAGAGCCTGTAAGCAAAGCATTTGGGTTTTGAAAACCATGATATTTTCCAATAAAAGAATCTTTATTGCCGGAAGAATCTTTTAAACGCAGGTTAGTTCCATGCCAGGCTAAATAATCCCAAGATTTATTCCAATGCTGCCCTTTAGCATTGGCAATGGTCCAAAGTCTTTTTGAGGCATAGAGGATTCCATTGTCTTTATCAGATTCTGTTTCTAAAAAGGTGCGGTGAAATTCTCTATGGCTGTCTGGGGATTCCCCTAAGCACCATTCAAAATAGCTCCAGAGGCTTAAAATTCTTTTCTGGCTAGAATGATTAGTAATTTTTAGCTGCCAGATTTCTAAAGGCTCTTTAGGAGGGACAAAAATGGTTAGCTCTGAGGAAATGGAAAAATTAAGAGAGATAAATCGGGTGTAGCCAAAACCATGATGACATTCATAATGTTCTGGTGTATGGCACACAGGCTTCCATGTTGGAGACCAGAACTCTCCAGATTCTTGATCTCTTATATAAATATATTTTCCCCAATCATCGCAAACTAAATCTTGATTCCAACGAGTAATGCGATTTAAACTAGCATGGGTTCTCCAAGAATAACCTGAGCCGGATTGGGTAATGACTAAACCATAATCCCCAGGACAAATGACATTGGACCAAGGACGGGGCGTATCTGGGCGAGTGATGACAAATTCTTTGCCATCCTCGCTAAAATAACCATAGTTTGTTTTAAATAATTCTAGCTTTTCCTTCATAAACATTTACTCAAACTCCTGTTTTGAATCGGTTATCATAAATAGCTATAGATTTTTTATAGTTTTATTGCCCAGCTATGCGCTAAAATCAAATGATTCTTTTTGA
This sequence comes from Elusimicrobiota bacterium, assembly GCA_016180425.1. Taxonomy (GTDB): domain Bacteria; phylum Elusimicrobiota; class Elusimicrobia; order 2-02-FULL-39-32; family 2-02-FULL-39-32; genus 2-02-FULL-39-32. The sequence goes on from JACPBF010000002.1 coordinate 63,661, forward strand.
TAAAAAAATAAATTAGCCTTAAATCAACCACTTGGATTCAAGATAAAGTCTTTGCTTTATTTGTTTTCCAGATAAAATATAGTCCTAATCCGCCTAAAATTAAAAATAGAGCCAAGCCCACAAAAAGTTCCATACGCACATAATTTAGATCCGTATGAAAAAGCAGCCCCTGTATTTTTGGACCTTCCATTCCATAAGGGTATTGTGAACTTAAAAGATATTTTCCCGGTTTATCAATCACAAACTGAAAAAGAGGTATTTGATCTTCTTTTTTATCAGTAGCATACATTTTAGGCGGAAATTTGACAAGTTCTACTACTCTACTTCCTTTTTTTTGAACCAGTTGATACTCTAGGTCTTTAATCCAGGAAAGGGTTTCTTTAGATTTGTCTTTATTCAGGGCTAGCGCTATGTAAGAACCCGGTAATCTTAAATTTAAATTTTGTTCTCCTGGAATTTGAAGCATGATCAGGCTTTTTCTCACGCTTAAAATAAATGGAGTAATTCCAAAAGATAAAGCAAGGATGCCAATAAAACAGCAGAGTCCCCCTAACCAATAGCCCCACTGCATAAATAGAGGAGAACTTTTTTTAGAATTTTGTTCGTTCATTGTAATATCAACTTTCCCAATTCAATTTTACTTCCGTTTGATTTAAAATGCCAGTTTAACTTTCCTTCGCCATTGGCATCATTGTCAACGTCATGCACAGCAATGGAAATCCCCAAAGATTGTCCTCTCACAGGCTCGATGACCCCAAGAAATTTCCAAGAGATCGCTGTAAAGATTTCATAACCGGTTGGCGTGATTTTTACAATCGTGTTCACTTCATCTTGAGATGGAACGCGTTTTTGAAACCAGGCATAAGAATGACTTTTTCTAGCGCTATCTGGCGGAGTAATCCCAATTTGAAAATCTGAAGGATGTCCCCAGAGCAAGCCATCGCCATTTGGATCAATATAAATTTCAACACAATCGTCCCGGTAAATTTCTGAATCTGTTTGTTTAGCTACAATCGTCTGATCTGTTATTTCCGCTTTAATATAAAGAGCCTGTTCATCCCAAAGATATTGGAGTTTAGCGCCAAGGTCAGTTGGATCTGCGATTTTTCCATTTTCTACGAAAGTGTGATCAAACTCCTGCACCTCTGCTTTATTCCATTCAGCTAGTTCCGGGTTAAATGGAGCGCCTGAAAGATTTTTAGCAGCAGTTATTTCTGGTTGTTTTCGGTCAAAGGACTGAACTCCCAGCTTAAATTTTTCTTTCAGAGGAAATGGGTAAGTGATTTGTTGGGGAAGCAAACGATTTTGATAATCTTTTATTTTTTTATAACCTTCCATGATCCCATCATAACTATTAAAAGATCGAATAATAAACTTATCCTCTAAAAAGTTTGTGAGCGCAAGAAAAAGCATGGTTTGGTCTAAGATTAAATAATTTTTAGTAACTCTAGCTGTTTTTAAATCAAAAGCATCCCTAAAGCCAAAATCATAATATTGACCTTCAATAATATGGCGCGGTCTTGCCCCAAGCTCTTCTAATTTTTTTAGATTTTGTATGACCTCTTTGGGAAAAACTGAAATCGCAAGGGTAGAGGCATGGGGAGTTATAATTTCATCTCGGATCGCATTGAACCCCAAATATCCATTGGCTGGAGAGTCTGATGCGGACCAACCCCAAACAGGAGAGCCAATTTTTTCCTGATGCGCCATTTGCGCTTTAGCAAAGTTACCAGCCGCAAGTCCAGGAAGGGTGCCTTCTTCATCTAAGAATAAGCCGCTCATAAAGCCCATAAAAAGTCCTCCACCCTGCCACCCTGGTTTTAGATATTGTATTCCATATCGTTCTTCTAAATTTCGGTTTAAAGCGCTCCAGCTCTGTAAAGGAACTCCGCTCATGGCGATTGCTAAAAAACTTACCAAACGGGAATCTGCTCCCAAAAAATCATAATGCCAAGAGCCAACCTCATTTTTTTCAGTGTTAAAACCTCCAAAAAGAAGTTTTGCCCGAGGATCATAAAGATCCTGCCAATCAATTTGAAGGAGCTGGTCGCATTGAGCTTTTAATTCTGGAAAAGTTTGACGCGCCACAATAATGCCCGCATAGTAATTGCCTAAGTCAACAGTAGAGATGAAATTTTCCTTATGTTTTTTTAAATCCGTAACACTGTTCCAGGAATGCGGAAAATTTTTCCAAGTCTCTAATTTGTTTAAAGTCTCAAGCAGCAGCCCTAGCTTTTGAACAGCGATTTTGCGGTTTTCAAAACCCATTTCCACCGCGCCTGCGACAGAAGCCATGTAAAAGCCAATATTAGTCACAGAGGTAAAGGCATTTTTTGTAACCACACTGTTATCTAAAGGCAGTCCGGTTTCAGGCTCTACATAATAGTCAATGCATTTGTAGGTGTCTTGGGCAAGTTTCTTAAGGTATTTACGCTCGGATAAAGAAATTTTATCTGTGATAAATCCAAAAAGAGATTTTGCCTTAGCTTCTGCACCGGAAAAAGAAAGGAGAAAAATCAGGCTGAATAGTTTTAAAACTTTTTTTTCTCGATTCTTTTTCCGATAAAGAAAGCCCAAAGTCACGGCATCACATCCACTTTTATATTGTCAATCAAGATTAAACCTTCTCCTCCTTTAGGAAAACTAACCGCAAACCCAATTAATTTGATATTTTTCATGTTAAGTTCTTTATCGTCTCCGCCCCACCAGTAGGTAAGCTCAGAAAAGGGAATGCGAATCTCCTGCCATTCATCTTTGCGGGCTAAAGGGAATTTTTTGCCAAACGTGGTATTTTCCTTATCCACTAACTTAAATTCAAAATTGTTTTGTTCTCCGGTCCATTTAAGGGAAAAACTAAAAACAGATTTTGAGGTAATTTCAACAGGATAAGATTTTGTGAATTGGATCCATTTGCCAGAGCCAAATTTATACTCGCTGCCAATCGCTTCTCTTTCTTTGCCGGGCATAAGAATCATTTTAGATACGGTCCCTTGATCCCCTTCAATTTTCCATCCTTCTAAAGAATCGCAGCTGTCTAGGACTCCTGCTTGAACCTTTTCCTGCTGCTTTTTCCAGGAGTCAACCAGTTTTAGATCATCTAGATAAATGGTTCCAGTTCCTCCCTCGCCAGCGCTAATCGCTAAACCAAATTGAGTGACTAGATCCAACTTAGAATTTCCGCCCCACCAGTAAGAAAAGTCGTCTAAGTCAATGGTGACTAGCTCCCATGTATCCTTAGGTTTAAGCGGAAACTTATAGCCATAATTTGTGCCGTCATCATCAATTAGTTTCACTTCCACGTTATTTACAGCTCCGCGCGACTTTAAATAAAATTGGATCGCTTTTCCAGTAAGTTCTGCAATAGAAATATCCTTAATAATCGCGACCCACTGTTTAGTTTGAGCTAAATCATAATCTAGCTGCAAAGCTCTGCCAATTTTTCCTAAGCCCACATCCAGATTTGTTTTAATAGTGGTCCCATCCGCATTGGAAGGCAGCCAGTCATTAGCTTCAAAACCATCTAAGACAGTCTCTTTAATGATTTTAGGCGTCTCTTTTACTACAGGCGCGCTCTGCATCTCTTTTTTAGGCAGAGTGGGTATAGATTGTATTTCATCTTTAGGCACGCTTACTTTTTTCTTTGGCATTGAATAGCTCATTGGTCTTGGGTCAACCGCGTAAGTTTGAGCTGCAAAAAAGAACAACCCCAAACCAATTATTAGTTTTGTTTTCATCTTACTACCTCCACGACTTTATTTTTTATTAACTCTAAGGGTAGCACAACCCCTGATCTTTCTTCCATAGTAAATCTTTTTTTAAATTCCTTAATTTTTTGATCTTTAAATTTTAAGCTGACTGCGCCTTTCTTTTTAACGTCGTGATAATTAAATAAAAATAAAAATCCGCGGGAGTGCATTTTATCCCAACGCAGCGTTCCCTGCAAATCCCAAGGTTCAAATTTAAGAAAAGGAAACACTTTTAAGGTTTCCATCCATTCCCGAACCATTTGAACTTGATAGTCAAAAACATGATTTAAACCAAAACCATAAACTATGAAATTCCCAAGCCCGGCTTTTCCATAAAAAGCGCAAGGGAACCCGGTTTTAGTTTTAGCTAAAGAAAATTTATTTTCTATGTTAAAAGTATGGATTGGAAAATCCACAATCGCTTCTATTCCTTTCCAAACAATGGGCTGTTTTATTTTTTCCTCTTGAAAAGAGATCCCTAATTTTTCAGCTAAAATCACACAGGGTTTACCAGACAAATTAAGGTTAGGAACCCTAGGACCAAATAAGAGCTTGCCCCCAGATTGCGCATAATCTGCCAACTTGTTTTGAGTTTCTTCATCCATAGAGTCTAGGGTAAAAACAGAGAGGCTTTCATTTTTAAGCAGCTCTTCTTTTGACTCTTTTAGAAGATCTAAGAATGAATAGTTATAATTTGCAAGCTGCAAAAGTCTGGCAAAACCATCAAAAAAGAAATTCGTTCTTTGAGACTCTAGAAGAAATGCCCTTTGCCCAGAGAAATATTCAGTAGCGTAGTAAGGAACATAAAATCCAATGGCTGTATCATTGATTTTTTTAGTTTCAGCCAGTTGAGAGCCATATTTTTTGATAAGTTTCCCCCACTCTTTTAAAGGCGCAAAATGCTCTTTGGTTTTTATTCCATCTAAAGAGACAGGGGCTTGCCAATCATGGTAAGATCCAAAAGCTCCTAACCCAGGGAGATTTTCTCCGCTGGAAAACATGTAGCAATTAACTCCGTTTAAGCCATGCGCTGTGGATGTTTTAAGGTTTAAGTCAATATCCTGCGGATAAAGGCGTGGACGGTCGCGCAAAATCCCTGTTTGCAGTTCTGCGCAGATTGAAGGAGATTCTTTGTCTAACATCTTTGTCATTTCCGTGGTGATCCCCACATCATGAAAATTCTCAAAATCCAGCCTCCTCATTTGATATGCCCCGCCAAACACTGTTTTAGGGACTTGCAGAGAAAAATCCCTAAACATGGAACAAGTCATGGGGCTATAAACCCCTCTTCCGCGCACATCATAATCATAAAATTGAGGTATGTTGGCGGAAAAAGGAACTGAGAGAGAACTCTGAACAGCTTTTTCCTGCAATTTTTTGAAATAGGCAGCGTAATATCTTCTATAAAAAAGGGACCAGTCTAAAAAAATTTGCCAATGTTCTTGCAAAAAATCTTCTTGCGGCTGATGGATATCTTTAAATTCATTATAGTTTGAGGAATAGGCTGAATTTAACTTTTTTATATCTTGATATTCTTCTTTTAAAAAATCCTGATACATTTTGTTCACCGGAGCCGACTCATCATAGGCTTTATGCAGCCAGTGGATCATGCTAATTTCATTGCAGAGCTGAACCAATACAATTGGCCCATTTTTATGAATTTGGTTTTCTTGAACCAAAGGCAAAACCGCGTCATACCATTTCCCCACATATTCTAAAAATTTCGGATTTAAATAGGAAAGAAGCAGAGCATGAGGCAAATTATTTACACTGCTTCTCTGCACATAGAGTTCTGGATGATCTTTTAATAGCCAGCCGGGAATCCCTTCATTCACTAATTCCGCGTTAGATACCGGGCCAACCCTTGCGGAAAAATAAAGATCTGCTTTTTTAACCTCTTTTAAAAAAGCTATAAGATTTTTTTGCGGGTGCGATTTTCCTTCAAAATCAAATTTCCCCTGTTCCGATTCATGCCAATTCCAAGGGATGTAAGAGCTCACGCAATTTAAGCCTGCTGCTTTTGCTTTCCGAACATGATCTTTCCAATATTTTTGAGGGATTCTAAAATAATGAATCTCTCCTGAATAAAGATAAAAGGGTTTTTTATTTAAGATAAACTGCCCGTTTTCAACTTTCATCGTTGTAGGTTGCATGTCCTTTGTAGAACCTGTCATCCTTATTGTTTAAAAATTAAAGAGAACTACTCTTTTAAGCCGGTAGTGGCGATTCCGCGAATCACATATTTTTGAGCAAAAACAAAAATAAGGATAATCGGCATCACTACCACCACTGCTCCTGCCATTAGAAGTCCAAACTTTGTCGCAAACTGACCGCTTAAATTCGCTAAAGCAACAGGCAAGGTGTATCGTTCTTCGCCAATCATTACAATTAAAGGCCAAAGAAAATCATTCCAAGAGCCCATAAAAGTGAAAATTCCTAATGTAGCCAGCACAGGCTTACAAAGAGGAAGGATCACGTTCCAATAAATTCTAAATTCTGAGCAGCCGTCAATCCGGGCAGCTTCAATCAAATCGTCAGGAATGGTCATCATGAATTGACGCACTAAAAATATCCCAAAAATTCCTACAGATGCGGGAAGGATCAGCCCCCAGTAACTATTTAAAAGCCCTAATTGTTTTAAAAAAAGAAAAACCGGAATCATGGTAATTTGTCCTGGGACCATGAGAGTTGCCATAAGCAGAGTAAAAATCTTGTCTCTTCCTAAAAACCTTAATTTTGCAAAAGCATAACCCGCTAAACTGCAAAAGAAAAGATTAAAAAAAGTGGTTGTAATGGAAACAATCAGGCTGTTTTTAAAATGAAGAAGAAAATCCACATCTTTAAAAAGTTGTTTGTACCACTCTAAGGTTGGGTGGTCTGGAAACCATTTTGGAGGATAGGAAAATATGCCTCCTCCGGATTTAAAAGAGGTGGAGACCATCCAAACAAAAGGAGCGATAGTGAATAGAAGCCCTAAAAACAGAGCCAAGTGGAGCCAAAATTTTTCTATGGCCTTGATTGTTTTATATTTCTGAACGCTGGTCCAATTTGCCATTTTAATTAACTTCAAACCCGCTTTTTCTTAAACGCATCTGTATAAAAGTAAATATGAAAATAATGCCAAAAAGTATATAAGCTAAACTAGAGGCATAGCCTAATTCAAAAAATTTAAAGCCTTGGTTATACATGTAAAGCACAATGGACATGGTGGAGTTTAAAGGGCCGCCTTTTGTCATCACATAAGGCTCAGCAAAAAATTGCAAATAACCAATGGTGCTCATTATCACAACAAAAACCATAATGCTTCTTAAACCCGGCAAGGTGACATGCAAAAAAAGCTGCCAGGCATTGGCGCCGTCTATTCTAGCGGATTCATACAGGGTTTCTGGAATGCTCTGTAATCCTGCTAGAAATATGATCATGTTATATCCAAAATTTTTCCAAGCAGCCATTAAAATTAAGGAAGCTAAAGCGGTCCGCGGATCCGCCAGCCAGTTGAATTCAGGCAAAGACATGCTTTTTAATATGTAATTAAGCAGCCCAAATTCTGGATTGTAGAGCCAGCGCCAAATCACAGCTACTGCCACAATCGTAGAAACCACAGGCACGAAATAAGCGGTTCTAAAAAATGTTTTAAGTTTTACGAATTTTTCGTTTAAGACAGTGGCGCAGAGCAAAGAGATCATTACTGTAAAAGGAACCCCAACGCCGGTAAAAAAAAGAGTGTTCCACAAAGATTTCCAGAAGATCGCGTCCTGAAAAACTTTTTTATAATTTCTTAAACCAATGAATCCAACGCTGGAGCGGTCCGCCAAACCATAGATATTCCAGTCCGTTAAACTAATGAAAAAAGAGGCAAGGATAGGGACAAAAAGAAAAAGAACTAAGATGGTAACGCTGGGCGCAATAAAACAATATCCAGAGAAGGATCGTATTAAATTAAGGGAAAATGTTTTTTTAGATTCTAATCTGGGGATTTTGCGAGATTCTATGAATCTGCTTTTAATAAAAAATTTATATTTCCAGAAGATAAAAAATGCAAGGATGCCAAAGAGCGTAAGAACAAAAAATGTTAAAGATTTTTTAATTCCACCTTTGCTAGATTTAGATTTAGAAAGAATGACCTCAATCTCTTTTTCCAAAGAACTTAGACTGTTTGAAACATTTCCATCCAAAATAGTTTGCCCTAAAATCATCGCTTCTGTTCTGGTTTCTAAAGTATCAGCGATCTGCTCCCATTCAGGAAGTTGAGGAGGGCTTTGAGTGTCTTGCATCTGCTTTCCAAAAATCCTTAACATGGGGTGATCTCTTAGTAAAGGATCTTCCCATGCAAGTTTTACCGCAGGCAGGCTTTTCATGATGCGGTGCCATTCTATTTGAATGTCGGGTCTAGATAAAAATTCTACGAATTTCCAGGCTAACTCTTTCTTTTTTGAATCTTTAAATACCACTAAATTGCAGCCGCCAACAAAAGAAGTTCTTTTCTTTTTACCAGGCAACACCGCAACTCCCCATTTTCCATCTAACTCTGGCAGCTCTTTATGCACCAAGTCCACCATCCAAGGTCCTGAAATAAACATGGGATAAAAACCTGTGCGAAAAGCTTGAAAAATATCCATATCCGCAGCCCTGCCATGAGGGGTGAGATTTTCTTTAAAAAAACTCATGTAGTATTCTAGCGCTTCTTTAAATTCTGGTTGTGTAGGATGGAATACATCTCCTCCATTTTGCCAGACAAAGGGAAGAAAAACTCCCCAGCCGCGCACAGGCAAGGCGATGCCGTAACGATCTATTTTTTTATCCCCGTCTAAATCTTTAGTTAAAGCTCTTGAGGCTGCTTTAAATTCTTCCCAAGTTTTTGGCGCATCTAAAAACCCCGCTTCTTTTAAAAGATCTTTTCTATAAAAAAGAACGCGTGTATCTACATACCAGGGCACGCCAACCACTTTTTTACCAACCACATTGGTATTCCAAGAACCTTCAAAAAAATTCTCCTTCTGAATGATTTTAGATTTCTGAATATAAGATTCCAGCGGTTCAAACGCATTGAGAGTGGCGAATTCCGCCATCCAAGTAGTGCCCATTTGCGATACATCCGGAGGCAAACCTCCCACAACAGAGGTCAATAGTTTTTCATGCGCAGCATCCCAGGGAATTGCCTGAGTTTTGATCTCAACTCCTGGATTTTCCTGTTCAAATTTCCGAGCCATGATAGAAATTCTTAAACCCTCTTCTCCCATGGCCCAAACCGTAAGGGCTTTAGGGTTAGAAGAAATTAAACGAAGATTGGGTTTAGAAAAAAGCGCAGAGGGGCTAAAGGAAAGGAATAGGCAAAAAATTAGAAATGGTCTAAGATGTTTTAAAAAACTTTGTAAGGTTTTACCCATTAGAAATTAAATTCTATGCTTCCACGAACAAAATTGTCATCATAAGGAAATCCCTTGGGCTCAAAATCTGTGCTGCCAAAATGTGCAGTTCTAAATTCTCCTAAAACTTTTAAGTTGGTCATTGGAAAATATTCCAGCTTGCCATAAAGCGCTTCAGTCACAAAAGTTTTCCCGCTTCCAGGATGTTCAATATCCTCTCTTTTTGGTTTAATAAAAAATGCGAGTTTTGGATTTATTTGTGTTCTTATGTAAAGCTCACTGACAATAACTTTTTCGTTTTTGTTATAAGCAACGGAAGTCCTGTTGCTGGTATAAACATATTCTTCCCTGCGAATTTCTTGGCTGAAAGCAATGTCCATTTTGTCAAAACCATAATAGCCAATTCCATAGTTTACGCGATTCCTAAAATAAGAATCGTTTACATTGCGTTTAATTGTATCATATTCAAGCGACCCTACCAAACCTCTCCAGGATTCAACTGCCCTTATATTATGCCCTTTTTGATCACTTTCTGAATCATCAAAAGAGATTGGGCTTTGACGGTAGCGAGGCTTAAAGTTTGTATCCACAGAACGAATTTCATAATTAATTTTAAGACCCGGAATGTAAATGGAATTTAGAGCAACGCGCCCTCTTCCCATAAAACCATCCACTTGTAATATGGGGTCTAAAAGGTTGCCAAAAACAGGATCAAAAGGGTTAGTTCTATCCACTTGCGCTCTTTGCGTATAACGATTGTATCCAAAAGTGCCGCCAAAAGTTATTTTGTCATCCCAAAAAGCCCGATCTAAATCTAATGTATAAACCCAGTCGTTTTGAACTTCCTGTAATTGAAGATCTTTAGATTTCTGTAATGTCCCATCTTTTAAAACGCTTGCGTCATTAATTTTAGCGGTTTCTCTATAATAAACAGTAATGCCGGAAAATCTAAATCCCTCCCAATAAAATTTTGCTCTGGAACCAATGGTAAAGGAATCAAATTTGTGTTTTAAAATAAAAGCATGATAATTAATTCTATTTAGATCCCCCTCTACGCTTAATCCTTTAAATCCAAATACCGGCGAAAAAGTAAAAGGAGAATAATCAACAAAAAGATTACCTACAGTCATCTGGGTAAGATAAGGTGAAATATTATTGGCAAAACCCTGAAGATTGACCTGCATTTCTCTTGAAGATTGAGTCACAGCAGTGCTGCCTGAAGCTGTGGACTCCGCAATACTATACCGAGCTGCTTCGCCAAATTCTTGAGATTCCGCGGCAATTTCAAATTTCGCGCTATAGTTGCCTACCTTGCCATTAGCGATCAGTTTTCCAAAATGGTTCACTGTGCTTTTTTGTTCAGGAGCATTTAAAAACTCTGTAAAAAGTTGTCCATTAAATTCTATGTTGCCAATCCTTAATATTCGAATTTTCTCTTTTTCCACAATTTTTGGAGGCTGGGCCCAGGCCTGAGCAATCGCTTCCCCAGTAACATAAAGATAGTCAACCTGAATTTTGCCTGCGGAAGTTTTTACGCCCGGCGAAGACTTTGAACCGCCCACGCTTATGATCGTAATTTCATAGCCCCTAATTTGATCTAAATCCAAAGCCTGATTTTTTTGTGTCCATTTTTCTTCTTGCGTAAATTTTTTTATTGGCATTTCCATTAGATCCCACTGGCTTAGTTTTAAGATTTCCGAATCATCATAATTCCATCGTTCTCCATCCGCATCTATTAAGGAAAAGCGCAAGATATTCCCAGAGCCGTCTCCCTTCACCCACATTTTAATCGCATCAGCCCCTCGCCAATCTAAAGTCACCTCTTTTGCCTGCCACCTGGCGCTGACCCAGGATCCCCATCCCCTGGCAGTAGAAAGCGTGTAATCTAGGTCCATGGCAAAATCCCCTTCTTTTACTATTCTGGACGCGTTTAATTCTAAAGAGGATTCATCCCCAGTATAAACCAGATAAACATCCGTAGGGTTAGATCGTTCAAAACTATCCACCAGGACTTTATTGACCTGCACCATGCTGCCTAACCCAATCCCTTCTTCAGAAGAGTCTGGAACCTCAAACTGAAAATCATCCAAAACAATAGTTCCTTCTCCAGACTGTTCATTAAAACCAAGATTTAAATTATCCATAGAGGTAAGATCCACCCCTTCAAATTCTTTTAAAGGTATTTTTACTTTTCTCCATTCTGTGCTCACATCAACAAAACGACTGATCAAGAGTTTCTTTTCCGCATTCGCTTTATTTTTAATCCCAATTTCAAAATCCTCTCCCCCTTTTTCACCCTTAATATAAAAGGTAAGCCAAGTGTAGTCCTCTAAATTGATTCCTTTTAAAGAGAGTCCCCATCCTGCCCATCCTTCTTTCACCACATCATAATGAAGATTAACTACATTATGTCTTACCTCATCCGCTTCATTAATGGAAACTTGCAGCAATGTGCCTTTTTCATCCTTAAAAGAAAAAGCGCTTCCGCGCACATCATCGAAATTTTCCACACTTTCTGCTCTTGCATAAAGAAAACCATTTGAAATCCCTAAAATGAGAAAAAGAGTAAAAAAAGTAAGAAAAAAGTTTGTCGTCGCTCGTTGCCTCCAATGTCCTATGTTCAATATTGTTTTCATTTTAAAGCCCTTTTAAATTTTTATTAAGTTTAAGATGCCTAACTGTATCTGCTCCATATTTTTTGGATTTTTAATAAAATGCCAGTTGAGTTTAGCTTCCCTAGTTTTATCTTCCAAATCCAGATCATGAAGCGCTATTGACATTCCTAAGGATATGGGTTCAAGAGAATTGAACTCATATCTTTGCCATACGTTTTCCGCAAGAGATAAAGACAAAAATTTAAAAGAGATCGCTGCTTCTATTTGATAGCCTCCTGGAATTAATTTAGAGGCGATTTGAATTTCATCAGATGCGGGCTTACGGTTTTGGAACCAAGCCCAGGTTTGCGGAGTTTTTTCAGGTCCAGAAGGAGCCAGACCAATTTGAAAATCATTTAAATTTCCCCAAAAAAAATTGTCATTATTTGGATCTATAAAAAGTTCAATCACGTCCGCAATGTAAATATATTTATTGGTCCTTAAACAAACCACCTCATTGTCTTTTACTTTTGCCGCAAAATAAAGATTTTTTTGATCAAACTGAAAAAAAATCTCATCTGAAAAATCATCCTCATTTGTAATTTTTCCTGATTCTAGATATTTTAGCCCATTTAAACGCAGGCTTTCAACGTTTTGCCATTCTGTAAGATTGCCATCTATCTCGATCTCATTCTTTATTGAGTAAGCTGGAAAAGTGGGCATGGTTTGAAAAATAAATTCTACCCTGCGATTTTTTGCCCTGCCTTCTTCAGTCTCATTGGTGTCAACTGGTTTTTTTAGTCCCCAGCCATAAATCATAAGATGATCCGATTCCAATCTCTCAACCTCTGCTAAATATTTTTTAACGGTTTTGGCTCTATTTAAAGAAAGATTAAAATTATATTCTTCTCCTCCAACGCTGTCCGTGTGGCCATGAATTTCAACGTAAAAATTGGGATGATCTTTAATCAATTGCGCTACTTTTCTTAAATTTTCAAATTCGCTATCTAAAATTATTGCTTTATTGGTTTCAAAAAGAATATAAGTTGTGACCATTACATTCTTTTCATCCCGACGCACTTCTAATTGCGCTGCTTTTGCAGCGCTCTCAATTTCTTCTTGTTCTCTTTGCAGCGCTTGATCTACTAAAGGAGAAAGAGTGTCTGGAATTTCCGCTAGAGGAGGGGGTTGGGGAATAGGATCTGGAGCAGGTTGGGATTGAGCAATCTCCAGAGATTCAAGATAATCATAATAGTCCTCAATTTCAATCATGCTGGTTGCAAAATAAAGTTCATCCAGGTAAAGGGTTCCTTTGCCTAAAGTTACATTAGAGTCAAATACAAAAACAATCTCTTGCAATTCTTTTAAATTAATCGTCGCGGCAAATTGGCGCAATGGAATAAAAAATCTTTTCCAATCCGATGTGATCCCATCCACATAGTAAGAAATAGATCTTTTATCATCTTTGAATTCTACTTTAAATTTTCGAGTGTATCCTTGAGCAGGATCTCCTCTAACTGAAAAAACAAAATAGCGGAAAGGCGTGGTATCCAATTTTTGTAAACCCATATAGATTCCGTTAAAAGCTATGGCATGAAACCCATGTTCTTGAGAGCTAATCCGTTCACGAGACTCAACATAGGTTTTCATGTAACTTTCCACATTGTAATTTACTTTTAAGGAAGCGCCTCTCTGCCCAAGATAGGTTTGCCCGTCATGCGCAATTTCACACCATTGGCTGGTATCATTTGGGTTGCTTTTCCATGTGCCTATAGCGCCATTCCTTTTATTCATCATTTTTTTAATATTAAAATCATCCATAACTAAGATATCGCCTTTAGTTAAAGCTAAAAGAGGGTTTAAGAATCTTACTTCTAAAAGATTCAAAAATAAAATCAAGAAAAAAAATATTTTTTTAATCATAATTTAAGAGTCAATGAATAGCTTAGAGTATCCCCTAACTTTTCTTCTCTTTCCCAGCCAAAATCTAACAGTAAAGATTTATATTTTAATCCTAAACCCCAGGCAAAGCGCAGCTCTTGTTCTCTTTCTACTCCTCCCAGCCTGATTTGCATCACGCGGTTAAAAAAGCCTTGTTCAATTCCAAGCCTATGGGTTTGGCGTGTTTGATCTTGCCATTCAACCTGGGCTCCTAATAAAGTATCTGGAAAGATTCTGCTGGAGACCCCTGCCCTAACTTGAATTGGCAGCCTTTCTTTAACCCCTGAATCCCAAGTAATCACGGTTCGATTGATGTCCTGAACACCAGCGCCTAACACTAGCCAAGGCTCTTTTAAAACATAGGTTAACCCTACATCTAAACCCATGCCGCTTGCGCCAATAGAACTATGAACCCTGTAATACTTGCCATTTAATCCTAAATAAAGGGGCTTAAAAAAGTGGGTGGCATAGGAGAAAACTAAAGTATTTTCTGAATAATCTAGAAAACTCGCTTCTCCAATGGTGTCTAAACGGTACCAGCTAAAAGCAACGCTTCCTTTGCCAACATTGGGTTGAAGGTATCCAGCTGTTATATGCCGAAGCAACCCTAAACCATAGAGATTTTTATATTCAGAATGCAATGTTTTTTCATTGACCAGAGCGATTCCGGAAGGATTCCAGAATATGGAAGAATAATCTTCAGCCACAGCCACAAAACTTCCTCCCATGCCTTGAGCTCTTGCTCCCAACCCTTGGGATTCAAATACAGCGCCCTGTCCCACGTAAGGGATAAAAATAAATATAAAAAATAAAAGGAACAGTCGTAAAATACCATCTAGTCCGTTAGAAATGAATGGCTGTTTTGCGCAAGAATCTAAAAAAATTATCTTCTTCACTTTAAAACCCCTATGATCTGCCTTATAATATCTTTACGCTTGTCATTGGATTCAGCTTCTAAACGAAAAATATAAAGACCATTCAGCGCCTTTTCGTTTCCTGAATCTTTTCCATCCCAGCTTAAAGCATGTTCTCCAGCGCTTTGGGTTGGGGCAGCAACCATTTTAATTTCATTTCCACTTAAATCATAAATTCTTAAATTTACTTTGCTTTCAGCGTCCAATGAATAGATAAAGAAAACCTCGTCTTTAATTGAATCTCCATTAGGTGAAAAAGGGTTATTCACTGTGCGAATACTGGTAATTAAATTTCCTGGACGGTTCTGATCCAGTTCACCGCCAGATTCCAATGCTTCTAAAGAGTCCACGGCAAAAGTACCGCTGCCTCCAGCGCCTTTGGCAACTGCGAATTCAACTTTTTTAATTTTTTTAAGATTTAGGCTAGAATCATCCCCAGCGCTAAAAAAAACAAGCTGGTCATAAGGAACAACCGCATTTTTCCAAACCCCGCTGGTGTTTGAGGCAATAAAAAATTTTTTAAACCATGTGGTGTTATCACTGTCTGTTAGTTTAAATTCTACATTGTTAGAAGAGTTAGTTCCTTTATACTGGAATTTAAGCGCGGAAAAGGGATAGATGGAATGATAAAATTGTTTTTCAATTAAAGCATATGGGGTTTCTGTAGGTTTAGAAGGTGAATTTGTAAAGTTGTAATTTAGCTGATAAACCCGGTTAGAAGCAGCTGAGTCTGGAACTGTAATGTCTGAAATCGCGGAAACAGATAAAGAAGCATCTGCATGAGTACTGCTCTCCCAATTATTTGAGGGAAAATCCATATCCATCTCATCTATGGTCAGAAGAACTTTTGTCTCTTCTCCAACTCGAATAAAAGCAATATCATCCAAATAGACGATTCCCGAGCCGCTATTAATTCCAGTATCTTTTTGAGCAAGCAGCGTAAAAACAGTGACGGTGCTAAAATTAACAGCAGTAAAAGAGGAAAGAGGAACACGCACTTCCTGAAAAGAGGTGGTAATGCCTGCGGATAGAAAAGTAGAAATGAAAAGTTCCGTTGTTCCTTGAGGACTTTCCAGCTTAAATTTTAAAACCTCTCCACCTGCTTCCCCTTTAATTTTAAACGAAAAATGGGTATTGTTTTGATAGTTTCTATCTCCCAATCCAATAGTGATGCCAGAAAAATTACCACTGCTTGGCTCATTATAAGTAACTTTCATTACTTTTTCCCCTCCTACAGTGGCATATTCTTTAACAACTGTTCCTCCAGTAGCAAAGGTTGTAGAATTTTGATTAAAAAGATTTGGATCAGCGCCATCATTAAAATCATCCACTAAATTATAGGTGCTCTTTAAAACCTCGATTTTATCTATCCAGACCTTTCCGGAAGTGCGGGGTCCTGTATCCTGGTTAACGCCAACAGCCAGCCTGGCCACCTTTTTATAATCAAATGAATTAGTGCCATCTCCAAAAAGCGCAAAAGCAGGAAATGGAAGATTGAGTGTTCTCCAAGTATTATCATCAAGTAAGGCAGCTTTATAGACTAGCTTATCGCATTTGGAAGTATCTGTGCTGTCTGAATCAGTGAATTTAACTTCCAAAGTATTAGTGCTTCCAGTCGCTTTATAACGCAGGCGTATGGAGTTGCCAAGATCGCTTACAAAATCTCTTGAAGTATAATCTTTAGAAAAAACTGCCCAATTCCCAGTGCCTAAAGAATAGGTCATCTCTAAAGCATTGTTATTTACGCCTGTAATACCATTTAAACTTGCGCTGGAACCCGTGTCTGTGCTTGTACTAGCGGTCACTGTGGAGGTAGAAGAATAATCATCCAACATTAAGCTATGAGCTAAAGCTGGCAAAAAATTTAAAATAAAAAAAATCCAAAATATTTTTTTCATCTAGCCACTCCTAGAGTTCCGCTCACATCTAAACGATCTGATTTTACCTGATAGATATAAGCTCCGCTTGCAACCAGTTCCCCGCTGTCTCCTCTGCCATCCCAGATATTTAGATTTTCTAAAGCGCGCACTTTTTTTCCTCTTGAATCAAAAATCTTAATTTCAAAGTTCCCAGAAATGCCAAATTGGGCAAAATCATTAATTTTATCTCCATTGGGCGTAATAATTTTTTCTTTAGGCCTGACTTCTTCGCTGCTTGGATCTGTTGCAGAAAATAGGCCATAGATGCTGAAGTGTGATATTTTAGCACTTACTGTGTTATTATTTCTATTGATCTCTCCTCCTAAATTTCTCCATTCAAAACCATCAAACCAGAATAATTTTACATTTTCTTCTTTTAGATTAGTCCCATCCACAATGCCGTCTTGATTTTTATCTGAATAAAGAAGAGTGAGAGTAACGGGTTTTGCAAAAATAAGTTTTTTTGGAGTAAATTCATAGGAGATCAAAGCTGTTTGATTTTTATATTTTGCTAAATTTTGAGGATCTAATGGATTGATATTAATTAATACATCTTGATTTAACGCTCCTTTAGGAATGGTTAGGCCTGTTTCACCGTCGCTAGAGTCATCATCTTCAATTTTAATAGTTCCGCCATCTTTTCCTACTTTGGGCTCTGGAGGCACTGTGCCAAAAGATGTGACTGCTGTATTAGAGCTAGAGACATTAGAAGAGCTGGTGGCCCGAGCTTTAAGATTATAATAAGCTCTATGAGGAATTAAATTAGAAAGCGTTAAAGTGATATTCCCAGAACTAAATAGAGCAGAGGAAGTTGCAGAGACTTCAAAAGAGCCTGTAGTGATAGAGAGCGTAGTTCCACTGGGATTTCTATTTCCTGATAGAGTCACAGAAACAGAGCTGGTATTGACTTGATAACTCACTATTCCAGGAGAATTTGGAGCTAAAGAGATAGAGGTAAAAGTCACTTTACTTTCATTTCCAGCCACATCTTCTGCCACTGCTCTCACTTGATAGCTTGAGCCATGCACGAGCTGAAAAAAATTGTCCCAGGATGTGCTATAGCTAGTTTTAGTGGCTGTGTCAGTATCTGTTGAAATTGTGTACCATTGAGTCCCGCCTGAAAGATTGTCATGTTCAAAACGAATCCGTTCTAAAGTTGAATCAGAAGTTTGAGCTCCTGCTGTTACAGATAAGGTGTCGGTGGAATAAAAAATTAGGCCATCTGTCATGGAGATGTTGCTTTTTTTAAATGAGGAAGGGGTTGTTGGAACCGCAGTATCTAAAAATCGGATGTTATCAACATAAAAAGTGGCTCCTAAAATTGTGTTAACCGGGGGTCCGTTGCCAGCTGTAGCATTTATGAACCAGAACTCAACTTCAGAAGCGCTGTCTTTACTGACAGAAAATCCGCTTAAAGCACGGGTTACTTCTTGGAAACTTGTGGTTAGAGTTATGGAACTGGCATGAATTTTCTCTGTACCTGAATCATCTCCCAACCCCACACCTATTAATTTTCCATCTGCATTGGCATGTGCCTTTACTTGAAAAGATAAGGTATCTGTCCCTGTAATGTCAACTCCAATTCCTCCAGCAGTAAAGGCTCGTGTGTCAATCTCAATCCCTGCAAACGCATCTGTTGGCAGGGAGGTGCCTGTGCTCCACATGACTCTAAGAGCATAGCCGCTTCCCCCATAAGCATTATCTGAATCATAAGCTAAGGTAACAGAAGCGCCGCTTCCTCCGCTGGTATAGCCAAATGGGTCATAACCAAATAGAGTTGGGCTGGAGCCATCGTCAAACTGATCCACCATCACATTGCCAGTCTCTGAATGAAAAGTAATGTCATCCAAATAAACTGTTTCAACCGGGGTCGTGTTAGTAAAGTTTAATACAATCGCATCTACATTAGATAAGGAACTGTAATTTTCTGTTAATACATCCTTAAAAAGGGTTTTTATGGGAATATTTACTTTTCTCCATTCAGTGGTAAGTTCTGAGGTCATAAATTCTTTTAGGTTAGGGCGATAACTTGGTTCTGTAGGGGAGCTGGCGCGTCTTAAATCCATTTTAAAATATTCGCTGCCAGAAGCGCCTCGAATCCAAAAAGAAAGAGTTCTAGTTCCTCTTAAATCTACCGCATTGCCGAACCGAAGCAGCAAATATCCATCGCCTGTGGTTAAATGTTGAACTTTTAATGAATAACCTCTGTTGCCATGCGCTGGCTCTGTATTAGAATGGGCTACATAAGTTGCAGTCACAATCGTCACATCTGTTGAAGAAAGACTACTGGCAGAATCTAGAGACAAAGGATCTTTACCTCCTTCAAAATTGGAAACCACCAAAACTCCTGCATTGAGAAAGCTGGGTAAAGATAATAAGAAAAAAAGTAAAATAAAAAATTCATAGCGGCGATTGTTTTTTTTCATGGATAAGAGTCATTATAGGAAAATCCTAATTTTTCCCCTTTTCTTTGGACGATTGACGAAAAATAAGTTGTCCGGGAAGTTCAATGGTTTTTTGAGGAAGTTTTAGATTTTCAACCCGGGTCACTAAAATATCTGTGGCATGTTCTCCCATTTCAAAAAAAGGCTGTCTAACTGTGGACAGTTGGGGCTGGCTTAATGTAGCCGCATCTGAATCATCAAAACCAAAGATAGAAAGTTCCCTGGGAACGGAAAGTCCTAATTCATGAGCTGCCCTAAGCGCGCCAATTGCCATTAAATCATTCGCTGCAAAAATAACAGTTGGTTTTTTAGAATGCGACAGCAGTTTTTTAGCTGCAACGCTCCCTTTCTCTAAAGAATAATCCCCGCTAACAACAAGCTGCGGATCATAAGACAAACCAGATTTTTCTAAGCCAAGTTTATAACCCTCTAAACGGGCATTGGCATTGTAACCTTCTAAACCATTGATAAATCCAATTTTGGTATGTCCCATTTTAACTAAGGCGCTGACCACATCTCTAGCAGAACTCACATTATCTAAATCTATCCAGTCTAAAATATTGGAACGGGCATTAATCAGAACAACCGGGGTTTTTTCTTTTTCCAAACGCTTGACTAAACGATCTTGCATGAGAGGGGCAATTACAAAAACTCCATCCATGGGAAAACCATCTAATTGAGGCGGATAACCTAATTGAGAGTCATAACCTTCAGGCTGGTAAATCATCATGCGATAAGGATACTTAGATAAGGAATGGCTAATGCCGCAAAGAATTTGTCTAAAATAAAAAGCAGAGAAAAAATTAGGTTCAGGCGGTACAATGAGAGTTAAGAGATTAGATTTTCCCCGGATGAGACTGCGGGCAACTAAATTAGGATGGTAATCCAGCTTTTGAATGACTTTTAAAACTCTTTCCCGGGTCCATGAATCTACAAGATTAGAATTATTGATCACACGCGATACTGTAGCAGTTGAAACTTTTGCTACTCTTGCTACGTCTTTAATGGAGTGTGTCTTCATCATTTAAATCCCTCCTACTGCAATCGTTCTCACGCTATTATAAAAACTTTCTTAAAACTTTTCTTAAACTTTTTGTAACATTTTTGTAACTTTTTTTCCCCAAAGTTTAAGTTGCTAGACTTTTAAAATAAAGAGATTTCAGACCTTTAAACGCTTTGGTTTATAAAATTTTAATTTTTTAAATTTTTCTAAAATAAATAGTGTTTGTTTAGCGCACCAAACCCGACAATCCTCCAATATTAAATAGAATCCAGGGACTACAAACAAGACTAAAAAAGTAGAAGCGCTTAATCCTCCAATCACAGTCACTGCCATTGGCGCCCAAAGAGAGCCGGAGCCCTCTTTTTGAAACACTAAAGGAAACATGCCAATCACTGTTGTTAAGGTAGTAGAGAGAATGGGACGTATTCTCTCTTGTCCAGACTGAAGCAGAGAGCGTAAAGTATTTTTTTCTTTATGAATTTCATTAAATACATCCACCAGCATGGTGGAATTGTTGACAGCAACGCCTCCCAGCATAATAAAGCCAATTAAGGTTCCTAGGGTCACAGGGGTTTTTGTGATAAATAGCAAAGGGATGGCTCCAATTAAGGACAATGGAACGGCAATTAAAATAACAAGGGGCTGGAGATAGGATTCAAAAAGGCTGGCTAAAATGGAATAGACCAATACTATCATAATAATAAAAGCGAATTTAGATTCTTTTTCTGTTTCAATCATCTTGGGAAAATCTCCGCCAATTTCCCAGTAATAGCCAGTGGGCACAGGAACTTGTTTAAGAGCCCGTATCACGCCTTCTGCCACCTTGCTCAAAGCTATATCCCCGCGGTTGGCGCTAACCTGAATCATCCTTTCTCTGCTTTTGCGCCAAACTTCGCTGGGAGTTAAACCAAACTCAAATGTGGCAAATTGACGCACAGGCACAATGGTTCCTTTTGGATTTACTAAAGAAAGGTTTTGGATGTCTTCCAATGTTTTTCTGTATTGTTCTTGTAAACGGGCAACAGTCTCAATTTGGGCAGTGGGAGTAATAAAATAAGTGGCGCGTAATCCGCGAATTTGAGCATGCAGGCTTTCCGCAATATCGTGAATCGTAAATTCAAAAAGCGAGGCCTTTTCCCGATCTATCTCTATTTTTACTTCAGGCCTGCCTGGTTTATAGCGCAATTTAATGTCTGCCAAGCCTTTAACCTGTTCCATGCTTTGAGCAATTTTTACCGCCATGTCCCTTAGTTGGTTATAATCATATCCATAAACATCAATTACAAATTCTTTAGAACTTACTGGTTCAGAAAAATAGATAAAAGCGTCAAATTCTTTGCCAATCTGGGAAACCACAGGTCTTAAAGAAGACATCACTTCCTGAGTAGTTTTGCCTCTCTCAGTTGCAGGCAGAAGTGTCACATAAATTTTTGAAGACCAGCCTTCCACGCGAGCCACAGAGGTTTTTACTGATTTTTGCACTTCTGGCAATTGGTTTAAAACCTTTTCTACCTCAGAAACAACCTTATCAGAAACATCCAATTTTGTGCCGGAAGGAAGCTCTACAAAAATAATAAATTCATTTTCTTCCGCAGTTCCCACAAACTCTTTATCTAAATATTTATATAAAAATCCGCAAACAATTAGAAAAACTAAAATAAGAAAAGCGATCCTATATCTTCTTTTCATAAGCGCGCTAACCCAATGCCGGTAAGCGCGGTAACCCCCTCTCAACTGAACCACATCTTTTCGGACATTGCTAGAATAAATAATATCTTCATCTGTCATTAAGCTGACAATCAATAAGGAGATAAGATAAACAGCGAACAATGCAACTTGAATGATTTTAATTGGCAACTTTAAATAAAAGATAGATGGGAAAAAAAAGAGCGCAAAAAGATCTGCTATAAAAAGGAATGTAATAGTTTTAAATGTTCTTTTAAAATATTTTTTAAAAAAATAAAAACGGTTTAATGGGCGCACACATTTCTGCCCATGATAGACCGCGCGATTGAGCAATGGTTGAGCTCTAGCCCAAAGCTGACGTAAATAAAGCCAAAAATAAGCGGAAAAAAAAGAACTTTGTTTTGTCCATTTTAAGGATATATTAGCTGAAAGAGTGGGAATCACGGTTAAAGCAACTAAAAGCGAAGCTAGGAGAGCGCTGGTAACAGTAATCGCCAGACCTGAATAAAGAATTTTAACCTGAGGGTTTAAAAATACAATTGGTAGAAAAACAACAATGGTTGTTAAAGTGTTAGATGTGAGCACCATTAAAAGAGAGCTGCTTGCTCGCAAGGCAAAGGTTTTATTCACCTCTTTTTCAATATAGTTTAATGTTCCATTGCTGTTCACTTTTACCAAATCTTGATAAAAAGCGGGAACTGATCCTTTTTCTCCTAAAAATCTAGTGACCCAGCGGTTTGTAAATTTTAAAAATTTGATTTTATATTGATAAATATTTTCCAACACAACAATGGAGTTGTCCACAATCATGCCAGAGGCGATCACAAGCCCGGAAATAGTCATGACATTTAAACTTAACCTAAAAAAATACATGACCCCTAAAGTAATAATGACCGCTAAAGGAATAGAAACAAAAATGTAAGAGGTCAGTATGAAATCCCTTAAAAAAATAAGCAGGATAAATCCAACTAAAAAGGCTCCTTGTATTAAAGAACTCTGCAGATTATTCAAAGCCTTGCCCACTGCTATGGATTGATCGCTGACTATAGAAAAAGAGATTCTAGGATCCAAATCTTTTTTATATTCTTCCATCACTTTTTTTATTTCATCTGCGGTAGAGATGGTGTTGGCTAAGGCTTCTTTTTGGATATATACGGAAACCACTGGCTCTCGGTTAAGACGGGAATAGGATTCCGCTTCCATATAAAAATCCCTTATTTCAGCCACATCTTTTAGCCGAATCCTAGAGCCTTCTTTAGTCACCGCAATCGGCAGGTTGCCTAAATCTTCTAAAGTTTTATAGGCGCCCACAGTGCGCAAAAAATAAGAATCTTTTTCCCGTTCTACTTTGCCTGTTAAAATATTTAAATTATCAGTTCCAATTTGGGAAATCACCTGCCGGATGGGGAGCGCATAAGCTTCCAGACGGCTTTGATCAAACTCTACTAGTATTTTTTTTTCTCTGCCGCCGCCAACTTCAATATTAGCCACGCCATTCACCCTTTTTAATGTTGGTTTTAACTGGTTATCCGCAATTTCTCGCATATCTTCCGGAGTAAAATGTTTAGAGGACATGGCTAAAATCATGACTGGAGACTGGCTTTCATCATATCTGGAGACCACAGGTTTTTCGATTTCTTTAGGCAGTTTCCCTTTTATTTTTGCCAGCCGTTCCTGCACATCTAAGGCTGCGCGAGCTGTATCTGTGCCTACTTTAAAATTAAGAGTAATCACTGCTCTTTCTTTGCGGGAAACTGAAACAATGGATTCTAGATTAGGGAGAGTGGCCATTTCATCTTCCACGATTTTAGTAATCAGGGATTCAATATCTTCCGGCGGAAGCCCGCCGCGCACACCCACAAAAATAGTTAGAACCCCGGAATCCCCTCCGGGCATTAAATCCACCGGCATTCTGTAAAAAGAAAATACGCCGAAAATAGCCAAAATCGCATAGACCATAAATGCGCTAATGGGCCTTTCTGTAAAGAAACTAATGAATTTCATAATTTAGTTTTAAGGCATTAGAAAATGGAAGTTGCAGCCTATAAATTTGGGCGCTACAAAAAATTGGAATAATTTTTTAGAATAATCAATGAGGGCGATGTAACTTTTTTTCTTCAACATGCAAATAGATCAGAGGCAAAATAATTAAAGTAAGCGCTGTTGAAATAAAAAGTCCTCCAAAGGTAGCTAATGCCATGGGCGCAAAAATGCCTGTGCCTAAGGCTGAAGGCACCAGGGCAAGAACAGTGACTAAAGCTGTCATTAAAACAGGACGTAAACGATTTTTACAGCCTAGAATCACTGCTTGAATTAATTCCATGCCTTCCTTTCTTAATTCATTGATATGATCAATTAACACGATTCCATTGTTCACCACAATTCCGCCTAAAAGAACAATGCCAATGATCACAGGAACGCTTAAAGGGGTAAAGGTAAGTAAAAGGGTAAGGGCCACCCCAATCACTCCTAAAGGAACCGTAATCATAATCAGGAATGGATGGAGCAAAGATTCAAAGCCAGCAGCCATGATCATATAGATTAAAACAATCGCTAACATAAATGCGATAAAAAGACCGGCAAAAGATTCCTGCATCTCTTTTTTAGCT
Organism: Elusimicrobiota bacterium; assembly: GCA_016180425.1. GTDB lineage: Bacteria > Elusimicrobiota > Elusimicrobia > 2-02-FULL-39-32 > 2-02-FULL-39-32 > 2-02-FULL-39-32. The sequence continues at coordinate 87,883 of JACPBF010000002.1, forward strand.
CCGCCTAATTCTACGCTATAATCTCTTTTGCTGCGAAAACCTGTGAGCCGATTTTCCACCTCTTCTATCACCTCTCCTAAACTTCTGCCAATGACCTGAGCCGAGATGACTACGGACCTTTGTTGATCTGATCTCTGAATTTCACTGGGGCCGTAACCAGAAGAAATTTGAGCCACATCTCCTAAAGGCACCATGACTCCTTGGGGAGAACGCAAGGCAACCCGGGTAATAGTAGCAGGATTATTTCGGTCTTCTTCCCGTAAACGCACCCGTATTCCAAACTCTTTTCCTTGTTCCTTAAAAAAGGTGGCTATAAAACCTCTAACCCCAATCAAGGCGCCGCGGGCAATTTCAGATACAGAAAGGCCAAACGCGCTGGCTCGATCCTTATCAATTGAAACTCTGGTTTCAAAAGAGGGAAGAGCAAGAGAGGTCTTTACTCCTTCAATGCCTTTAATTTTTTTAAGTGAATTCTGAATATCGTCAGACAATTTACGCAACGCGGCAAGATCAGGTCCTTTGATAGTAATGGCAATAGGAGCTGACACAGTCATGGATTTCATGGTAGAGTCTTGCAGAATATATTCGATTTCAGCCCCTTCCAGTTTTACCTGTTTTAATTTTTCTTTAAAAACTAAAATAAATTTTTCAGTAGATTTTAATTTATCTAGATCTAAACCAACCACACACTCCCCTTGATGAGACCCTAAAGCATCTATGGATTCTTCAGCAGTTGCTCCTACGCGAATCAGTGTATCTTTGACCCCATCCATTTTAGAAAGCAGGGATTCAATTTTAAAAACCACCCTGTCTGTGACGTCCAGCCTTGTGCCTATGGGCATATTCACTTTAATTAAAAATTGTCCTTGATCCACGCTGGGCATAAAAATCTTGCTTTTAAAATAAAAAATTACAAAGCTAAAGAGAAAAAGAAAAGAAGCTCCTCTTAAAACAAGTTTTTTATGCGCAATTGACAAAACCAAATATTTTTCATAAAAGGCATGAAGTTTAAGAGATCTTTCTTCTGTAAGCCCTTGGCTAAGCCAATTCCAGATTTTTTTAAGTATAAGGAAACATTTATTTATTTTTTGGTTTGGAACTGAACCATTGGTCTCCTTAAGAGAGGATGTTTGCTCTACATTTAAGACAGGCGGAGGCGCATTTAGGTTCAAGGGGCTCTCTTTTTTATTTTCAGAGACCATGGTCTTGGAAATCACTTTTCCCCCTATGCCTATGACCTGGTCCTCAGTTTCATCAGATTTTGGCTGATCTGATTGAGTTTTGAGCTCTTCCTTCTTTTTCCCCCACTTAAGAGGATAGGCTGTAATTCTTGGGATGAGAGTCACAGCTACCACTAATGCCGCTATGTTTGTGACAATTGCCGCATAGGAGAGATCTTTAAAGAGTTGCTGAGAAAGCCCTTGGGCAAAAAGAAGCGGCAGGAACACCACCACATTGGTCAGCATGGAGGAAAATTGAGCTACAAAAATTTCAGAAGGAGCAAGCACAGATGCTTCTATTAGATTCCCAAGTTTCCTGCGGTATTTATCAATATTGTCTAAAACGCAAATAGCATTGTCTGTAATGCTGCCAATAGAAAGAGAAAGACCCATGAGGCCAATGACATTGATGCTTCGTCCCATAAAAAAAACAAACACAAAATAAACAATAATAGAAACTGGCAGTGAAAGCGTTACAATAAGCGCGTCTTGAAAATTTCTTAAAAAAAAGAGTAAAACTAAAAAAGCGAAAATTCCTCCTAAGATGCCATCTATCATCACATCCCTTAATGAATCTTTAATAAATTCCGATTCATCATAAACCACTTCTAGATTCATCTCTTTGGGAAGGCTTAAACTAACCTCTTTTAAAGCTCTGCGAACCCTGCTGGCTGCTTTTATGGTATTAGCGTCAAACTGCTTTTGAATCGCAACAGAGACATTTGATTTACCTTTATAGCGGGAATAACTTTCTATTTCCTTAAAGGTATCCTTAATTTCAGCAATAGTTTGTAAAGAAAGCATTCTTTGATGACGAGGCTGAAAAGTTTCAGAACCTTTTCTTTGGCTTTGGGATTTAAACATAAATTCTGGACTATCCCGGGCTGTATCCACTGCAATCACAGTTTTGCCAATGTCAGCCACAGTTTTAAATTCACCAATGGTTCTAACCAAGTATTCATAAAATCTTCCTTGAGTGGTTCCCGCGGGATAATTGACATTGGATGTTTTAAGAGAATCCACAATTCCGGAAAGAGAGATGTTGGAAGCCTGCATTTTACCCACATCCACTTCCACTAATATCTCTCTTTCCTGACCGCCGCTTACAGTAGCAGAAGCCACTCCATCCACTTTTTGCAAACGTTTTTTAACCACATCATTAGCCAAACGAGTTAAATCCGCAAGAGATAACTCGCCGGACGCAGAAAGCACCATCATGGGTTGGGCAAAAGGGTTGTAGGGTTGGACAATGGGTTCTTCAGCTTCTTGCGGCAGACGGTCTTTAATCAGGTCTATTTTTTCTCTAACAGCTAAATGAGCAAAACTCATGTCTGTTCCCCAGTTAAATTCAAGGATCACCACAGACAACCCTTCCTTAGATATAGAACGAATTTTTCTTAAATTAGGAACCGTGCCAGCCTGTTCTTCAATCAGTTTAGTCACAATATTTTCTATTTCTTCTGGCGCGGCCGCGCCATACCGGGTTACGATCAGAAGTTCTGGAAAGGAAATGGTGGGAAAGAGTTCTCGAGGGAGAGATAGTAGAGCAATGATTCCTAAAAGCAGAATGGCTGCGTACAACATCGCTGTGGTAACAGGGCGCTCTACTGCCAGGCGTATCAGCTTCATCTAGCTTCTAATCTCTATATAAATAGTATTTATTATTTGACCAATTTCTTTAGTTTTAACTTGTATGCCTTTTTCTCTGTACGACAATTTTGTTAGTCATTCTATCATATTCAACCTTAATTAAGATTAGTGTGTTGTAGTAGTTTCAATCTGGTGTATGCGCTTTTCATGATCTTCCATTTTAGTGTCTAAACTATTTAAGCGTTCGTCATGGGTAAGCACTTTTCGATCAAAAATTTCAACCCGCCCGGTAAAAGCATCTATTGCACTTAAAATGACACGTACATCCTCTTTAGTCGCGCTATTTTCTTTAAGGTCATTCACATCCTTTTTAATATTGAGCACTACATTCACTAATTTATTGAATTCTTCTTTTCTAACCATCTGATTTATATGATTCATAAGCTCTTCAGACTTTGAATCCAATTTTTCAGAAAATTCCTTACGAGCCAAATCTATTTTTGTATCCAGTTGTTCTCGAACAGTATCTATCTTTTTGTCTAGCTGATCACGGGTATCGTCTATCTTTTTGTCCAGATGATCCCGGGTATCATCTATCTTCCTGTCTAACTGATCCCGGGTATCATCTATCTTCCTGTCTAACTGATCCCGGGTATCATCTATCTTCCTGTCTAACTGATCCCGGGTATCGTCTATCTTTTTGTCCAGCTTTTTATATTCAGACTCTTTTTGAGGTGAAGACATTTTACTCCTTCCTTTATTTTATATTTAATAAATTTTTAGATCTTTATAAATTTATTTCACTTATAATTATACTTTCAAATCAAAAAAAGTCTAGTGTTTAATTTCATCTATCTATGCGGGAATTTAATCCGACTGAATGATTCAGGCTAACCCGTTAAAATTCATTTCATAATAGGCAGGAGGGATCAATTTCGTTTTTTATTAACTTTTATAAGTAATTTTTTTAGGTCTAGTAAGTCAGTATCTCGATGGCTAAATTTTTTGGCTTTTATCAGTTCGGATAATCCTAGCACATGAACAGAAGTTTTTCCATATTGGGTAGAAACCTTATTTCTCCAAGCTTTCCTGAAAGGAATTCCAGCTATGTCTAAGAGTATATCTATTCGCACAGGCGCAACCCCAATCTGATAGATCATTTTTTTATTTGTGAAATCTTGCGGCAATACGTTTTCCAAAGGCGCACCAAATTTTTTAAGCGCTTGGTGAATTCTCTGCGCATTGTCAGGGTCTGGTGAAACCCAAATATCTATATCTTTTGTGTAACGAGGTTGTGAATAAAAAATAACCGCATGCGCGCCAACCACCAAGTATTTGACCTTATAGATATTTAACTGTTTGAATAGATTTTCGTAATCGGGGCAGACTTCCACTTTTACCTCGCATTTTTAAGTAATCTGAGATCATCGTCCATGTGATGGAAAATTTGGTTGAAGCTTTTTGTTTTTTCCAAAATTTTGCGTCGAATTCCTCAGCTTCCTTAAAAGAAAAAGCTTTGTTTTCCCAAACGCGGCTTCCAATTTTTATTTTAATAGACATAGGGATACAATAACATATGGAAATTGGAGATTCAACCCAGGCCCGAATTAAGATCATTCATCTTAAATTAGAAAAGACTGGAATCACAAGATTTTCTTCTATTCTAACTGAAAAGATATGGGGTGAAAAAATTGAAGAGTTTAGAAATATATTAGTATCATAAAAATAGTAATCGTTTAGTCCGTAATAGTTTAGTCCAGCGAAGTTAATTTTTCTCGGTTGGTTCTGGCGGCAGGTTCCGTCCAGTTAATTTTCACTTACCATCGTTAGTCTTTTTATGTAATACATTCACTCAGGACAATTAAGCTGAAGTTCCCAAAGGGTAAGATTTACCCGTAACTCTACTATAAAGAGTCTCGGGAGCTATATCTACTCCATCGGGCCAACAAAGGGTGCCTAACTCTTTATTCACGCGCACCTTCTTAAAATAATCTAAATTAGAAAAATGAGAGAATACACCACCCTGTTGAACGTAATCTTCCAAATTGACAATCCCTTTCACTCCATTCTCAAAACTTATTTTTACCTTATATCCTTCAATATATCCTACATCTACAACATCAATCATATTCCCTCCCTTATGCCAATGGCGTAATCGGAAACAAAGGCTTCTTTTCCATTGCGTTTTCCCAATCTTTTAGTAACTCTTCTTTATGAAGAGACATCCACTCTGTTACCAAACCTATAACTCGAGGCGTAAGATGACCCTCTAAAATGGACAAATCTCGAATAGCTATAGATGCTTTTTCCCCACCATACCTCACATGGATATGAGGTGGATTGTGATCATCGTAGAAAATCGCTATAACAATTCCAAAGAATCTGCTAATCTCAGGCATAACTATAATTTAATTATAACACGGAAAAGTGTTATTGGGAAGTGTAGAATCCCTAGAACCTAGAACTTGACAATATATAGCAATCTGCTATACTACATGAGTGAGGCTGATTGGACTAGATATCATTGACCATTTTAAGAAAAAATATCCACAATCCAGAAAAAGTATGGATGTTTGGATATCCATCGCGCGAGGAACGGACTTCGCTCACTATGAGGAACTTAAGAAGGCATTTAACTCTGTAGATTATGTTGCTCCCAACACAATTTTTGATATATCCGGAAATAAATTCCGTTTGATTGCCCATGTTGATTATGGATTCAAAACCGTCTTGATAAAAAAGGCTATGATCCATTCAGAATATGAGAGGTGGAATAAAAAATGACAGTACAAACTCTTGAAAAACAGGTCCAAACGCATCCTGTATCATCCAAAGACGTACGATGGCTTTATACTCACTTCCCACCCATAACGATAAATGGACATCAGTCCCACGTTATCTACAAAAAGGTTGTAGAGTTTCTTTTCAATAATAAAAAAACAGGCGGGGAGTTCCGTTCTTATTTAGAATCGGTCATTCACTTCCTAGATGAGTATGAAAAAAAGCATTTTCCGTCCGCTGCTTCGCCAGAGGATATTTTGAGGTTTCTGATGAACCAACATAAGTTGAGTCAATCCGACCTAAAAGAAGAATTAGGTGGACAATCAGTCGTTTCTAACATTATGAGTGGAAAACGGCAGTTAACTCGCGAACATATTGAAAAGTTAAGTCGTAGATTCTCTATTTCTCCCGCCTCATTTTATTGCCAGAGCGCTGCCTAAGGTTATATCCATGATTAACCGTGGGCGGTCCCAACGCGGAAGTCAGAGGGAATGTGAGATTCTAGTTTGTTTAGGTGTTTATTGCTGGAGGGCTACAACGGTTTCAATTTCGTGGTCCAGATCTATTTTATTTAAAACTTTGGGGTCAAGCTTAATTTTAAGTTTTTCTAGGAGTTCATTCTTTTGTTCTGGGGTTAAGGAAGTGAGAGATTGGATGATCTCATTTACCCAACGAGCCATTTCTGAATCTGCATGGAAAAGAATGTTCAGTAAGGTAATGCTCTGTCCTTTCAAAGTTTCTAAACCCTGCCAAATCGCTTCCCCGCCAACCAGGGTGAGTCTTTGGTTGGGTTGAATTGAAGAGCTGAGCGATCCTGCGTTAAATTTGCCTTGGTCAAAAGCCACGTCCACCACTTTAATTTTAAATTTCTTTTCAAAGCCAATTAAAGCTTGAATGTCTTTTGCTTTTAAGAGTTTAGCTTCATCTGTTGCAATCCAAAGTTCTATCGTTTGACCATCTTGCGTTAACTCTTCTAGGGTTGTCATCATCACAGGCAGATGGAAGAAAGGAACTACTATCACCTCTTTGGCTTTGGAACCTTCAGTAGAACGTTTTAGCTCTTTAACCATCTTAGTTTCTATGGCACGATTTTTGATTTTATCTTCGCGCAATTTCTTAAGAAGATCTAGTTTCATCTGGGAAATTAAGAGCTTAACTCCAGGATTTTGGGATATGGATTCCAATGTTTTTGCTAAATGAATAATAGCCAAATATTCTAAAGTGGTGCTATTGCTAGGCACATGAGCAGGCAAATAAGCATGCACCTCTTCATGCAAGGCCCTAGCCATGAGTTCTAAAGGAGTCATCCCTTGTTCCAATCGGATATAGATCGTATTAGAGGCATGGTCGTAAAAAGCTTTTGAATCTTTCATTTGTTCTTGGTCAGCTTCTGATAATCTCAAAGATTTAGCCTGACCTAACCACTCGCCTTCCTGAACCACTCGAATTAAAGCTTTTTGAACTCTGGTTTTATCCCCATCCACTCCTTCAACTCTGCTAAACGCATCTCCTAAACTTTCTCCCTGATTCCAGATCCCTGCATTGAATAAAGCTTTAAGCAATACTTCTAACTCTAAGCTGTCCACCCCATCCAGAGTTTTCTTATTTAATATACTAATAGTTCTTTCTGCGGCAGCTAGGGTCTCTCCTCTTTCTTGAGGCTTATAAGGCAGAAGTTCAGCAATCTTCTCTTTAACTGCTTCTCTTTTTTCTTTAGTTAAAAATTCTTTGCCAAAAGCTTTCTGCTCTTTTAGATTTTTTTCTAAATCTTGGATCGCTTTGTCAAAAATCTCCTTATCTATCCCATCTAATTTTAGACCTAAGAATGCTAATAAGTCTCTAAATTCTTCTATGGGAATATCAGTCAAAGTAGAGAGATAATAGAGTGTGCCTATAGCTTGAGCAATAGGATTTCTGGAATTTCTCTTGATCGCGCTTAACTGGGATTCCTGCTTTAAGAATTCCTGTAAATCCAGAGCTACTTTAAACGCATCCATATCCTCTTTAAGAGAAGGTTTTTCTGTAAGAAGAAGGTTAAAGAAATCCAAAGCAGTTGGAGTTTTGCCTAACTGTGAAGCTAATTCTTTTACTTTCTCAGATGTTCTATAGATACTAAATAATGGCTCTGCCATCATAACTTCAGCAAAAGCGCTAGTCTCAAATTTAACTAGTCGTCTCTCTCCCAGATTCTCATAATACGCTACAGTCACTTGCGATTGATAAACATCTTTTACCTTAACATTAATTCTTACCAGAGCCGATTGATCTTTGCCAAAAATAAAACTCCTCTCTATTCTTTGATCTTTGCCTTTTATTAGATCAGCCATCTGCGCGGCAGGAATGGCTCGCATCATAGCTATCAAATCTTCTGCTGTGGGCATGGGTAAATCTGGATGTGTGTGTCCCAGTTTAACTCCTGGTATTAAAGAAAGCGCTTTTACAATCCATGATCTTACCTTAACAGAAGTTTCAGTCCCTTGTCCTAATTTAAAGACCAATGGATTTTTACGACCAGGAATTTTTATTGAAACAAAAGCCACTTCCTCTTTAGTCTCTCCAATCTTACTCTTTAGACTCATGAAATCTAAAATCTCTCCGGATTTCAAAACCTCACCTGTTTCACTGATGGCTGTTTGCGCTGACTCTGGTAAACTATTTTTTACTTGATTCAAAAAGTAAATTAACCGGACTTTATTACTATCTGCTTCGGGCAATTCCACAATAGTTGGGGCAGCTGCAGCTGATACTGATTCTGGAATTTGGCTCACACCTAGTTCCAGAGTTCTGTTCACAATCCTATTTAACTGACCTCGTTTTATAAATTCTGGATTCATCTTAACTAAAGCTAAAGCTAATCTAATTCCATTGACTCCTCCCTGTATTAAATCTGCAAGCTCTTCCGGCTGGATTGAATTCAAAATTTTCTGAATCTCTAGCGATTGAGCTGTTAAATCTAATTTTGTCCCTTGATCACTCACTAAATAGAGTTTTCCATTTTCTAATTTAAAGTTCCCCTCTGCTTGCAAAGTTACCCAACCTTGATTCAAGGCTTCAATCGCGCGAATCTTTTCTAAAACCTCTTTAGCTCCTTTAATAGTATCCAATCTTGATTCATTGATTTCTGCCAAACTATCTAAAGCTGCTCTTGCATCTGCAATCCCTTTAATGGTCTTTAATATCCTTGTCAACTCCTCTATGCTCCGATCCGTATCTTTTCTAAATCCAAGAGCCTCTACCTGATTGTGCCTAAATCCTGAAGCTTCTAAATATTCATGTCCTAACATATTGGTAACGAAATATTTAAGATCAGTTTGTTCAGCTAAAACATCCTGAGAAATCAAAACATCTAAACTCCCATCCGCGCTTCTACTATAGGTAATGAAACTCTTTAAATCTCCAACTTCTCCTAGTTGACCTGGAATTTGCCTAACTCGTTTCACTACTATTACATTTAAATTAATCCCAAGACTGTTTTTAACTTCATCTACTATTTGGGCGACCTCTTCTCCTAATTCTGGAGCTAGGCCAATTCCAACTTCATTTAAAATTTGTAAAGTAAGCTCAGTCCCTAAAACTTTAGGAGTGGCAAAATAGGCTAATATCTCCACAGCTCTTTTTACTAAAGGATTTTTTATGTCAATAGTCTCAGCGCTTAACAGCTTGATCGCTGCTTCTAATTGCGAACTAATTCCTCTAGGCAATGCAGCGATAACTGCTCTAAATACTGCGTTGTTTGCTCCTTGTAAAGCGTTTAAGCTTCCTAAAATTGGAGTCCATTCCTTTACATCAAACTCTTCTCCATAAAAAGAGGATTCCATGTTTGGCCCTAAATCTTCTTCACCCCCCTCACCTAAATGCATCACATGCGCATAATCTTCTTGAGTTAAAATTCCTTCAAACCAACTCAATCCGCTCATGTCTCTTAAAACTTCATCTAAGTCAGGCGGCAAATCCTGATCCAAAGGCAGATTTTCTTCAAATTTCTCTTTGACTCCTCTTTGCAAATCTCTGGCATAGGATTCTTCCTCTTCTAAATTTTCAAATCTTTCTGGCCGAGATGGATCACGAGTGTCCAAATGTCCTCTTACTTCATGTTCAAAAAATTCTGCAAAAGCTAAATCATTAGTTAATAACCGTTGTAAAGTATCAAAACTTAAATAAACTACTCCACGAGTTGTACCAGCCCGGCCTGCCTGATATGCCACTACTTTCTCAGTTTCTTCTCTTTTCTCTTTCTTTACATAAAGTAAATTTTTCGGAGCTTTTGCTTTTTTGCCTGTATCAACAGTCTCTTCTCGCAGCGCATATTTTTTTGGATTCATGTAAAGATCAATTAAATAGGGAAATATTTTGTTACTATAAATCCGCTCTGCTTTCTCTCTAAAAGGATTGTTCTTATCTAACCCTAAACTCACTTTCGGTGAAAATTCCGAAAGTTTTAGAACTTCCTTTTTCTCTGCCGCTTTCTTTGCCTCTCCCTCTCCTTCTTTACTAACCACTTCTCCCGCTTCTTCCCCTTCAACCCCTTTCTGCTCCTTTAAAATTCGTTCTTCCTCATACTTTACTGCTTTATAAATTGCCTCATTTAAGGCATCATCCTCCTCTTGATTCACAACCGTTAAAGATATCTTTCTTAAAATATCTAGTGTATGAATTTCAAACATCCCAGATTGACCATCATCCTCATTAAAACCATAGACTAATAAATAGCTTATTCTAGTTAAGATATCCCGAGCCTCTGCTTTCCTGCCTCTACTATCTCCTCCTTCAAAATTTGTTTCATGCGCCACTTTTCTTAATGTATCTACTAAGCGCTCTAAGGCTTTCCAGCTAGCTTTTGAATTTGGCGCACGAAGCTCTTTTAAGAACCCTTTGATCTTTTCAAATTTTAATCTCCCATCTTTATTCACCTCAAAAATCTCTAATATCTGATCCATCTTATCTAGAACATTGGGTGACCATGGATTTACTAACACAACCTCAATAAAACCATTTAATAACAATTCTTTTGTGCGTGAATCTAAATATTTTGATTGTTCTATCCTTTCTGAAAATCTCTGTAATAACTCCTGTTCTGCTCCCACTATCACTGCGTCTCCTTTCCTCACTCTTCCTTCTCCTGCGCTCACTTTCCCTTCTTTACTCTTTTTCAAAGCGATCTTCCTTGCACTCCCATAGAGTACGCTTAAATAAATCCCCAACTTCACTGTTCGTTCTCTAATCTCAGCTCTGCGTCCTCCTTTTATCGCTTTGTCAGAGGGAGACGGCTCCTTTCCTCTTACTCCTTTTCCCCCTCCCTCTTCAACTCCTTTCTCTCCTTCTTCAGGCAAAACCTTTTTAGCGCTTACCATCTTTCCAAAAATTGTTCTTATTCTTTGCAGCATGTTTGGAGCTTTGATCTCTTCGCTTTCTTCAGCTACTCCTCCGATCTCATCCTCTTCAGACAGTTCAAGTTCTCCTGTTGGAGATCTGGTCCCTGACTGCGCTAACAAACTCCTTAACTCCTCTGTCCTCTTGGCAAGTTTAGTTGTGGATACTGCCTTAACTTCAGTTGGCTCTTCTGCAGGCGCAATTTTTCCTGTATCCACTGCTCGAGGCATAACAGTTTCTTCTCCAACAACCAGCTCTTCAGTCTTGGCTGCTTTCACAACTTTTGTTTGTTCTGGCGGAACAAGTTTACCTGTCTTACCTGCTTTAACCACTGGAGCTTCTTCTAGGGGTTGAAGTTTAGTTGTGGGTGTGCGAACAGTTCCTTTAGTTTTTGCAGCTGCGGGAGTTGCGGTTGCTTCTTCTGGACGTACTAGCTTACCTGTCTTACCTGCTCTAGGAGTTGCTGCATCTTCTCTTGGAGGGATAAGTTCACCTGTTTTAGCTGCTCGAACAATCGCCTCTGTTTTTTGCGCAGGAGTGAGTTTTGTGGTAGTTCTAACTGATACTGGGGTATCTTCAGGAGCTCTTGCAATTAGCTCTTCTTTTTTAGCTCTAGTGAGTTTAGTAGTTACTTTAGCGGATTCTGCCTTCCCTACTTTTGGTTTCTCTGGCACAACAATAGGTTCAGGCGCTTGAGCTTCTGTGATTTTTTCAGGTCCTAGTAATACTGTTTCAGCTTTAGGTTCTTGAGTTTCTGTGGTTCGAGCCACAACGCGTAAATCTTTTAGTGTCGGTATATTTTCCACGTAGTTATTTACATTACTCATAGCGTCTCTTGCGATTCTTTGCGCTCTATTCTCAACTGCGCCTGTTTTCATTCTGTTATAAGAATCATTGATGAAGCCAATAATTCTCGCTTCATGTTCTAGAGATTGGAGACCAGGATATTCTCCAAATAGTTCTCTTAGTTCCCCAATCAAGATAGCGACGAACCTTCCATCAGTTAAAACATCAGCGGATAAGCGATTTGCAATTCTTTGTCCCAGAGCGTCAGCAATCCAGTTATAATGGGATTTTTCACCAACATTAGGAACCAATGGCGCAGCAGGAACAGGAACAGCAGGAGTAGTAGGAATTTCAGATTTAGAGACTGCTAAAAACGGAACTGGCGGAGCAACTAAACGTTCTTCTCTTGGGATGGGCTTTTCTTTCAAGCTCAAGAGCTGAGCAATGGTGAGACGATCTGCATCCGTATTATAAAGCCTATCCACAATATTGTATGCAGTATCAATCTCTGAAACAGTAGATTTTAATCCAAACTTTTTACCAAAAGAGTCTGGCAAATCATTCCTAACCCCAAATGCGCCAAAAGCATGGAGCAAAGTTTGCAATTGAGGATAGGTTAGGGTCTGATTATTTAAAGATGCGAGCGCCTTCACAGTCTCATCCACTCCCACCTCGCCTCCCCAGACAAGACTATTGAGAATTGCCGCTCTTTCAAACAGATTTAGTTTGCGGAATGCGCTCTCCGCATTTTTATTCTTAGCAATCGCCTGTAAGATCTCGCCATCATCTCTCTCCCAATAATTTCTTGGCAACTCTTTACGCACAAATCGCCATAATTTCCATGCGCCTTCATCCGCTCCCAAAATAAATGAAACAGGCATATTTCTTTTCTCTGCAGCGGTTAAGATTTGAACCCGGTTCCCCAGGAGCAAGGGATTTCCAATGACTTTCTTTGCTTGTGCGGCAAAAAGTTTTGCATCCATCCCCAATGTTTCAGCTAGCTCTTCAAACTCTTGAACTGTCATGCTATTGTTTGCAAACCGCAAGAGAGCCTTAATTAAATTTTCTACATCTTTAACTCCTGAAATATCCCCAATTGCCTTGAGCGCGTTCTCTTCTAGCTTTGCTAAGAGCGCCACTAATTGCGCTTTTTGTCCGGATTCTAAACTTCTAGCAATCTCTAATGCAATTCTAGTATCAAAGAACCAGAAAGGTAGATCAAACCCAGCTCTGCCAAAAGAATTTCTAATGCTGCGGATCTCTCTTAGACCTGTGGCAGCAACATTTTCTACCGCATAACCATGCTCCTTCAGACCTAAATTTTTAGCAATGTTAGCAAGGGAGTTGGTAGAACCATCCAATTGAATCGCTTCAAGGAATTTAACCACTTGAACAGCTTCTTTTTTATCTTGAGGAAGTAATGCGCTTCTTCTCAATGCCTCTTTTCCTTTATCATCCAGGTTATCCCAGAGAAGAAGCAACTTCTGTGCCGCAATTTCGGATAAAACCTCAAGCAGTGGCGCGGAAACAAGATTGGCAAGTTTGGGCTGATCCTTTAATAAGTCCCATCCCTTATTTGCTTTTTCTGAAAGCTTTTCTCTGCGGGCTGATGCTGCTTTCTGAACTCGTTCCACAGATTTAGGCAGACCAATATCTTGAGCGATCTGTTCAATAATTTGGCGCGGTGTCATCCACTTCATTTTACCGAGATTATTGGCAAGTCTTTCTGCCTTATTTTTCTGGTTATAGTTCCTGAACATTTTAATGACCTGCTCTCTTTCAGATTTGTCTAAAACAGACCAAATAGTCCTTAAACTTTTTACACCGTTTTCCCTGATTTTAAGAAGAAGAGGAATGGTTACGCTGTCCGCAAGATTTTGCATGATAGTATCTTTTCCTTCTCCAAGCGCAAGCCAATTTTTAAGAGCAACAACCGCTTCGTCCTTAGATAAATTACCTAAAATTTGAAGAGTTAAAAATTCTTTCTGTTGAGGACCCAAGCCAACTGTTTGAAGGAATTCAAAATCAACTTTAACTTCTCCAAAAAGTCTGTCAAAGATTCGAACCAATTCTGGAAGAGTTGCGCTGCCATTAGTCCATTTTTCTAAAAGCTCAACAAAATCTTTTGCTTCCTCGCCCCATTTGTCCATTTCCGCAAGAGCTTTCAAAGCTTGATCCCTATATTCTTGGGGCAGCGAAAGTATCTTTGCGATCACAGCCACTTTGTCCCGCTTCACTAGCGCCTTAACCCCGTTCTGATTTAAAAATTTCACTGGCATTGTTTCCAAGACACTATTCCTCTTCATAGCGCGCATCAGTTTTATGATGCCATCCACAAGATCTCGATAGCCTTTATTTCCAAGAACTGCAGGAGAAAATCCAAGCACAGGCAGCACGAAGTCTCTTGCATAATTCGAAAGACCTGTCCCCTCCAAAATTTCAGCAACCTCTTTAAGAGCCAACTGTTTACCTTTTTCTATTTTCTTAACCAGAGAGACCAACTTCTTAAATATGTCAGGGTTTGTATCCGCAAGAAGATTAAAAGGAAGCGAATCCAATCTCTCCCTTGTTTTATCCTGGGAAGAAAGCCTTTTATAATTCTTTTCAAAATTTTTGATTTGCTGATCCTTCAGTCCAAGAATTTGATAAGCATCTTCTTTTGTTAATTCAATAACTGAATCATCTATCAATGTGACGGATCTGCCCTCTACAAGCCGAATAAGCTCATTCAGGTCTCGCGCAGTTACCACTGCTCCTTCTTTATCAAGTTTTTTGCCAATGGAAGCCAAATGTTCTACTCCCTCATGGCTCAAAGCGGCCAAGACAAGAACTGAAACTTTTTTCGCAAGAGAGGACTCCTTGATTTTTTCATAGTTTGCGGCAATCTGATTTCCATCCAGTCCAGAGAGCTGATAAAACGCTTTTGCCATTTTATCTCCAAGAGACTGCACTTGAGAGGGATAGACTTTTTTAAGATCCTTATCCAGAAGTTCCACTAAACTCCGAGACTCAAATGGGGTTGCTTCTGAAATTAAGCTGGTGATCAAATCTTTTTTATGAGCTCCGCTAATATTGGGATTCCATAAATAAGAATTCAATTTTTCCATAAACCGAGGATTTGAAAGCAAAGCCTTGCCAAACGCGCTTTTTAAGAATTCCGCGCCATTGACTCCAATCACTTCCAGCCGCGCTGCCACTCCTTTTCTTAAGAAACTTCTTGTAAAGATATCAATAGCGTTTCGGTTAAAACCTTTTAGCTCTTGAATTGTAAATTCATCCCTGACGGATGCGGGCAAACGGTTATAAATCGCAACAACATTAGCTGCGTCACGACCCTTTAATCCCAATAAAAGGGTGAGCGCTCTTTGCATTGGCAAACCAAGACTGGCTGAAAGGTTTTTAAGTTCCCCAGCTTTTAACTTGTTTCGTTTAATTTTATTGAACTGTTCTTGAAGCGCATTTAAAGCGCCGCGTTCCGCTGCTACTTCTCCAAAAGCCTTATCTTCCTCTGCCATTGCGGAAAGATTATTCAGCACTCTTCTCCTGGACCACCAGGAACTTAAGAAAAGAACCGGAGCCAGAGCCTGCAAAATTTGTTGAGATCCATTTTCTTCAAGCAAGGGAGAAAAATTTTTATTTTCAAGAATCCCAATCCCCATCTCTAACGCCCGATCCGCCTGCTTGGGATTGATTCCAGAAAGGAAAGCAAAGATTGCTCTGATTGCTTTATCCGAAGGATCAAGAGATTCAAGCGCTTTAATAAACGGTCTCCACATTACCGAAGCCATCAAAGCATCCACCAGCGGACCATTGGCAAGAAGTTCAAAAGGAACAAATTTCGCCTGCCCTCTTAATTTTGTTTCAGACTCTTTTATTGTATTGTTCTGTTGAGGCGTAAACCCTAGAAGAGAAATTAAAAGATTACGGTCTTCAGACTGGTCAAACAACATGGGTGACAATAGAGCGCCAGCTGCAAGAAATTCAGAAGCTTTTTGAATGAGAATGGATGCTGTCTTTGCTTTTTTAGATGTAAGGTTGGCTAAAGCTTGAAGTCCGCTCTTTTCTCTTTGTTTAGAAAAAGAGCTTAATAATTTAAGATGGTCTAACCCGGGTTGAAGAGCCGCTTGCGCTTCTTCAACAGTTGCTAATGACGCTTTTGTTTCTTCGCTTGTTCGCGCACCGGGTTGCACTAGAGCCAGGGCATGAAGATTCCAGTTTTTGAGTTCTTTGATAGCCCCGTCCAGAATATCTTTTTCTGAAAGATGTTCCTCTCTTTGCTCTTCTTTGTAACGCTTTAGTTGGCTCAAGACTACCATCTGCCGTAAAACAACTAAACGGAAAAGAGCCTCATTCTTTGCGATTGACTCTGGAATTAAAAGATGGCCATCCTCTGTTACAGTAGGGACTCTACCCACAGCTTCATCTGAAACAATATGGATATTCTCAGCTGACAAAATATCCTGCGCAGCAGGAATTGAACGGAGCCAATTCCCCATACGGGTTTGTAAAGTCTCTCTAAAATTTTGGGATGTTTCCATCTTTCCATTCATCACTTCTTCTACCGCCTGCCAGGCTGCATTTTTAAGCAGGGCAGACAGAACCACTTGAATATTCCCTCTTGCATCCACAGTCACTTGAATGCCTTGATCTTCAAGTCGTTTGATTAGATCTTTTCTCCGAATTGAATCAGTTTGATTTTTTAGTTTTTGAGATAATAAATTAGGAAGGTCAGCGTGGAATAAGTGTTGGCGTTCAGCGGAAATTCCTTTAGCCGCATTTTCTAGGAGCCCTTGTAGTTCCTCTCTTACTTCATCGGATGAATCGGTCTCAAAATTGACCGCTCCTTTATTCACAGGGACATTAACTGCATTCAAAGCTTTTACAGAGGCAAACCAACGTGTTTCTTTAGAAAGAGGACTTTCTTCATCCGTAACAGCATTGACTAAATCCTTTTCTGCTTGAATTAAATCCTCCACAGATCTAGAAGTTTCAGCATCTTTAAATTGACTGATCTTGTTCTTATAGTTTTGTACAGCACGGCCCACTTTTTTCCATGCCTCCCCGTACTTTGCCCATTCTGTTTGATCAGCTTCAATATCTAAGCTCGCTACCTGCACAAGACGGTTCGCTTCAGCTTGCGACAGATTGAACTGCCCTGTAAGAGCCATAATCGTATTCATCAAATCTTCCTCACGCATGTAAGGGTTGGCAGCAATGGTATCCCGAACTGAACGCGCTGCTTTGCCAAGATTGGTATTTTCAGGAATTGCGCTGGAAGCAAGACTAGACCAATCTTTATTGCTTCCAATCCCTTGCTTTAAAACTTCCAAGAAATCAATCACTCCAATTTTTCCTTTTTCTGTAAGAAGATGCTTTTTCATGAGATTTGCTAAAGCTTCAATCTGTTCTCGTGTTACAGGATCAGCACTATCTTCAAGTTTTTTTGCGCCTGCAGCAACTGCCTGGGCCTGGCTTAATAATGATTTCAGCTGTCCGTTGGAAAGTTCATTCAGCCAATCCCAAGCACGCATAAATTTTTCTCTTTCCAGATTTGTCTTAAGACCTTTGTAAAGACGAAGGAACTCTTCCTGAGAACTCTCGCTTGCTTCCCCCTCTAAACCCGTGGCATCCCATAAATTTTTCCATTGTTTATCCAAAACTTTTTTAAAGTTCGGTTCTTGGATGCTGTCCGGTGTCAATGCTGCGGATTTTGCTCCCTTGTTTTGCTCTCTCATAATATCTGGCGCTTCCACCTTTATTAAAGCGCTCTTAAAAGCATCCTCAGGGCTCAAATCCGCAAGCTCTAAAACCCTCATCTTTTTCATCTCTTCCAGAACTTTTGCCTGTTCTGGATTATTCGCAGCTTTTGCATTCACAAAACCTAAGAAAATATCAGAAATATTGTTGATTTGATCTTCACTCGCATTCGCTTTAAATAAAACTAACGCGATTTCAGCAATCTCTTCTCTATCTAGTTCTGTCTCATCAGAAACCTCATCTATCACAGCTATAAAATCTTCCCAAGTTAACTCATTCTGAGTGACCTTTCCAGAGCTTCTCACTTCCCTTTCTGCCATCTTTCGTTTTATGCCCCCAATGTTTCCCAAAGCGCCTGTAACAGCTGAAAACTTTCCCTTTTGAGGCTCTTGTTCTTCCATCTTTTTATTTACAGCCTCCTCTATTTTCTTTTCAACTACTTTGTTCATGGCAGCGTAACTCTTCTCTCTAATAGTCTCTTTGACAAAACGTTTAAGAATTTTTTCTAAACCTTTTCCTAAAACATCTACCAATTTACCTGATAGCCCATAAGAACTCAAACCAATTGATAAAACTTTTCCAATAATTCTCCAGACATCACTGCCTGGCAAGAACATTCCAAAAATTACACCCATGATAGGAACTACAATGTCCGCTGCAAACTTTACAACTTTATTCTCTGTTTTTGAAGAGATCATTTTTGCAATGGGGATAACAGCTGCATTGATAAGACCTAAGGTCACTAAACTAACTGGACCAATCGCCGCAACCGCCAGAGGAGCAGCTACAAAAAATATTGCAGCTGCTAATCCTGCTGCAAAAATAACCTTGATCCCAAAAACAGCTATTGTTTTAGGATTGTAAGTTGTTTGTAAAAAAGAGCTGGCAAAACGGTTAAAGAATTTTAAACCTGAATCAATTGCATTGGATTTTCCAGATTTTACAATGTCGCTTAAACCAGCGCGTTTCGCGAACTTGTTGAACCGAGAACGGTCAGGTTTTCTTGCATCGCCTGATTTCTGATAGTAAGAATAGTTCCGCACTGTATTTGCAATGGTTTCACGATCCTCTCTGGTTTGTTTAAACTCAACTTTGTTAGACTCAGCGCTATATTGCGCGGAACTTAAAAGATGGATCGCCTGCAAAACAACTAAATGATGATTGACCTGCTCATCATTCATGGAGACAAGAGATTTCATTGCGGATTTTTCCCAAGATTTAGCGGCCATCCCCAATAACAACTTAGACCAGACAAACTGCGCCATTTTAGGAAGAGCCAATGCCGCCACAAAAAATCCAAAAAATTTGTTATTCGCCAGTTTTTGCTGTTGTTCATAACCTAAATTAGAAGTTAATCCTTTAAAAATGTTTTGTCTGGCAAAACCAAAATTTTCTTCAGCACCTCTAGCCTGACTAAGCCGGCTTTGAGCCTTGCGAGCAGCTTGTGTCTGAGTAAGAGGAAGATCAATTTCCTTAAATCCCTCCACGCCCTCTCTTTCATATTGAGTCATGAGATCTTTGGCAGAAACCGGTATGCCGCTTTTTTGTCCAGCTCGAACAATCACACCTAAATTGATTGAGGTTCCTAAATCCCACTGATTATTGACTAGTAGAGAAGCAGCGCCCATAGCCCAACTAAATCTGGATTCAAATTTGTCTTCATCTTTAGCCTGTTTTGAAATAGAAAATTTTAAAGAAGGATCTTCGCTTGCCAGCAAGGCGCTTAAATTCTCATCGTCGTCCGCTTCCTGGGATAAGACTTGAAGCAGGTTGGACATGAAAACCTGACCTTTATAAGTGAGTTGCCCGCCGCGGGAAAGGGAGCTATCCTTTTTCAGCTGATCTTCTAGTTGAGAGAGTAGTTGACCGGCTCTTTCTTTAGAAACGTTATTTCCCCTGGCCTGCTGTTTGACCTTTGTTTTAGCTTGCTCAATGGTTCGAGGAGCATTGGCTAAAGCCCCTCCCTGGCCAAAATCCGGGATAATCTCATCCGCGTATCTGTACATGGTATCCACCATATCTTGCAGATTTTCAGTTTTATTGATGATGGTTCGTTTTGTTTCTCCTGGCTTAACACTTTTCCAATCCTTCAAGAGATTTTCCACTTCAGCGCGCAAATCCCCTTCCTCTCCCTTGGTTCCTAATTTACCGCGCAGCTCATTCAATGCCAAGACCGCTTCCTTCTTTAAATTTTCAAACCCTAAATCCAGCCTTCTTGCCCCGTCAATCTCACCCTCTTTATCCATTTCTTTGCTGGTCCACTGAGGTTCGCTATATTCCCGATTTAAAACTTTATCTAGGATTTCAAACACTTTTATTCCCATAGGGCTATCCTGCCCTCCAGCTTTAGCCAAGAAATCATTCAACTTTTGAATAAAGAATTTATCCTTAATCGCATCCACTAAACCAAATTGTAATCCGCTAGAAGACTTTCTCAATCCCTCATATTTCGTGACCAAATCAAAATCATTATACTGACCATTTTTTTCTTTCTGAACCGTCAGCTCCCCTTTTTTAATCTTATTTTCAATCCACTCCATAATTGCCTTATTCTCTCTTAATTTCTTTGCTTTCTCAGCCAGAACTTTTTTATCCAGATAAACTTTGCGGCCCGATTTATTGCCATTAGCCGCCATTTCTCCACCCCGATCCACCCGTCCAAAGGCTTGTCTTAAGAAATCACCGTCTGCAATTCCCTTGCCTCCTTCTCCATGACCATCCACAATCAAATTAAAATCGCCTTTATAGTCTAGCCCAATGCCGGCTCTTCTTCCGCCAACAATGACTCTGGCCTCATAAACAGGAATCTTGTTTCCATTTTTATCTTTAATAAATTCCCCGTATTTATCTTTTTGGTAAATGATATTTCCTTGAGCATCTTTAGCTCTTGCATCAATCATTTTATTAATAGAGTCAGGGTCCGCGTTTGAGTCAATCTCAGAAACCTTGATCCCTCTATTCTTTAACATTTCTATGACCCTGCTCCGCAAAACTGGATCTAAAGAGATAATGAGATGTTGACCAATCCCTTTTTCCATACCATTGAGAACATCCTGAACAATCAATGCTGCTCTTTCTTCCATGCTCTTGCCATCTAATATCTCTAGCTCAATTTGATCTCCGCTCGCCTTGCCTTTTCCCGCATAAGTGAAATCTTTAAAATCGCCATGTTCTCCAAACTTGCCAACCGCAATACCATAGGCGTCTGCCATTGCCCGAACTCCTTCCAAAGTTCCAGAAAGACCCACTCTCTGACCTTTCCAGTTAAAAAGCCGGCTGCCGGAAGTAGCAAGCGCGGTCCTGCTAATGGATACTGCTTCCAATGCTTCTTCGTGAGAAAGTTTTTTATCAGTCGCTGTTTTTCCATCCGCTCCCACAACTTTAATGTTTCTGGATGCCGCATAAGCATAAGCATGGTCATGAAAAACACGGTTGGGCTGTACCTGGCCATTGCTGTCTATTGGCACAACCTTGCCGTTCACCAAACCAAACTTTTCGCCCGCGCTCTCTTTAATTGCCTTTAACATAGATTCAATATGGGCAGCGGAAATGCCTTCTCTTTTTGCTTGCTGCTCAATCGCTTTTTTGGTCGCTTCATCTTTAAATCGGATCTTACCCCCTTCATACTCCGCGTCTTTTTCAAACTCTTTTGCAATTTCATACGCGCGTTTCAATTTTTCTTTCTGGCGCGCATTAAAATGTTTGCTCGCGGGAATTCCCTGCCCTTCACTTAAAACAAACGAGATCTGTTCAGTTAAGGTGAGGTGAACCTCATCTAAGAATACAGCCCGGGACTTATCTCCAGTTGCCTCCTCAATGATATTTTTAAGCGTTTTGTTGCCGCGGCTCGCTTCCATTTCCGCATGGGTATTTAAGTGACCAATCTCTTCTGATGTCCAAACCCTAATAAAGCTATCCCCTTTCATCACCTGTTTAAAGAAATCTAAAACAGCGCTCTCTTCACTTAATTTGCCTTCGCTGCGAAGACGGTTCACAACTTTTGTATAGGATTCTTTTAGAGCTGGATCCTTTAATTCTTTAAGAAACTTATCAATCTTTTGATCTGATCTATCTCTTACAGCTTCTAGGATTTCTCTCATCAAGATCATATCCCCACCGCCCATCTCCATGATCTGCCGATACGTTACCTCTCCAATAAATTTACCTTCATAGTATTTGAGCGCTTCGGTTGGATCCTTTAAAACCAGATCCGCATTTGGTTTCCCTCCACTTCGAATGGCCCGGGCTAAGATCGTCATTGCAACGATCACGGTTTTGCCGCCGCCTACATCCCGGTGAATAGCTAAACTCCGAATTAAGGCATCTTCTACAGCTTTTTGTTGTTTGGGATCAAGCTGACCGGTCTGCGGATTTTTAAATTTAAAATCTGGCAAAACTTCTCGCACCTTTGCCAGCGCTTGTTGAACTGTATCAACAGCAGAGCTTAATTCATCTGCCATCTTTTTAAGTTCACCAGTAACCTTAATCCCTCTAAGAGCAGCTGGCACTTTATCACCGCTGATCCCAGCATTTTGTAAAATCTGATCCAATATCTGATCCACATTTGCGCCCTCTTTAGCCTTGGCTAAAGATTCCAAAAATTTGACTGCGGTTTTCTCATCTAATAGGGAAGAGATAACCTCACGCATCTCAACCAAAACGTGAATAGCGATCGCTTTTCTTAAAGTTTCGGATGTGCTGTTTAACCCTCTATTAATTTTTTCTAAGCTGCCTGTTTTTTTATCTATTGCTCTTTGCGCATAGTTTGAAGAAAGTTCATCCATGCGCGCCTGTTTTGCCTTTAACGCACTTGCTCGCGATACCTCAACCGCATCCGCAAATCCATCCAGGTTCATCGAATCTAAAGTTTCCATTACTCGAACCTCAAGCTCTTCTCCGCTAAGCCCCTCTCCTCTCAACCGTTCTCGAATCGTTTGTTCTACACGAGAAATT
Source organism: Elusimicrobiota bacterium (assembly GCA_016180425.1). GTDB lineage: Bacteria > Elusimicrobiota > Elusimicrobia > 2-02-FULL-39-32 > 2-02-FULL-39-32 > 2-02-FULL-39-32. The sequence goes on from JACPBF010000002.1 coordinate 110,340, forward strand.
TCTCCCTTTGCCTTTTCAACTTCAGCGATTTCAATTCTTTCTTTCAGCGCATCCCGCGCAATGACCAACCCTCGCAGTTTCCTACCGGAGATTTCCTCAATCCGTTTTAAAGATTCCTCTCGTACTGCGCTGTTTTGGGAAGGGTCATCCGCAAGATTTTTTAATTCTGCTAAAATCTCTTCTTCGCTTAAACCCCGGGATTTTTGATCTGCCGCAACTCTATCTAACACCGCTTTCGCATTCACTTTTTTTACCTGAGCAAAAGTATCTACCACAACTTCTAATAAACCTAGTTGAGACTCTACAGATTCATGTTGTTCCATAAGATCAATCAGTTCATTCTCTTCTTGTTCCTTTTGTTTTGCTAACTCGTCTCGATATTTTGTAATATCCCTTGTTGACCGTTTCCCTTTGCTTGACCATCTTTCAAACCCTTTTTCACGAGTCTCTGCTCTTTTTTCGTTCTCTTTCTCCTTTGTTTCTATCCTTAATTTCAGATCATCCATCCTCTTTTGTAAAGCCCCTTGACTAAATTTAACTCCTGCTAGAGCCTGAATCATTTGAAGCAATTCCAATTTAGCTTTTTCAGATCTTAAAGTTGCTTTATCATTCACAATTTTTGATTCAAGCCCAGCTAACTCTTCTTTAGCTTTAAGCAACTCTGACCTTGCACTTGCACCAGAAATGCCTTCCAAGATCTGAATCTTTTCTCGTAAAGTAGAAGCTCTTGACTCAGCGCTTTTGATCGTAACAGATAAAGCGCTCACCTTCATTTGAAGAAAACCTAGACTCTCTCCTGATTTCATAAGATCAAGCAACTGATCTAAAGTCCTAAGTCTAGATTCAGCCTGTTTAAGATGAGATCTCGCTTTTTCTAACTTTTCTTTGTTCCCTTCTTGAATCCAACGATTCACCTCTTTTTTTAAACCCTCGACTTTTGCGCTTTGAGATTCCCTCATGCTCCTAAACTCTTCAAGTTTCGCTTGTGCTGCCCTACGCAAAGTAGCAGACTTAGCATTCAAAGCTCTTGTAAAACCAACCTCGACAATAGAACCAATCGTACCTTCCACACCCATTAGTTCTTCTGAAAGCTCTTTGATCCGATTTTGGAATGATCTTTGCAGTGTGGTTCCTTCCCCAGCTTCATCCGCTCCGCGTTCCAATCCTTCTATCACTCCAACTGAATCTTCGCCGCTCTCTCTTAAACGCGCCTCTTCTGTTCTGACCTTTGCCTGATCCAACTTCTCTTGCAAAGCATCTTTAAGAACTTTGCCTTCCAGTTTACCATCAAGTTTGGCAAGCATGGATCTTGCTTCGCTCTCGCTAAGACTAGAGGCATATTCTTTCGCCATGCTCTTTGCAATCCCTTCTGTTACCCTCACCTTAGCTCCATTCTTTAAAGTGATTTCATCTTTCCCAACTTTATAATATCTCTCACCCTCGCCAAGCGCTTCTGGAACAAACTGTTCAGCCTTATATCCTTCTGCCTTTAACCGTTCAGTGGCCACAGCATCTAATGTCTCTTTTAACCCTCTTCCATAAAGATCCACTTCCTGTTCCCCAATCTTCAGCCTGATTGTCGGACTCTCACTCCCCTCTGCCTTTCCTAATTTGTCGTATGCTTCTGCCTGTTTCCCTTGATCTACAATGATCCCAGCTAAAATATTTTGCGCTTCTCCTTCCCCATTTAACTCGCTGATCTCTTCTTGGCGCAACTCAATCCCATTCTTAAATTTGTGACTCTCTGCCTTGGTGTCATACGCTTTTGTAACCTCTGCTAAAAATTCTGCTCGAACAGCATCATTTTTTCCCGCGCCTCTCCCTTCTCGTATAGCAAAACCTCGGATAAAACTGCTGGAATAAACTTTGCCTGCTGTTGGAGCTAAAATAATAGATAACACAAGCGCCCCGCCATTGCGCATAAAGTCTGCAAATCCCTCCCCAGCTTCTCCAAAATTATTAGCTATCACTTCATCCGCCCCAAAATTCATCAGACTTTCAGTTAAACCAAAAATAGAAACAGAGTATGCGGTATTGAAAACCTCTCCACCCCCAATCGCAATAAATCCATCCAAAGTCGCTGCTAAATTCTGTATCCCTTCACCCCCAATAGAAAAATATCTTAAACCAGGAATCAGTTCCGCCCACATGGGCTGGAACACTTTACTGGAAACGCCAAAGATAAACCCCATCTGTGCGCCGCCCATAGCGCTCTGGTATCTTTCTGAAAAATTTAGGATATGCGGCCGATGCATCTCATCGTATGTTGAAACATCCCAAGGTAAATACCATTTCCCTTCGCCTTTGTAAGCAGGAAGCAATGTCATAAAATCGCCTAATCCCATAAAGTTAAGAGAAGCGAACCTGCGGGCGCCTTGGCCCGCGCCTGTAAGCGTATTGAGTATGAATCCTCGCGGATTAGAAAGAAAATTTTGCCAAGCCATTCTTGTATTATTAAAAAGCTGTTGTACAATCCTGTCCATTAGTTTTCCTGAAATTTTATTCGCACCAGAGACTGCGGCAGCAGCGCCAGTTTTTATCGCATGAATCCCTAAAGAAAAACCAAGCGTAATTCCAACTAACGCCAAATCCATCAATCCATTGAATGCAGATAAAATTGCTTGATTCAAATTGCCCTTCAAAAAATGATCTCTTGCATCAGCAAAACTTACATAGCTATGTTTAAGAGCAAGGTTCATCATCATCGCATCCGCTGCAGGAACCGCTGCTTTGAACAAAGGCACGCTAATATATTTTATTGGCCAGACTAAAATTTCAAAAACCCGAATGCCAAGCGATTTTCCAAACGAGCCTATGCCTTTTCCAATCGCTCCAATAATAATAAAAAGAGTGGGGTTTGATACGTTTGTATAAATATATACTGCAATCAGATTTTGACTGATCCTTCTACTTAAAAAAGTCGCAAAATCTTTTGTTTTACTCCAACCATTAATAATTAAATTTCTTCCATCAATTGCCATATCTGAAATAGCTAGGGCAAACCCGTTTGTGCTGGCAAAGTGAATAAAAGCGCGGATCAATCCTTTTACAGCTAAAATTGAATTGGCAATAAAGCCTCTAAAGAGACTCGCATTATGAATCACTGCATTTCCAACTGCAATAAATAGTTCGCCCAGCACTGCTATACGATAAGCTATAATTCTTCCAAATCTGCTTAAGGAAAGTACCACAGCTGTTCTGAAAGCTGCGATCCCGGTTCCAAAACCTCTGGCTATAATTGCGGCTCTTGCAAAGAGCGGCATGACCGCTCTTCCCAGCCGAGTAGTTTGAATAATACTGCCAGTGCCCAAAGCAACAATCCTTGCATTGCTAATAAAGACCCTTGTTCCATTCAGAAGAATGATCCCCACACCGTTTACAAATCGTCCAGCGCGGCTGGATGCGATAATGCTTCCTAAACCAAGAGCAACAATTCTACTGCTTGACGGCAAAGCTCTAACCACTCCAACTGAAGCTTCAACAAAACCTATCACTGCTCTTGTGCCAGCGCTTATGCCCCTGCCTGCAGTCACTAATCTTCCTCCCAAGATTCCCAAACCCTCCATTGCCAACTTTCCAATTGGACGGATAAACAAAACAGCAACTGCAACGTCAACCACAGCGTCAAAATATCTTCCTTCCCTAACATTGTTATAAGCAGAATAAGCAGAATATCCGTAAAAAGCGGCATCTACCACTCCTCGCAATGTTATTTGCGTTGAGGCGATTGTTCTGCCAACTGCGAAAATTCTTGCTAAAGCGCTAGTTCCAGCCCCAGCAGCCTCACCAACAGCCCCAGCTGCTGTTGCTCCTAAGAGATTGACAGTAGGAACTACAACCCCAACAGTCTCAGCAGCAGCTACGCCAACTCCCAATCTTGCTAAAAGAGCAGTAGAAACTCTAGATCCAATCCCAACAACTCCACGCGCTACTAAGGTTCCACCAGCAAGCGGCGTAAAGAGTGATACAGCCCCTACAGCTGCCCATCTTGCTTCTCCTTCACTGATCTCTGTAATATCTTTGCCTGTGTAATATTCAAACCCAACTGTAGATAGATACTCTAAATAAATATTTTCCATTCTTTCTTTTCCAGCAAAAGCGCGTCCCAAATTAATTACTTCTCCTGGAAGAGATAGAACTGCTTCGCTAAAGATAACAGCAGCTCCTCCCACAAAACCTCCAACTCTTCCGGTAAAACCTGCAACCTTTTCCACATTGGAACTAACAGTTGTTTTTGTTTCCCAATCTAATCTTGCTTTCATATGAGATGGTAAAATTCCAGCGCCAACCCCAAGACCTACGCCAAGATCTTGAAATGCCCTGCCAATACCAGCCGCTATCTCTCCTGCGCCCATAGGCAAATTAGCATTGCCCCCTGCATCAATTTCATATTCTGCTCCAATTTTACGATCCCTGACCTGAACACCTAAGAGTCTAAGCGCTTGTTCATTTTCTGCTGTTACCCGATTTCCCGGAGCAACCAAAAGAGGTGAATATGATTTCTGATCTTCGCTCAAGACCACAGTGATAGTTCCCTTGAATTTGGCAACCCCATTCTCACTTCTTAATCTATATTCGCTTGGTGTGTGTCCTGTTTTTCCTTTAGCTTCAGCTTCAGCTTCAGCCGCGCCTTTTGCAGGAGAGGAAAGTTCTTCTCTCTGAGCAATTACTGTTTTATCTCCTACTTGACCATTAACTTCTGCCGCGCTCATTTCAGATATTCTTAAAGCGCCATCCGTACCTATCTGCAATTTATAACTCTTTATCTCTAAATCTGGGCTGCCAGCATGTGTAGCCTTTAAATATATCTGCTGAGCTACATTTTTTACCTCTGGCGTCACGGTAATACCAAGAATTTCTCCATTTCTTATAATGCCTTCTACTCTTGCCTTAGCACCTCCAAATTGTACGGTTCCATTGACCCGAGCGCCGCGGCTTTCTAGAAAACTCATGAAACTCCCAACATTTGCAGGCACAGCATTCTGATTAAAGAAATAATCCCCTTCCCTGACATTTAATGTGACTCTGGTTCCTTTATTCGTCTCTATGATCAGGGAGCGTACAGTAAAACCGCTTGCATCCTGACTGACAGCGCCCAGGGTAAAAGTTGTACCATCTATATTTTTCACTTTTTTGTTGCCTACCTGTTTCCATCTTTCTTTATCATTGGTAGCATTTTTATCGTCCAGCCGTTTCAATCCCTCCGGAGATAGAATTCCAGTCCCTCCCTCAAGAGCAAGCGAGGTCTCTTTAGTCCCTTTTTTCCAAAACTTTTCTACGCCTTGATTCGCGCCAAACCTCAGCAATGAACCATTCTGATAAGTAGCTGCTTTCCCCTGCTGATCTTTGCCATAGGTAAATCCATTTGCGCCAACTTCCACTGTTGAACCATATTCAAAGGCACGGAATATCACCTCTACAGAACTGCTTTCACTTGAGGTAAGAGGAATCAGCGCGGAAACTTTTGCGCCTGCTTTTGTATCTGCCGCGCTCAGCTCCCATCCATGTTTACCCGCGTCTTCCTTGCTAAGGTCTTGAATCTTTGCGCCTTCTGATGCTTTAAGACCTGGAATTTCCACAGGCGCTCCTTGAGCCCCGCCTTGTTGCGGAGGCTTAACCAAAAATTTCTGATCCCCTATCCTAATTTCTCCCACAGCCGAAACCACGCCGGTTTGATAATCAAAATTAAAATCAGTCACAGCAAAATCAAATGATACTTCCTGGTTATTTCTATCTTTTGTTTTTAAGCCGCGCGTGGTTTTTCCGGCTTCGACTGATTTGCCTCCAATCTTGATTTCTTCCCATCCGTTTAAACCAATTTTGTAGCTCTTATTTCCATCGCGCACAACCCATCCCATATTAGATGAGTTCATGAATGAAACAAGTTTTTCTTGTCCAGCAATGGTAGAGTACACGCTTACAGCAGTCAATGTTTGTCCTTTTGCATTGGTTGTATTCATATAATTAAACTTCGCGTAAGGAGTAACAAACTGCAAATGGCCGCCACCGGTCAACACTTCAACGCCATGGATATTTCTGCGGTCAACTAAATCTCGATCCAAACGGAAAGAAACATCGAATGTGTTCATATTCACAAGGCTTCCAAAACTCGCTCCCGCCGCCAAAGTAATGCGCGAATTTTTTGAATGGTAACCATCCAGCAAAATATTCCCGTTTTTAAACGTTAGTGCCAAGAAAGATTCGCTTCCAATGCTAAAGCTGCCATCTTTATTCAATCTGCCTCTGATGTCAATGATGGGTTTGGCATCCTCGCCAGCGCCAGCGCCGCCGGCAGCTCGCAGCTGAGCAAAATCTTGAGGGGAAAATTTATAAGAGGCGGTCTGTTTTTCGCTGAAGAAGCTCTCCATGATGTCAGTGCCGTTTAAAGAGAATGTATAATAAGCGGTTTCTCCTTTCTTTAATTTTACAGCCACAGCGCGGTCAAGAACAATTCCATCCATGCTGTCCCTCCCCACTCTAGCCTGACCACTGTCCAACAGCGTTGATTTGCCCGCGCCATCCACGCTGTACCGAATCTCCTGATCTAAAAATTCTAAGGATCCGAGCGAACCGATCTTCCTGCCCAGAATCGCTTCCCCGCCGTAATACTGCTTTCCATCGCGGGTGACAACGGACAAAAGCGCAGTCCAAGCGTTTTGCACCGAACCTTGCAAAACCCTGCCAAATTTTCCAGCGAGAGATTTTTCACCCAAAACCATGTTAAGTTTTTCATTGATGGGCATTAAAACAAATCCAAACTCTTTTTTCTCCTGAGACGCAGTCCCTCCCTCCTCTTTCAACTCTACGGTCGCCAATGTTAAAGCGATCAAAAATTCTTCCCGCGCTTCCTTCGTTGGAATCCCGCCTGTCTCCCTCACTAATTGTTCTCGGATCTCTTTTACCCTTGCTGCGACCGCAATGCTGTCCCGTTTCGCTTCCAACCCTTTCAGTTTTGCCGACTCTGCTTTCGCATCTTTTCCTTCTCTTTTCATCGCATCCACTTTCGCTTCTTGCGATCTTACCGCGGATTGGGCTTCCTGCCACTGCATGTCTGTGCGCCAAACTTTATCCACTCGCCCATTCACTCCAAACTTAACGTAAGTTCCATCCGGATAATGGATAGCCTTCCCATCTTGGTCCTTTCCATATCTAAATCCTGTTTTGCCGCCCACCACCACAGAGCCCTCTTCAAAAGGATGGAATATGGCGGATTCCGCGCCCTTTTCTTGATCAATGGTAACCGACATGGAGACCCTTGCGCCCTTTGTAGGGTCTGCGGCAGAGATCACATAATCGTTATTCCACATATCTACTTGAAGCCCACTGGAAGCGCTTAGTTCCCTTTTTTCCGGAGAGACTCCGGAAGGTTCGGGGCTAGGTCCGCCAGTTTTCACCAAAAATTTCTCAGTGGTGATCGTCACATCCCCATCCACCATCACCTGTCCATTTTGATAATCGAAAAAGAAACCCTTTACCTTCATCTCTTTTGCGTAGCTGACGTCGTCAGGCTTTGAGCCAAACCCCTTCACAACTGTGCGGACAGTATCTCCCACTTTCATTTCCGCTTTCCACGACCCTCCTGCCACTGACTTATAAACAGTGTCGCGGATCTGAATGCGCTCCTTTCCATCTTGAAAAATATATTTATCCGCTTGCTTCCATTCTGAACCGATTTTAGCAATTACTCCTACAGAGGTTTTAATCCTGCCGCTTGCATCCATTGAAGATTTAAACTCAAACCTCGTGTTTTTAGTTGCGTATTGAAGGCGGCCGCCTGCGCTTAAAAACACTAAACCATCTCTATTGCCGGAGTTGTTTGCATATCTTTTATGAACAAAAATGGTTGCGTCGCCGGCGCCAAGATTGACATAATTTCCGTACCTTGCGCCCGCCTCCAATGTTAATCTTGAATTTTCCGTAAAGTTTCCGTGGAACTGCGCTTCGCCGTTTATAAAGGTAAGAGCGAAGTAAGATTCGTCTCCCATGCTAAAGCTGCCACTCGCATCTAAACGCCCCATGATTTCTATGGTTGGCCTTTCGCCAGCCCCCGAGCCTCCTTTAGGAAAAATTTCTGATTTAGCCGCCTTGTAGGAAACATCTCTATTGGTAGAATAAACCGTTTCCCGAATATTGGTTCCATCGGTATCCAAAGAATAATAGATAGATTTCCCATTTTTAAGTTGTATGGTTACAGCATTGTTGAGTACAGTGCTTTGGGTAGCAGAAACTTCCTCGGTCATCATTTGTGGAGCGCCTGCAGGCATTGCGGCCGCTGGCGGTTCCAGTTTGGGATAAACGCTCGGCAGCCCTGAGGTCATCTCTGCTTTGATCTGATCCATTGCTGTGCGCACTTCACCTTCCATAGGAGTTCCCTTATATTGTCTTAGGAGAGGCGCAAGTTGATCGAGACGGCTTTGATAGACAATATTGTCACGGGCATGAACAGCGCCTTTTAATTCCGCTCTTAAAGATTTTATCTGTGGATCGTACTGAGCCTCTGCTTTCAAAGGCCCTTTGTATCTCGCTTCAACGGCTGCAAGCCTTGCTTGCAAATCCCCAACTTTTTTATCTGCAGCCTGCCATTTTTGTCCGAGAGTTCCTGTAGGTTGTCCTTGAAAAATCAGCCTAATGATTTCAGCTTTGCTTTGAACTCTGGGAGACCTTGAGCCCACCCCCGAAATAACCGTTCCTCTTCCATTCACAATTCCATGCGCGTCAAGAGTAAGTGCAAGGCGCGTTCCGGACTTTACTTCAAGCCCTTTTCCCTTGCCAAGATTAGGCACATTCCATTCCACTTGCGCTTCTCCGCCGTAAACTTGCACACCCTCTTGTTCTGTGACAGAAGCCAGGCCAAGTCCGCGATTGTTGACTGCCACCTGCCCTCCTGTAACCCTGCCTCGACCGCCGAGCATGCCTTGACCTTTACCCACTACCTTTGTTCCACTCGCTTCAACTTCCAACATCGGATCCTCTTGCGGCAAATCATCAGATGCCATTTGGTCTCTGATATTATTGATTGCTTCCTCAACCTGCCCTCTCATGGAAGGATCTCGGTAAAGCGGGTTTCTTTTCCTCTCAGCCTCTGTACGTTTGATCCTATCCTCATAAACAATCGCATTCGCCTCTTTTCTAGCGCCGTGCAGTTTCGCTTGTAAAGATGAAATCTTAGCCCTAAGCCCAGCAAGAAGTCTGGGATCAGCCTGAGCCTCTGCTCTTAAAGCGCCTGTGGTGTATTGGCTGTATTCTGCTTGTGCCAGTCTCAAATCCCAATGATAGGATCTTACTCTCTTCTTAGCCGCATCCCATCTTGTTTTGGGATGGTCCGGACCGAACATTGACCCAACACCACCAGCTGCTACTTCTTTTCTCCTTTTCGCTTCCTGAGCGCGCTGTTGTCTAACCTGCTCCTGCTTTTGAGCCACTCGAAATGCGACTTTATAATTAGCGTTCCCTTTGTCTGCCGCTTTTTTCGCGCCGACGAAATCGCCAAGCAGAGCCAACACAACAGACTTTGCGTAATAGTCTCTTGCGCGAGCCACAGCCGCAAGCCCTTTACTTCCGCTGGGAAGTCCGGTAGCGATTCTTTTGCCCCGCACATATTTTTCTGCGCCCGTACCTCTTATAGGTGGATTGATTTCAAACTTAAATTTAGTCGCCAAAGATTGGATTTGGATTTCCTTCTTGACTGCATCTGCTTTAACCAGAGCTCCTTTTGCGGAAGGTTTGCCCGCATATTGAGCCGTGCCCCCGCCTCGGGAAATTTTAAGGCCGCGCAACTCTTTATCCATTACCAAAGCGTTTGCGATGTAACCGTAAGCAACGGAGGCGATCTCGCTTGTGATGTTGAGCTCCTTAATTCCCCGCTTTGTCATCTCAACTTCAAAGTGTTTCATAATGGCAACATTCAAAGCTTTATAGCTCGCGGTATAATCCTTTCCTCCCCGGGAATAAACCGACAACTGCTTCTTATCTAAAACAAAATGGCTTTTACCCTTATCGTAAGAGAAACCAACCATCTGATTTTTATTGTATAGAATAAGCTTATCCGCTCCCGCCACAACTGAAAGACCATTTGATTTCCTTAAAAACTCCGCAACTTGGGGAGCGCCTATATTTTTCTTCGGGTCTCGCGAGCGAACGTAGTCGAATACAACCTTTCCTCCTTCCTTTAAGTACGCGCGAGTCGCATTGCCTTTCGCATCCGCGTTAAAGAGATGCTTTGTTTTACCATCGTTGGAAGAATTGATGTAAACGATTCCTTCTTTGGTGCGGGCAAAGGCAACCAGCTTTTTATCTGTGATTTGAATGTTCACTCTTTGCTGGGAGTCCGAGATCATGAAACCAAACTCATGCGCCCCTTTATCATCTTTGCGGTCTATGAACTCAACTCTGGCGCCATAACTTTCCCTGCCCGCGCCGCCCGGCAATTTCTCTATAGCCGTGCCGCCAAACCCTTGACGGAGAGCGGTGCGCAAAACCGCCATCCTCTCTTTGTCTCCGCCTTTAATAAAATCATACATGGCGGCAGATGCGCCCATAAAGCTGCCCTTCTTATCCAGAGTCAGGGTTTCTCCTCTCAAAGCCGCAATGGGGAACGCTTCTCCCATGGCAATATCTTGATATTGGGGTTCTAATATTTCCTTTCCTTGACTATCCTTTGTTTTTGCCAACGGCACATTATTCGTCAATATCTTTTTTCCAGCCAGGTCAGTGGTTATCTCGGTGTACCTTGGATTTGCGCCGGACTTATTCAATAGCGATCTTTTGTTGGTTCCCTCTACAGGCACGGGAGCCTTAACTCCCAAAGTCATCACGCGCGTTCTCACGTCCAAAACGTAGCCGGAATCTCTCTCTACACTCGACTCAAATCTGGAGGATACTTTATCCTTGCCTAATACGAGAGAACCTTTATGGGTCACTTTCACAGTTTGGCCGTCCGCTTTTGTCTTAACGGAAAGCACTGAGCCTGTATTGAAATTTCCATCGGAGTCGCGAGAAACGGATATTCTAGCTTTAGGAGAGAATCGGAGGGATAGATCATCAATCATGGAGGGGTCGGTTACTTTCTGCCCATTGACGAAATAGGCGTCGCCTTTTTTCTCAAGGAGCTGAGGCGCGGTTCCCGGAGGCCCTGTGATTTTTAACGTACCGTTCTCATTGTTGCCGGTGCGAACTACAGAAATATTGCGCACGCTGCTGCCAGAGACAATATTCACAGTTCCCCCGGCACCATCGCTGACAGCCGTGTAATATAATTTTTCTTTATGGTTGTACATCTGCCCGCTTTCCACATAAAGGCCGTCCGAATCATTTCGATAAACCACTTTGCTTCCGGCCGCGCCTTTTGCCGTAAAAGTTTCTTCCCCGTGAGATACTTGAGTTCCAACGGGCGCCTCAAACCGGTCGTCTCCTAAAATCTTCAGCCATCCTGTTTTCCCAACTTTCATGCCATTCACATCCGATCCCGGCAAAAGCGTAGCGCCTGCGCCTATCACGCGAGTCTGGTCGTCAGTGATATCCAATTCCCATTGACTTTTTCCATCTTTACTAATTAAATAATTGTTTCCTTGAGTTGTCACTTCGGCCACGGTGCGCACGCCGCTTGGCGCATCGCCGCCTTTTCCCTCACCCATTTTAATTCCAGTATCTTCACGTCCAATCAAAATTCCTGTTGCGTTGAATCCTCTTTTGGTTATTTTTATAGAGCCTTCAAATGCAACATTTTCAACGTGTTTTGGATTGCGGCTATCTATAACTTGGGCGCTGGTCGTTTGAATATTTTGATCCTTAAAAATCCCTCCCTCGCCAACCGTTACCTCAGTTTTAAATACCACCTGTCCGTTTGCAGCCACATGTTCTATATTAAATTTAGCCCCAGGGTCTGCAGCATTTAATGTTCCTTCTCGAACTACGTAGGCGTATCCCTCTCCGTCTTTGTCTCCCACAGTCATATAAAATGGAATGCCGTCCGGCCCTTCGCCGCTTTTAACGATTGCTCTATTATGAATGTAACCTCTTGTAAAAGTTTGACCGCTTTCTCTATCCACTTCACCTCGATACTCGATTCCAATGGAAGAAAGCACTCTATCGCCTACTCCTAAACTAATCCCATCTTCTGTGTAGGTGAGTTCCGCGCCGTTATTTAAAGCGGTATAGCCGTTTAAGCTTAAACCAGCTTTTTCAAACTTGATTTTGGCGCCAGCTCCTTGCATGAGAAATTGTCCATCCCTTATTTCCACCGTTCCGCTGACAAAAGCCTGTCCATTTCTTACAGCGTGAAGAGTGACGTTTGTCTTTACATCTTTAACTCCCTCGCCTTTGCCTCCCATTTCGCCCATCGCCACGCCAAAATGACTGCCATTCAACAACCCGCGGCTAATGACAAGATTATTGTTCTCTCCTATCGTAAACTCCGCTTGGGTCAACTCTGCCGTAATGTTTTTTCTATCTTCGTTCAACCGCGTAACTTTAAAGGTTAGGCCGCCGCCCAAAATTTTCGTTCCATCTTCATTCAACTTGCCAATCACCATCGTATCTACTCCATCTATCATCTGAACTAAATTTTGATTCCTGTCCGGGTCTATTCCCGCAGCTATAAGCATAGCGATTCCTTCTTTCGATTTTATGTTGATGGATACAGTGCGGTCAGAGCCTACAAAGAGAATTGGCTTGGGCGCTACATCGGTGGGCAGCTGAAGATCCAATAATCTTTTTTGCAGGGCGCGGTCCACTGCGGATTTTGGAATGCCTGCGTCCGATACGCCCTCTGAGACAATGCGGTCGGAGCCGTCAGCGGCATAAAATCTTCCGTTTTCGCCTTTTCTAAAAACAATGGTCTCAACTTTGTTGAACGCAAGGTGAGGCTGGATAACTCTTACGATCAACTGGTCTCCCTTCTGTTCTTGAATGCGCACTTGATTGCCGTCTGCGTCAAAAACTTGAGCTGTTCGATAACTCTTTAATTCTCCAATCATTCCTTTCTGAACCATAAAATTGGCATTGGTCAACCTATACTCGAGTTTACCTGTATCCTTATTAAATATATCCACTGTCCCAGATGAACGCATCTTTCCATCCGGTCCATAATTTGGATTCACAACACTCACTAAAAGATTCCCATTGGGAGCAAATATGCGCACTTCTTCCCGCCCAGAAACTTTCTCAGCATTCCCTCTAAAACGCTCCAACCCCATCTTGACTTCACTATTTTCAATAAATCCTCTGCTCACCAATAGACCGTTTTGAACCGTATCCACAATTAAAGAAGATCGTCCAAAGAAACGCGTGATAATATTGTCGTTTTTAAAGAACCCCTGGCCCATAAACCGCGACCATAAATTCACTTTCCCCACAGTTACGTTTACATCGTAAAGCAGCAACCCTCTATGATTGGGATTATTGCCCGGCATATTCGCCATATTCACGGCAAGACCAGAAATAGTTAAACGCCTTAAAGGAACATTGTTAATTGATTTTTGCGGCAAGCCCATTGCTTTTGCCACGTCGTGGGAGCTAAAATTGCCTTTAACCACAATCTGCTTTCCATTGACATCGGCTATGGAAGTAAACGCCACAGTTCCGCCAGGAGATTCCGCGGTCTGAACTTTTAATTTTTGTTTTTCCTTAATTGCCGTAACATCTTTGATTTTAACATCAGAACCAGCCTCAATGATTTGCCCTTTGCCTACCACCTCGCCTCGCAAGCGCACCGCCTTGACCTCAACTTTTCCTCCTTCAGCGCCAAGCGCGAAATTGTAGCGGGTAACGCCGGTTTGAGTATCTGTGAACGCCTCTGCCCCTTGCGACTCCAAACTTGCGCGCCATTCTTCCGGCATTTCATCCACATCCATGGAGACAACCAATGCTCTCTTATCATTTTCGCCAATAACAATATCAGCTTTTACATCTTTAATGCCTTTATCCAGCAGAATTTGAAGAGGCAGGATGGAGTCGCTTTTAAAAGTTTTTGGATCCTTTGCCATGCCGTCAACAATCGCTTTTAGCGTATCCCGGTCGTCAATATTAAATTTTGCGGAGATACCTCTTGCTTCAGATTTATCTTCTTTTTTCACAGAAGCAAACTTAAGTTCAGTTCTAACATCTCCTAAATTTTCTTTCTTGAGCAGTCCCAGCATGTTCTGCGTTTCCGGAGAGAGTTTCGACAGATTCACAATGTTGCCGGCAGCAGTCTTAAGATTCACCTCTTGGCCGTACTTGCCAACAGAAAGCGTAAGTTCCACGCCTCCTTTAACCGCGGCAAAAGAGCCGCCTACAGAGGCTTGCGCCAGATTTACAGAGTCTCTAAATCCCTCAAACCTCTTCACCTTTTTATCTCCAACCATTTCGTTGAGCCTTTGAGCGAAATCGTCTAACCATCCGGTTTGAATTTTTCCCTCAAATCCTAACTCTCCGTTGTTTTTGATTTTAACTGCAATTTCATTTTTATCATCCGGCGTTAAGAAAGTCGCCACTTCTCGATCATCTTTGTCTTTGAGTTGAGAAACTCTCACATTCATGCCAAACGTGGTTTCTCCTGACTGGGTATCATAAGAAAAGGTAATATCTCTAACCCCATTGACCTTTGATGAGATCAGGGATTGAGCCTCTGGACTTAGCGAGCCATAGTGCGTTGTGCCCGTGATGGTAAGCACTCCGCTAGTGGGATCAAACTCCCCTTTAATATCAGGGATATTATCCACGTTCTTGAAATTTTTCATCAACCCGCTGATTTGCGTATCTTTATCCCCAAATTTAGCAAAGAGATCTTTCATCTCTTTCGAACCTATCATCATCTTCACCACGCCTGCTCCGCGGTCAAGAACAACCAAAGCTTCGAGCTTAACATCTCCATAATTAAATGAGCCTACTTCTCCCACCTTAAACATCTTTGTCACACCCGAATTAGGATCTACCAAAAGGGCAACCGGCGCAATTTTATCTCCGTCTTTGACAAAGAACTGATTCCCTCGCAATGTGTAGTCGTCTTGCTGTTCATCGGAAACATTAAAACCCTGATTCGTAGTCTTAAAAATCTCCTGATCTTTACCATCAATTTTCATTTCAAACCGGATCGCTTTCTGTCCATCTGCAAAAGTATATTCTTTCCCCTTGCTCATCGCTGTTTCCACTTCTGTGGTCTGCTTTAAAAATGTCGCTTTGCCGCTGGAGGCTTTTATGGCATAAAACGATGTATAAGTTCCTTCAGTCACAGCAGCGATATATTCATCTTTGCCCCGGGCTTCTATCACTGATGCGCTGCGCCACCCAGCGCCGGTTCGAACATAAAGCTTTGATCCTTCGCCTTTTGCGGCAGATGCATCGAGTTCGATTCTCATATCGCCTTGCTGATCAACCGAAACATTTTTCTTGCCGGACAAAGAAATTGTAGTAGAAAGTTTTGAAACCGCTCCGCCATCGAGACGGTCTGTCCCATTTGCGCCAGATGCATAAATTCGTCCCCCTGCTGATTCAATTTTGGTGTAATTTTCACTGTATTCATCTATTTTCGCAACGCCCTCGTTTCCTATCGCAACAACAAAAGCGGTGCCGGAATCAATGCCAAAATATTTTCCAGAGCCGCTGTCTGTCTGCAAATCTATTTTGCGGGAAGCAGCGGCATTTGCCCCATCTCCAACCGCACCGTCAACCCCTCCAACTGCAAGCGATCCCCTCTCACCCACTACATTTCCATTTAAATCCCTGGTCTGCGTCAAAGTAAACCTGCCGCTTGTAACTTCAATTTCCTGCCCCAAAGGCAGAGCGCCGGAAGCAGAGGCTACTAGCCGCTTATTTTCCTTCACATTGCCCACTACAATTTCGTTTTGGTTATTGATCAGACCTCGGGCGGACATATTTTCGCTCATTACATCCCGGCCTCGCGTCCACATAAAAGCGCTGTCTCCACCCATCTGATTTTCCACCTTAGTGAAGTAGTTGTTATTTCTATCACTGAAAAGAGATTGGATTTTTCCTTTGCCGTTCTCATCCACCGCCATCTGTTGATTTTGGACCGCCATTTGAGGCAGGGTCATACCGATCTGAGAAAGCCCCGCAGCTGTCTCCCCATTAATATAAGGTGTAAGCCCTCCTCCCGCCACCTCGGCAAATCCGCCCGCAAGTGATCTGCCAACATCAACCCCGCGAGTCTGTTCGTATCTCGCGTTGCCGCCTGCATCCACTCCCGCGTAATTAAGAACTACGCCGCTCGCATCGCTATTAACCTCCGCTTCAGTTACTTTACTTGCAACGGTGGTAGATCCTTGATCTGTCTCTATCACGGTTTCCTGCACCCAATATAACTCTCCTTTGTCATCTTTCATTTGCCGATAAACATTTTGTTTTGGAAACATCGCCTCCACAAACGTCGCAGCCAAACCCCCGTAATCGCCTCCAAAAGCTAAACCGCCCATCATTCCAAGCACAGAGCCCAGCTGTTTTCGATCCATCCCAAGGAATCTCATATTCGATGGGAGGGATTGAAAAACTACAGCTCCAAGAGCCGGCATATTCCGTCCGAGCTCTTTAAGAAACTGGCCATATAAACTCGAGGACCACCCCTTGCTGGACAATTCCGCTACCTGAGTTGATTTTAAGTCTGTCTGTTTATCTGTCTGTTTTACCGAATCGTTTACACCATTGACAGTATTGATCGCCTTGGCAAAGAAATTACCCGAATTCGCCTGCGCCCATCCTTTAAGTAAATCGCCGGCCGCATGCCCGCCTCCTGCCACGCTGCCGCTTATAAAAGCCTGGGTCAGAGCTTGATTATCGCTAAGTCCATTCATCTTTGCTTGAATAAATGTTCCAAAAAAATTAATGCCAAATTTTGCTAATCCTCCACCTAACCAACCCCAATTTCCCGGCACAAGGTTGCCTAATGCGTTAATCCCTCCGGCTACCGCTCTATTTGTAAAATTCTTACCGGCTTCTTCTTCATCCATTCCTTTTACACCCCGATCAATTGTGTATTGTATTCCAGCTTTTAGCAGGAATCCGCCGGGCAAAGAATTTGTAAGAGTCCCGATTGATATATCTTCAACAAGACCAGCCATTTGATAAGCTTGGGTTTCGCTAATAACTTTAGTTGCGGTTAGAATGTGTGTGCCGGCTGCCACCGTAAGCCCAGCAAGGCCGCCAATCAATGCCCCCAACCACCCGCCTTTCGATGCCCCAATCGCGGCTCCAGCGCCTATCGCTTCCGCATAGAGCATAAGCCAGCCTAGCCAGCCTAAATTCGCATAAGTAGATATTCTTTGTTCTCCTTTAAAACCGCTCGCATCCATTGCGTTGGTTACACTAGTATCTTTCTTTTGGTCAGGAGTCAACTTGACATGTTCGCCATTTCCGCTAAAATTGATCGAGCCGTCTGCAGCCTTAAAACCATAATCCATGGCAAAGGAGGTGCTTGTATCCTTTTGCCCCACTGTGCCGTATTCCCCTTGTTTATGTGAAGCATCTATTGAATTGTCGGTCCTTATCCCAATAAATTTGCCGTTGACATAAATTCCCACAGAGGATGCGGACCCATTCATCGCATCTCTGCTGATAATTACTTTTCCGTCCTTGACCACCAAAGGTTTATAATTGTTGTAGCGCACGGTGCCGCTGATATAATTGCCGTTCGATGCGTTATAGCGGCTCTCGGAATTAATGGTTCCACCGTCCGCGCCGGTGCGTGTTTCTTTTCTTACCATCACCATGCCAGTTGATCCATCCTCAAGTTTTCCTGTTTCATAAGAAACTGAAGTTGACCCTTGAAAAGTTCTACCATGAGCCTCTGGCGAATCGCTATAAACTGTTCTTTTTAGTTTATCTTTTGCTTCTTGGATGAGTTTTTCTCTATATTGTTCTTTTGTTTGGCCTTGTAAAGGAGGTAATTCTGCAGGTAAGAATTGATTAAACTGATTACCAATTTCAATTTGATTTAACATACCGCCAATCGCGGCATTTGCTTCGCCTTGTTCCCATCCTCCCATTTCATCGCCGCCGCCTGCAAATTGTACGCGCCGATTGGAAGACGATGTTCGCGCAGGCGGGCCGGTAACCTTAGGCGGTTCTTCACTTGCTGTTTTTGCTGTGCCTTGCTCTTCAGTTCCCACTTTCTCAAAGATTCTTTGCCCAACATTAGAAAGGGCAGTCACAATTCGAGAAGCGCCTCTTGCCATTGTGCCGGTATCTTTGCTTGATATTCCTGAACTTAAATCTTCCATGCCCTGACTCACATTCTCAGCCGGTTTTTTAGATGTCTTGAGAGACATTGTTCCGAATGACGGTCCGCCTACCGTATTGGGTCCAACAATGGGTCCCGGCTTAAAATTGGTTAGATCAATCTGACTGACTGACGGTCCGCCTACCGTATTGGGTCCAACAATGGGTCCCGCCGGCTTAAAATTGGTTAGATCAATCTGAGCAGATCCAATTAGGTCACCTGCTTTCCCCTCCGGAACAACAAAAGCAGAAACAGGAACAGCAGGAGCAGGAGTAGATTCAAATTTCAGCGTTGGGTACATGGCTTCCACCTGCGTTTCAATTCCAGGCATGGCGGCTGCAACAGCCGCTTCATCGGTGACCTGCATTTGTTCTCTCCACTCAAAAGTTCCGGCTGAAGTCATCTTTGTACCCCTGCCATCTGTCCGCAACTGGCTTGTATCCCCAAGCTGACTCTTTAAAATGGCGATTTCAGTGAGTGTAGCCACCAGGGTAGCACCAGTCATACTTGTACTTTTCACCGATTCTTCCAAAGCCGCTATAGAATCTTTTAATCCCTGTTGAGCCGGCGTCATGGCAAAAATCTCTTTTCCGGTCGCGTCATCGTAGTCATGCTGAATGATTTCCGGAGTGGACGACTTTTTGATCCAATTGCCTGTATTGTCGTAGTCCGCCTCCCATATTTTCTCAACATCCAATTTTAAAGTGCCTTTCACATTTTTATAAGTCAATTCTTTTCTTGTAATGCGAACTCCGCCGTCATCCATTCTCGCGCGCGAGAGACTATAACCCGACCCACCCAAAAGTTTTCCGCTTACTTTATCGTAATTGAGATGCATGACATTTGTGAATGCAATCTCAGATTTACTTTCATCTTTATAAATTTGATTGATAGACTCAACCATCACGGTTTTGCCTCCGGCCAACCCAAACCATTGATTGATCTTAGTCACTGTTTTGTCTTTATCAGAATAAGACTCGCCGGTACCATAAGCGATCGCATTGTCAATAATGTCGCTCACGCGATTGATTTCACTCTCAGGAGTGTCCATATCAAAATAAACGGGAATGACATCGATCGTCAATGTCATAGTTGCGCCGGGATTTTCTTCAATATATTTTTCCCGCAAATGCTCTTGCCTTGTTATTTGTTTGCCGTTCCATTTGTTGTAATAATATTCCGTTACCAGAGCCGTCCCTTTTTTATAGCTGTTATCGCCTTCATCCCACCCCATGGAACTCCATGAATTGTCTGTATTAAGAGTAAAAGAACGTGTGGTCACCTTGCTAAGTTTAGAAACCCCTTTAATAATTGTGTACTCTTGAGATATTTTCGATTCGGTCCTGTTATTGCTTTCGTCATAACTAAAACTCCGCCCTTGGCCGCTAACAGATTTTAGTTTGCTGTTATCATGATAAGCGTAGGTCAGAGTCATGGCGTTATTTGCGATCATGGAATCGCCGCTTGCGTCATAACCCATAAAACTTCTTGAGCCGTCTCCGCCTATTGTCCGGCTGTATGTTTTTATATATGAGAGCATTGGTTTTCCAAACCGAGCGGTCTTTGAACCATCGAAATATTGGTAGCTCTTTGTTGTTGTAATGTTCCCATAGCCGTCGTCTGCCCAGCTTTCCCCCTCTGCTAGGGTCTGTTTACGTCCAGATTTATCGCTCGAAGGAGAATGCACGGTGTCAACATTGTCAATTCCGTAAACGCCATAAGCGTTGATGTTGCCAACGGTTAACTTCCCTTCTGCGGTATAGGCATAGTACATCGTCATTACTTGACTAAATCTACTCCCGTCCGCCTGCCGCGCAGGCGAGTTATAAGTGCCATTCAACTTCCAGAACACACTTCTTATATACCCATTGTCATTGAGAGTTTTAGTAATATGACTGTCATCGTCAGATTTAGTTGGATCGCCGTCGTTTGTGGACCAAGTGTAAGTTATCTGCTTAATCATCTTCGCTTGGCCGTTGACAATCGCGTACTCTTGCTCTATTTGCCCTGCGGTTTTATTGCCGTATCCGTCGTCGCTTAGCAGGTAGCCCGATCCTTCAGCTTTGGTGAGTTTGCCTGTGACATCGCTATAGGTGTATCGAATCATATTCATACTCGTATCGAGAGCTTTTGTGGCGTCTGGAGCGTCAATTCTTTTGGTTTCAGAAACGGTGTAAGAATAATCGATTTTTGCCTGGCCTCTCACTTCTTTATAAGTTTGAACGATGTAAGTCGTTGTGTCGCTATATCCCTCCGAATCTTTGCTTAGGCTGATTCCCCGCCCGCTACCAGCATTCCCAAAATTATTACTTGCATTCACGCCGGAGATGAGTTTGCCTGTATTTGGATCGTAGTAATATTCCGCGGTCATCGCCTTCCCCTTATTGGAGTCAACCACAACTCCTCCCCTCAACTCTCCACCCATCCACACTTCCGAATCATCTATGTTTCTCGTGTAACTGGCCGTAACGGTTTTATCAATCACAGATTTTCCTATACTTTCCATAACAGCTGAGTTATAGTACTGAGTGATCTTTGATCTTGTGATATTGCCGTAGCCGTCGTTCGCGGTAGAAGTTCCCTCGCCGAACGTTTTTCTCTCCCCAACGCTCTTGCCGCCATAGACCGCGTTCCCGCGAATGCCGCCGCTTTCAACCACCATAATCCCTTTGTCGTTATAGGCATAGTAAGAAGTCATCTCGCTGTGGCTGGTGGAACCGTCTATCGCGGTTTGAACCCAATTGTTTCCAGACATATGATAAGAGTCCGACACCGTAACAGACTTAGTCATAAGAGCTTTGCCCAATGCGTAGATCGCACTTGTGTTATATTCTTGCGCAATGGTCCCTTTAACCGCGTTTTTGTAGCCGTCGTTGGATATAAAATCGCCGATGCCGCTGGCGCCGGTCATTCTACCGTTGGATAAGTCGTTGGTGTAAGTCACCGTCACGGTTTGAACCGACCCTTCAATATCCCACTTGCCCATCTCTCTTTTAATATCTTCTATAAGAAAACCATTCTCTTTTGTGGGAGAGGGAGTCACATCCCCAAAAGTTTTAATCTTATCCATCAACGCCTCGGTGACTGTGTGAGTAATCGTCCTCTGCAATATGCCCTTGCCGAATCTTTGGGTTAATACAGAGTCATATTCTTGCACAATAAATCCTAAAGTATAGTTATCGTAGCCGTCGTTGGTTCTAAATCTGCCTTCGCCAGCAACGGTTTCCAAACGGCCGGTTGTTTGGTTGTAGGTATTTTTTGTCACCATCCTTTGATAATTGGTGGAACCGTCGAAACCGCCACGAACTAGGCCCGAGCCGCCCATGTGATAAATATCTGTTGTGTTAATCGTTTCATCCACCTTTGCTTGTCCGTTCACGATGGTATAGGTCTGATCAATAGTGCCGTTCGTCCGAATTTGGAAAATATCCATTGTAGTAGTAGTACCGGACCCTTTTGTCTCCGTGCCAAATTTACCATTTGTCTTTCTTTTAGAATCTGTAATGCCTGCGCTATTGAGAACGAGCACTCCATACGCATCGTAAGCATAATTAGTCGTAATATCCTGGCCCGATAGGGTTCCATCGCTGCTCACAGTTTCAGACCCATTACGCGATCTTTTTACCTTTGCCTGGCCTAAAATAACATAAAAGCTTTGATTGAATGCCCCACTCGTACTATTGCCGAATACATCGGTGCTTTGGTTGGTGCCAGAGGCGACTGTTTTCCGATGCCACATCCCATGATCATCGCGCCAGCCGCCTTGAGTTGCGGGATCTGCAGGATCGTCTCCGGTTGCAAGCTGTCCTTTTTTGTTATACGCGTAATAGGTAGCGGAATTCTGTTTAGAGATCGTGCCGTCAATAAAATTTCTATCCGGAGAATTATAAGTGCTCGCTCCAGCGGTTGGATTAAATTTCCATTGGCCATCGGATTCTATACTCCAAGATCCCAACGCCCTCGTTCCATATGTGCTCCAGGATTTAGTTACAGAAGAGATAACCTTAAACTGTTTAGAACCGCTCTCTGAACTAATCAAAGCGTATTCCTGCTCTATTGTTCCGTCGGTATAATTGCTGTACCCATCCGTGCTGCGCGTTACCCCTCGAACGCTTTGACCCGACTGCCGGCCGTTGGCATCGTAATCGAACTTAGTAATCAATTCCTGCGCGCTTGTTGACCAATCGAGATTGGATATGCCGCCATTCTCCCACACACCGCCGCCAGCTTCATTGCTGGAAAAAGTTTTACTTATGGATTTAGAAATCTTCCAAGACTGGCCTTTAGCCTCATCTCCAAATTTTTTATATTCTTGATTTACAGTGCCCCTTGTATAGTTGTAACCGTCAAAAGCAAAGGTGTTGCCTCTTGAACTTTGGTTTGTGACAACACCTTTATCGTTCCGACCGTTATCGTATTCAAATGTCGTGGTCATGTCGCTCTTATTCCAAGAGCCATCTAGGTTTTCTCCGTGAGAGCTGAATGTTAAAAGGTTCCAAGCGGAGTCATCCAAGCTATATCCGCCGCCCTGATCAGTTCCGACCCAATAGAAAACAGGGTCAAACCAACTGGCCGGCGTTTCGTTTGCAGTCCAGCTGTAGCTCTTGGATTCAACCACCTTAAACTGGCCCCCGATTTTTTCGTATATTTGAGCGCTTCTGGAACCGGTATAATTCCCGAATCCGTCCGAGCTAAATGTGCTGCCCATGCCGTATTGACCATCTTGTTTTCCATCGGAATTGTAATGGTACTGGGTAGTCGTGATCTGTTTGGACCAACTGCCATCGGAGTTATTGAATCCGGTGGGCGAGTAAATGGCAGAGCCGAATTTTCCGCCTGCCCCATCCAACTCAGTCCATAAATCCGCTTGATTCCAACCTTTGAATTCCCATCCGCCCAAATTTTTTATCTTTTTTCCGCCGCCGGCCGAATCAATGACATCCGTAACGTCAACGCTCCACGATTTCGACGTTGTATAATCCAGCCTCCACAAACCGGGTTTAATCTGGCGATAATGCTGTTCGATCGTCCCTTTGGTGTAGTTGTCGAAACCATCATTGGAAAGAGTGACGCCCCGCCCGCTTTGATTGTTTTGGCGGCGCGTCGTATCGTCATAGCCATAGACTGTGGTGACATCCTGCACAGACCAAGAGCCGTCAATGTTTCCAGCGGGCTGTTCAAAAGTGCCCACCGCCTCTTTTTGGTCCGACCAGGTTTTGCTCCGGCTTTTGAAAAGTTTTATTTCGCCGCGAACAATTGTATAGGTTTGGACGATCGTGCCCCTCGTGATATTTCCCAGCCCGTCGTCGCTCCATGTGGTCCCTTTGCCAATGGTTTGATGTTTGCCGTCTTTCAGAGAATCCGAATGGCCGTAATCTCCCTTCAAAACCTGCTTACCATTTTCGTTGTAAGCGTAATAAGTGGTCGCCTCTTGATAGCTCTTTGAGCCGTCGGGGTTGGCTAACGAGCTTCCGTCCGACGCTTTATTCCAATTTTCATCCACAGACCAGGTTTGGGATTTAGAGCTGATGAGTTTGGCTTGGTTCGTGTTTTCAAACGCGGTAAAGCTTTGGTTGATCTCGGTCATGGAGTAATTTAATTCATCCTCAGTCACGCTGATTCCATGCCCCGCGGCTGCTTCGCCTTCGCCCCGCTTTAGCTTGCCGTCGTCCTCATAGAAATATTGAACTTTTAATGCTTGGGACTTCCCAATTTTTTCTGAAAGATTTTTGGTTTTTTCTTTGGCGGCGTCAATTTGAACTAGGGACCGCGCGGCTCTAGATTTCGCGGCGCTTGCGTCTTCCGCTCTTTGGTCTTTAGACGCCCGGTTCAGCGCCTGCAAAGCGCTGCCAAACTCAATCTGCGCAGATTCAATTTCTTTGGCTAAATCGGCCGACTCTAGTCCCATCCAGGTTTTTGAGCCGTCGAAATTTTCCGTGTAGCTCGCCGAAATATTTTCCGTAAGCAAAGCTTTGCCCATGTCCCTAATTTTTTGTTCATCGAAATTTTGTGTGATCATGCTCCAGGTTTCGCTATCCAATCCGTCTGAGCTCCAACTCATCCCCCGTCCACTCGCGGTTAAGAGGACTCCTGTTGCGATTCCTTCGCCTTCCCTAGTCTCGTACCGATAGGTCGTAGTGATATTTTGCCTTGATCTTGATCCATCCGCGGCCGAACCCGCAGCGCTGTATTCGCCCTGCCACGAACTTCCGTTTCTCCAATCGCCTTCGATGGAAACAGAATAATTTTTGGTATTGTTGGTTGTGAGTTTAGCCTGATTGTTGACTGCGGTGAAATATTGGTTGATCTCTGTTTTATTGAAATTGAAATCGGATTCATCCTTGCTGAATGTCACGCCGGTTCCGTAGGCCGCTTCATCATCGCCTGTCTTTAATCTCCCATTTAATTTCTGCGCGCCATTTACCATTTCCTTCTGATAATAATATTCAACGGTGAGCGCGGTTCCTTTTCCTTGCCAACCCATCCAACTTTCGGAATCATCGCCGTTTTTGGTGTAGCTGGATGTGATTGATTTAGTCAAAAGCGCTTTATAAAATTTATCTATATCATATTCCTGATTGATGCTGGACAATGTATATCCGCTAAAGCCATCCGCAGAAATGGTCTCGCCGGTTCCACTTGCATCGCTTACCCTTCCAGTTCCGGGAGACTCTTTGGTGTTAAGCCCATTGTCGTAGGTATAGGTCACAGATATCTTTTGCACCTGCCCCTCATATCCAAGAGCGATAACATTGTTTTTTATGATGTTATAGACATTCTTGCTTTGCTCGGCGCTTGTGAACTCTTCGCTTATATCCAATCCATAGTTTCCAACCCGGATCGCATCAAATATCTCTTCTGAAACCGTATAAGTGTCATTTTTATAAAGCTGGGCGTTCCCTCTAGTCCCGATTTGATACTCTTGGAGAATGAACCCAAGGGTGTTATTGAAAAATCCATCGTCGGACACAAACTTTCCAAAACCTTCGGTCCGAGTTCCTCTACTGTATCTTTTTTTGTCGTGGTCGGCTCGGCGGCTTGCGTCTATTAGCGAGACATCTTTAACTAAAACGCCAAGGTTGTCGTAAGCGTAAAATGTGGTTAGGGTTTGCTCTTGCGTGGAACGATCTAAATTTTTTGTGAAGGTTTGGTTGGTGGAACTGGCCACTTTTGCCTGGCCGTTGATCACGTAATAAGTTTGGGTAATGTCTCCAGTGGACTCTGTGCCGAAATCATCTTTAGAATCAAAGCTGCCGACACTCATGGTTTTATAGCCGGAAGGGCCGTCCCTTTGCAAGCCTCCATATTTTCTATCCGCCCCGCCTTCGGTCAGTAGGCCAAGCGCGGTATAGGCGTAATAAATCGTCATCTCTTGATGGTTTTGAGAGCCGTCAATCCCTTTTTCGAGAAGATTCCCCTTGTCAAACCCGCCTGCGTCCTCTTTTTTGTGATAGTTATCTGATTTTGTCACATTTTCAATCATTAAAGCTTTGCCCAAATACCTAATGGCATCGCTGCTATATTTCTGCCGAATAGTTCCGTCTGTAACATTCCCTAAACCATCATCGGAACTGAACGTTCCATCGCCATTCGCTGTTTTGAGCGCGCCGATTTTTCCGCCTTCCTGTTCCCTGACATAATCGTAATAGACTGTGATGTTTTGCCGGTTTGAACTGCCGTCCCAATTTTCGGCAGGCTCGGAATAAGAACCGGTTTCGTCCGATTCTTTCGCGGACCAAGTTTGAGTGTTTTGCACGGCCAGTTTCGCTTGGCCATTGATGATTTCATAAGTTTGATTGATCGTCCCCTTGGTTAAGCCGCCAAAAGCGTCCCTCGATTTTATAGAGCCAGAACCTGTCGCCTCCTTTAAAGTTCCGTATTCATAGGTGTAGTTGATCAGCATTTCATTGTGAGCGGTAGAAGCATCAAGACTCGTGGTATCGGAAACCGTTACTGATTTTGAGATTTTGGCTTGGCCGTTCGTATTCGCAGAAACCTCAAAAACTTGCGCAACCTGAGTAACCGTTCTATTTTCAAAACCATCGTCCGAAACAGAGACTCCCGGATTGCTGTACACAATTCCATTGACGGCCGCGCTCTGCGGATTGACATTGTTGTTTTCATCCACGCCGCTTACCGCGGCTCCGATAAGTTGACCGATTTTTCCTTGAGTCGTTTTATCATAGGTATAAGTGGTTTTAAGCGCGTAAGTTTGTGCCTCCACGCCGTTCACCGTGTATTTTTTCCCATCCATCCAGGATTTCGAACCATCCGCATTCTCTGTATTGGTTTTCGTCGTAGAAGTGGAGAGCCTCGCTTGCCCTTTAATCACCTCGTATGTTTGCGAAATTTCAGCGTTGGTAATGTTTCCAAAACCGTCGTTCGAGAAGCTTTTGCCCGAGCCTTCCGCATTTGCAACCGTAAATTTTTTACCGTTCTCATCCCTGCGGTTTTGATAGTTGACCCCTTGAGAATCCGCGCGGTTCTCGCCAAAGTAAAAGTAGGTTACTCTCATAGAATTGCCGGCGCTTGTCCAAGAATCGTTCCAGCCAGCGATTGACGCTTTGTCCACGCCGGCCAAAGCGAAATCAGCTTGACCCCACCCCATAGCGCTCCAAGAGCCGTCCGCATTCTTAGTGATAGACTTTGTGACCGCCTCTTTAATCTTTGCCTGGCCGCCGGTTGCTGTGGGATCGGTGAAATTCTGCTCGACAATGGAAGTGGTGATGTTTGTAAAATTATCGTCTGTAACGGAGATTCCTTTGCCGAAAGCAGAAGCAAGATGCCCTATTCGAATCGCATCTTGTCCGGCAGGAACATCGAGTTTTGCGACTTCAGTTTTATTTTTATCATAGATCGGCAACGGGTTTGCTCCTGTCATTTTTTCTTCGCCGTAATAGCTGTAAACCACCTTCATCGCCTGGCCTTTGCCTTCCGAGCCCATCCAGGTTTTTGAACCGTCTGCGTTGATCGTTTTAGACGTTGTAATTGTCTCTTTAAGCTTTGCTTGGCCATTGATCAAAATAAAGTTTTGTGTGATTGTAGAGTAGGTGGTGGAGCCAAAATCATCGGACGAAATGGAACGGCCTTCTCCTTTCGCCACAAAACCATCAGCCCCTGCTTTAAGGCGCCCTGTTTCGCTATCGTAGTTGTACCGAACGATCATCGCCTTTGATTTTGCGTTTTTGCCGGTTTCTGTAACATCGTCTAGCCTGGTCTTTAAAGCGTCCATGGCGGATTGGGCGCTGTCTAGCTTCACCTGCAAAACATTGAGAGCTTTTTTCTTTTGCGCCAATTCCGCATTTAAAGGAATGACAATCCGGTCTCTCAACAACCCGGCTTCTCTAATTTTGGAGTTCATGCTGCCTTGAGATTTTTTAACAGCGTCTATATATTTAGATGTGGCGTCCCGCTTCTTCGAGGCATCTATTTCAGCGGTTTTAAACGCATCTTCCGCCAATCTTTTCCCTTGCTTAAACAATGTTTCAGCTTTTCCCTTCATGAGCTTCGTCCACTCTGAAAAAAGTCCGACTACGCCCCTTTTAAAATCTGCCTTGGCTTGGTTTAGAGCCGCTAATGCCGATGCTTTATCATCAGCCAATTTTTTTACCGCCGCCTCTTTATCGGATTTCGCATTCGCAAGAGCGGTATCTTCAGCGCTTGGGCCTTCGTCGCCCACTCGCCCAACGAGAATAGTGCTTCTAAATTGAGCGACCAATTTTGCCCTGATCTGGTTAAACATAGGAATTTTTGGCAAATCGTCATTGCTGCTGGAACCAACCGCTTTGCGAAGGTCATCCTCAAGCTTTGTAGCAATATACTCCGTGACAAGATCATCCTTTGTCTTTTCAACATAGGCTTCCCATTCCTTTTTCTCCTTTGCAACTTTTTCATCCAACTTTTTCTGAGCTGCGGCGATCGCCTGGTCAAAGCTCGCGTCCAACTGCGTGTCCTTTATGTTATCGTAATCGTTTTGAGCTTTCGCCAATGCTGATTTTAAGTCTGCAACTGCATCCGTGAACTGTTTCATTTCTGCGGCAGTTAAAGTAAAATCGCTGCCAATACCGCGCATCCATCCCTTGCCGCCAAACGTCCATTGCCCAGAACTTGAAAAACTAACCGAATCAATTTTATCTTCAAGCCCGGAAACCGTGGTGTAGGCATCGTCATAAACCTTGACGTATTGCTGATAAGCTTTGCGATAAACTTCTATGGTATCGTCTCTGGTTTTCGCGGCTTTGTCCACAAGCTCCTTATAAAGTTTTTGAGCTCCAATCTGAATAGCATGGTCAGTCTGGGTGCCGGTAACTTTTTCAAGCTCCGCCTTTGCCTTTGCAACTTCACCCTCATAATCTGCCACAGCATTGCGAACAGAACTGTCATAGTCTCCTTGCGCGGCAGAGATTTTCGCTTCTAAACTTAAGATCGCGGATTTTAAATCAGGAGCCAATTTATCGTACTCCGCTTTCGCCGCGTTGTAAGACTTCACCGCATCCTCATACGCAGTTCGAATTTTATCCACGATCGCTTGAGGAATCGCGCCCACACCCATGGCGCTCCAAGAACCGTCTATATTTTGAGTAAATGAAGAATTTTCCGAAACTGTCATCCTTGCCTGCCCGCCTTTAAGCTCAAAGTATTGGTTCATGCTTGTATAGGTCATGTTGCCAAAACCGTCATCGGATTCGGATTTCCCTGTATCTTTTTGGGTCCGGGCAACAAAACCCTTATGATCATCGGCAAGCCCCAAGCGTTCCTTTTCATCACTCGTGGGAGCAATCTCTTTTAATTTCCCTGTTGCATCCTCATAACTGTAGAGAATCACAAGCCCAACGCCCTTTCCATCTACTCCCATCCAAGATTTAGAACCATCCACATTTTCCGTTTTGCTTTCTGTTCTGGATGAAATCATCTTCGCTTGATTTTTTATGACATCAAACGTTTGGTTGATGGCGGCGATTGTAAATCCGCCGAAACCATCGTAAGAGTAGCTTCTGCCTTCAGCCGCATCTGCGCGGCGGAGCATGCCTTCTTTATGCGTTGAATCGCCGCTGCCAATTGCAGATGCCGTGATGACCTCACCCACATCGTTTCTTTCATCATAGTAAGTGTAAGTAATCACAAGCGCCTGATTGCGGGTGGAATCAATCGCTTGATTGCTTGTATCCCTTTTTTGTCCATTGGTTCCCGTCATGCCAGCCTTTGTTGCCTCCTGGTCGGACCAGCCCATCACGCTCCAAGAGCCGTCTGCGTTCTCCGTCAATGAACGCGACTCAGATGTCTTTAATTTCGCTTGCCCTGCCACAACAGTAAAAGTTTGATACAAATTCGCGGTTGTAATGTTGTCAAAACTATCGTTGGAATAGGAAGTTCCTTGAACGCTTTCTGCAGAAGCAAGCGACCCTTTAAAATGTTTAAAAGCAGAATTTACTCGATTGAAATAGGAAGTTCCTCTTGAATCCGTGCTGTTCTCGCCGTAGTAATAATATTTGATCTTGAGAGACTTGCCGCCGGTCCTCCCGCTATCAGTGCCCATGGTGGAAGCGTTGCCTGCCGACCAACCCATGGCGCTCCAAGATAGATCGAGATTTTGCGTCAAGGTTGCTGTATCAGAAATTTTAAGTTTCGCTTGACCGCCAATCAACTTAAATTCCTGCCTCATAACCGTGGTGGTCTTGTTTCCAAAACCATCGTCAGAAATCGAAATTCCGTTTCCAGACGCGACCATATCGTTTTCTCCGTCAATGGTTGACCTCTGGAACCTGCCTGTCGTATTGTCGTAGCGGTATTTGATTCTTAAGCCTTTGCTTTTGCCAAGCTCTGCCAAGTTTGATTTTGCGCTTTCTACCGCCGATACTGCGTCGGCATAATTGGAGTATAGCTTCGAGAACCGCTTGCCAGACGAGCTTCTCATTTTAAGGCTTTGCTCATTAAATGCCACGCCGCGTTTAACGAGCTGTTCAGCTATTTTTTCTTTGAATTTTC
Organism: Elusimicrobiota bacterium; assembly: GCA_016180425.1. Taxonomy (GTDB): domain Bacteria; phylum Elusimicrobiota; class Elusimicrobia; order 2-02-FULL-39-32; family 2-02-FULL-39-32; genus 2-02-FULL-39-32. The sequence continues at coordinate 140,533 of JACPBF010000002.1, forward strand.
CGATCGCTTTGATTTTCTTATCAACACATGCTTTGTATGCTTTCATCACTCTCGCAAAGAAAATAGCTTCAGGAGAATTTTTTGAGTAGGCTCCACTGTATCCACCCCATCCGCCTATGCCTCCCAACCGTCTTTCTTGAGACATAGCCGAACCGGGGCGAGTTGTTGCTCCGCCTTTGACCGCGGCTTGATATTCTGCGACCGCCGCTCTCAGTTCCCAAATAAATTCACGGTCCGCGTTAAAAAACTCTTCTTTTAATTTCGTCAAAGCGCCTTTGATTTCAGCTTTGCCTTCTTCTGTTTTTGGATTAATGAAATTGCTGAGGTAGCCTTCTATAGAGCCAATGACGAGCGCGTCTACAGTAGTTCGAATGCTGTCCATGATTCTCTTAAGGACAGGCGAGCCGCCGCCGGCGCTTGTGCGTTCTATACTGATCCCCTGCAGCGGATCAAAATTGAACAAAACGCTTTTCATCATAATTTCATTAAACGTCGCCGCGAGCACAGACTCAAGAACCCCTTCATAATTATGCTCTGCATCTGATATATCTTTCTGCAATTGAACGAGCATGGGGTCATCTGTAGGAATCGCGTCTAAACCCATCACGCTCCACGAGCCGTCTATATTGCGCGTGTAGGATGAAGTGTCGGAGAGAGTCATCTTCGCCTGTCCGCCTTTCAGTTCAAACCCTTGGCGAACCTTGGAAACAGTCATGTTTTCAAATCCATCGTTCGATATGGATACTCCTACGCCAAATCCCACCAAACCATCAGGAGCGTCATTGCCAAAGAATGAGTTAGGGACCGAAACATACTCGCCTGTAACAAGGTTATAGTAATAATTCACCGTTAGAGCCGATGTCTTTACATCTACGCCGTTTACTTTATGGGTGGATCCGTCCATCCAGCTCTTAGAACCATCCGTATTTTCCGTACGGCTTGTGGTGGTTGTTTGAGTGAGTTTCGCCTGGCCGGCGAATATGCCGTATTCTTGCGAAACGTTGGAATAGGTGACGTTGCCGAAACCATCGTTGGCATAACTGCTTCCCCTCCCTTGCGCATTTGCCAAAGTCCCTTCAAAATGTTTTTTTCCAGGATCCGCTTTATCCTTATAGTTCACCCCTTTAGCGTCAGTGTCGTCTTCGCCGTAGTAGTAGTAGATCACTTTCATTGCTCCGTTGTCGCCTTCGTAAGGCCGCAGAAGAATGGCGGGAATATTATCCAGAATTGCTTCATCTGTTACTCCCACGCTCTCTGCATCCGACCTTGTCATACCCATGACACTCCAAGAGCCGTCGGAATTCAAGGTAATTGATTTCGAGACCGTGTCTTTAAGTTTCGCCTGATTTTTGATAATGAGGTAATTTTGAGTGATATTGGAAGTTGTGAAATTGTCGAATCCGTCGCTGGAGTAGGATGTCCCTTGGCCGGTTGCGCGCGCCAACGTGCCGAACTTCTTGGTTGACGCATCCTGGGGATATCCTTGCTCACCATTATAATAATATTTAACTTTCATGGCGCTGCTTTTTCTTGAATCCGCTGGAATTTTGCTTAATACCGCCTCGTCCGTTATGCCCGCCTGCCGCGCTTCAGCGGCATTCATCCCCATAGCGCTCCACGAGCCGTCTTGATTGATGGTGAGTGATTTAGTGACGGTCTCTTTTAGTTTCGCTTGTCCATTCATAACGATATAGAACTGTTCGATGAGAGAAGTCGTTATATTGTCGAACCCGTCGTTGCTTTTCGATAATCCCGTGCCGTGAGCCCCGATTAAAACCCCTTCGCTGCTGAATAAAGATGTCAATGCGCTGATCTCTTCCCGAGAACCTTCTTCGGTTAGTGTGACTCTTGTCTGCCCTATGGTAAATGCGACATTGCCGGAGTCATCCACGCTGACCAAATAGTCAATCTCGCCGATTCTAAAGCTAACCGTTTTTCCGTCATCGGATTGAACCGGCAGATAGGCAAACTCTGTAACGATATTTCCAGAGGCATCCACATAGCTTAAAGAGGCAGTAAGCTGGCCGTCTTGATCTTCAGAAATGGTGTATGTAACATCCCCAATTTTGAATTCTCCGCTTACAAGCTTGCCCGCTTCAGTGAACGCTATTTTTCCTTCCTGATATCTCTGGCGGAAGAATTTAGATTCGCCGGCAAACCGTTTTTGGCCCAAAAATCTCCCTTCAGAGCTGTATTGGTATGACACCACCATTCCTTTGCTATAGTTAGGCGCGTCGTAATCAGATTTCCAATTCTCAGGCATGGACACCACCCCGAATTTTCCCGCCTCGGCGCTGTTCCAGCCCATAATGCTCCAAGAGCCGTCCTGATTTGTGGTAAGAGAACGCGTCTCCGACGTCAATAGTTTGGCTTGTCCGCGGATAAGATGATAGCCTTGATAAATTCTGCTGTACGATTTGTTGTCAAACCCATCGTTGGAGAAAGAATCTCCTTCGCCGCTCTGTGAATAGAGACGGCCGGGCATGATTGGATCGTCATAATTGTAGGAGGTGGTCATTTCCTGGCGGTTCCAAGAGCCGTCCGCATTATTTTTCGCAGTTGCGCGCGTGCGGTTCCAGCCGGAAACGGTATTAGAAGTTCCATCGTCGCTCCATGTAACAGTTAATTTGTCCGCAGCTTCATTATCGTCAGAGTCCGTGGTCCATGAATAATTTTTGCTCTCTTTTACTTTAAGCTGTTTTCCTTTATTCGCTTCTCCCGCCCAATCATAGGTTTGGAGAATTTTTCCTTGAGTGTAGCTGCCGAACCCATCATAGCTAAAAGAATCCCCTTCGCCGTATTGGCGGGTTAACTGACCATTCGCGGTATAAATGGAGGTGGTCTTCGTCACTTGCTTTGTCCAAGTTCCGTCCACGGCGGCGTCCGTGGGTGCGGTATAAAGAGATTTGCCACTTACCGTAATCACGTTGGTGTAGGGGTTCCAACTGACGCCTAACTCATCATCAGAGTTTCCATTTTGATCCGTTGTCCAGCTATAGTTCTTTGACTCCGTGACTTTAAATTGCGTCCATCCCGCCCTCTTCTCATATTTTTGGGTGGTTCTCCCTTGAGTGTAGTTGCCAAACCCGTCGTTGCTAAACGAATGGCCCCCCGCAACCTGACCCATTTGCGCGCCGGTAGCGGGATTATAATAATAGATCGTATTCACTCTTTGTTTGCTCCACGAGCCGTCCGCATTTTTTGCGCCGGCATCAACAGGTTCGGACTTCAAATCCCACCCTGTCACAATAAAATTGTAATTTCCATTGCTCCAAGACGCGGTGACTCCGGTTACATCCCCTGCGCCGCTTGCGTTCGAAGTCCAACTGTAGTTTTGAGTTTGCGCAACTTTGAACTGTTTTCCTTTTTCCGCGGGTCCGGTGAGATCGTATTTTTGGGTTAAGACGCCTCGAGTATAATTTTCGAAGCCGTCGTTCGAGAAGGTTTTGCCGATCGCGTACTGCCCTTTTTGCTTTCCTATGGTTTCTCCTGCTTGATCATAATATTCATAGGTGGTGGTGACATCCTGACGCGACCAAGAGGCATCGCTAGAAACCGCCGCGACATCCTCATCTTTGATCCAATCGGCGCTGACCGAATCGGCGATTTTAAATTTCCCGTCGGCAAACGACGGAGTTCCTATGGAAATATCCTCCGCTCCCCCTTTGCCGCTCGTCCAGCTAATGTTTCTTGAACTCACGACTTTAAACTGAGTTCCTTTTTGGGCGAACTCTTGTAAAATTTTCCCTTTCGTGTAATTATCGAATCCGTCTGAACTGAATGATGTTCCAATGCCGTATTGCCCCTTTTGTTTTCCTTGCGGTTTACCGGGTTCGGTTGAGTCAAAATAGACGTAAGTCGTCGTCATCTCCTGTCTCGACCAGGATTGGTCAACATTCATTTCACTCGCGGCTGGATCCGCGGTTAAAGAGCTCCATACCGTTCCTGCGCCAGTCTGTTCCCATTCGTTGCTTGTTTCGTTGATGCTCCAAGCTTTTGCTTGAGTGCCGTTAGAGCTCCATGTGCGGCTAACTGAAGTTTGGATCTTGAATTGTCTTGGCGCCTGAACTGTTAATGGCGGAACAGGTTCATAGGTTTGCACAATTATTCCTGCGGTAACATTTTCAAAGCCGTCGTTTGAAAATGTAGTCCCCCTGCCGCTTTGAGCCGACTGCCGGCCGTTTGGATCATAATCGTATTTCGTGATCATCTCCTGTTTCGACCACGAACCGTCGGTGCCTGCGCCTTCTGCTGGATTATCGAAGCTGCCTGCCCATCTTTCTGTATAAACGACGCCCCTGCCTAATCTACCTGGAAGCCGTCTGGCAAGTCCATCTTGAAAATCACGAGGCAGCACCGGCATCGCGCGCACTAACTCTCTAACTTTTGTAGTTGTCCAGGATCTCGTCTTGGAGGAAGCAACCTTCCAATATTGTCCTGTTCCCTGTTGGCCTTTTTTTTCAAATGTCTGATCAATCGAGCCTGCAGTGTAATTTAAAAACCCATCGCTGCTGAGAGTTGTTCCGCCAGCGGTTTGTCCGTCTTGCGCTCCATTTCCATCGTAAGAATAGATTGTCGTAACCTCTTGTCGCGACCATGTGAGGTCAGAATTTTCTAGAGGGGTATCATAGCTCCCGCCGCCGGAATTGGGAGTAAATACCCATCCCGAAACCTGTCCGGTCTCTTGTCTGATCTGAGACCTATCCGCTTGGTTTGGTTTTGAAGAAGGCTGCACCCGCGGCGACTGTTTTGATACGAATTCCCATTTTCCGCCGCCCGCAGAATTGCTGGTCCATGTTTTGGTTATAGAGGACTCTATTTTCCAGTATTGCCCTGTAGATGGTTGGCCTTTTAATCCATAAGTTTGCACGATGGCGCCAGCCGTATAATTTTCAAATCCGTCGTTGCTCATGGTGACCCCATGGCCTTGTTGGCCATCCTGCACTCCTTCCCGGTAGCTATAGGTCGTAAGCATTTCCTGCTTAGTCCAAGATTCATCATTATTTTTACCCAACGCGGTTCCAAAATTCCATTCAGCGCCGCGTACCGCCCCATTGAAATCGTAATTTGCTTCGGATGCTTTCCACGTTAAAATGTCGTTAGCAATCGAAAAAATTCCCGCTTCGCTGGAATTACTTGTCCAGCTAAAACTTCTGCTTTCCGTAATTTTAAATTGAGTTCCCTTTTGTTCATACCTTTGCAGAATTTTTCCCTTCGTATAATTATCAAAACCATCGTTGGAGAATGTGTCCCCTATAGCGTATTGCCCTTTCAGTTTGCCCAATTCACCGCCCCGATCGTAATATTCATATTTAGTGACTATATATTGTTTGCTCCAACTCGAGTCCCCTCCAGCTTCAGGGGTTTCAAAAGTGCCGATGCCGCTTGCAAATCTCCACACTTTTCCTTCCTCTGGTTTTGCCGTATCTTTAATCTCGTAATTCCAACTACCGATTCCATTTGCCTTGCTTGTCCAGCTCCAGCTCTTTGAATTTTTAATCTTAAATTGTTTAGCTTCTGTTCCCTCTTTTATTTTGTACTCATCATACTCTTGGACAATTCTTCCAGCGGTATAGTTATCGAAACCATCATTCGATAGACTTGATCCGTACCCAATCTGGCCGGTTTGCTTCCAAGTGGTTTCATTATAGGAATAGACCGTTATCATCTTTTGTTTTGTCCATGAACCATCGCCGCCTTCAATTCGAGTTGCATCGTCGCCGCCAAAATTTCCTTGCCCGACTCCATCTTCAATCTTACTTGTCCAGCTATCGGAAACGCTCTTCATCAACTTAAACATCTCTTGCCCATTCGTCCCAACCTTCTTCTCATACGTCTGACTCACCGTCCCCTTCGTGTAG
>JACPBF010000035.1 GCA_016180425.1 Elusimicrobiota bacterium
TATTAAAAACAAACCAAGCTCGTGGTCCACAAATCATTATGACTCAAACTGCTCTGGAACATGGAGCAATTAAGAGAGATGCTGTTCAAGGGAAGAGATTAGCTCAAGAGATTTTAAAACAAACTAATAATGCAAAACATATTCCAGCCTATTTTGATGATAAAGATCATTTTAACCGTTTTTATGTGACCATAACTGCCAGGGGCCCTGAGTTTAGCACCTCTTTTGCAATCACAGCTCAATCCCGTTATCAAACCATCGCTCCTTCTATTCCAATCCCATTAGATGAATCTCAAGCTCTACCTTATCCTCTTATTTTAACTGATCTGGATGGCACACTGGTTAAAACTCTTAAACCTGTTCCAAACCAGATTCTTTTTCAATTGTCTCAATTGCTTAAAGCTGGAGTACATATAGCTATTGTCACAGCTCAATCCCGTTCTGAATTAGACAAATATCTTTTGAATCCTTTATTTGAAACTCTTAAGGGGAACAATCTCCCTTTTCATATTTTGGAAAATTTGCACCTATATCCATCTTTAGCTGCGCAATCTTATCATTTTAGCGAGGATGGGACTTCCGTATCCTTAGAGCGTGATTTAGCCAAAGATGTCATGAGCCAAGAAGAGCAGTTTGGTTGGAAAAAGTTAGTTCAATCCTTGCTTCCTAATGGAATAGAATTTGTGGATCGGGATTCCAATGCAACAGTTCATGGTATTAAAGCGGATCAAAGAGAACCTTTTATAGAAAAGTTAAACAAAGCACTGCAGGAAAATAGATTTCCAGTAGAAGCCTTTAGAGGTGCAAGCAAAGGTACCATTCATTTCATTGTAAAGGGCGCTGGTAAGCATCTTGCTCAAAAAGAGATGTTAGGAAAATTAGGATTAGATGCTGTTAAAGATGCTTATAAAATTTTAGTGCTTGGAGACCAATTTGCCATCAATAATCCTGCAACTGATAGAGGACTAATTTTAGCCGGAGCCCGAAACGTTTCTGTAGGAAAGAAAATGGTAGGGGATCCTACTGGATGGGAGGGAACCAGAGTGCTTTTGGATGAGATCATTAGCCAGACCAGAGAATTTAATTCCAAACAACCTGTTAAAAAAGATAGTAAATGGAAAAGGTTTGGTTTGATGGTGATTATGGGTTCTCTTGGCGCGGTAGGAATGGGGTTTGGAGGAGGATCAGCAGGAGGCGGAGGAAGAGGCGGCGCAGAAGGATTCAATCCTAAAAAACCTATTAAAAAACGAGATCCTGTTAGTCAAGCTCAAAGAATTTTAGATCAAATCGAAAAGCATAAGGGCTTAAGTGTCGCTAAACAGAGAGCATCTCTAAAGGCGCTTCAGAAAGTTGTGGTACAAGAGAGATTCTTAAAAAATGTTAAACCTCCTTTAATGAGAAGAATTGTTCGAAACATGATTCCTTATCTTAGCCATGAGGAGTTTGTTGAAGTAGGGAAAGGAATTCTTTATCGTACTTATAACGATCTTTTTGAAGAGGCTGAAAAGATTTTAAATTCTATAGTTTTAAAAGGTCCTAGAGCTGTTTCTGATCGCATGATTCAGATTTTAATGCAAGTGATTTTAAGCCCAAGCAGGGAGATTTCTGAACGGGTGACCACAGCGCAATACATGTTATTAGTTCTTATAGAAGAAATTCTTTTTTATCGGCGCGATCTTAAAACCCTGGTTGTCTCTGAATTAATAAAACTTCAGGCAGAAAGAAAACGAATTTTGCGTGGCAAAAAACAAACTGGTTCCTTGCCAAGCGCGCTCCTACGTTTTAAAGTTTTGATTGAATCCAAAGAACAGATGCTTTTAGATTTGGTTCAGGATGAATTGCAACATATCAAAGTCTGGATGACAGAGCATAAACGTTTTTCCAAAGGAACAGATCCTCTTGGAGATTTTATGATCAGCTTGGTTATTTTACAGGCATGGTATCTTTTTTTAAGCGAGGTCTCTTATTTAAAAGAAAATTTGGGGGTAAGGGATTCTTCTTTTGCAAAACTTTTAATTGATTCGGATATTGAGGAAACAAGAGTTGTGTTTCGTTTGGCTGCTCAAAAACTTTATGACGTATTTTTATTTTCTGATGGAGTAGTTTCAGAAAGTATTGTTTCTATTTTTGCCCAAGAAAAGCCAGAAGTTGAGAACTTTTCTCCTATCTTTCAGGATATCACAGCTTCTGCGCTTTTTTTGGTAATTGGCATCAAGAATCGTTTATTACATGATTGGAGAATGCTTTCGCTTAAAGATAACGAACTTTCTGACTTGGAAGCAAATGAACTGCACAAATTTCTCATACAATTTTTAAAAGACGCGGTTCTTTATTATTCAACTGTTTTTTTTCATGATCTTCGCTGTGTACAATTAGTAAGAGATATGAGGAGAGAAATAAAAAATTCTCTTCAGATGATTCCTTGGGAAAAATATTTCTTATCTCTTACTCGGCCGCTGAGGGCGCTGATCAAAAGATTGGCGCCTGACCAACAGCTTATTTTACAAGACTCCTTAGAAGAGCTTTATCTTTCCATGGGATCTGACTATGTTTCTTGGGAAGAAGTGAATATCGTTCATGGTCTTCTGCCGGATGATTCTAGCCGAGCCTCTTTTTATCTTTTAATTCCAGAATTGATTCAACTAGTAAAAGAAGATCAATCTCTTTTTAGAGATATTTTAGAGAGCGCGGAGGTTCAATCGCCAGATACCATATTAAAATATCTTAAAGAAGATGTCCCACAAATGTTGCTAGAAACTTATGGAGACACTGATAAGTTTAAACGTATCATTTGGGGAAGGCTTTATAATATTTCTAGTTCTCTTCCTCAAGATGAAAATTTAGGAGGACTTTTGTTTTGGTTGCGGGATTGGATTTTGCCAAAATATTTGAAAACAACTCTTTCTCCTCTGCAATATCGGAAGAATGCTTGGTGGTTTGAAAGCTCTTTATTCTATATCTATGGGGCTCCTCTTTATTTTTTATTTGTCAGTTTAAAATTTTATGTGACAGGGACTTTTAACTTGGATTTTAACGAGTATCAAAATCTCGTTTGGGCGTTTTTCTTTGCAGGACATATTTTTGATCTTTTCTTAAATATTTTTAGAGCCAAACGAGAACGCGCCCCGCCTCTTAACATTGTCTTTGCAGGAATCATCAGCGCGCTCAATATTTTCTTAATCCCTTATTTTCATCTTCATCCTATCATTGCAGTTGTTTGTTCTTTCCTTTCCCATTATATTGTTAATCGTCTTATCAAATATCTTTTTCCTTCCATTTATCAGGCCTATCTTAGAAGGTCTTGGCAACCTTACAATTTAGAACAAATCAAACAGATCATGGAAAGAGCCTACCATGATTTTGATCTAACCGCTGCGCGATTGTTAGATGATTATGACCGTTCCATAAACGACAAAAATTACACGGTTGAATATTTTCTTGAAGATTATCCTCCTCCTCATCCTGAGCCAATTCAAGAATTACGAGATGCGCTTGAAAGCCTGCTTTTGATTGCGGATCAAGCACAGACAAATGCGCAAATTGGGGAATTTGTTAAAACATTGGCAGGAAAATTGTTAAGAGATCGCTACCCAGCTTATGATCAGGGCATGCTTAGTTCACAAAAATTACCTCACAGTGGAAGTAGAAAACCTTATTTAGATTTAGCGACTGGCACGAACTTTATCATGTTTGTGAAACATTTAAAGAAGGATTTGAAGTATATCCTTGTGGATCAATCATTATTTGCCTCTACCTATCTTGAGAGGTTAAGGAAGTTGTCAGGGAAGAAAAATATTCAAGTATTAAAAGAAGATATTTTAAGTTTAAAATTCCCCTCTGAAAGTCTGGGAGCAGTACGGGCTAAGAATGTCTGGTCTTATGTTCAGCTTCCAAAGGATTATTGGAACCGAGTTTCTGAGTGGATTGAACCTGGGGGGATCCTTGTTATTCAAGATGATCCTTATCCTAGCAGGCGTTTAGAAGTTGGTTTGGGATTATTTTTAAAACTTTATTTTGAGTTTGTAGTTCGAAAAGGATGGGATGTAGAACTAAAGTTAGGTAGAAACCATGGACATCCCAGCAACTCTCCTTTGGACACATTAATCTTAAAAAAACCATTGAATGGCAGAGTTGTTGAAAAAAGAAATTTTATTTCAGTTGTATTGCATTTATTTTCGTTAATAAAGGGGGCAGCCAGGACACGGCAAACATTAAGATCGTCCTCTGTTTTTCAGAAGGTGTTAAAAGTTATGCGTAATACATCTTTTGTGGTGCTTTCGTTGTTGGGAGTTGTAGGTATGACTGGAGGTGGGGGATCACTAAAATCAGATTTGGATTTTATAGGTGATAAAGGTTCAGCAGATATTCTACCACCTGAAGACGATAGAGGTAAAGCAGTAGTTTTACCATCTGATTTATCTAAGATTCAGGATCAATCTACTTTATTTAGTTTATCAAACCATACCGGTGTTTTATCTGTTCCTTATGAAGAGCATGCAAAAGCAGTTAAGAAAGTTGTGAATCCAAATGACGATTCATCTTTAGTCGGGCTTTATGCTGGCGCAGGCGCTGATTTTTCATCTTTCTTATTATCTACGAATGTAGAGAGAGCTTATTTTGTCAGTCAGGAATGGATCAATCCTTTGAAATTGTCTAGAGCTATTGAAGATTATTGGGAAACTATTTCATTCACCGATAAATATAGTGAGTATAAAAAAGAAAATGGTTATTCGTTGTTTGATAGGATGGGAGATATTCATAAAAGGATTGTACAGGAGTTAAAAGGCTTGGGGGTGCGTAAAGAAACAATTGAAGTTACAGATGTGGAGGGGAATACAACTATTAGCTTTCTTTGGACCTATCCTGGGACTAATGTTGAAAGAAGGTATTCGATCACTTATATTAAAAAAGATATTACCAAGATAAGTAAGCCAGGAACTTTAAATACCAACTCCTTGCTTTATAAAGTTCTAGATCAAGGAATTGATATTTATTATCAGAGAGCTGGAATGCAGATTGAGTTAAATTACTTTAAGTTCTTGTGGCGTGTTGGCTTTGCTTTAAAATTAGGAGGCTATGTTATTTCCGATGATTTTTTGGATGATGGAGAATTATATTATTCACATGGAGGCACAAAAGTAGAAGATGTGAAATTTAGTCCTTATATTATTACTGACCTGATTCAATCTTGGGTTCAGTTTATAAAGAGATATAAAGGCCTTGGCAGCGAGTACGGCTGGAATATGAAGATTTACAAAAAAGAAAAAGATTTGAATCTTTCTAAAGCAGAAAAAGGTAAATTAATTCAACAATTAATTCACATATTAGAAAAGGAAGAGAGCCTTGATAAAAAATCACTTACAAACATTTTTGTTTTAGGTCTTGGCGCTCTCTTGGCTTTTACAGCCTTGGGATTTCTGCCAATTCCAATGCAAGCAGCGCCACTTCTAACTAATGCTTCACTTGGGTTTGATCCCCTTATTTATTGGTTCAACTGGGCAGATCGTTATTTGCTTTCTAATTCATTTTTATCTGCCGCTTTCATTATTACTCCGCTTCTGACAGTTATTAGAAGAAGAGAACCGGGATCGTCATCGTCATTTTTTAATGATTTAAGACTGGCGCCATATGATCAGGAAGCTCAAGAACGTATTAATCGCAAATTACATGATGAAGAGGCGCAAGAGCATATCCATCATAAATTGTACGATGATGAGGACCAGGACCGAATCAGTCAAAGATGGATAGATGTAGAAATTTCTTATCTTCCTTTAGATATTCGAATGCTTGATCTTAGCGATGTTAAGAAAAATCAAACTGTACAAAGCCGTTTGCAGCTTGAGCTCGATCGCGTTACAAGAGGGGATGGAATTTTAGCTTTGACGGCAAATTGCGAACCTATAAAATTGCTGGAGGAGATAAGAGAAACTATAGGTTCAGATCAGTTTGCGTTGTTGGTAGAAGCGATGGAACAAAACAAGATTTTTACAGTTGTGGACAGCGAAGCGCCAGATAAAAAAATTCGTATGGATGTAGTGATCGGGCAAATGAATGAATTGGGGTTGAGCGGTTTTGTGGAAGTTCTTACCAATGATCATTCTCGCTTTATCTTAAGTTTAGGCACAATGAATTTAGTAACAATTATAGAATTGCTGTACAATACTATGGGCAGAAGTTGGATAAGTCATATACAGTTTGAGGAACATTTAGAGAAAGAACGTCAATTGAACGCGCGCGTTAAATCCAGCGCGTAAAGTCTTCTTGCTCGGAGTGCGTCCACATTTGAATCACTTTTACAGCGCGGATTCATCAATTAGCCGGTAAAAGTTTTACTCTAGCCTCGCTTGCGGTTAATGTCGTCAGTATAATCGTCACTTTGTCCAGTCTTCTATTTTTAAATTTGCAATTCGGTAAAATTCTTTTAAGTTATGTGTCACTAGCGTTCCATGGTTTGCCAATACGGAAGATGCGATTATAAGATCGTTTGGTCCAATGGGTTTTCCTAATTTTTCTAGATTGTAACGTATGCTAGCATAGATAGAAGCGGCCTGATCGCAAAATGGAATCACTTCAAAAGGTTCAAGAAAATGTTCTACAACTTCCTGAACATGTTTTGAGTTATCACTTTTTAAGGCGCCAAGCAGTAACTCGGCTTTGACAATGGCTGGGATCTTTATTTTATCTGGAGAAAAAGATTCCATCCATTGTCTGATGGCAGGGAACCTACCTTGAAACGAAAAAATGCAAATGTCTGTGTCCAAATAATAATTCATAATGTTCCCCGCCGGGTGTCTTTAGAAAAGTCCAGTTGTTTTGGTCGTTCTAAATCTTCCTTTGATAAAGAACCAAAAAGATCAAAATAGTGCGCTGGCCACTTGGTCTCTAAAGCAGTGGAAAGGCGTACCTTAACCCATTTAGAAATGGAAGTATGTTCTCGCTTGGCGGCAATATCAATTTGTTTTAGAGTTTTATCATCAATATAAACTGTTAGCTGTGCCATTATTTGCGCCTCCGTTTTAGAAGTATAGCAGAGAAAGGTTAATAATTCAAGTATATGTTCAAGTATAATTTATTTATTAGGCGCCAATCCACTTTAAGGCTTTTTCGGAATATTCTTTTAAGAGTTCTTTTGTGCGTTTTTCCTCTTTTGCTTCTGCCCAAAGATGGAAATAAGCTGCGTCTGGATCTGGCAGCAAAAGGATACAAGAATCTTTATAGTGGATTTTTACTCCTTCTACCAGTTCCGTGTTTTTGTTTTTAGCGTATTCAAACGCTAAACGCATGATTTGGCCTTTTTTATCCCAGGGGCAGGGAATCTTTTGATGGCGGATTTGAATTTTATAAGGGATTTCTTTTAAGAGATGTCCAATGCGCGTATTTTGCAGAGAGAGCATTTCCAAAATTTTTGCAATCGCATACATGGCGTCAAAATTAGCTTGAAACTCTGGAAAGATAAATCCTCCAATCCCATCTCCTACAAAGAGCATCTGTTCTCTACGGGACGCATTTATAATATGACGAGGAATGGTGGGGATTCTCTCTACTTTTAATTTTGATTTTAAAGCGAGTTGTTCAATCACAGTGGTCTGGTTAATTGGGATTGCGATTTTCCCGGATTTGTTACATTTCAGGACAAGGCTGGAAATCGCTACTAGGGCTTCCATGTCTGAAACAATGTTGCCTTTTTCGTCAATAATAAATACTTTTTCTGCCCCATTATCAATTAAAAATCCTATGTCTGCTTTTAGGGTAGTGACAATATTAGAAAGCTGCTCTAAAGAATATTGAAATTCTTTTTCTGTTTTTGTGACTTTTTGCGGATTGTGGTAAGAATTTAAAGCCACTACCTCTATGCCTAATTGTCCTAAAATAGCAGGGAACGTCATTGCGGCAGAAGAAAAAGCATAGTCAATCACTACTTTAAATTGAGCATTTTGAATGATCTCTTTTTTAATTGTTTTTAAGAAACCTGCTCGGTAATATTCTTCGGATCTTTGCGGCGTGACCAGTTCCCCGCTCTCTTCAATCGAGGCTCGCTTAAAATCTTCTCTTAAAAAAAGTTGTTCGATCGCTTTTTCTTGTTGAAAAGAAATGTCTCCGCCGTTTTGATCGAAAAATTTAATGTCTATTAAGCGATGGTCAAATGGGGATTGCCTGATGTGAACCCCCCCAACCTCCCCTTCTTTTCCCATTTCATATCGCACTACAGGGATAGGGGAAGTCCTTAAGTCTCCTACGCGTACCCCGCCAGAGAGGAGCCCTGAGATTAAAGCTCTTTTAATCATTCGGCTGGCTTTATGCGTATCTCTAGACGTAATAATGTAAGAGCCTTTGCCAACATAAGCTCCATAAGCAGCTCCTACTTTAGCGGCAAATTCCGGAGTAATCTCAATATTGCCAAGCCCGCTAATGCCATAGGCGCCAAACAAAGTTCTGGACCATTTTTCACCCCAAATAAGACTGGTTGCCAGAATCGCCCCATCTTCTAAGGTTTTGTGAGGCCACATTTTTACATTCGATCTTATTTTTGCCTCTCTGCCAATCTTACATTCATCCGCAATCACAGCTCCAACTTGGATCAGAGCTTTTTCTCCAATCACTACTTTTTCTCCAACAATGGTTTCTCTCATCAAGCTTTCTCTGCCAACTTTTACATGGTTCCAGAGCACGCTGCCAGAGATGTGGCTGTAGCTTCCAATAACGCAATTTTCTCCAATCACGGAATTTTCTATTTTACAGCCAGCTTCAATCTTGCAATTTTTCCCAAGGATAGAGTTGCCTATAAATTCTACCCCATCTTGAATTTCTGCTCCCTCATCTACCCAGACTGAGGATTCATGTTCATTGTTTGTGAACTGTTTTTGTTTTCCTTCAATTTTCACTAATACTCTGCGATCTAGAATATCCCGATGGGCTAAGCGATATTCTCTTAAATCTCCCACATCTTTCCAAAATCCTTCCGCCACATATCCATAGAGAGCTTCTTTTTTTGCCAATAGTTTTGGAAAGAGATCTTTAGAAAAATCAAACATCTGTTTTTGAGGGATTTCATGTAAAACTTTTGGGTTTAAGATATAGATGCCTGTGTTAATGGTGTCTGAGAAAACTTCTCCCCAGCTTGGCTTTTCTAAAAACCGGGTAATTTTATTTTCTTCGTCTATAATCACCACTCCGTATTGCAGCGGATTTGTAACCCGGGTTAAGACCATGGTAGCCAGAGCATTTTTTTCTTTGTGGAAATCGATCGCTTTGCTTAAATCGAAATCTGTAAGCACATCCCCAGACATCACTATAAAAGTTTCGGACAATTCATTTTCCGCAAATTTAATGCAGCCCGCGGTTCCTAAATCTGATGGGGGCAGAAGGTATTTCATTTTTATGCCAAACTTTTTACCGTCCTGGAAATGTTTTTGAATGTCCTCCGGCTGGAAGTAAAGCATGGAGACTGCTTCTTTGATGGAATGTTTGGATAGCAGCTCTACAATATGATCCATCATGGGACGGTTCGCCATAGGCACAATTGGTTTTGGCAGATTGCAGGTGAGGGGTCTTAAACGGGTGCCAAACCCTCCTGCCATGATCACACATTTCATATAAAAACTCTCCTTTGTGACAATGTTTAGTCTTAAAGCAAAACAGTTGCAGCAGTTTCTTTCTTTACAATAAATGACTTGAGCGACTTATTTTAAGCAAAGGTAAATCAGAAAGTTGTGAAAATAGACTAGCAAATTGGTTGGATTGATTTCAATGAGTTGTTCTGCTATATTTTAGGTATATTTGATTTTATAGATGTGGAATCTGGCGAAATTTAAATATGGGGGAATTTATGAGCATTAATAAAAAATTTATTTTTTTCTTTTTAGCAGGAATATTTTTAGTCTTTGACCGTACAAATCTGTATGCAGACGCTCTTCAAAAAATTGCTAAAAAAATTTCCTCTGTGGGTAAGGAATTAAAAAATAAGAAAGTAGCTGTTTTGCCTTTGCCTTATCATGATGGCAGAGAATCAAAGGGCTCTACCATTGTTTCAGAACGGCTGATTACAAAAATTGTGGAACAAAAAAAATTAGAGGTGATAGAGCGCTCATTGTTAGAAAAAGTTTTTAAGGAATTAAAATTACAGACAACCGGAGCCATTGATGAAGAATCCGCAAAACAGATCGGAAAAGTTTTGGGAGTGGAAGCGATTGTCAGCGGAACTTTAATTGATTTAGGAGAAGAAGAAGTTGAAATCAATGCCAGGCTGATTCAGGCGGAAACAGGGAAAATTCTGGTTGCTTCTAGCGGGAAAGTGGACAGGTTCTGGAAAGATGAGGAGCCAAAACAAAAAGAGGCTGCTCAATCTTTAGATAAGACTTCTCAAAAGCAAGAACAAACCAAGCTAACCCAAGCCGCTGCAGAAAATTTAACTGTAAATGAACCAGAACCAACAGGGCCAGCCATTGTGCTGAGCAATCGTTCTAGTGGAGGAACTGGTTCTATGCCCCAGTATCCGCAAGGAGATATGGGAGCGCCTAGGGGAGATTTTCATCCTGTTCATTTTCCTCCAAACCAGCAAGGGCAAATGGTTACTCCGCACCAACCACCAGAAGGACAGAGGATGCCGCCACCCCATGGAGAAATGGGACAAGGCTCGCATGGACAAATGCAGCCGCCTCCTTATGGGGAGATGAACCAACCTCCTCATGGACAAATGCAACCACCTCCTTATGGGGGTATGCCGCCCCCTCCCTATGGCCAAATGCAGCCGCCACCTTTTGGAATGCCGGATGAGCAAATGGGGATGGAAGATTCAGATCAAATGATCTGGGCAGGTCCATTAGATAGTTTTTTGATTGAGGCTGGATTTCCACATGAAATGGTTAGAAGTCCAATTGGGCAGCAACTTTTACAAGGCATTAGACTTTTAAAAGATGGGCAGCCTGAAGCTGCGGAAAAACATTTTTTAATGCTTGTTGAAAATCTAAAAAAAGAACCTCGTTTAAGAGCCATGGCAAAGTTAGGAGTTGGGATCAGCCTTTTTGCAGAAGAAAATAAGGATAAAGCGAAAGAGGAACTAGAGGATGTAGCAGAGCTTAAACAATGGCCAAAAATCAGCGCGGCAGCTCATTTTATTTTGGGAAGATTTAGTGAAAATTTGGGTGAACAAAGAAAAGCTCAGGATCATTATGTGGAAGTGATTCGCTTAATACCTTTTCAAACTCTTTTAGTGCGTAACGCGGGCAATCGTTTACGAAGAATGCGTGCTGAAGAAAATGTTGTTGAAAGGACAAAAATGAGGAGAGAAATGCGTAGGGAGAGAAGACAAGCAAATAGGGATAACCTGAGGTAATATCAATATAGAAACTTTTGCTAGAACTAACTTAAATAATCAATAAGATTGAGGAATTCAACAATCCAACTGATTCAGGCTAAGGCAAAACGCTAAGGTTTCTACAGTAAATTAGTGATATTTTTGTAAATCAAGGGTTATTGTGAAGATTTAATTATAACCCTTTATTTAATTTTTTAAGGTTTGAGACCTCTTATGAGTATGAAAATAGCTGATATGGGGAATAGGTAGAGTAGGATGGATAAGGGAGTGATTTAAATTTTAAGTTTAGATAAAATTTTAGATGAACATTCAATAGAAGGACAACTCTACGAAAAATTATCAGAAAATAAACTACGCTGTTTTGCCTGCGGCCACCGCTGTATTATTTTTGAAGGCCAATGCGGTATTTGTAAGGTGCGGAGAAACAAAAATGGAAAACTTTTTGTTCCGCATGGATATGTAGCTGCCATTCAATGCGATCCTACTGAAAAAAAACCTTTTTTTCACGCGCTCCCCGGCTCAAAATCTCTTACTTTTGGAATGCTTGGATGTGATTTCCATTGTCCTTATTGCCAAAATTGGGATATTTCACAGGCGGTCCGCGATCCAGAAGCAGGAGTGATACCAAATGATGTTTCTCCAGAGAGGATGAGTGAGATCGCCAAACAACTAGGAGCGTCTTTAGTTGTTAGCTCTTATAATGAACCTCTTATCACTGCAGAGTGGGCTGTTTTAATTTTTAAGGATGCGCGAAAAAATGATTTTAAAACTGGTTTTGTTTCTAATGGGAACGCCACTCCTGAAGTCCTCAAATTTATTCGTCCTTATACGGATTGTTATAAGGTGGATTTAAAGAGCTTCAAACAAGAAAATTATCGGGAGATGGGTGGTAAAGTTTCTACTGTTTTGGAAACTATTGCTCGTTTAGTAGAGATGAAATTTTGGGTTGAGATTGTGACACTTATCATTCCAGGATTCAATGATTCAGATGAGGAACTAAAAGAGATTGCAAAGTTTTTGGCTTCTAACTCTTTTGATATTCCTTGGCATGTCACAGCTTTTCATAAAGACTATAAGATGACGGATCCAGAGAATACCCCAGCTGCTACTTTAATTCGCGCTGCTCAACTTGGAGAGGAAGCGGGTTTAAGGTATGTTTATGCTGGGAACTTGCCAGGGAAAGTTGGCAAGTATGAAAATACTTACTGTCCATTTTGCAAAAAGCTTTTGATAGAAAGATTCGGGTTTAGAATTCTTCAAGATTTAATTTCACCTTTTGGTTTTTGTCCCTCCTGTAAAACAACCATCCCCGGCATCTGGTCTTAAAAACTGCCACTGAGCCCAAAAGCTCATGTAACGCGTAAGTTTGGTTAGAGCCGTTTTTTCCAAATTAATGAAGCGTCTTAAGAAGGAAAAAATTTTTTACCTAAAGGATATGGGCAAGACGGGGTCTTGATTTTTTAGACGAGGATTGTTACTATAACAAACACGTCAAAAAATTAATTTGTTATTTAAAATTCCCGGGTAGCTCAATGGTGGAGCATCCCGCTGTTAACGGGAGGGTTGTAGGTTCGAGTCCTACCCCGGGAGCCAAATAGGACGGTCCATGCCTGAATTGTCGATTCTTAGTGACAATTCAGGCATTTTTGTTGGTTCGAAAATATTATTTGGTATTTTCCCTAAATTCTCTATTTTCGAACTGTTCGTCGAACGGACTGCTTTTGAAAGCAATTCGAACGGTTTGGTAAAAGTGTAGCTTAACTTTCCTTCATCTAATGTAAGCTTAGAGAAAATGATCTGAATGAGTTGCCTTTTTTCTTCATCCTTAGCTTTCTGATAAATTTCTTTCCCTTTTTGGGATAGTCCATAGAAATTAATTCCTAGTTCAGAGTATTTGGAATCGGCTTGAGAATGTTTTTGAAGGGATTCTTCTATTCCCTCTTTTTCTATTTGGAGTTATGTTCATTCTTATTTAAGTGTAGTTTTCGTATATGGGGTTAACAACATTGCTATTCTTAAAAGTGTTATCCCTGAGTGGCTGAACATTACAGGTCTCTCGCCCCTGCCCAATAAAGCAAAGAAGATCGAAGATGAAATCGATTCGGTGGTTAAACAATCTCTCCTGCCTTTCTCTTACGCTTCTTACAAGACCAACAGAGCCGCGCTTCAAAAGAAATATAAGAATCAACAACCGCCCCTCTTCCTTATTGATCTGGAAGAACAGGTTATGGAAGGTGAAAATGGGTTTACTTTGCCGAAGTATGTAGAAGACTGGGTGGAAGGGTTGGTTCATGCTATTCTCCTGCACCCGTACGAAGATAACCAATCTATTCCTACAATGGGAATTGTCCTAGGATCTAAACATAGAGAGAAGATCAGCCAACTCTTAATAGAAAAGTGGGATATTCCGGAAGGCATGGTGCTCTTTACAGCAGGAACTCCAGAGGACGCGGTCAAGAAAGCAAAAGAGAAGAATGTTACGATTGTTTCAGTGTTTACAAAGAGGCCTCAAGTATGGGGCTCTATAGCCAAATGGATCGTTACATTCATGCAGGGGGATGAAATAAGAATTCAGGGGCAAGAGCTGAAGATGTTTAGAGGACTCTTCCAAGGAAAATTGGGAGGAGATAGAAATGAGATTGTGATTCCAAAAGAGACCCTTGGATTAGAGCTCCATCAAACAGAAGAATACCGCACGCGCACCCTCCACTTTAAGTTCCAGGCGTAAAGTTTCAGAGGACGAATTAGATTTTGAAACTGGGTAAATCCATTTTGGCAAGTGCACGTCCATTTTTTTCAGGCAAGTGTGAATTCATTGCAAACATGGATTATACCTCACCAGAAAATATTGTTTGGGCGGTATACTCCGCCTAAAATCAGAAAAAGGTATAATAAGAAAATATCATAACCATTATTGCTAAAGGTAATCTTATGAACCTGAAACTATATGAAAGTATAAAAAATGTGCTTGTGAAGGCACGGTCAACAGCTTATCGCGCCGTTAATTCTGAGATGGTCAACGCCTATTGGCATATAGGACGTTTAATTGCGTAATTCACTCAATTCTGCCGGCGTTTTAATCATGGCTGCCACTTTCGGAGCCAAGCGACGCTCTGCATTAGTTCAATAAACTAGTGGCAGGAT
>JACPBF010000013.1 GCA_016180425.1 Elusimicrobiota bacterium
TATTCGGCTGTTTTGTGGTTCTTCAACCTGGGAAAATCCGCATTACAAAAATCCCAGGACACTTGTAAAAAATATCCTAAACTCAATTCAATCTTCTCATATCTTTTTACATGTAACCCAAACTCCATACATCTGTGCTGCAGCGCTATCTCATAAATTACTGTGCAGTGTCTGTAGCATATTTCGCTTTCATATCTAACTCAACCAAATCGCCTCCATTCATTAACTCCATTGGATTTAATACCTCGGCGATTAGCTCTATCCAACTCTGGGTATTTAATACCCACAAAGAATAGCCATCTTCTATTAGTTCTGGATGATCCGCAAATAATACTTTTAAACTAAACTTACCATCTACTGTCATTGGCTGGTCAATGATCTTCACTCTCTTGATATCTATCCCATGATTCCTTAACTCGATCTTTACTTCAGTCTCCTCATCTTCTTTATATTCACGATTAATCGTAATCACAGGCTCGATTACCTTTTCTCCATTGTTTTGATCTAACAATCTCTTTATATCTTTTACTTCTCTTTTTAAATCTGCTCTATTAATAAACAGCCTCACAGGATTCTCTTCTACTATCCCTTTTAGCGCTTGACCTACTGTAAGATAGGGCAGTAAAGAAACTATCGCCTTGCTTGTTTCGTTTAACGCATTGATGGCAGTTCCGTCATACGCCAATGCTTGTCCAGCGGAAAGTGTAACAAAAAATAATATCCAGCCATACCATGTCTCTAAATGTTCATCTCTCATCCGTTTCATCCAATGCACGCTACTATTATATTTCTTCTCTTCTTCCATCCTGCGGTATGTGTCTGGATGCAGCCACCTTAAATGTTCTTCTAACCTAATACGCTTCTCAAATAAATACCAGCCGAATACTGGTATCTTGCTACAGAACCCAACCATCTGGTGAAACTTCTTTTTAGCTCGTTTAGCTCCAAAAAATTTCATCATGAAACCTAATTCATTCCTGGGTTCCATTACATGGTTACTTGAAAGCGCTTCTCTATACATCCGCATAACCTTAAATAAATCTTCTGCAACTTCCATGAAATTCTCTGGAGTCACAAGTTTTTCTACTGTGCGGAACATTTGACTAAATATATCAAAGATTAGCTCCCCTGGTGTGGTCCACCTCTTATTCTCAACTTCCTTCTCTACTCTCTGCTCAAAGTCCAATAAAGCCTCAATATTGTTTACGATCATCTCTGGACCAAACATCCTGGCAAATCTAGGATACCGCAACGCAAAGGATCGAATTACTCCTTCTTTCTCTTTCTCCTTTAGTCGCTGTATAAACTGTTTCTTAATCGCCTCTAGTTCGTCTCTAGTCGCGTCCCTGTTCCTACCTAACAACTCTTCTATTTGACTCCTATACTCCAAATAAAGCTCTTTATCTCTCCTAATAAGTAAGAATATATCTTTTAAAGTTTTTTCGTCTCTGGGAGCGTAGTCTCTACCAGCTTTTACAGTGAGGTATAGAGAAATCAGATACTCGCCAAACACTCCTATCTTGTTCTCTGGAATAGCGGATATTCTATCCCATGTGTCAATTAAGTCTCTTACAAGAATATAGTCCTCAAAATCTCCTAACCGAATATCGTTCGCTGCTTTTCTAGCAAACTCCATTAACTCTTTTTGTTCTGGCTTATCTAAAACCGCATCGTGCGCCATGTCATAGGTCATGTACGGTCCCTTTCCACCTGCGGGTCGTGAATGTATCTTGGATCGAAGCTCGAGTTCTCGCACTGCATGCGCTCGTATCAGTTTCATTAAAGCTTCTTCTCCATGTTTCTTGCCGTACTCCATCAGAATATGCGCGTACCTGCGGTCTATATTGAAATGTCCTTCTCTCTCATAGTTTTCGTCTTTACGATATGGATTAGCGTGCCGTCTAGTGAAGTCAGTCAACTTTTCTACTCTGGTATAATAATAAGCCAGCTGAAAAACATCTTCACTCCAGATAAATCCAGGTCCATCATAAAGACCAACAAATACATGATCTAATGCAAGAATAGGATATTCACCTTTAGTATTATATTCATCTCCTTCTCCATAATAAAAACCTATCAACTCGTCATAAATTTTATTAAATTTACCAATTAAATCATCTTCTTCTTCAGTACGAGGCGTCACATGATAATCTCCTGTGGTTCGATCTGCTTTTTGTATTATATCAACCCATTTTCCATCTACTTTCCTCTCAATTTTAAAATCTCTGCCTAATACCCTCCACTCCTCTACATAAACTTCCATGATCCTAGTTAAGAGTTTAGGAAAAAGGTATGGGTTCATTGCTCCCGTCTCTGTAATATATTCCCATTTGTCATCTTTCCTTGCTGGGCTCACTCTATAACTTGTGGCTTTATTCCCTTGATCTCTGTTCCCATCTAACGCAGCTCTAAATAAATAAGCAAATGGTTGTGGTACGTTAAGTATTGTTGGCGGTATGTGAAGTAAAGAATAGTTATCTTTAATTGTGCGTAAATGCATCAAAATGGGCCCTGCATGCAAGGCTGTCATGCTCTCTATATAATCCCATATACGCCTTCCACCCAATGATGTCAGTCTCTCTATAGAACCACCTATCCGTCTCTCTATTGCCCGCCCTATACGCCCTGCATGCAATGATGTTATGCTCCCTATCGCGCTCCTAAGACTGCTAATCCTAAAGCGCGAGCCAGAAAGAGTATCAGACTTAGCACTTACACTATTGATTCCATATCTGGCAAGCCTGGCGCGCGCCCTATTAATTCCATCCATGGAAAAATTCTTTTGTAGGAAGGGACTGTCCCTTTGGGACGCCTCCTCTAAATTACGATCATACTGCTTCATGGTTGACTCGCTTTGATCTGGTCTAAGACTTGTCTGCTCTTGGATCCTCTTACTAAATACTACAGAGCCATCTTTGAGTCGCTCTACAGGGATATGCTTTGCAGCTAACGCCAACACACTCGCCTTTGACGCTAATCTCCCTCCCTCTATCAGCTCACTCGCTTTCCTCAGTTTGTATCTCTCTGGTCTTGAAGAGGATTCTGCTCTTTGCTTGGATTCTAAACATCCCATTTCACTCCGCACAGAATAGGCATGCGCAAATGGAGAAACAATCAGACTAAACAATAAAGAACCTACCACTGTAAGAGAGATAAACTTCTTCCAGTACATTGCAACAAATTGAGTAAAAAGAATCTTTATAACTGTTTTCATAAATGTAAGCGTTTACATCTTAACTCCAATAAAGAGATTCTTTAAGACTTCTGGGGATTTAACCCTAAAAGTCCTTACAGAATCTTCCATAAAAAGTATATCTAAATCAGGGCAGTTCTGTCTTCAACTATTTGTAAAATTTTTGTGACAAAAATGAAAAGTTTCATAAAAAATTACCAATTTTTTTAAAGATATTTAGCCTTCAGATTAAACAGCGAGAACTAAAGATTGCAAATCAGGAGATGAGCAGGATCGCTCCTTCCATATTAGAGGATATGGAATCTTTAAACAAAACCCCTATCCCGGATTTAAAAGACAAACTAACAGAATTGATGAAGAAGAGAATGAATCAAAGTCTAGAAAAAGAGAAATTTGAGAACTTAAAGATTGCAGAAATTTGCAGCTCATCCTTGATTCTAACGAATATATTTTTGCCTTTAGAGTTACTATAAAGAAAGCTCAAGTGTTGACCTTCTTACTTATCTATTAGAATACCCACACAAATACAAAATTTACGTTTGTCGAACAATCATTACAGAAGTTAATCGTAATCTTCCAAGGGAAAGTACTCAAGATTTTTATATTTTTATAACATTGCATGCCAGAGAGCTTCTAGCATTGCAGCAGTGATTTTTAATATAATTAATTTGAAAACATGGCAATTCACCTTCATCCGCATGCAGTGGACCGCTTAATAGAGCGTGGAGCAACAAAATCTGAAGTTATTGAAACAGTTAATGCTGGTGAAACCTTCCCTGCAAAATATGGAAGAGTTGGATTTAGAAGAAATTTTCAATTTGGAAAACCATGGAAAGATAAAATTTATGCCACTAAACAGATTGAGGCTTATGCTGTTAAAGAAGAAAACAACTGGTTAGTCATTACATTTATTACACGATTCTTTTAGAAGAGGAGACTCCATGAAATTAACTTATGATCCAAGATACAACATCGCTTATCTCAGGTTAAAAGAGAAAACTAGTCAGGTTGAGACACTACACATTAGTGAAGCGATGAATATAGATATTGCACCAGATGGAACCATTTATGGAATCGAGCTTTTAAACGCAAACAAACAGTTGAGAGATCATGAATCTAAAAAGTTAGTTATCAAGAACTCTGCTACTGGTAAAAGCGCTGTGGTCAGCCTAAAATAATATTTATTGCGCGAGTTCTACTACAGCTTCTGCTTTCATATCTAACTCAACCAAATCGCCACCATTCATTAACTTTTTGAAATGAGCCAGTAAAGAAAGGATAAAACAAGACTGAGTAAAATAGAGGTGGTAAAAGGAAAGTAAAACTTAAAAGTCTCTTTATCAATTTTTATATCCCCTGGCAAGTTTCCCAACATCGGGATCTTTGGAAAAAATATTACTACTAAACCGCTCAACAAGAACACAATACCAAGGTAAATGAAAGTTTTTCCTATCAGGAAGTTGTTTCCCATGGATTGAATAAATTAACGCCTGTCTGTGCAACGTCTTTGACGTTGCGTGTCACCAAAGTAAGATTGTGATGGATAGCCGTCGCTGCTAATAAACCATCAATGACTGGAACAACTATTTTTTTGGATTGAGCAAGCCCTATGATTATTCCCCAACGGTCAGCGATTTCTTGATCAATAAGAAGTATCCTGCCGGCAAAACGATAGCATAAATCTTTTTCTAGCCATGCTTCAATGGCAACACGCCGGCTCGCTGGAGAAAGAGTAGTAATCCCTTTGCGTATCTCACCCAAAGTTAATACGCTAATATAGAACAAATCTTCATCCGTCTTTTCTATCCAAGAGACAACCTTACTCTCTGGCTTAAGTTTAACCAATTCAGAAAGGACATTGGTACCTAATAAAAATCCGCTCACAGATTTATGGTTCGACCGGTATCTCTCTGGCGTTTAAATTCTAGATGAATTCCTGCAAGTGGGGATTTTGCAAAAAACTCAACCAAATTCTGAGGTCCTAATTGCCTTTTAACAAGCTGGTCAAATTGTTCAGAAGGGAGTAGAACCACCGCTTCTTTTCCTTGTCGAGTAACCCATTGAACTCCATCAGATCGAACGATTCTAAAAAGTTCACTAAAACGCGCTTTAGCCTCCTGAAGTTGCCAAGCTGTTTTAAATTTGTGACCAAAACCATGTTTTCTAGATGCCTTCATGAAAAAACACCTCCTTATATCTAACCAGTCAGACTAGTTTAGTCTTAACAGAAAAGATAACCATTTTCAAGTGAGTTACATCAAATCGAATAAAATGTTC
Source organism: Elusimicrobiota bacterium (assembly GCA_016180425.1). Classification (GTDB taxonomy): domain Bacteria; phylum Elusimicrobiota; class Elusimicrobia; order 2-02-FULL-39-32; family 2-02-FULL-39-32; genus 2-02-FULL-39-32. Next base: position 5,471 of record JACPBF010000013.1, read on the forward strand.
CTGAACAGTGAGTGCCTGCCGTCAAACAAAGGCCGCTCCCAAAAAAGCGCCTTAGGACTTACACCTTCCATTCCCGCACACAGTTTCTTCCAGACTCTTTTGCCTGATAAAGAGCATGATCTGCTCTCTGGATCAGTTCTTCTGCTAAAGGAGCCTCTGGCAAATAGTGCGCTGCCCCAATACTGACTGTAATTTTTATGGTCACGCCTTCAGAAATTTCAATCGCGCTATTTTCAATAGCAGATCTCAAATGTTCCGCAGTTGCAAGCACCACCTCTTGCGGGGCAAGGCCAATTAAAAGAGCAAACTCTTCTCCTCCATAACGGCACACATTCACTCCGTGGTGAACATTCGCTTTAAGGATTTCCGCTATTTTTTTTAAGACCGCGTCTCCGGCAACATGACCGTACCGGTCATTGACTAATTTAAAATGATCTAAATCCAGCATCAGTAAAGAAAAAGAGGTGCCGTATCTTTTAGTAAGACTAATCTCTTCGCTTAAACGTTCCAGAAAAACCCTTCTTAAATAAAGGTTCGTTAAGCCATCCCTTCTACTCCGTTCCAGAATTTTTCTATAAAGATGAATTTTGTGAAAGCCTAGTCCTAACAATTGCACGGCAAAAGAAACTTTATCTAAAAAATCATCACTGACCGATCCCTCTAAAAGAAAGAATAGTAAACCATGGACTCTGCCTTGCCATCGCACTGGGAAACCTACCAGATAAAGGTCTTCTGTTTTTTTGCCGTCTAGATCTACCTGTGTTTTCAGGATGCGGTCTAAAGGAGTAAAAATACGATCTTCTGAACGATTCAAATTTAAAGGAAGAAGCTGTAAAATCTTGTTCCAACCCTCCTGATCCAAAAAACCTTTGGCAAAAAACGATTTCCAAATTTTTTCATCTTTAGATACGTCTAACTCTGGCTCAAGATCTGGGTTTGTCGCAAAACCATAACTCAATAAATTTTTTTCAAAGGCAAAAATAGAGTTTAAATCCTCTAAAATAGGAACTTCTTCCATATAACTCACAAGGCTCTTTGCAAAAAGGTAACGTTTAGAAATTTGTTCAGCTTCTTCCTGCAGTTTTTTTCTCTGAGATTCTAATTTTTCACATTCCAACTGCTTCTTGGATAGTTCAGCCTGTAAATACAACTGCCTTTGCAAAGAATTGCTCACTGCCTCCTGAACTTCTCTTTTTAAAGGATACTGAAAAAGTCCTGCGGCTATAAAAAGAACCGCATTTAAAAATCCAGCAACCATAAAATTATTTCTAAAGCCCAAAAAAATAGAAAATGCTGAAAGAAAAATTGCCAAAAGCATGCCTCTCTTCCCCTTGCCTTTAAAAGGGAGGATTAAAGGCAAAATAGAAAGAAGCGGAAAAAGAGCAAAACTGTTCATCATTGAAGGTTCACCTTATTTCTTCCTAAATCTTTAGCTTTATAAAGCGCTCGATCCGCGGTTTCTATAAGAATATTTGAATGATCCATGTCCGAGGTTCTAGAGGATACGCCTCCGGAGATGGTGACATAAATTTTTTCTTTTCCCATTGGAGTGGCCATTACTTTTAAACGAATGCGATCGGCAATTAGATAAGCGTTTTCTTTACTAGTAAAAGGCATTAAAACAGCAATTTCTTCTCCTCCATAACGGCTGCAAAAATCCGTGGTTCGAGTTTGTGTTACGATAATTTCCGCCACATTATGCAGAATTTTATCCCCTACCAAATGTCCCCAAGAGTCATTGACCCTTTTAAAATGATCAATATCAAAAATAATTAAAGAAAGCTCGGATTTATTGATTTTAGATCTAAAAAATTCTTCTTCTAAACGTTCATCAAAACGGTAACGAACAAAAAGGCCGGTTAAAGAGTCCCGCACAGCTAAAGATTCTATCTTCTCATAAAAAAGAGCGTTGGTGGTCACCAGAGAAACAATGTTGGAAATATCTGAAAAAAATCTTAAATCTTCCTCTCTCCATCTCTTTAGCTTAGGAGACTCTAAATTTAAAGTCCCCATAATTAAATTTTCTCGTTCTAAAGGAGCTGCAATAAAAGAACCTTTTTTCCCTGAATGAGAAGAGGTCAGCCGAGGGTCTTGACTCATATCTCCCACTAAAAAAGGAATGCGATGTTTTACAATCCACTCCCCTATCTCATCCCCTTTCGCAGGTGAACTTGGCAAAGGAAAAAGATTTAAAGAAATCTCTAAACCTGTTTCTCGGCTAAAAAACCTACGAATAGAATCTTTTGTTTGTCTTTTTATTTCTTCTATCTGCAAATAAGAAGATAGATCATCTGTGAATGAACGCAACTGAGTATAACGGTAAATCTTTTCTTTTAACCCATGCAAAAGTTCTTCCAGCTCCTTTCTTTTTTGTTCTAGGTCTTGAACCCCTATTTCCAAATTTTCAATTTTTTCTTGTACCTTTTGAACTTCTAAATCCTTAGCTTCAATCATTTTCTGGGCTTTCCAAAAAATATACCAGAGCCAGCCCATTTGCAAAAGAAAAATAAACGGGCCCCCTGTGGCAAGATTCCCAATAGAAAATATTAAACCAACGGTCCCCACTAAGATTGCAAATATAAACATGCCGGCGGCTGTCATGGGAATAGAAAAATAGGAAAGGAAAAGAATAGGAACTCCGAAAAAAGGGAAATAAAATTGAGGCGTCATTCCACCGGTTAACATGAGGTAAGGAATGACTAGAGCAATGACATAAGGAACAGATTGGATAAATACGCTTAACATGGGTTTAAAAGTTTAACCTCATAATCCGCTAAAGATCAAAAATAATGCAAGTCAATGTCAAGCCAAAATACTCTTTTAAAAAGATCTTTATAAAGAAATTCCATGTAAAGGTGTTAAAACTTTATTATATAATATAAATCAAAAATAAAATGACAAATTTATTATCGCTTTTTCAGGATGAAATTCTAAATTCTTCCATGAAAAATATTCCAATTTTTCCGCTTCCAGGTCATGTGCTTTTGCCCGGAGAACCTCTGCCTCTTCATATTTTTGAAGAGCGTTACAAACTGCTTGTGGAATTTGCCTTAGCTCAAAAGCGTTTAATGGTGCTGGCAAATTTAAAACCTGGCTTAAGGAAAGATGGGGAAGAAAAAAATAAAATCTATGATATTGCCGGATTAGGCCGCATTGTTTTAGATGAACGGATGGCTGACGGACGATTTAATCTTGTTCTTTTAGGACTAAAACGCATCCGAATAAGAGAAATTGTGCAAGAAACCCCTTTTCAACAAGCAGAAATTGAAATACTCCCAGAAACCTTCCCCTCAATATTCTTTCCTCAAGCTCAAAGTCTTGAAAATGAAATCTATGGGCTTATCTCACAGATGGGAAAACTAAATAATGACCATTTGGAAGAAGACTTAAGCAAGATGATTAAAAATTTTTCTTATCAGGATATAACTCTAGGCGCGCTAACGGATTTGGTCAGCGCCTATCTGCCTCTAGCCTCTAAAGAAAAACAAATGATCATGGAAGAGACTGATATGGTTAAGAGAGCTGAAAAATTAATCTTTGAACTTAAATTTAAGATCTATTCTCTTAAAAGAGGCGGAAGCTCCTCTACACTCCTAAACTAAAACTCCTGACCTAGTTCCCAACTTAAAATCATTTTTCAGCTGAAACAATTTAAAAAAGATAAAAAAAATTCCTTGAATCCCTTGACAAACCAAGAATTAGCCCCTAGAATATATACTGGAGGTAATACCCATGTCTAAACTACTTTCTCTAAAATTAAATGAGGAAATTTTTAAATCAACTGAAAAAATCACAAAGGAGACGCATATTCCGCGCAATGCCTATATTAATAAGGCAGTAGACTTTTTTAATAAGCTCCATCGGAGAAAAGCGCTGGAGAAAACTCTACGAACAGAATCAGCTAAAGTTTCTAAAGATAGTTTATCTGTGCTACGCGCTTTTGAAACATTTAAAGATGTAATGCCTTAAATGGTAGAAATAAAAAGAGGTTCCGTATATTTAGCAAATTTGAGCCCTGGAAGTGGTACGGAACCTGGCAAAGTGCGACCCGTATTGGTGATCCAAACAGATTTGCTTAATAAATTTCATCCCTCAACGATTATATGCCCACTCACAACCAATGTGATAGCAGAATCTAAAATTTTAAGAGTTCATATAAAAAAAGGACAGGCCGGACTGGATCGCAATTCTGATCTGCTCATTGACCAAATCAGAGCAATTGATAATAAAAGATTTCTAAAATTCTTAGGCCATCTTCCTTATCCCATATTTCAAAAAGTTATCGTCAATCTTATTCAAATTCTTGATATCGCCTTTCCCTAAACGAAACCAAATCTTTCACTTACGATAGTGGGATTGGACAAAAAAGATAGGGAGGGTCTGTTTTAGCTATTCTTGTAAAAAAGCAGTTTTCCATAACCAAAAATTGTCTTTATCAGATTCATTTTACTTTTGCCTTTTTTAAGGTCATAACGCAAAATCAAAGGAACTTCTTCTACTTTAGCTCCGCATTTTACTAACTCAATCAGGAGTTCTGCTGTGGCTACAAAACCTGTATCCTTAAAAAAATCTCCTTTAGTTTTTTCTGCCAGCTCTTTTAAAAACTTTGCTCTGATCAATCGAAATCCAGAACTATAATCTCTAACATTTTTTAAAGGAACAAAAATTCTTAATATAAAACTACATAAGAAACTTAAAAGTCTGCGTAAAAAATTTAAACCAATTTCTTTGCCTTGAGGACTATAGCGGGAAGCAATAATAAGATCATGCCCTTCTTCTATTTTCTTTAACATCCTTAAGGTCAATTCTGGAGAATGACTATTATCCGCATCCATGGTAAGAATAAAGTCCTGTTCCTCTTTTTCAACCAAAGAAAGAGCTTTTTTAAAACCGGTTCTTAATGCCTGGCCTAAACCTAAATTACGCGGGTGCTGCTCAATAATGAGTTGGATTTCTTTAGAAAAATCTTTGGCTCTTTGAACTGTTTGGTCTTTAGAACCATCATCCACTAAAATAATGTAAAGTTGAATGCCTTTACTTTCTAAATAAGGATTTTCTTTTAACTTTACAAACTGTTCCAGAAGAGATGGAATATTTTCAGCTTCATTATAGGCAGGAAGAACTACAAAAATCTTCACAAGGTTTTATAATAGCACCTGATCCACAGCGCCATATTTTTAAACCTAATTAAATAAAGAATGGTTTCCCTCACCTAACTTATGAACTGTTCTGCAATCTGTACCGCGTTCAAAGCCGCGCCCTTACGCAAATTGTCTCCACAAGCCCAAAGCAAAAGAGCTTTAGAATTTTTAAGGTCTTTCCGAATCCTGCCCACTAAAACCTCATCCCTACCGCTCGCCTCTTGAGGCATGGGACAGTTTTTTCCATTGAGAGGGGACTGTTCATCTACAACTAAAACACCCGGAAATTTTTCTAATGCTTTGCGCGCTTCTTTTAAAAAAACTTTTTTCTTGGTTTCAATATAAATGGATTCAGCATGGGCATTAAAAACAGGAACCCGTACTGTTGTGGGAATAACTTGTATTTTATTATCCCCTAAAATTTTCTTGGTCTCATGAATCACTTTGAGTTCTTCGTTGGAATAACCATCTGACTCAATTTTCCAGTTATTCGCCAGCACATTAAAAGAGATCGGAGCAGGAAAAATGCCGCAATCCTTTACCCTGCCTTGAGCCAAAAATTCTTGAGATTGGGCTCGCAAATCTTCCACTCCTTTTGCCCCAGCTCCAGATACTGCCTGATAAGTAGAAACAATGATTCTTTTTACCCCAAACTTTTTATGTAGAGGAGCCACAGCCATTAGCAAAACCGCAGTGGTGCAGTTAGGATTAGCGATGATTCCTTGATGCCAAATAAGTTCTTTAGCATTAATTTCAGGAATGACTAAAGGCACGTTTGGATCCATTCTAAAATCAGAACCATTATCAATCACAACCGTGCCTTTTGCCGCGGCTTCTTTGCCAAAAGTAACAGCAGCTCCTTTTTCACCTTCGGTCCCTGCAAAAAGAGCGATATCTACACCCTGAAAAGATTCTGGTTTTGTCTCATCAACCTGATAACTTTTTCCTTCGATTTCCAAAACTCTTTGTGAGCGAGCCAATATCTTGAGCTCTTTATAAGGGAATTTCCTCTCTTCTAAAATACGGATCATCTCTTTGCCCACCGCTCCAGCGCCTACCACAGCCACTGTTACCGGAGGATTAAATTTTTTAAACTGTTTATTTTTTACTGAATTTTTTTTCACTGGATGTTCCTCTAAAAATTAAATTTTTATATCTTTGTAATTTACAAACTTTCTCTTTGGTTCGTAAGGTCTTAAATAACTTAATTGATGGATCATAGAAATATGATCTTCAAAAGAAATTGAAACTCGAAAATTCTTTACTCTGCGGAAGTCTTCTCTGCGAGCGCAATCCTGCGCATCTTCCAGCATTTCTTTCTTTTCAATCTCTGTTAACATTGGATTTTTTTCAAAAGAGAGAAAAATTCTTCCTGTCTATTAAAAAGTTTAAAATATTCCTGCACCAGTTTCAAATTTAAACTATTTTTATTTATAATGATTAATTCCTCTATGTCAGCCATATCTTTAAGATATCTTAAAGGGTCATTAGCGCAAGACTGAACCTTAAGGCCAATAATATCTTCAGATTTTAACACCTTTGCTTTAAAAGAAAAAATATTTACAGGCTCAGCTCTCTTTAACATTTCTAAACCATATTTTCTGTGAGCAAACAAAAAATCAACCTGTCCTAGTCCTTTATTCTCAGAATAATAATTAGCCACATTTTGAGTTTTGTGAAGCAAATCAAAACCAGTACGCTTCATAATCTCATCTATCTCGTTAGCTTGAGCCAATAAAACCATCATATCAATGTCATAAGTGTTTCGTATAACTCCTGAAAAATGTAGCGCTAAACCGCCCACAAGAGCAAAATCAATCTTAGCCTTTTCAAACTCAGGGATCAGCAGTTTCAATACTTTTTCAAAATCCATTTGGTTTAAAGCGAGTTGGCAATTTCTTTTGCGTGATAGGTGATAATTAAATCTGCTCCTGCTCTTTTCATGGAGGTCAATATCTCTAAAATAATTTGTTTCTCATCCAGCCAATTATTTTTAGAAGCAGCTTTCACCATGGCATATTCTCCAGAAACATTGTACGCGGCCACCGGCGCATTAAACTTCTCTTTTATTTTATGCACCACGTCCAAATAACATAAAGCTGGTTTTACCATCACCATGTCCGCTCCTTCCTCTAAATCTTGCGCCACTTCCCGTAAAGCTTCATTCCAGTTGGAAAAATCCATCTGATAACTTTTTCTATCGCCAAACCGCGGTTTTCCTTCTGCCGCATCCCGAAAAGGGCCGTAAAAATTAGACGCATACTTAGCAGAATAAGAAAGAATGAGCCGGTCGCTAAAACCATTTTGATCTAAAGCAGAGCGAATGGTTTTTACCATGCCGTCTATCATGCCGGAAGGAGCGATGAGATCAGCTCCTGCGCGAGCTTGTGAAACCGCTATTTTCGCCAATAATTTTAAAGTCGCATCATTATCTACAACAAAAGAATCTTTCTTTTTATGAATGACCCCGCAATGGCCATGAGAGGTATATTCACAAAGACAGCAATCAGCAATCACGCTTAAGTCTGGAAATTTATCTTTAATGGCGTGAATTGAATTTTGAATAATTCCATGAGAAGCGTAAGCTTCTTTGCCAAATTCATCTTTTTTAAAAGGTATGCCAAAAACAAGGATCGCTTTAATTCCTAATTGATGCGCCTCTTTAATTTCAAGCAGCAGCTGATCCAAAGAAAACTGAAACTGTCCTGGCATGGAAGAGATTGGGTTACGAATATTTTTTCCAGGCCTCACAAATAAAGGAAGCACAAGATTGTTCAGAGAAACCTTTGTCTCCCGGATCAATGTTCTTAAAGTTGGGGATTTGCGCCATCGTCTTAATCTAACAGCAGGATATGCCAAAATATTTTCCTCCTTATACTGGAAACCTTTTTAATAAGAGTGTGTCCACAAGTTTTGGAGCCCAATAATTCAAATGGTAGCCAATTTTTCCAGGGCCCCCAATCATGGCTGTTCTGGCTCTTTTTTCTGATGCTTTTAGAATAAATTGACCCAGCTCTTCTGCTGGACGCATGGGGATGGGAGGCAATTTTCTATTTAACCTGCCATAACTTTCTATGCGTTCATGGAACTTTGTTTCTACCCTGCCTGGAAAAATAAGAATCACATCAATTCCAAAACCTTTTACTTCCAGTCTTAAACTCTCAGTCAAGCCGTTCAAAGCAAATTTAGTTGCGCTGTAACTAGCCACCCCGGGAAGAGCCCTTAAACCAACGCCTGAAGAAACATTGATAACTTGTCCGGATCTTTTTTCTTTCATCTCTGGCAGCGCTGCTTGAATTAAAGCAATGGGAGCAAAAAAATTTATTTCAAAATTTTTTCTAAACTGTTCTAAAGGACAATCCTCTACTAAACCTGTAACCGCATAACCCGCATTGTTAATTAATATATCCACCCCGCCTAACTCTTGCTTTACTTTTTTTATTGTTTCTGGAATTTCATTTAACTTATAAAGATCCAATGGATACACTAAACAGACTCCTCCGCTGCTTTCTATCTCTTTAGCCACAGCTTTTAATGCAAGAATGTCTCGAGCGCTTAAAGCGATTTTAGCTCCTTTTTTGGCAAAGGCTAAGGCAGTTGCTTTGCCAATACCAGAAGAAGCTCCTGTAATAAAAACTACTTTATCCCTGACTTCGAATCTCTTCAAGAATTTTCTTCCCTCCAGCATGAAGAAGTTTTTCTGCTAACTCTTTTCCTAAGTTCTCTGCTAAACTTACCGAACCTTCAATCCGATCTCTGAATAAAACAGTCCCATCTAAAGAAGCGATCATCCCTTCAAGGCTTAAAGATTCTCCTTTAACTCTAGCAATCGCTCCAATAGGAACCTGGCATCCGCCCTCTAAAATTCTTAAAAAAGATCTTTCGCAAAGAACTGCAATCCTAGTTTCAAGATCATTTAAAAATCCTACCACTTCTTTTGCATTTAAGTCATCCTCTCTTATTTCAATGGCTAAAGCGCCTTGACCCGCTGCGGGCAAAATCTGTGTAAAAGGAATGTCAAATAAATGAAGCTCTGAATCCATTTGATCTCCCATCAATCTTTTCACCCCTGCCTTAGCCACAACAATTCCATCAAAATCTAGAATTTTTAATTTGTGAATCCGGGTATCTAAATTGCCCCGCAAATTTTCTACCTTAAAGTCTGGACGCAGATGAAGCAGTTGAGATTTTCTTCTTAAAGAGCTGGTGCCAAGTTTCGCGGCTTTAGGCAAAGAATCTAAAGTAGTTTTCTTTAAAGTAATCAAACAATCCTCAGCGCTCTCTCTTTTAAGAATCGCTCCTAAACTTAAGTTCTGGGGGAGATCCGTGGTTAAATCTTTTAAAGAATGAACCGCGCAATCAATTTTACCCTGAACTAAAGCCTCTTCAAGTTCCTTAATAAAGAGTCCTTTAGCTCCAATTTGTGAAAGCGCGGATTCTTGAATTCTATCTCCTAAAGTCTTAATAACTTCTATTTCAAAAATAAATTTAGGAAACTTTTTCTCTAAAGCTTTTACCACCAGCCCTGTTTGGGTCAGAGCGAGTTTAGACCCCCGAGTGCCAACTTTTATATGCGCTCTTGGTTGCATCCTGGGATGCTCGAAGAATTGTGTTTTAAACTTTTTTCCGCGCCCTCTTTTACAGAAACATGCCACTGAAAAAATTCTTTTGCTTTTTCTTTAACAATGATTGAAGCGTTTTCAATTTCTCTGGAACGTTTTTCTATATTCTCTTGAACAATGGTCTTTAAATCATCAATATTGTAAAGATAGACATTGTCCAAATCATGCACTGATGGATCCACATTCCTAGGCACTCCAATATCTATAATAAAAAAAGAGCGGTTTTCTCTTTTTTTCATAAGATCCTGCACCTCTTTTTTGGAGAGCAATGGTTCAGCCAGAGATAAAGAGGTAATCAAAATATCCGCGCTTTCCGCTCTTTTTAAACCTTCTTCTAAAGAAAGAGGCTGGGCATGCAATTCATGAGCAAGGGTTTGGGCAGTTTCTAGTGTTCTATTGGCCACAAATAATTTTTTTACTTTTTTACTTGCCAAGTAGCGCGCAGAGATACCAGCCATTTTACCCGCACCCAAAATGAGGACAGAACTCTCTCTTAAATCTCCAAAAATTTTCTCAGCCAAAGATACAGCTACGCTGCCGCTGGAAAGGAGCCCTTGACTAATCCCAGTATGTGTTCTGACTAGTTTCCCCACATAAAGCGCTCTTTGAAAAAGCACATTAAAAAATTTTCCTGTCCAGCCGCTTTTTTGAAAAAGATGATAAGAATCTTTTACCTGTTTTAAAATCTCATTTTCTCCCAACACTAAAGAATCTAAACCGCTGGCCACATTAAAAAGATGAATGACCATCTCTTCTTCCTGTTTCAGGTAAAAAAATTTGTCAATCTGCTGATTTTGAGAATGATCTATTAAAAATTGTTTGGCCCATGAATCACATTTTTCTTCGGCAAAGGTATAAATTTCTGTTCTATTGCAGGTGGATAAAATCATAAGCTCTTTAACAGGAATTTTTTCTTTTTGGCTCTCAATAAATTTTCCCAGCTCCAAAATCCCAAAAGAAAGCTTCTCCCTTAATTCAAGAGGAGCTGTGTGATGAGAAAGACCTACAACAGCTAACCGCATTACATGCCTCTTCCAGAAAGGAATCCATGCAGTTCAGAAAGATAGTTCACCCCAATATAAGTAAATAAAACAACTACAAACCCGATCATGGAGAGAATCACTGTTTTTCTTCCTCTCCAATGAGCCACAAACCGCATGTGCAGATAAATCGCATAGGTAAACCATGTGATGAGAGCCCATGTTTCCTTTGCGTCCCAACCCCAATACCTGCCCCAGGCATCATAAGCCCAGCGAGCCCCAAGAATAATTCCTAAAGTAAGAATAGGAAATCCCCAGCCAATTAAACGGTAAATCATTGTGTCTAAAGGCTCTAGCGCGGGCAAGGATTGCGCAACACCGGAAAGTTTTTTTAACTTAAGCTCTTTTTCCTGAATAAGATAAATGATTCCAATGGCAAAAGCCACAGCAAAACCAGAGTAAGCGATAAACATCATGGGCACATGAATCGCCATCCAAACCGATTGTAGCGCAGGCATAAGATGAGGAATGGCTCTAGCTTCCATTACGCTCAACCAAACCGCTTTTAACCCATTTAACTCTTTCCACTGGCTAAAAAGAGGATAAGTCATGGAAAAACTAATCACGATCCAAAGCAAAGTGGTTACAAAGGTTCCTAAAATATGCAATCTGTAAATTAATTGTACAGCAATAAAAGTAAGGCCTATAATTAATGAAAAAAGAGAAAAACTTTCAAACCAATTAGACCAGGGAACATACCATTTTAACTGGTGGACTGCTAAACCAATATAGGCCCGGAGAGCTAGATCGAAAACATGAAAAAAAGATGCGGCTAAAATAAAAGAAAACGCCATCTTCCCCAAAAAATCTCTTTTTTTAAAAGCATAAATTAAATAAAGAAGCATGCTAATCGTATAACAGAAATAAACCAAATTAAACAGATAATGCTCTATTGTTTCCATTTTTTCCTCCCTTCTCTAATGACATCTCCCTAAAGACTTCTTGTTTTCATCTTCCTTCATCTATTTTTTAAAAGGTTCCTTCTTTTCTAAAGACTTATTCTTTAAAAGCTCCTTTAAATATTGAGCTAACCAACTGACAATTTCCTTAAAACTTTTCAAGAAGTTCCTTATTCAAACCAGAAACATTTCCTTTTTTTAATTCATTCAACATCTTCTCATTCAATATTTTATTTAAAAATGAGCTTCTTTTCTTAAGAGACACTCTTAATAAATCCTTACGAACTTTTTTTAAACCTCTGGACAAAACTATTAATTCCCTGCCAAAAAGTTTCTGCAACTGCCTGCGCAAAAACTTAGCAAGCGCTGGGCTTGCGCCTCCTGTGGAAACAGCAAAAACCACATCTCCTCTTTTTAATATCGCAGGAACAATAAAACTGCAAAGAGACGGACGATCCACCACATTCACCCAAATGGATCTTTCCCTGCACGCCAGGCTTATTCCCTGATTCAACCTTAGGTCATTTGTAGCGCAAAAAACCAAATCTTTATTTTTAAGATCCTGCCAAAGGAATTTTCTTTTAAAAAGTAAAATTTTCTTAATTTTAGCCAGCTCTTCTATTCTTTCATGCACTTTAGGAGCGCTTACATTTACTTTTGCTTTAAATTTAATCAGATTTAAAATTTTTCTTAAAGCGACTTTCCCTCCGCCAATCACAAGCACATTTTTACCCTTTAAATTAAGAAACGCCGGATAATACAAAAGAAACCTTTTAGCCTCCTTAAAACCAAATATTATATTAGCCCGAATAATACTATCTTCATAACCAAATTTAACTTTCTAATATTTAAATTTAAACTTTTTCCAGCTCCTCAACCAATCCTAAAAATTCATTTTCAAAAGATCTTCCTCTGGAGGAGGCTGCCCCCAGATGGATTTGCGTCCTTAAATTTAAGGAATCCTTGGATAAAAAAATCCAAATTTTCCTTTGATGAAAATAAAAAAGGACCATTAATCCTAAAACTAAAATGGCGCAAGCGATCCAAAAAAAATCCGCTCCCGGATCATAAGCGATCTGTAATCCTGTATAGTAGGCTGGCACATATTCTGCCAAAACCAAAATAAATTCATCCTCTTTCTGCGCCGGCGGCATTTGTAGGGTTGGAAAATTCTCAAAAATCCAAGGAGCTTTAAATGGTTTGCCATTTCTTGAAACTAAAATTTGCAAAGCTGGGTTATTGGCCTGAACAGAACGGCTGGAGACTTGCCTATTTTCATCCATGGAGAAATCTGGAATAAATTGTAAAATCCTCAAACTATAGGGAGTCCCAGGAACTGGGCTCTCTTCATCCAAGCGCAGAGTGACTGTGGGAGACTTTTTTGGATCTTTTCTTAAAAAAAATCCAATCCTTGCTTCTTTTAAGTAAGGCCCATAACTTGCCTGATAAAATCTTACCTTTTTATATTCCAGAGGTTCATTCACAACGATCTCTTTATTTTCCACAAGCTGACCTTTCTCAAAAACCCGCAGACTAGAAGCGAATGTTTTTGGGGTAGAAGTTTGCGGATACCAATCCACTCTAAACTTGTCGCAAGCCACTGTCCATGGACGATTTTGCATTCTGGAAGCAGTGCCTTCTGGCAAATTAAGCGTTTCTCGAAAACCATACAAAGCTCCGGTTAAATTCGCCGCTAAAACAATTAAGATAGAAATATGACTAACCCAACTGCCAAACCTTTGGAATCCATATTTACTTGCAAAAATCTTCCATGTTTCAGATCCTTGCTCTTGAATAACTTTCAGTTTATATCTTTTTGAATGAAGAAGCTGTTTTGCTCGTTCTAAAAACTCTGCTTGCGTCAAATTTGTCATCCAGGATTTTTGAAAGCTGAGCTTCTCTAAAACAGACGGCTCAAGTTCTTCCTTTTTAAAGGTTTTTAAGCCTGGGAATTTATCAAAAATCAGCTTGCAAACAATAAGGTTAAAGGCCATTAAGGCTAATAGACCGATATACCACCAAGAATAATAAATATTAAAAAACTCTATTTTTTCAAAAAAAGCGCCCCATTTTGGCGAATTCTGAATAAATTCTTTTACCCGATCTGGATTTTCTGGTATTTGCGGAATAAGAGTTCCCACTAAAGAGGCAAGAGCCAAAACAGCAAAAAGATAAATATTAAATTTTATATTTCTAAAAGGAGCAAGCGCATTTTTCATAGGGATTAATTGAACTATTTGGAAACGTCGCGACGGATAAAACTTAAAAATTCAAGACGAGTTCTTTCGTGTGATTCAAAAATACCAAGCATTTCGCTGGTAGTGGCATAAGCATTTTGTTTTTCTACCCCTCTCATCGCCATACAAAGGTGAAACGCTTCAATCACCACGCCTACGCCTCTGGGTTTTATAATTGTCTCAATAGCGCTGGCTATTTCTTGGGTCAATCGTTCTTGAACCTGCAAACGCCTAGCAAAAGCATTGACTACGCGCGGAAGCTTAGAAAGACCTACAACTTTGCCGTTTGGAACATACGCCACATGACATTTTCCGTAAAAAGGAAGGAGATGATGCTCGCAAAGAGAATAAAAATCAATGTCTTTTACTAAAACCATTTGATTATATTTCTCGCTAAAAGAGGCTTTTAGTAAAATTTGAGAAGGATCTTCACTATAACCTCTAGTCAAAAATTTTAAAGATTCCGCAACTCGTTTTGGGGTCTTTACTAAACCTTCACGCTCTGAATCCATGCCCAACTCCTGCAGAATTCTTTTAACAGATTGCTCCAAAATAAAATTAGATTTAGATTTTTCTTGCATTTGCAGCTTTCTTTTCACTTATAATCCTTTAAAAATAGAATTAGGACATCCCACATCATTTTTCTATTGGAGAGTATAAAAAATAATTATAACATATTTATTATTTCAGTTCAGTAAGGTTTATTTTATACTGATTAACCATTTTTAAGAAACGGGCATAGTGGTAGGGATCCAAATATTTAAATGTAGTTCTATTTAATAAAGGAACAAGAACTTTTCGTAAAGGCTCTCCCCGAACAATCCATTGATAATAGTTCCTATCAGAATGATGATAAGGTCCATAAAGTTTAGAGCCAGGTACAACTTTTACCAGCCATTGAAAAATCTGTTCATGCCGCACATGCATTCTTAAAGTGATTTGAGGCTGCTTCCCATCACCACCAAAATGACCTTCCCCAATTAAAATTCCAAGAAGGAATCCCAATGAGAATTGATCAATTTCAAACTGATTTATCAAATCATTTTTAAATTTACTCATTATTTTATATTGTTTCACCGTATTGCTTCATGTGAAACATTTTAAAATTATTAATTACTTCTATTAATTCAGACACTATTTGTTTTTATCACATATTTTTAATCGTTCCACGTGGAACGATTAAAAATATGCGGTTATCCCTTCATCTGCGATATTGAAAATCTATTTTTTATCTTTAACATCCTATTTTGTTTCACGTGAAACGTTTAAAAACATATAATTCTTGGTTCATCTTAAATATTTAGAATCAATTCTATTTTGTTTCATATGGAACATTATGTAATTATTAATATTTTAAATAATTCGAATATCATAGTTTTGACTTAAAATGTTTCATATGAAACATAAAATTATCAATTATTTCAATTATTCAGATATAATATGTTTTAATTATATTTTTTATTATAAATGTTCCACGTGAAACGTTTAAAACCATATGGTTATCATTTTATTTGCGATATTAAAAATCTATTTTTTATCTTTAACCCGTATTTTGTTTCACGTGGAACATTAAAAAATTATTAGTTGTTCAAATACTCTGGATATGGTTTCCTTTCATTATCCTTCATAATTGTTTCATGTGGAACAATTCAAAAATTTCTACTTAATTTTCTAAATATAACATATGCAAAGCCAAACAAAAAACCTCCTGCATGAGCAAACCAAGCAACTCCACCAATATCTCTACCAACAGCATGCATTGCCTGCAAAGATGCTGTTCCACTAAAGGTTTGCATTAAAAACCAAAATCCTAAAAAGAAGATAGCTGGTATCTCAACAATTCGAGTAAAATAACCAAATGGAATTAAAGTTAACACCCTTGCTCTTGGGAAAAGCACAAAATAAGCGCCCAACACACCCGCTATAGCCCCGCTTGCTCCAATCATTGGCATTAAGCTATTTTGATTAAAATATATCTGAGATATAGAAGCTGCAACCCCACTCAAAAGATAGAAGATAAAATACCTTATATGCCCAATCTTATCTTCCACATTATCCCCAAATATGTATAAATAAAGCATATTCCCTATTAAATGCATCCAACCTCCATGTAAGAATTGAGATGTTACAAAATTTGATAAATTGCCAAATGGATCAATAATTGTTTCATGTGGAACAATTCCATAGACACGAATAAGACTATCTAGCTGACCTAATGAATTTAAGTTTAATTGATAGTAAAATGCAAGAATATTCGCAAATATAAGCAAATAGTTTACAAATGGAATTGTCCTTGAATTAATATTATCTCTTAAAGGAATCATAAAAGCTCATGTAACGCCTAAATCTCGTTAGGGTCATCTTCATCAAATTTATGAGGTGACTCAAGGGGGAAAAAGTTTCTTACGTGAGGATTTTGTAAAATCATATTGATCTATTTAACTTTCTTAACCACAACAATCTTTCTTGATTTAGAATCATTAGGTAAATAATATTCTTGTTCTTTAAGAAAGATTCCACCTGAAAATCCTTTATTTTTCTCAATAATATCTCTAATATCAGATTCACTGATTTCTGATCCTAACCAAAAAAAAGCAAAGCCGCCAATTTTTAAAAAAGGCAGGGACAATTTCAAGGCAGCTGGAAATTTAGCCATACCTCTTGTTAAAACTATTTCAAAACTATCCTTATAGTTCCTATTTCCTACCAAATTCTCAGCTCTATTACAGATAGCCTCTACATTTTTCAACTTCAATATGGGAATAAGAACATTTTCCAAAAAAAAATGCTTTTTTTTGTTAGATTCTACAAGATTAAATTTATGATGATTAAGAAGGATAGATAATGGAATTCCTGGAAGTCCTGCTCCGGTTCCTAAATCAATAATATCTATTTTACTCTTCTTATTTATTGTTTCACTGTAATTAATATGATTTAGAGAATCTTTCAAATTAATCTTATTTGAAAAAGAATTTTCCAAAAAACTATTAATCCTAAACTGTTCTGGAAATAATAATAAAGGAATCAGTGAGTCTTGGAAGTGTCTAGTCCATATTTTTTCAATATCATTATGAGAAATCATATTGAATTTTAAATTATACTTATAAACAATCTGTTGATAAGTAGTAAACTTATTGTGGATATCATTTATATCCATAAAATCAATAGACTTTAAAGAATTAAGAAAGTCTAAAAACTTTCTTTCAGATAATAAAACATCCATTCTAGTAACACTCCTTCTCATAATGCATAAAAAGGGTATGGTTATGAGAAAATTTAGGAGAAGTTGTAGTTATTAAAATAAAATTTACTTTTTTTCTAGGATATGGCGAAAAAAGAGGAGACGACACTGATTTTCCATCATAGAGATACGCGCTGTAGCTTGACGGATATCTTTGCCCACACTAAATGCCCCATGTCCACGAATCATGGCTACAACCTGTTTTGAGAAAAGTTTAGGGAAATGGTCTGCAATGCAAAGAGATCCTTCTCCGTATGGACATTCTGTCAACACAGGAATCTCTGGAATATAAAGAGAGTCTGAATCTATGGGCTTAATCAGCGTAGTATCCCAGGAAAGAGCTGTTGTATAGGGCGGGTGCGCATGGACTATAGCCTGCACTTCAGGGTTTGACAGATAAATGGCTCTATGCACCGGAGTTTCAGAAGAAGCGCCCTTATCTCTAATCGTATTCTCTAAATTCACAGTAACAATGTCAGAAGCAGAAAGAGCGCCTAAAAGAGAGCCTGTGCGGGTAACATAAATGACTGAGCCTTTTTTAAGGGAAATATTGCCGGAGGTAAGATGGATTAAACCAGCCTCCCAAAGCATTCTCCCATACTTTACAAATTCACTATACATTTAATCCTATTATACCACTCTCAAAAAACTTTTCAACAACTTTCTACGCACCCAAATAATTCATTTACAGAACAATACCTTATTTTTTTACAAAGGAACTCAACAGGTCAACCGGGACAGGAAAAATAATAGTTGAATTTTTTTCTGACGCAATTTCTGTCAAGGTTTGCAAAAATCTAAGCTGCAAAGTTGCGGGTTCTGTTCCTATGATTTTTGCCGCATCCGCTAGCTTTTGTGAAGCTTGATACTCGCCGTCCGCATGAATAATTTTCGCGCGCCTTTCCCGCTCTGCTTCTGCTTGACGCGCCATGGCCCGAAGCATTTCAGGAGGGAAATCAACATTTTTCACCTCCACCGCTGTTACTTTTACACCCCAGGGTTCTGTGTGCTGATCAATAATTTTTTGAAGCGCCAGGTTGATCTCATCCCGGCTGGAAAGAAGAGAATCAATCTCTTTTTGACCTAATATGGAACGAAGAGAGGTTTGCGCAATTTGAGAAGTTGCAAACAGAAAATTTTGCACATCTAACGTCGCCTTTCTTGGATCCACCACTCTAAAATAAACAACCGCATTCACTTTAACTGAAACGTTATCTTTGGTAATCACATCTTGAGGCTCTACATCCATTGTGACCACTCGAGTGTCCACCACTCTCATTCTTTGAATCAGTGGAACTACCCAAACAAGGCCAGGTCCCTTCACTTTCCAAAATCTGCCCAGCATTAAAACAACTCCTCTCTCATACTCCTGCAAAATCCTAAGCCCAGAGCCCCATAGCACAACAGCTCCTACAATTACAAAAGTAACAAGTGACATTAAACTTGCCATAATATTCATAAATGTTCCTCCTTAAGGCAGCTACTGACCGCTTATTCACGAGCGATAGCTGGATTTAAATTTTTTCAACAAAACTATTACTTCTTACGCCTGACAATTAACTTTAACTTAACGACTTGCATAATTTCAACTTCCTCACCTTCAGAAATCGTTTCCAGCGATTCCGCATTCCAAATTTCACCTCCAACAATCACCTGCCCTAAAGGAGAAAGATTAGTTTTCGCAGTTGCAGTTTGGCCAATCATTCCTTCAACCCCGCTTACTACTTTTGTTTTTCTGATCCTTAAAAGCAAAGTAATTAAAACAAATAATAATAGGGCTGTGAGAATCACAATTGAAAAAACAAGGGGTCTGGATATCTGCCAGTAAGGAAACTCGACTCGAACTAACATCAATGAACCAAGAGCTAACGCAATCACTCCTCCCAACCCAGCCAAACCGCTTGGGATTTGGCTTTCAATAACAAACAAAACAACTGCTAAAGCAATTAAAGCTGCGCCAGCATAGTTAATTGGCAATGTCTGTAAGGAATAAAGAGCTAATAAGAGAGATATGGCGCCTGCTACGCCGGGCAAAACTGCTCCGGGATTCATGAGTTCGTATAAAATTCCATAAATCCCAATCATCATAAAAAGATAAGCGATATTGGGATCGGTAAGGGTTTTTAAAATTTTAACGCGAAGGCTCATGGGGAAAATCTCTTTGTTTGCGCCTTTAGTTATCAAACTTTTTTTCCCGCTAGAAGTCTCAACTTCTTTCCCATGAATGCGTTCAATCAATTCATCTAAATCCTTGGCGATCAGATCAATCACGCCTAACTGAAGAGCTTCAGTTTCAGTTGCAGAACTGCTTTTTCTAACAGCATCTTCTGCCCATTTACTATTTCTTTTTCTAGATTCTGCTATGGTTTTAATAAAAGCTACTGTGTCATTTTCAATTTTAGCTCGCATGTCTCCTTCAGTTGTTTTACCTAATTCCACAGGATGCGCTGCGCCAATACGAGTTTGAGGCGCCATGCTGGCAATGTGAGCTGCCAGTGTAATAAAAGCGCCTGCAGAAGCTGCCCGCGCCCCTTGCGGGGAAACATAAACCACTACCGGGATAGAGGAAGCGCTAATCTCTTTTACTAAGATTCTTGTGGATTCAAGCAAACCTCCTGGAGTATCTAATTCAATAATTAAACAACTAATATTTTTTTCATGCGCAGCTCTGAGAGCAGAACCCAGCCATTCTGCTGTTGCAGGAGTAATTGCGCCATCATAAGAAGCCACTAACACCACTGGTTGAGTGCTGGCATGCAGCTTTAAAGGCAAACAAAGCAAACAGAGTGAGAAAAAAAATTGTAATTTATAAAATTTCATTAATTCCTAATTGAACGATACATCGTTTATTTAGTTTCTGCACTGAAAGTCATTTCTACTGCGATTTTGGCTTTTGGCCTTTTTCTTTATAAAATCTAAGCTGCGCTAAAGTAAAAATGCTTAATCTCGGTTAAAATAAACTACCAAACTTTAGACCGTTCTAGGATATAAACATCTACCTTTTTATGTTCCCAATTTCTAGATACAGCTTTATTTTCCACAAAAAGATCAATACGTTTCCCTTTAATCGCTGAACCTGTGTCTGAGGAATAGGCATACCCGTAGCCGGGAATATAAAGACGCATTCCTAAAGGAATAACGCTGGGATCTACAGCTACTAATCCTCTTCTCACACGATGGCCGCTATAAGTAATGGTCCCTGGAACTTGCGGGTCACCCACCCAATAGGCAGTAGCGACCAGTCGTATTTTCTTCAGCTTAGAAAGATCATAAATTTTTATAGGGTAGTCTCTTTGATTTAAAAAAACCAATCTTTTTACAGGTTTTTTTTCAATTTTTTTAACTTTCTTTTTAGTTTCTACCTCTTTCCCATCATGAAAAATATGCTGGATGGTATAAACCGTGTTTTGCCGAACCCCTTCCTGAATCTCTACCTTGCGTAAATTTTTGGAAGTTCTTCTTTTCCACTCTAACACAAAATCCACAAGGCTATTTTCTTCTTCCACAGTCTCTTTAACGCGCACCACTTGCACTTTTTCTCCCCAACGAATTTTTTCATTTAAAGAAGGCCGGACAATATCTTTTGAACTTAGTTCTACCTCAAATTGCTGTAAAAGTTCTGCCACAGTCCCTTTTTGCAAAGAATAGCGCGTATGTGTTTTACTATCTACTTCTAAGGTGGTTCGCGCAAAAAATAAAAGTGTGCCATAAGTGGCAAAACTTACCAGAATTGCTAATCCAACAAAGAAAGAAACTCTTTTTTTATTTAAGATGAAATCTACTCGGCTACTTTAATTTGCAAAGAGCAAGCCCAGTAAGTTGAATGCTCCAAATGATAATTATATCTACTTTGACTCGTATTCGTCTAAAAAAGGACGAAAACGCGCTTTTGCGCCTAACTTTAACACGAAATTTTCAAACTTTTCCTTATCTTGAACGCCCATCTCCACAGCTGTAACAAAAGTCTCTGGTATTTTTTTAGCGCAAGCTCGAATAAACTCTAGGACGCTTTCAAAACCCTTTTCTTTAAATTCAGGCAAAGGACGATGAACTTTTTTCCACTCCTCAGGATCTAAAGTATTTAAAGAGATCGAGACCACATCTAAAAATCCGGCTAGCTCTTGACTTATATCTCTACCGTTAATTAAATTCCCTAATCCTATGGTATTTAAACGAATTTTTTTCGCGCCATGCTGTTTTAAATACAAAGAAATTCTTTCCATTTCAAGCAGACGATAGGACGATTCCCCATACCCGCAAAAAACAATTTCTGAATAGCGCTCTGGATTTTGGATGGTTGCAAGCACCTCTTCCACAGAGGGTTCTTTTGGCAAAAGAAGATTGTAATTCCTATACATGTATTCCCATGAAAACTTAATGCAAAAAGAACAGGCCGTAGGGCACCGTGGAGTAATGTTTAAATACAAGGCATCCTTATACTGATAAGATAATGCCGGCAGCTTTCTTTGCTCTATTTTCATATCTTTAATTTTATATGTTAGATTCATTTAACCCGTATTTTGCAATCTTGCGTGTCGGAGGAGACGAACGAGGACGCGACTTTTTCATCTTGGGTTCGCACTATCTAATAATATTCGGGGTCAATCTAAATAATTTAAAAGCGTTTTGGGTTGTGATTCGGGCAATTTCATCTAAACTTTTTCCATAAAGTGTTGCCAAAGCTTCAGCAATTAAAATAAGATAAGAAGACTCATTCCTTTTGCCTCGATACCCTTGCGGGGGAAGATAGGGCGCATCGGTTTCCAAAACAATTTTGTTTTTCGGCACTTTAGAAAGTACCTCTCTTAAATTTTTAGCGCTCGGGTAGGTTAGAGGTCCATCCACTCCTAAATAAAAACCCAAATCCATGCAGCCTTCAGCAAATCCCAAATCTCCGGAAAAACAATGGATGACCCCTGGACAAAGATCTTTACGGCCCATGCCTCCAAAAAAACTTTTTAAAATCCTCAAAGTGTCTGCTTGAGCTTCTCTACAGTGAATAACAACTGGTTTGTTTAGCTCTGCAGCAACTTCTAAACATTTTCTAAAAAGAGAAATTTGATCTTCTCTGGAAGCAGCGCTTTTTACAAAATCTAGACCAATTTCGCCAATAGCTACGCACAGGGGGGAAAAAGCGAATTGATTCATTATACCAAAATCAAACTGATCCATTCTCTGGGCATAATGGGGATGAAAACCGCAAGTCCAAAAAGCTAAAGGCTTTTGCAATTGAGTCTCTAAGGCCTGTGAACCCAAATCAATATGAAAACTGGTTTTCGAGTCAGAATGAGAATCTTCTGCAAACTGCTTTGCTTTTTCCCAACTCTCAGGAGATTCGCCAATTTCTACAATCCAGTGAATGCCTTTGGATTGAGCCCTTTCCAAAACTGCTAAACGATCCTGATCAAATTGAGGGTCACAAAGGTGCGCATGCGTGTCTATCAATTGAATCCTAGAGATCATAATTTTCTGGGAAATAAAATCTCCTGTTTCTGAATTCTTGTGCCCGGGGAATAAGTTGCAATAGGCTCTCTAAATACTTTCATGGCCACTTCTTGTAGTTTAGATGACTCTCCTAGTTGCTGCCACATTCTTTGAGAAAGTTCAGGCATAAATGGATGATAAAGAGCGCTGAGCCAGCGCAATACAATCAAAGTCTCAGCCAGAACGCTTTCGCAAAGCTCTGGATCAGTTTTTACTAATTTCCAAGGAGCATTGACTTCTAAATAACGGTTCGCTTCTCTAGCAACTGCCAATCCCTCTTCTAACACTTCCTGAAAAGCGCTCTTTTCAAAAGACTCAATTATTTTCTTAGTTTTTTCTAGGATCAAAGGCATAAAAAAACCTTTTGGCAATTTTCTAATAACCCCTGCAAAATTTTTTTCAATCAAGGTGAGAGTTCTAGAAAAAAGATTGCCTAAATCATTGGCTAGTTCAAAATTATATCGCTTAAGCAAAGCTATTTTAGAAAAATCCCCATCTGCGCCAAAAGGCATTTCTCGTAAAAGAAAGTAGCGGAAAGGGTCTGCGCCAAACTCCTGACAAATTTCAATAGGATTAACTATATTCCCTTTGGATTTAGACATTTTATCGCCTTCCACAGTCCACCAGCCATGAGCAAAAACCTTTTTTGGTAAAGGCAGTCCCAATGCCATAAGCATAGCAGGCCAAATCACTGTATGAAACCTAAATATCTCTTTACCCACAAAATGAATGTCGCACGGCCATGCCTCCTCAAATTTAAAATTGGATGAAGATGAATGGGAACCCGCCTGATCATCTATTCCCACTAAGGACTTAAGTTCATAGTGGGTCGCGCTCAGGTAATTGATTAAAGCATCAAACCAAACATAAGCGGTATGGCCAAGAGCAAAGGGAACTGGAATTCCCCACTTTTCTTTAAGCCGTGACACTGATAGATCTTTCAGACCTTTCCGCACAAACTGAATCATCTCTTGGGCGCGATGGTAAGGAGAAAGAAAATCAGGATTCTCTTTATAGTGTTGAAGTAACCGATCTGCGTACTTAGACAATTTAAAAAAATAGCTTTCTTCCTTTAGTTTTTCAACCATCTTTCCACATTCAGGGCACTGCCATCCGCTTGAAGCAACTCCTTTTAACTGATTTTCAAGCCAAAAACTTTCGCAAGCCACACAATACCAATCTTCATAAAAACCCTTATAAATTTCACCTTGATCATAGAGCCTTGTAAGAATGGCTTGAACTGTTTTTACATGGCGAGTTTCTGTGGTGCGAATAAAATCATCATTTGAGATGTTTAACAGTTTCCATAAGGATTGAAACTCTGCTGACATGCGGGTGGCATATGCTTCAGGAGTAATGCCAGTTTGAAGGGAGGCTTGAGCAATTTTAGAACCATGTTCATCTGTGCCGGTAAGAAAAAAAACTTTCTCTCCCTGCATCCTTTTCCATCTGGCTAAAACATCGGCTGCAATTGTGGTGTAGGCATGGCCAATGTGCGGACGGTCATTGACATAATAAATGGGGGTGGTTATGTAAAAACTTTTCACTTCAAAAGCAGAAAGAAAAAAGAAGCGGCTCTAAGATAAAAGGGGGATAGACATTTTTCTTTAGCTCTTCTTGAGACTGTAAAATTAATTCCAAACGATTTAAATTTTTTTCCTGTGGATCAGCTCTTAAATTCTGGACACATTTTAAGGTTAAAATTTTTAAAAAAAACTCTGCCTGTTTTTTCTGGGTTGTTTTTTTAGATTCAAAAATTTTACTTAAAAGAATTTGGGGTTCCTTATATTTTCCTGAAAGCGCTTCCTCTGCCAGTTTTTCAAAATTTGAGACTTCTTTCTCTAAAATCATCCCTAGCTGCGGAGGAGCAAAACAGATTTTCCTGCACCTGGAGCGAATGGTAGAGATGATGCGTTCAGAACTCTGGGTAAGCAAAATCCAATGAGAATTTTTAGAGGATTCTTCTAAAACTTTTAGTAATGCATTGGAAGACTCTAAATTCAGGGATTCGGCTTGGTCAATGATAAAGACTCTTTTTCTGCCTTCTAAAGGACTGAGATACGACTGTTGAATTAAAATACGAATCGCTTCAATTCTTAATTCTTTTTGTTTAAATCTCTCTTCCTCGTTTAATCCTAACAGAGTCCCTTGGGATTCAAAATCTAAAATAAAAAGATCCACATAATTTTGACTGTTAATTTTTTTGCAGGAACCGCAAGAATCGCAAGACTCTATCCCACATTTTTCACAATTAAGAGCTTTGACAAATTCAAGCGCGGTTTTTCTTTTCCCACCCCCTTCGGGTCCCACAAAAAGATAACTCTCTGCAACGCGTTTTGAAAAAAGATCTGCCTTAAGTAAAGAAACAGCTTTCGATTGTCCAACAATATTTTTAAAACTCATTTTATTTTACTTTCTATCTCTTTTAAAATTTTCTGGTGCAGTTCTTTTACGATTCCTTTTGCAGAAAGGATCTTGACCCTTTTAGGATTTTTTTTTGCAATGGCAAAATAACCTTTGCGCACCCTCTGGTGGAAATAAAGGCTCTCCAGCTCTAAGCGGTCCCCTCCATTTTTTCCTTTCATTTTCTTAATCCGCCGAAGCCCTTCTTCTGCCGGGATATCCAGCACAATAGTCAAATCTGGAATCAAATTCTCTGTAGCGATAGAATTGAGCTGCTCAATCAAACTTAAGGCGATTCCACGCCCATATCCTTGATAGGCAATGGTCGCGTCCCCATAGCGCTCACAAATAATGCACTCCCCTTTTTCTAAACCAGGCCGAATCACTTCCTCTGTATGTTGAGCTCGGCTCGCTTCGTAAAGCAAAAGCTCAGCTAAAGGGGAAATTTTGTAATCCGGATTAAGAATGATTCTTCTTACGTCTTCGGCAAAAAATGTGCCGCCTGGTTCGCGAGTGTGAAGAACCTTAAATCCTTTTTCCATCAAAGCTTCTTTCAATAATTTTGACTGGGTCGTTTTGCCGCAGCCGTCCGGCCCTTCCAAAGTAATAAAAAATCCTTTATATTTTCTTTTCATGCGCAAAAGCTAATCTTATTTAAACAATGTTTTATATTTGGCCAAAAATTGAATATCTTTTTCCCGGCCCGCGATTCTTTTCGATTCAATCAGATCGTCCAAACATGCCACAGGAAAAGAAAAATTCAAATTCTTATCCTTCATATAAACCGCTCTTTTAACCATATCCTCAAACGCAAACCCCGAAACATCAAATAAAATCTCAACAATAGTTTTATAAGGACCTTCGGCAACAATGATAGATCCTTCCCTAAAAATTCTTGAAGCCAAACCTTTTGATATCATTTTTATTGGACGCAATGAGCCGGATTTTAATTTATAGCAACATGAAAAATCAGAATTTTCTAAAGATTTTAAACAGCGCATGACGTTTTCTACCGTTAAACGAATAAAAACATCATAATCCATTGTTGAAATAATATGAAGAGAGCTTGGAGCATGATAATTAATCGCTGAAACCCCAATGACTAAATACTCAACTTTTAAAATATTAAATTGTTTTAAGACTTGATGATATGGATTGACTAGTTCAAATTTTCTGGACATGGTCTTTTTGCCTTTGATGAATAAGCATGAGATTGGCAACCCAGGATTTATCCTCTTTAAGATTTAAATTTCTATGCACATAATTAAAAATATTTCTCCATTCTTTACTTTTTAAATCTTCACCGTCATCTACGAGATCTGTGATTTTGCACCCAAGAGAAGATTGAATCCGAAAAAGCTGCCCTAAAGTCATACTCTGAACTCCATTGGCGTATCTGGATAAGCTAACTCTTGGAACCCCAGTAATCATGGACAAACGACTTAAGGTAATTGAATGTTCCTTACAGTACTCTTTAAGTCTTAAATACATAGATCGATTGTAACTAATTAGTTACAGTTTTTCAACCCCCCTCCATAAAGGTTTGACGCTAGAGACAACTCTTGCATGCTCACAAATTTAAGAAAGGTCTCTATCTAATGCTCTAAAGATCATGGCTGCGCCAATTAATTTTTGAGCTTGGTCTTTTATGGAAAAAAAGTGACAAGAAAGTTTTAAAAAAGTTTGACCTTGCCGCTCTAAATTCAGCTCTTTAGTTCGCATTCCATCCTTGGATTGCAGGGTTTGAGTTAGCTCCTCTAAAAGAGAAGGATAGGAGTTGAATGCCTCATTCATTTTTTTCCCAATTAAATCCTTTCCAGAAAGTAAAAGAAATTTTTCAGCTATAGGATTAAATTCTGTAATAATAGAGGAACTATTAATCACAATGACCCCTGTAGGAAAAGTGGAAGTAAATTTTTCATTCACGCTCTTTAAAGATACAAGCTCTAAATAAAGTCTGCCATTTTCTAAAGCAATGGCTGCTTGTTTGCCAATTAAAGCAAGTAGATCCAAATCATTTTTGTTAAAAGCAGAACTTTTTTTATTTAAAATCTCAATCACTCCTAAAACATCCTCTGTGCTAGAGATTGGAGCGCAAATCATGCTTTTAGTTTTGTATCCGGTAAGAGTATCGAACTGGGGATTAAATCTAGAATCTTTCTGAACATCTTCTACCAAGACAGGCTGGTTAAATTGAGCTGCCCAGCCGCAGATCCCTTTTCCATAAGCAAAAGGCACCTCTTCTGAAATCATCTCCACCATGCTTTTCTTTGGACCTAAACAGCCCTTTAAAACCAAGGTCTTTTTTTGTATGTCGCAGACAAAAAGAGAAGCAGCATCCGCATCAATCGCTTTTAGAAGATTTTCCAGTAAATAAACGTAAATTCTATCGGACTGATACAGAAAATGAATATTCTTCAAAATATCGTAAAGCACATTGAGATGATAGGTTCCTAGCATGGATTCTCCTTATATATAAAATCTATCTTCTTACGGCAACTTATGCAATTCTACAAAAAAGCTCTTTTCACAAACAAATGAATCTTTATCCTTAAGAAGCCGCCCTTGGGGTTCTGGGCGATTCTGGGGGTTAGGATCATTTTCTGATTTTACCAACTTGTGTTAATTTCGCGCCAATAACGTCTTGTAGGTTTTTGATTCAAGGTTAAAATGCCTGTAGAAATATCCGCATCATAATAGACTGATATAGACTGGGGATTTGTGGCTTGAGCCATATCTAAAACTCCTATAATATTTAAATTTGTTCCAGAATTACTGATATTCTCAAAATAACAATATGCATGAAATAAAACATCCGAGACAATAAAATTGTTTCCAGCCCCAGAAGCAGAAAATGCAGTTGCATTCGTATCTTGAGCGCTGCTCCATCCCAAAGTACTATTGCCATGAGTTCCATTGTAAAGATACTCTTTTTGAGCATCGGATGGTATCTTCGCGGTACGATTGGGTAGAGTAGTGGCGCCATTGACAGATAAAGTTGTAAAGGGAGCGATAAAAGCTCTGCAAAAAATTTGGGAAGAGGCATCACGGCTATCTAAACTATAATCTGCTTCTAAAAAAATTACAGAGGTAGAGTTGCTAAAAGTGTAGGTTCCTGCTCCAGGCCAAGCTTTAATAGCAATCTCTTCTGTTGCTGGAAAATAGCCAGAACCAGTGGGGGTGGAAGCAGCTAATCTTCCTGAACTACTAGCGCTGCCTGTTCCATTCGATTTGTAGAATGAAGGAACAGAAGAATTTTTTGCTAAGGTTCTATAAGAGTCTAGATCAATGGTTGGAGGTTGATCTAGATTCGAGGAATGGCAATAATAATCATAAGTTCCATCCCAAGTTTCAGAACTATCTCCGTGAGGTCCGCTGGCGCTGGTGGGAGTCCGTTCATCAAGATACCCCTTCACCATCTTGCGTGGAAAGGCTGAATTATTGTCTGGGGAATTCGGAAGATCTACATCCCCATAGCATACGATAGGACCCCAATGTACGCGCGTGCCTGACTTATAATCCAAATTAGAACGAATCTGCATACCTGCTTCTATCCCGCTTTTATAGTATTCAGCTTCCAATGCCCTTACTTCATCTGTTGACTTATCTCTGCCAATGGATCGAACAATCACTCGTCCTGAAACAGAGCCTGTAGTAAGCTTTACCTTATATTCTCCTTGTTTGCCGCCATCCAAACCTGTAGAAGCATAAACTATATCAAAATTGTAACCTGAAATTGCTGCGCCTGTAGAAGCAGCAGTATAAACCGCGTCTGACTCCTGCATTTTCCATACCCCGCGATCTAAACCCTGCTCTGCCATGTGAAAAGCTATAGAAGTTTTTTTCTGTTTTACAGACCATTTAGTTTCATTTTGAAAAAGATAAACAAATGCAGGCAAAAATATGGCGAGCACAAGCAATGTAAGAATCGCCCCGATTAAAATAATGCCTTTAGAATCCTTTTTCATTAGTTCATCACCCGCACTTTTTCTATTGAAAGCTGTAAGGCTTTCACATACCCAGAATAAGTAGCTTCTTCAAAAGTTAAAGAAACAGATATGATCCCAGAATCGTCTGTTCTGGGATAACTAAATGCAAGATACCGTAAGTTCTCCGCAATAGTAGTAGTGCTTCCATCTTTCATATATCTTAAATTTTTTCCTTCTTGATAAAAACCATAATCCCCTAAAGCTGCGCCTGTGCCTTTATCTATAGAAAAAGTAATCCAAGAATAAGGAGGCTGACTAGTTCTTTGAGATACAATAACGGTAGAAGCTGAGGCTTGCCTTAAAGTACGGTTTACCAAATCTAATGCAGACCTGGAATTCTGCTGCACATTGGCACGCGCCAACTGAACCCTCCAGTACCGAACCAAATTCAATAAAATCGTTGCCCCCACCACAATCATAATACCAACTATAGCCACTGTAATCATTAATTCTGGAACAGTGAACCCTTTTGACTCTAAAATTTTTAAATTTAACAATCTAAATCTTGGTTTTACCATGATATATTCCTTGTAATGGTTTCTCCTGCACCAACAGAATGTTGAGCTGAAGGGCTTGTGACCTGCCGTTTAGGAGCGCTAGAAGCATCTACTCCTAAACTGGATGTGTACCATCCATAAAGATAATAAGAAGCTCCTCCGCGCAAAGAAAGAGAATAATTTCCAAGGGAATCACTAGAAACAGCATAATATACAACTCCTCCTGATCGTAAAGTAGCATCTACATCTGGTGGGTTTTGAGAAGTAATGGCGCTGGTTGAAGCTACAACCAAAACGCCTACACTGACTGGATATCCAGATTTAGTTACAGATCCATTAATTTCTCCAAATGCATTGCTCACTGTAAAAGTAGAAGACCATGTTCCTGTAGAAGCATTGGTAACTGTTACTCGAGACAAACTAGGACTAGCGCTTTCTCCTGTTTCTAATTGAGGCACAATATTATAGGTTCCAGTTTGAATGCTTGGAATTGTAAAAGCGCCATCAGTACCTGTTATAGCTGAACCATATACAGTGCTAGAACTTAAATCATACGCCACAACAGGAATTCCTGGCAATGCGCCGCTAACAGAGCCATTTGTAGTTACAAAACCTTTTACGCTGCCAGCGCTCACTAATACAAAATTAACTGTGGAAACATTAACCCCTAAACTTACGCTAATATCTGTCACAATTTCTGTAGAGTAGCCGCTTTTACTTGCTAATACAGAAATTGCAGAGCCAGAAGGAATAATACTTAAACGATATGTCCCTTGTGAATTTGTAGTGACTGAATCAGCTCCAGAAGCAGAAATAGTTACTCCACTTAACCCTTGATTAAGAATATCTTTAACTGTACCGCTCGCATAACCATAGATCGTAATAGTTGTAAGCGCAATAGCACCCCAAGAAGGGCTTAAAGAAGAAAACTGCCAAGCAGGATCCGTGCTTGCATTAGGAATTCCAGTGCTAATGCTAGGAGTTATATTCACAAAAGAAACATCTCTAATATGATTTCCGCTTGCAATTGTAATGGTCCAAGAACCTGTAGCCATATTCACCACTGTAAAAGAACCATAGCTCTGCGCAAAACTCATGGCAGAGAGACCGTCATTACTAGTAACAGAAGCTCCTACTGCTGGAGTGCCGCTATATGGAACTGCAGAAAAATCAGCATTGACAACTCCGGAAGAAGCGCTAAATAAACTGGTGGCTGCGGTTCTAATCCAATCGCTTCCTGAATCATAGCTTGTTCCATTACTATTTCTATCAAAAGAATTCCCTGCAAAAGGAGTTGTGTTACGACGATCTGCGGTTAAGACAGTGGCATCATAACTATCATTACTTTTAAAAGCTGCTCTAAAAAGAACAGCTCCTGCGGTTAAACCTACAAAAGAACTTAAATCATAGCCAGACCCTTCTCTAGCTAAATCAGGGGAATTATCCCCGGAAGTAGATTTCCATGCTACTCCGTCATGCCAATCACTTCTTCCATTATAAGATTTCCCCATAGCTCCTGTTACTCGAATCCCTCCAGCCCCGGTATTATCAATTCGGTTGCCGCTATAGTAAGCATCCGCAATCTTTTGCGCATTGCCTGAAGGAGTGGCAAAAGTAATGGTACTTTGGTTAGCGATCAAAAAGTAATGATTGGAAGGAACACTGATCGTAGAACTATTTGCTGTCCAATGAATAGAAGTGCTGCGAAAAGCAGTAAACACGCTTCCTGTAATTCCCGGCATCCCTACAAGATATTTTGCGTTGTTGCCTGAAGCAGGTTCAGCATTATTATTATCAATCCATGTGACCGTAACAAAGAAAACACTAAAATCACTTGCTGCTGAAACTCGGCTTGCAATTAAAATATTGTAAGTGGTGGGGTTATAAAGTTCTACCCATTCTTGTTCTCCAGAACCAGCCACATCTGTGCTCGACATCACCTGAGTAACCACCAGATGATCAAAAATATATGCATATCCTGTAGCTTCTCCCACAGCTTTAAGACTCAGCCCAAAATTTTGACTAGATGAACCAGTTTGTCCTGAGGAAACAATATAATTTGTGCTAATAGCAGTAAAATACCCGGGAGCG
This sequence comes from Elusimicrobiota bacterium, assembly GCA_016180425.1. Classification (GTDB taxonomy): domain Bacteria; phylum Elusimicrobiota; class Elusimicrobia; order 2-02-FULL-39-32; family 2-02-FULL-39-32; genus 2-02-FULL-39-32. Next base: position 37,115 of record JACPBF010000013.1, read on the forward strand.
CTGGCTCTAAGGGTATAAGTGCCTGGTTGCACTTTAAAAGAATAGTTGCCAGACGCATCTGTTCTAGAAAAATAAGAAGGATTTTGTTGAGTTTCTACTAACGCATTATAAAGCGCATTGCCTGTTGTCCCGGATGTGACCTTACCAGTAAAAGTGTATTCTAGCTCTGCCCGACTAGGATTATTTCTTAAATTTCTTAATTCCACACTTTTCCAATCCTCACCCTCTTTCCAAACCACATAAACAGTTATCTTTTTTATTCCTGTATCATTAGCTGTCCATGGTTGCGCCACCAACTCGTTTCCATCCTGCTTTACAAATTCTATATAGGTCCGTCTCCAAAACTGCGTGCCGCCAACATTTAGGTTCTCTTCCGGATAATACCCCACATCATACATCATGCCAGAAAAGTTACTGTCTGTTGTAGAACCTGTAGTGACTAACAAACGATAATAAGTATAATTTTTTAAGGATTCTATTTTTTCTTGGGCTAAATTGGTTGCTAGGGTTTTGGTTTTATTAACTAAAAAACTTTTAGAAATAGAGGTGAAAATAGTTCCTAAAGACAAAAAAGCAATGGTGATGATGAGCAGCCCCATCATAATTTCTACCAGCGTAAAACCTTTACTTTTTTCCTGTTGGAACGCTTTTATAAAAAGATATATTCTACTTAAGAGAAAAGCCATACTCTTAATTATAATCCTATTTAGAAAATCTTCAAGAGCAAACTTTTTCTTATCTTTTATTCACCAATTCAATGGCATGAGGAAGAATTAAAAGCACTGCTTTTACGGATTCCTCTACTCCCTGAGGGGATCCGGGAAGGTTCAGGATTAAACTTTTCTTACGAATCCCGCAAATGCCTCGAGAACAATAGGCAAATGGGGATTGGCTTTTTAACCTGATTAATTCTGAAAGGCCTGGAGCCTCTTTTTCTAAACCTAAGCGCGTTGCTTCAGGAGTACAGTCTGTTTGAGAAAATCCTGTTCCTCCCGTGGTAAAAATCAGGTCGCATTTTTCTTGATCGGCCCATGTTTTTAAAACAGAGCTGATTTTTTCTTTTTGGTCTGGAACAAGGCTATAACAAGAAATCTTAAAAACTTTTTTTCCTTTTAAACAATAACTCTTTAAAATTTCTTGAAGAACTTTACTAGAGATATCCTCTTTTTGACCATTCTTCTTTTTTGCTCTAGAGGTGGAACAACTCAATATGCCTACCCGAATTGGAGAAAAAGTTTCAGACTTGAAATGCGAATACTGTTTAGCTCTCAATTTCTTTTATAATAGCCGCTTTTGCCGCCGCTTTTTTCTTCTAACTGAATTCTTTCAATCACAGCAGCTCTATCCACTGCTTTAACCATATCATAAATAGTAAGCGCAGCGATGGATACCGCGGTTAAGGCTTCCATTTCTACGCCTGTTTCGGATTTTGTTTTTACAGTAGAAAAAATTTTAATCCCAGAATCTTTTCCGCTTAAAATCTGAAAAGAAATATCGCAATGAGTGATCCCTATTGGATGAGCTAATGGAATAAGTTCAGAAACTTTCTTTGCCGCCAGGATCCCCGCAATCTTAGCTGTAGAAAAAATATCTCCTTTAGAAATAGAAGCGGATTTTATTGCTCTCATAGTGGAGGGTAAAAGTCTAATCCAGGCAGAGGCTTTTGCTCGCCGTTCAGTCTGCCCTTTGTAAGAAACATCCACCATCTGAACTTTCCCGTGCGTATCTAGATGAGAAAAAGATGAAAGTCGTTTTGATTGAATCATGGATCAATCTCTTTTAATAGTTTTATTCATGACTTTCTTCTTTGTTTTAAGCAACTGTTAAACCTTTCCAAAAGCCCTTTTTTCATGTTATCTGACCGATCAAATAAAGCGAGCCATTCCCTAATATATTTAAAATCAATTTTAGGGTTCTTTGCAATCGTGGATTGAGTATCAGTTATATCTTGCGGCCTTCCTGCAAAAATTTTATGAATAATTAAATCTTCTGGAGATGCGAAAGATACTTTCTCTCTTAAAATTTCTATGCTTTTAGCTCTTTTGATGGCTTGCTCCTCATAAGGAGTAAATGAAAAAATAAAATCCACTCTTATTCCACACTTCATATCTTCTGTTGGTAGGACCATGGTTGTTTGAACAAAGGAATGGATATTTTTAGGTAAAGGACGGAGAGAAAGTTCTTTTACAACAAGAAGCAGCTGATCCAGTTGAGCGCTGCTGATTCCTAAAGTTATATCAATGTCTCTAGTCAGCCTAGGCTCACCATAAATTAAGACCGCTTGTCCCCCAATAACCATATAAGGGATATGATGATTCTTAAGGACCTTTGCTATTTTCGCAAGTTTCTCTTGAAACATTGGTTAATCGTTCTTTTCATTGCAATCACTGTCTCGATTCCTTTTAAGGGGTCTCCTAAAACCCCTAAGGTTTTAGCTTCTTCCCATAAAGAATCCACAAGCTGAAAAATCTTTTTGCGAGAAAGTTTTCTTCTCTTTAAATATGCCAGCTCAAATTTCCTTAAAACTTCTGGATTCTTAACCATTCTTTAACCCTTGGGGGTTAAACCTCATCCCCAAAAGATATGCTTAAAGCTCTAGCAGCGCGAATCACATCAGAGTCTGTTGGAACTTTTTTCATTTTAGAGATCGCTTTTTGAATTGGGACTGAAACAATCCGAGGCGGGTCTAAAGCCACCATCTCTCCAAACTTCTCTTTTTCTATAAGTTCTACTGCGCCTACTCCCAAACGAGTGGCTAAGAGCCTGTCAAAAGTGGTGGGTTCTCCTCCTCTTTGCAGATGACCTAAAACCAGACTTCTTGCCTCATGTCCAGTTCTTTTTTGGATTTCTTTAGAAACAAAGTCAGCGATACCTCCTAAATGAGGATGTTCTCTGCCTGCTTCTTTTTCTCCTTTAGTCATTAGTTCCCCTTCTTTAAGAACAGCTCCTTCCGCGCAAACCACAATGGCAAATTTTGGACCTTTGGAATATCTCTCTTCTATTTTTTTGCAAACAGCCTCTAAGTTAAATGGAATTTCAGGAATTAATATTACATCCGCTCCTCCTGCAATTCCAGAGTGCAATGCGATCCAGCCCGCATAACGCCCCATCACTTCCACGCACATCACTCTTTGATGGCTGTGTGCCGTAGAATGAAGCTTATCTAAAGCATCTGTGGCAGTAGAAACTGCTGTGTCAAAACCAAAGGTAACCACAGTTTCAGAAAGATCATTGTCAATAGTTTTAGGAACTCCAACCAGCGGGATTCCTTTTTCAAAAAGTTTTTGGGCAATGGTTAAAGAACCGTCTCCGCCAATCACAATAAGCGCGTCTAACTTTAGTTTTTTAAAACTCGCAACAGCCAATTCTGAAAGATCAATAACTTTTTCTTCTTTTGAATCTTTTTTTACATATTCAAAAGGATTGCCGCGATTGGTTGTGCCTAAAATGGTTCCTCCTAAACGTAAGATTCCAGTCACATCGCACTGCGTCAACTCTTCCACAAGATCAGGTTTTAAGAGACCTTCAAAACCCTCCCTAATCCCAAGCACTTCCCAGCCCCGCGCCAGAGCTGCTTTTACGCTAGCGCGAATCACCGCGTTTAGACCCGGAGCATCGCCCCCTCCTGTTAATATTCCAATTTTTTTAATCATTGCAGTTCCTTTTTTTTAGTTGTCCTTAGGATAAAAAATAACCTGATGGCTTTTATATTCACCTTTTTTATAAATAAACTTAGCAGTGAAAAATCTTTTTTGTTTTAACCATTTTAAAAATATTTTATCTCCTTCCCAAAGGCGCAAGGAGGTTAGGTCATGATCTGGAATCCAATAAAGATGCCCTTCTTTACAATCTGTTAGCTCTCCGCTAAATTGGCTGACTGTATAAAGAAATACCATCCAATCGTTTTCATCGTCAAACCCTGGAAAATTTATAATTCCTTTTAAAATTGGATTTTTTATTTTTAGACCAGACTCTTCTTTTACTTCCCGCGCCACGCATTCTTCCGGGGTTTCCCCATCCTCAATTTTGCCGCCCAGTCCATTCCAACGTCCTTCATGGATATCATTCTTTTTTTTAACGCGGTGCAACATTAAAGTTTCCCCATCTTTTTTTAGATAACAAAGAGTCGCCTGAATCCTTTTGCTCATTCTATCTCTTTTTCAAGTTTCAACCAATCATTCAAAGCATCGTGAGTGCTGCGAAAAGCGAGCTGGTCCCATGGAATTTCACTTATACTAAACTGTTTAACTTCACTGGTTTCAAGACAAGTATGAAGTTCTCCTCCAATCACTTCCGCTCGATAAACCACCACAACAACTCCTGCATCAGAATAAGAATAAACACCTATGGCTTGCCCAACTCTTACATCTAATCCTATTTCCTCCTTAGTTTCACGCGCCGCGCCTTCAACCACTGATTCTCCTAACTCCACAAAACCAGCAGGATAGGTCCATGCCCCTTTTTGAGGTTCAATGCCTCGTCTAAGCAAGAAAATCTTTTCATCTTTTTTTGCAATCACACCCGCAACTATTTTTGGATTTAAATAAGAAATGGTCTTGCAGTTGAAACAAAACAGACGTTCGCAGGACTCTGCTTCAATAAATTTTTTTTCAAGAGGGTGGCCGCATTGAGAACAAAATTTAGGAATAAAATGAATCGGGGTGATTTTTTGATTTTCTAATTTTATCATTAAAAAAAATAAAATTAATAGTTTTCCAATATATCTTTAAACGGTTTTGCAATACAGGTGAAAGTAGGGGTGTCGCGCAAAGTATATTTGGAAGCTTTTGACTCACGCAATTCCATGACTAAATCCAGAAAATCTTTAGGATGATCGCTTTCAAATGCAACTACAAATTCCTGATCATCCAAGCCAAAACAATAGGTGGTATTCAATTTTACAGAAGGATATTTGTTGCCCACCCGAATATGTTCATCCATCATGGCTTGCCGTTCAGGTAAGGGGAATTGGTACCAATCTCTACTTTTTACAAAAGGATAAACAAAAATATATTTATATTTTCCTGGAACAACTCTGGTTCTTGACTCTCCATGTTCAGGAGATATTTTATCAATGTAACTGGAGCGCTTGGTCATGCAAAGGTAGGAATAAGTTGGGACCACATATTTTCCAAAACCTGTTTTAAAAAACTGAGAAGACATATCTATAAAATCTTCCAAACGTTCTGAAATGCGCCAAAACATAAATTCACAATCCGCGCGAACACCTAAAGTAGAATAAGATCGAAGAATCACTTTAGAAGAAAACTCTTGATAAGCATTCAAAGACTCTTCTTTTGCTCGCTCTTTGAGCTTATCCTCCAAAAATCTCCATTCTGGAAGAACCTTAAAAAATCGAAAGTTCACAAACTGCCGCTTTACTTCATTTGTTTCTGCCATTCTTAGATATCCAAATTTCTGACTTCTAAAGCATGTTCTTCAATAAAAAGCCTGCGCGGCTCCACTTTATCTCCCATCAAAGTTGTAAAAATTCTTTCTGCTTCCACGGCATCTTCTAACCTGACCTGCAACAATTTTCTTCTAGCAGGGTCCATGGTTGTTTCCCACAACTGCTCTGGATTCATCTCTCCTAACCCTTTATATCTCTGGATACTGGAATCCAGCCTGGCAATTTCTTTAATCGCCTCCAAAAGTTCTCTTGCGTCAAAAACGTCTTTTTCTTGAGAACCGGATCGAAGATGATAAATCGGCTTTTTTTCTTTAGCCTCTGTAGCTGTGACCACTGTAAAGCCTTCTCCTTCCAATTTTTTTAAAATAGTTTCAATCTTAAGGATTTCCCATAACTCTTTTACATCGCTCCCTAACTCCTCATCCGCCACATCCAAGACCTCTTCTCCAGATTCTTTAATATCTTTAGAGATTTTTTGCCGCCTGTTTTTAAGGTAATCCTCTTTTACTTTTTTCCACTCTTTTTCCGTAAAAACATAAATGGGATCTGCTTCTCCCTGATCAATTTTATACAAAGGGAATTTCTTATTTTCTTTAAATTTCAAATAATGTTCCCATGTGATCCCTTTTTTAAAAAGTTTATATTTTAAAGATTCTAGTTCTCTGACCCCATCTAAAATAATTTTTAAACTGCTCTTTTCTATTTTTTGAGATTCTTTCCCTTTAGAGAGTTCAAACACATCCACGCTTTCTAACCCCTCTTCCAAAAGAAATTTTTCTAGAAGATCGTCACTATCCAGATAAATCTCTTTTTTTCCTTTTTTTACTTTAAATAAAGGAGGTTGAGCTATATACACATGTCCTTTCTCAAGTAAGAGCGGCATTTGCCGATAAAAAAAGGTGAGCAACAAAGTGCGGATATGAGCTCCATCAACATCCGCGTCTGAATTATGGCAACAAAGCCCGCCTAACCCTGCAATAAAATTCTCCTCTCCCTCCACAGAAAAATCATAGACATAGCCATTAGATGATTCAACTTTTGCAATAGAATCTATTGGCAGAGCCATCAGATCGCCATCAATAAGATCAAAATCTCTATTACGGGATTTGCCTCCATTTCCAATCCTGTCAATAATCCACTTAGCATTAGAGTGATCTATCCATACAGAACGAAGTTGTTCTAAATCCTTTTTTGCGCTAATCGTAATATTCCAATAAGGATGCTTGGTCTGACAGGGTTTCCCTCGAATTTGTCGTATAACCCCATCTGGTTTTAGCTCAAAAAGACTAGCCACTACTCCAAGAGAAGATAGAAGATAGATCATCGCATTAGCTAAATCCCTGGAACTGGTTGTGAAAGAGATTCCTCTCTTTGAAGCTGTGCCATCTCCTAAAAAATATCCACGCAAAAATGCCAACTGTAAGACTTTAGAAACATTAAAAACAATTTGCGGTACTTTTTTAGTATATGAGTAGCTCTGTTTAAAACCAAATAGATGTTGCCATGCCAAGGCTGCAACTCTATTTACAAGTTTTAATTCGCCTAAGTCAACGCGGGATTGATAATATTCAGGCTCTAATCCAAACACAACCCTAAAACTCTTTTTTAGTTCAGAAAGAATTTTTTTATTTCTTTTGCCAATGGCAAGCCTGATCCCTGCCCGATCTGAACAACTCCCTTCAGCAAGATAAAATCCAAGAAGGGTCATAAGTTCAGGAGTGATTTTGAGAAATGGCGCTATCCCTTTGCTCTTATAATGTTCTGGACTAAGATCAAAATCTTGTCTGGCTCCAAACCAATCAATATCCTTTGGCATCAACGTAGAAAGAAGGACATTTGGTTTTACTCTATTCCTACAGGATCCTCTATATTGCTCTTTCCAAATCCGCTCCAAATGACTTGGGAGCATAGTGACTTGCCCCATAACTTCTTCTACATCTGCTCCAATCGCATTAAGATAAGCTTCCCAATGTGAAATTGTAGGGCGAGCTTCTCCTTTTTCCCATCCATAAAAGGTAATGGGCTGCTTAATCCCTACCATTTCACAAAGATCCTTTTGGCTGATCTTTTTTGAACGACGGAGTTCTGCCATTTGAGCGCCAAGAGATTTTGGGATACTAACTCTTGGAGAAGTTAATTCCATCTGATCTTTATATTCTTGCAACACGCCTCTTTTATACCATTCTTCTACGCAAGAACCTCTCAACCAAATTTGATCTCTAGCTTCAGGAACAGAATACAAAAATTTTACAAGGTCAATTTCTGGGATACTTTGACAAGGGAATTGAATGTTAGATGGCGCAACGATCTTATCCCCGTTCCTTAACTCTTCCCCTTGTTTAAGCACAACCTTCCCATCTTCAAATGCAAAGAGACTATGACTAGCTGTTACTCGAACCTTTCTTCCATAAGCGGTCTTAATTTCAAAGAGTGGTTCTTCAATAGCGTGGCGTATTACACTGCGGATAGGTTTAAATCGGATTCTATGATCTTTTAATCCAAAACAAAGAACCTCGCCTAACTCATTGGTTTCTAATTTATTAAAGAAAGATTTTTCTTTTACACCGCTATCTCTCAAGGCTTGGTCAATGAATGAGCCAATCTTTTCTAAACTTACCCGTCCATTCTTTCGAATAAACACAGTTTCTTCAGCATCTACGCTCATCAAAACAATTTTATGATACCGCAACTTAGAATAATTCAAACCTTCACTTCCATTCGCTTCAGATGTTTTTGCATTTTCTCCAGATGTTTCCTGAGCTTTTCCCACGCCGCATCCAATGGCTGTAATTAAAGTGCGAATTTCCTCATTGGCCAGTATCTTGGTTAAACGGGATTTCTCCACATTCAAAATCTTTCCTTTAAGAGGAAGTATCGCCTGTGTCCTTCTATCTCTCCCTTGCTTCGCGCTCCCTCCCGCGGAATCGCCCTCGACTATAAAAAGTTCTGATCTTTCTGGATCTCTTTCCTGGCAGTCTGCGAGTTTTCCCGGTAAAGAGGCAGAATCTAATGCGCCTTTCCTGCGGGTTAGCTCCCTGGCTTTTCTAGCTGCTTCTCTGGCTTCTGCGGCTACAAGCGCTTTTTCAATAATTTTATTAGCTGTATTTGGATTTTCTTCCAAAAATGTAGAGAGACTGTCCCCCACGATAGATTCCACAATGCCTTCCACGTCTGAATTGCCTAACTTTGTTTTGGTTTGGCCTTCAAACTGAGGGTTAGGAACTTTTGTGGAAATAACCGCGGTTAATCCCTCCCGCACATCATCCCCGGTTAAACGAAGACCTTCAACTTTGCTTGGATCTTTTTTAGCGATATAGCGATTAACGACCCGGGTTAAAGCAGAACGAAACCCAGCTAAGTGCGTGCCGCCCTCAATGGTGTTAATATTATTAACAAAGGTATAAACCTGTTCGTTGTAAGCGTCATTATATTGCAGAGCCACTTCCGCCACTATCCCATCTTTTTCTTTAGAAAAATAAATCGGTTCAGAATGCAGTACGGATTTACTCGCATTCAAAAATTTAACAAACTGAACAATCCCGCCTTCATAACAAAAAGCATGTTCTTTATCATCCCTTTCATCCAGAATGGTGATGCGGGTGCCTGCGTTTAAAAAAGCAAGTTCTCTTAACCGATTGGAAAGAACATCAAAAGAAAATTTTAGTTCTCCAAAAATTTCCTGATCCGGCTTAAAAGTAACTTTTGTTCCACGATCATCTGTTTTTCCTTCTTGTTTTAAAGCATATTTTACCTTGCCCCGTTCGTACCCCTGCTTATAAATTTTCCCATCTCTTGAGACCTCCACCTCTAACCAAAGAGAAAGAGCATTGACCACAGAAATTCCAACCCCGTGCAATCCTCCGGAAACTTTATAAGCGGCATGGTCAAACTTGCCGCCTGCATGGAGGGTGGTCATCACCACTTCCAAAGCCGGCTTATTTTTATAGCGTGGGTCCTTTACCTCTTTCATCGGATCCACTGGAATGCCGCGGCCATCGTCAACAATGGTAATAGAATTGTCTGAATGAATCAGCACATCAATGTTCTTGCAATAACCCGCTAAAACCTCGTCAATAGAATTGTCAACAGTTTCATAAACTAAGTGATGGAGACCTTGTACTCCTGTAGAGCCAATATACATAGCCGGCCTTTTACGAACCGGCTCAAGACCTTCTAAAACTTGAATTTTAGAAGCATCATAATCCCCGGAAGAGCCTGAGCCGTTTGATTTTGCGGGTTTGGCTTTACTATTTTCTGAATCTTCTAAAGAAGAATTTTTTTCATCTTTTAATTTTGCCATGATTTCTTGTTCCCTATCCTTCCTTTAAATTTTGATTGAACTTTATTTTCTAATTTACCGCTATAAGCATTGACCCTTTCTCTGTTTTGTACCCTGCGGTTTAAAGCAATTTCTTCTGAATTTGGCCGGGCGCTTCCATTAACGAACACTTTAATTTCCAAAGGAGCTCCTAAAAAAAACTTTTTAGGCAAAATTTGTCTTAAAGTTTCAAGGATTTCTCTTTTTCTAAATTGAAGCTCGCTCAGCTCAACCGAAGACTCCACCTCCACATAAACTTTATTTCTTTTAAAACCTACTACCTTTGCCTGGCGAACGATCCCAGAAATTTCTTTTTCAATTAAAGAAAGTAAAGAAAAATTTTCATACGTCACCCCAATATTTTGAAGCACGCTGGGAAAAAAACTTTTAAGAGAATTAAGCGCCATGAAATCTTTAAAGCTTTTTCCTACTGCAGCCTCATGGGCATGATCACGCAAAGATAAGAGCCGCCTGGCTCCGGACGGATTAGCCCAGGATTTAGAGAGGATGTAAATTCAAAATGTATTTCAGGACTATCGCTATTTTTAAGAACATCCAGCAAAAAAGCTGGATTAAAAGCAATATCAAAATCGCTTCCATTATAAACAATGTCTAGCTCCTCTTCTTCCTCTCCCACATTTTGAGCGTTAGCGGAAATTCTTAAAACTCCTTTCTTTAGAGAAAGCCTGACTGACCCGGAACGGTCCTGGGCAAAAAGCGCCGCTCTTTTAATTGCGGAAAAAATTTCAGATGTCTTTACTTTTAGTTCAATCTCTTTATTTTTAGGAATCACTTGATCATAATTGGGAAAGGTTCCATCAATCACGCGGCTGACTAAAACAATTTCTTCCCCATCTTTAACCCATTTAAAAGAGACTTGGTTTTCATAAGGGGCGATATGAATGGTGTCCTCTTCTTTATCAGAAGATTGGTGGCTTAAAAGCCTCAATAGCTCATTCGTGGCTTTAGAAGGTATGATTACACTGGCGCTTAAAGTTTGTTCCACGCTATTTTTAGATATAAAGGCTAACCTTCTTCCATCTGTGGCTACCATTTTTAGCTCTCCGGATTGAACTATAAAAAAAATACCATTTAATACGTATCGTGTTTCATCGGTTGAAACCGCGAAATATGTTTTTTTAATCATCTCTTGAAAAACAGATTTTTTAATTTGAAAAGATTGTTTTTCTGGAAACTGAGGGATCAGAGGAAAATCTTCCGGAGGCAAGGAAACAAGCGTGGCTTTTACCTTACCGCATTTTAATTCAATTCTTTTGCCATCGTTTGTGGCAAGCTCAATTTCTTTTCCTTCTGGCATTTCCCGAACCAGCTCCCCAAATTTCTTCGCAGGAACTGTAATCCTTCCTTCTTTTAAAATTTCCGCTTTTACAGTGGTGCGTATGCCCATTTCTAAATCTGTGGCTTCTAATCTAAGCACTGTGCCTGCTTTTTGGGAAGAACTTCCTGTTTGTAAAAGAAAATTAGAAAGGATAGGTAATGTTGTTTTATTTGAAATTGAAGATTGAACAATTTGGATCGCTTCTAATAAATCCGCTTTATGAAATGAAAGTTGCATGCTTATTTTTCCTCCTTAAATATTACACACAAAATTTTTAATTTTTATACTATTAATATTATTTATATAAATTAGTAGTAGTACTCGTAGGTCTTGTGAATATTATTAAAAAAATTTTTTAAAATATTAAAAGGTTTAAAATTAAGACTTTTAACAAACAATTTAATGTGAATATAATGTGAATAACCTTTTATTTTTATTCACACAATCCCGATCATTTTTAATTGTCCACATTTTCAAGATCATTTTAACAAAAACTAGGGATTTTTCCACAAACCAAAAATTTATCGATCCTCCATATTTTCGTTTTTAATTTCTTGAGTGATCTTATTGACCAAAGAAGACACAAATGGACTTTCAGCTAATTTTGCTTTTACCTTTTCACAGGCATGCAGCACGGTGGTATGGTCTTTGCCGCCAAAAAAATTTCCAATCTCTGTGGTGGAAAGATCTGTAAGCACTCGGGCTAAATACATGGTAATTTGTCTGGGCCAGGCAATGGCATCCGTTCTTTTTTTAGATTTTAACTCTTTTATCTCTAAATTAAAGTGTTTTGCAACCACTTCTTGAATAATTTCCATGGAGATAGGACGATCCACATCCTCTTTTTTTAGGATATCTTTTAAGGTAGAGCGCACCGCATCCACAGTTAAAGGAGCGCTCATTAAAGATGCGAAAGCCGCGATTCTAATCAGAGCGCCTTCCAACTCTCTAATGTTTGATTTTACTTGGCTGGCAATAAATAAAATAACATCTTCCGGCACAAATATTTTTTCCGACTCAGCTTTTTTTCTTAATATGGCGATGCGCGTTTCCAAATCTGGAGGTTGCACATCCGCAACCACCCCCCATTCAAATCTAGAAATAAGTCTTTCCTGCAAAGCTCCCATTTCTTTAGGCGGCCTGTCTGAAGAGATCACGATCTGTTTTCTTGAGTCAAAAAGCGTATTAAAGGTAAAGAAAAATTCTTCTTCTGAACGGCCTTTACCCATTAAAAATTGAATGTCATCAATTAAAAGACAATCTAAATTTCTATATTTGTTGCGAAAATCCGCTGGCCTTTCAAATCTCAAAGAATTAATGAATTCATTAATAAATTTTTCTGAACTAATGTAAAGCACCCGGGATTTTGGATGGTGTTGGAAAATTGCCTGCCCCAGAGCGTGCATGAGGTGAGTTTTACCCAACCCCACATCTCCATAAATAAAAAGAGGATTGAATCGGGTTCCAGGCTCTTTGGAAACGCCTTCCGCAGCAGCTTTTGCAAAACGGTTGGTTTCTCCTTCAACAAAAGTTTCAAAAGTGTATTTAGGATTAAATTGTTCAACGCTAAATGAAGGATCATACGGCTCTTTAGGTTTTTGAATTGCAGGCAATTCTCTAAAGTTTGTTTGGGGCAGAGGTTCCAGCTCATCATTGGCAAGAACGATTTCTATTTCCAACTCTTTGGAAAACATTTCTTTTAAATAAGATTCAATATTGCTTTTTTCGTGATCTTTAATCCAGTCTGAAAAAATTTTGTTGGGAGCTTCTAAAATAAGACTATCTTTTTTGCCGGGAACATCGGAAGAAAAGGAGAGAGCCTTTACTGGTTTAAACCAGAGATCATAGCTTTCTATTCCCATTTCATTTTTTAAACGATTACAAATTTTTTCCCACAATTCTTGGAGGAAAAGAGCCTCAGATGTGGAACTAAATTGAGCAGCTTCTTTGGGCAGTACAGGATGATCAATATTTACACTCATAAATCACCTCGAATAAGTTATACACAGATTATACAGACTTGTGGATAATTTTTGTTAATAATGTGAATAATGTTATATTTTGTTATTTTCTGCCATCTACTACCATTCACTACATAAAAAGATCGTCACAACCAGTTCCAAAAATGACAAAATTCACTTAAATTTGATTTATCTTAACACTTTAAAAAATCTTTGTCAAACAATTAATTCTAACAAAAATTCTTTTTCTATGGTTAAAGGGAACACTGTTTTTAAGCCATGTGGAGATTATTGAAGACAGATATTGACAAAGGAGATCAAATTATGATACAAAACATCCAAAAAAGGATGGATTTATGCCTAAACGAACATTTCAGCCGCATGTAAGACGCAGGAAAAAAGTGCATGGTTTTAGAGCCAGAATGAAAACTTATGGAGGCAGGCGCGTTCTTTCTTCCAGACGCAAGAAGGGCAGACATAAGTTAATCCCTTAATTTTTTTTAAGTCCCACGCCAAGCGTATCCTTTTAAAAAGAGATATTCCTTTTAACCCAAATATTCACTTATGAAAATGAGAAACAAGATGAAAAAATTAGCCATTTTCATAAGTGAAATATTCGGGTTTAATGCAGAATGAATCTTCCAAAGAAAGAAAGGCGCTATCAATTTTTGCGGGAAGAGAAAATTAAGCGGGATAAAGAATTTGAAAGAATTTTTCTTATTGGCAGTCGAAAGATAGGGGACTATTTTGATTTAATCTTTCTAGCGCAAGAGCAAAAAGAAAAATTGCCTTTAAGAAGAATAGGAATAAAAATTTCACGCAAAGTGGCAGGCGCAGTGTTGAGGAACCGGTTCAAAAGAATTCTACGGGAAATTTTTCGTCATGAGAAATGGAACCTTCAACCAAACACAGATATTCTTTTAAGATTAAAAAGCCTGCCTAAGGAGAGGGCAGCACAATTTAAAATTTTGAGAGATGAATTTATTTCTCTTTGCCGTCAGGCTGGGATTTGGCAAGAATGAAAAAAACAGTTGTAATTTTTATTAAAGTTTATAGAGTTCTTTGGCCTTTACTCCAATCTGGAATGGGATTAAAAAGCAATTGCATTTTTGTTCCTTCTTGCTCTAGATATATGGAGGAAGCGATTTCCCAGATGGGAGTTGTAAAGGGTTCTTGGATTGGTTTAAAAAGGTTAGCAAGATGCCATCCATTTACTTCATCCGGGTCTCAAGGTAGAATGTAATATGAGAGGTTATTAGTTTATGGAAAAAAATGTTCTTTGGGCAACGATCTTATCAGCGGTTTTTTTAATGGGTTGGTACTATTTTTTTATGCCGGCGACTCAAGCTCCTGGAAGTGCGCCAGTTATAGGCACGCGAACCAATGTTTCAGAAGAACATGGGAAAAGTCTTGAGCCAGCCTTCAGTAAAACAGCACAACTTTTAGATGCAAAGCAAATAACCCCTATTCAACCCACAGAACGAATTTTAGAAAATTCTAAACTTAAAATAGCGCTTGATTCTCGCGGGGCAAGTGTAAAGCATTGGTGGATAAAAGAAGATGAAAGGATTACTTCAAAAGGACAAGATCTTGTGGATTTGGTTAATTCAGGGCTTTCAAGCTCTGGAGCTGATTCATTCCCTTTAACAACATTCCCAGAACTTCAATTTAAAGAGGTTCGTTATGCAAAATTGGGCAGCGGGCAGATTAGTTCTGTTTGGAAAGCGCAGCTTGCTTCTGGACTTGAAATTGAAAAAAGTTACTACTTAGGCAATGAGAATGGGTTAGAGGAAGAGTCTTATTTTTCAAGAATGGTAGTTATTTTTAGGAATTTATCTAAAAATCCAATTGTTTTGGAAAATTTTAAACTGGGATGGCAAGGCGGGCTAGGAACCACTAAAAGTGAACTTAAAGAAAATCAGAGCGTGACCAGACTACTTGCCTACCCATCTCCTACAAAGGAAGTTATTAAATTTAAATCTGGGAAAGAAAAAGCGGATTTTACCTGGGCAGGGATAGATAACCGTTACTATTTGTTTGCTTTTCTGCCAAAACAGGGTCAATTAGACCACATAGTAACAGAAAAATCAAAAACAAATCTAGGTGAAGTCTTTTTGGCCACAGATCGTTTAGAAGTTGCACCCGGGGAATCTAAAACTTATGCGTTAAAATTATATGGAGGACCTAAAGGATATACACACTTAAGAGAATTAGGACTTGGTTTAGAACATGCGGTGGATTTTGGTTATTTTGGATTTTTAGGAAAGTGGGCATTAAAAGTTTTGAATGGTCTTAAAAAAACAACAGGAAATTATGGCTGGGCAATTATCTTATTAACTTGCGCTTTACAACTGCTTTTATTTCCTTTAAGCATGAAAAGTTATCGCTCTACAGCAGCCATGAAAAAATTACAGCCTAAGATTCAGGAATTGCAAAAACGGTATAAAGAGGATGCAAAAAGGCTGAATCAGGAGATGTTGAGCCTTTATAAAGAATCTAAAACCAATCCCTTTGGAGGCTGCTTACCCATGATTTTACAAATCCCTGTTTTCTGGGCTTTTTTTACCATGCTGCGCAACTCCTATGAGCTAAGAGGAACCCCTTGGATTTTTTGGATTAAAGATCTCTCACAGCATGATCCTTATTACATTTTGCCGGTAGTCATGGGTGGCGGCATGTTCTTACAACAAAGACTTTCTGGTTCCGTAGGGGACCCTACTCAAGCTAAAGTCATGATGTTTATGCCGATTATTTTTACAGCCATGTTCTTAAATTTTCCTAGCGGGTTGGTCCTTTATTGGCTGACCAACAGCATCCTTTCCATTTCTATCCAATATTGGTGCACAAAAAAGTACGCGTAAGAATTTTTAAGATGCGAAAGAGAGGTTAATTCTAACCATCTCTTTTCCATAAAATTTGGGAATAATAAATCAGGCTTGAATTTCGAAGGTTTCAGAAGTTTTAAAGTTTTCTAAATCTTTCGGTTTTAAGTTCTTCTTTTCAATGGTCAGTTCACTCTTCAAGGGAAACTAGGACTTGACCATGAATCTGCTCCAGAGATTGAAATCTTCTTAAGGTTAAGAATAATATCTTTATCTTTTAATTCTTTTTCCACTCTACGTTCACCATTTAAACTGCGTGCTTCAGAGTTAGAACAGGAACATCCATGTGTCTTTGAATACTTTTTTTAGACGCTTTTACCGCTGAAAGAATACGTTCTGTGACCTT
>JACPBF010000014.1 GCA_016180425.1 Elusimicrobiota bacterium
GTGCAGTACCTGCACCGGCTGAAATTGCAGCAGGAGCAATGAATCTAAACCAAAGATAATACTTTCCATTTACTGCTACGTCGTTACCGGTTCCATTCGTGCCAAAGCCAAATAACGCATTAGTTAGGTTTTTATTGTTGCCCACGCCATCCAGCAATCCAGTGTCCAAACTTCCACCTTCGAAATGACTGTATGCTGGGGCTCCAGCGCTTCCAGTAGTACTGATTAAAACCCTTAGATTGAAATTATTGGTACCAGTATTAGTACTGGAATGAGGGTTCCAGCTTGCAGAACTGCTTCCTCTAATTTGCCAGTCTTCTGTAAGGGAAGCGGAGTTGTTGGTTACTGGGATTCCTCCTGTAGAGATGTAGGTTTCATTAAGTGCTTTTGTTCCCAGTCCATAGGTAGCGGAACCTACTGACACAGAAAGACTGCCAGCAATGGTAACTTTTTTGTGCCTCCTTTGTTTTTGTCCGCGTTCAAACGCGAATAATCATATTCTTTCCTATTAAAAGATAAACTGTTTTTTGACAGTTCACCCTTTATTTTATTGTTACTACTCATACTTAGTTCCTCCTTGTTTGTTTTAATGCTGCTCTATTCCTTAGTTGTAATTACAAATCTAGATATTTGAGACAATTCTACAGGCGCTCCAGCTACTGTTGCTCGCACACAAAATGCGAATTTTTTGTTTTTATACTTTTCTTCATTTGGAATTTTCATACCAAGCTTCACTTTTTTAACAGTGTTTCCTGGAACTTTAACATCTTTTTCTTTTAGGATGATCAGTTCTCTTGGAAGCTCTTCAAAGCCGCCTGGCAGCAACATGTCAACATCTCTAAATGTGACTAAATCCAAGTAATAAAGGAATTCAACATCATTGGGATTAGAAATTTTTAAAGAAACTTTAAAATCTTTTTCAATATCAATTTCTTTGCCTAAAGGAACATTTTCAATCACCTGTTTCTTTGGCAGAAGCTCAAAATCGAAAGTTCCAAATTCCTCTACTTTTTTTCTTAGGTCTGCTTCCTCTTTTGTCTGTCTTCTATAAGCAACTGAAAAACGCAGATTCGCTAGTAATCCTATTCCTATAAAACCTCTATTGACTTGTGTAAGGCTTATATCTACCTGGTACCTTTTCCCCAGATATTTATTGTCATCAGGAATAGTAATTAAAATATCTGTTCCTTCACTCGCTCCCGGAGCAATTTCTAATTCATCTTTAGAGAATTTCACCCAATTTGGATCAGGAATGACTTCACAACCTGCTTTGATCAATCCAGGAGAGTCTGGTTTAGGCGGAACTGTTTCTATTTTGACTACCAGTTTTCCATCTCCGGTGTTTTTGACAATGAGAGGCATATTCACTAGCTCCCGTGTGTTATAGGTAATGCCTGGCTGAAGATTTTCAATGGTGACTGATCCAAATTTTGTCTGCATTCCTGCTGCAGCAAAAGAGAGCGGAACAGTTATGGTTTGCTGGGTTAAAAAGAAATTTAGAGCAAGAATGATCCTTTTTAGACCCACTTTCCTTATTAAGTGTTTTTGCTTTAGAACTTTATCTGCTATCTTTTTCATTTTTCTTTCTTCCTCCCTATTAATTTTTATAATGTCGTTCTACTTATGAAAATGTTGTGTCAAAATTCGAGTTTCTTAGTATTCATTTTTTTGCACCTTAAGGGCTTTGCTCTGCTGTAATAATAATCTGGATTTGTTGTTGAGTTGTGATAGTAGTTGAAAGCGGCATGCCTAATCTAATCCAGAAATTTCTATCTGCATTCACAGGCACAGCAGTTCCAGTTTGGTCCCCTGCAAAAGCTCCTCCAGAATTTCCTGAAGCTGTATTTGAAACTGTGAGAGTGCTGGAAACTGATTCAAAATCTACATCATTGGGACGAGCCGCATTAAATAAACCATTGACCACTACCACATTATTCCCTCGAGCATTGCCTAATGACCAAGGGCTATTGGCTGTGCTGGTTGTTGCTTTAATTTGATATCTTTGAGTTACGGTTCCTGAGTTTGTTACTTTCATAGCGGTTGCTGATATACTGCTTTGAGGAATATTAAACGTGCCAAAACCATAACTATTATTGTCAAAAGTGATAGAAAGAATGGTTCCTTGGGCTGTTGCGGTGGCTGCATTGGAAATAGCAGACCAGTTGGTTTGATCATCAGCAGTAAAGGCTCTAACATAGTAAGTGACATCTTGGACCAGATCGTTCAACGTCCTATTTCTAGTAGTGTAAGGCGATACTCCTGATGTTGATATATCCAGCCGATTTAAAGTTTGTGTAGCACTAGCAGTCGCGCTCAACCCATTCATGTCAGAACTAATAGAGGAATAAAATAAACGGAAGGTTGAAGAATTTAGATCTCCTGTTAAGTCATCATCCCCAGGAGAAATCCAGGAGAGTGTGATGGTTCCGCTTGAATTTCCTATAAGAGCTGATAGGCTTGTAATAGCAGCTGGAGCTGTGTCATCAGCTGCAGCAGTAGTGGTAGAAGCAGTGACAGTAATAGATTGAGTGCTAGCTCCAGCAGTGCTATCTCTAGCGCCAGCCTGCACAGCATAATTAGTGTTTCCGGTAAGTCCAGTAATAATAAGAGTGGTGTTAGCTGCTGCCACTACACCAACAGAGGATTTAGAGACACTGAAATTTCCAGCATTGCCTGTAGAGACCATTAAAGCTGTATTAATAGGGTTTCCATTTTGTCCTAAAATTACAGAAATGGAGGTAGTAAAAACTTGAAAGCCTACTACTGTTGGCACTGCTGCTAACGTGCTTGTAGAAGCAGTGATAGTAATAGTTTGGGTGGAAGCATTGGCGTAAGTGCCTCTGGTTCCTGCCTGAAAGCTATAGACTGTAGCGGTGGACAAATTGCTGATGAGCAGAGTAGTTGGGCCATCAGAGAAAAAACCAATGGAGGAATTGGACACATTAAAATTCCCATCTGTTCCTGTGGAAATCATCAAGGGCGTGCTGCTTGCATTTCCATTTAAGGTTAAGATTATTGAAATGGATGTTGTGAAAATTTGGAAACTTGAAAGAGCAGGGGCAGCAGAAAGGGTATAAGTAGAGTTGATGATAGTAGTAGTTTGAGTGCTAGCTCCAGCAGTGTTATCTCTAGCGCCAGCCTGGACAGCATAATTAGTGTTTGCTATAAGCCCGGTAATAACAAGAGTGGTGTTATTTCCACTCACTACACCAACCGATGAAGTTGCCATTCCAAAATTGCCATCAGTTCCTGTGGAAATCATCAAAGGTGTATTAATAGGATTTCCATTTTGTCCCAAAGTCACAGATATTGAGGTGGCAAAAATTTGGAATCCTACCAGAGTAGGTATTGCAGCTAAGGTACGGCTGGTGATCTCAATACCTGCTATGCTTTGAGTGGAAGCGTTTTGTGTAGAATCAAAAGCGCCAATATGTAGGTCATAACCGGTATTGGGAGTTAGGTTGCTTATCGTCAATGTGGTAATTCCAATAGCAGCTCCTATACTTGAACTTGCCACGCCAAAATTATTGGTTGAGATAGATAGCATGGTTCCATTTGGGTTTGTATTTGGATTGATGCGCACAGCAATGGAGGTGGCAAAGACTTGGAAACTATTTAACGAAGGCGCAACAGCTAGAGTGCTGGTAGAGGCAGTAATGGTAATAGTTTGAGTAGAAGCGTTTGCGCTGCTGTCAACAGTTCCAGCCTGGAATCCATATACAGTAGCTGTGGATAGATTAGAGATGACTAAAGTTGTGTTAGTATCTCCAGCTTCACTTAAACCCACAGAAGAGTTAGAGACATTGAAGTGGCCTGATGTGCCAGTAGAGATCATAATGCGAGTATTTGCAGGGTTTCCGTTTCTTCCCAAAGTAACGGTTATAGATGTAGTAAATACTTGGTATCCAACAAGAGTAGGGGTAGCAGCTAAAGTTGTAGTAGAGATTGCAGTACCAGCTACGCTTTGCGTAGAAGCGTTTGCTCTAGAGTCAAATGCTCCAATGTCCAATGTAAAACTGTAAGCTGTATTTGGTATCAATCCTGATAAAGACAATGGCGTGGGATTCCCTCCAACTACCCCAATAGAAGAACTTGATACTGTAAAGGAATTTGTAGATATGGATAGACCTGTCCCGTTGGGGTTGGTATTCGGATTTACGTTAACTGTTATTGAAGTAGCAAATATTTTGTAGCCGCTTAATAGGGGAGGAGCAGCAAATGTGTATGTAGAAGCGCTTACAGTAATAGTTTGGGTAGAAGCACTGGCATAAGTGCCTCGGGTGCCTGCTTGAAAACTATAGACTGTGGCAGTTGACAAATTGCTGATGACAAGCGTGGTGGGCCCGTTAGCAAAAATTCCAATAGAGGAATTCGATACATTAAAATTTCCATCTGTTCCTGTGGAAATCATTAAGGGTGTGCTGCTTGCATTTCCATTCAATGTCAATTCGACAGAAATGGATGTTGTGAAAATTTGGAAACTACTTAGAGTGGGAGGAGCTGAAGTTGTATTTGTAGAAGAAGTTACAGTGGTGGCTGTGCTGCGCAAACCATAATAATTTTTTGCGCTGGCCTGAAAAGAATAATTAGTGTTAAGAGATAATCCTGTAATGACAAAGGTGCTGATTGCAGAGCTCACAAAACCTACAGAGGTTCGTAAGACAGAAAAATTCCCATTGTTTCCTGTAGAAACTGCTAGAGTTAATGGAGTTGAAGTGGCGTTGCCAAGGTTGTTTAAACCCGCATCCAAAATAATAGAGGCGCTATCAGCGTATATATTAAAGCCAACAATTCCTGGTGAGACTGCCCAAGTATATGTGGAAATTGCTACATAATCCGAATCAGTATCATTTCCATTTTTAACTAGCACTGTATGGGATGTATTAGGCTGAAGATTGAGATAGGATGTTGAGTTTGGTCCCATGGAGGGTACGGTGCCTGAAGTAATATTAGGAGTTAGTCCTGTGATAGTGGTTAATCCCACATAATAATAGTTTGTATCTGGAACATGAGCATCCCATGAGAGACTTAAACTGGTTGAGCTGACACTAGTGAATTTTACATTGCTCAAAGCATGGGCGAAAAGAAATTGACCCTTAAAAATAATGTTAAGTAGAACAAACGCAAAAAGAAGCTTTATCTTAATTATTTTTAGGCTGGTAAAGAAATTTAAAATAGAATTAATGTAAATTCTTTTTAAGGTGGGACCATCGCCAAAAATGTTATTCTTTGAGATAGCCATAATATTCCTAATTAATAATTAGCAAGTTTTATGCCAATTAAAGCTAAGAAGCTCTTAAATTAAGCAGTTATTTTATGGAGATGAAGAAATATCTGGATTTAAATCAACTTATTTTAGGATTTAAGAGGTGCTATATATTTTTATATTGATATTTCAATATGAAAATAAAATAATATATTAAGTCTATTTAAAATAAACTTAAAGTTAATTATTAAGATTTTAAATGGAAGAAAATAAGTGTGGATTTTATTCTACAAGTGTGGATTTTATTCTACAGTCCTAATCGGAGATGATTTTATATTTTTTGAGTTTGTTATACAGGGCTTTTCTATCTATTTTAAGTTGTTTTGCAGCCATAGTTTTATTGTAATTGCATTTTTTTAAGGTTTGCTCAATTATCTGTTTTTCTAGGATAGAAGAAGCCTGTTTAGAAGCTTTTTTAAGTGAGAATTTTTTACCAGATTCTAGGTCTAGAAAGCTTTTTTCAATGATCCTATCTTTACTTAAGGATATTTGCAGGTGTTCTGGCTTAATTTCAGTTTCCGCTAAAAGCGCAGCTCGATAAACCGCGTTTTTAAGTTCTCGGATGTTTCCTGGCCAAGCATAGCATTGCATGAGATGGATCGCATCATTGGAAAAAGAGCTTACTTTTTTATTCATTTCTTGATTTGCCAAAGCTAAAAAATTGGTTGCCAGTTCTGGAATATCTTCAATTCGTTTTCTTAAAGGCGGGATGACGAGTCTAAATTCATTTAAGCGGTGAAAGAGATCTTCTCTAAATTTTCCCTCTTGAACCATTCCCTCTAGGCTCCTGTTGCAAGCCACAATAACTCGAATATCAATTTCAATGTCCCGATTTCCCCCAAGATGCTGGATCTTTCTCTCCTGTAAAACTCTTAAGAGTTTTGCCTGAACTGTTAAGCTGAGATTGCTAATTTCATCTAAAAAGATGCTTCCATTGGAAGCGATTTCAAAAAGCCCTAGTTTTCTTTTTTCTGCTCCGGTAAAAGCTCCTTTTTCATAGCCAAAAAGTTCAGATTCCACTAAAGTTTCCTGTAAAGTGCCGCAGTCCAAAGAAACATAGGGTCCATCTTTTCTTAAACTTTTAGAGTGAATAAGAGCTGCAAAAAGCTCTTTGCCAGAACCAGATTCCCCTTCCAGCAGCACAGTAAGCTCTGTGGGAGCGATTTTATTGGCAAGTTCTATCGCTTCCGAAATAGCAGCGCTTTTGCCTATCACATTTGGAATTTTATGCAGAGCTGTTCTTTCTTTAAGAAGTTCTACAGCTCTGGATTTCTCCCTTTCTTCCACCGCTTTTTTAACTAAAACGATTAATTCTTCATTTTCAAAAGGTTTGGTAAGGTAATGAAAAGCTCCAGACTTGATCGCTGCTACAGCAGCTTTAATGGAAGAATCCCCAGTTAAGACAATAATAGGCAGATGAGGGTCTAGTTTTTTAATTTTTTCTATCAATTCCATACCGCTCATTTGTCCTTCCCCTAAGTTAAGATCCAGAAGCACGGCATGAGCTGTTTCTTTTTCCAGGAATTGAATAAAGGGGGGCGCAGTCTGAAAATCTAAACAGCGATAGCCTTCAAATGACAAAGGAAGTTTTATCGCCTGACAAAGATCTTTTTGGTCATCAATGATCAGAATGGTTTTAGCCATAAATGATTCAATTTAATAAAATATTTGGATTTAATTTAAGAAGGACCTACGCTAAACTCAAGGATCATTTTTGAGCCTTCTCCCAGCTTGGATTTGCAAGTGATCTTACCGTCATTGTTTTCTACAGCTGCTTTTGCAGAGTAAAGGCCCATGCCTGTTCCGGTTTTTTTAGTTGTAAAGAAGGGGCTAAAAATTCTTTCTAAATTTTCAGGAGAAATTCCAGGGCCTGTATCTTCAATCTCTAGAAATAGATTTTCTCCTTTTTCATCTGAATAAGTCCTAAATTTAACGGCGCCTTGGTTTTCTAAGGATTCTAAGGCATTGATCGCAATATTTAGCACTGAAGACTCTATGGCAGGCATGTCTAAATTGAGCAGGGGCAGGTTTTTAGCTAAATTTTTTTCTATTGAGGTATTTTGTTTTTTAGCTTGGATTTCAATAAAATGAGCCACGCTATTTACAATCTCATTGATGGAACATTTTTGTTTTGTATTTTCAACCTCCCTAGCTAATTGTAAATAGCTTTTTAAGAGGTTTTTGATATTTTCCACGTTTCTTTGCACTAGTTCCCATGCCTGTCTTTCTTTTTCATCAGGTTTTAAAATGCTTAAGACAAACTGAGAGGTGCTGGAGATGACTCCCAGAGAGTTTCTAATATCATGCACTACGGAAGGAGCCACATGCGCAAGGGTTTTAGTTTTTTCAAACCTGGCTAAATCTTTTTTGGCTAGTTCCAGATGCGTTTTTAAGATTTGGATCTCCTCCATCATTTTAAGATCAGCAGCCCGTCTTAAGAAATTTTTTTCAGGGACTTGAGTTTTTTCGTTTTGTTCATCCATGGGTTAGTTCCTTACGATATTGATTGATTGTTCTTCGGGATAAATGGATCGCATAATTTTTTTTAATTATATCCCCTATTTCGCTGTCCGTCAAGCGAATCTCATCCTGTAAAATATTTTTTAGCCTTTTTTTTACCCAATCTTTTCTAGAGTTAAAGAAAAATGAAATAGGGGTTTCTTTGCCAGAAGGCGAGTCCAGACTGCGGCAAGAAATTAAGCGCGAGAGCGTGCTTTGGGAAATTCCAATTTCTTTAGCCAGCTCTTTTTGAGCAAGGATATTTAGGTTTTCCGGGTTTTCATTTAAAAAATAGCTTTTTTGGCGTTCTATGATTTTAAGCAGTAAAAGATAAAGGCTATTTTTCATTAAGTTGACCAGGCTGATTTTAGAAAGCAGGGAATGCAGCTCTTTTTTCTCTTCCCGGTTCAGCAGATGGTTCTCTTTTAGCTCTTTTAGTTTTTCATGATTCACTTGGTACATGCCTTGCGCCATGCGCGGTGAATAAAAAGCGATAAAGAAATTTTGGTTCTCTTCAGGAATAATTTGAGCCACCTTTGTGAAATATTTTTCAGGCGCAAAAGAATTGGATCCAGCAAGGGTTTCCTCCTCCACAAAGACTTGATTGACCAGATCATTAATTTTTTCTATTTCTTTTGAAGATATGCCGCACTCTCTTTCAATCTCATCTTCTTTAGCCTCACCGTTGGAATAGAGAAAATATTTTTCAAAATTTTTCTCTCCGATTTTTTTGATTAGTTCGATTAGATTTTTTTTAGAGTCCAGAATTTTTTCCACAGAGACTTGGGTCTTAGATGCGGGCAAGTTTTCATTCAGTTCATAAAATTGGGTAGAAAGTTTAGCATGGCTAAAATTTCTTCTTTGAATGACTTTGAATCTAGAGGATGAGGGAGTAGAGAAGAGTTTTTTGAATATGGAAGAATCTTCTATTTCTTTTATAAGTTTTGCAAAATCCCTTGGGCTCGTTGTAAGGATTGTCGCCAGTTGTACTTTTCCTTTAAGAACATGTTTATTTAAAGGTTGAAGGTTATTTGAAATTTCTGCCATGATCGTTTTTATTGTTTTTCATGTCTTTAAGCGTTTAAAAACTTTTAGGTCAGTGAAATAGTTTTTAAGCTAATGGCAGCTATGGATTTTGAAGAGTTTGCCGAGGGCGGGAGTCGAACCCGCACGGGAAACCCATACGCCCCTCAAACGTACGCGTCTGCCAATTCCGCCACCTCGGCTTTTAAGCTCTTTTATTAAAGAGCAATGCTAGCTTTTGCTAGATCGCTAACTTTATTATTTTGCACTCTAGAGCCTTCAAAGGATTATCTTTGAGATTGAGGCATGCCAACTCTTTGCAATACGCTTCGAGAACTTTTTCTGCTTTCAAGGATCGTTAGGATGAGCGTGGTGCAAAGAAACGCGATAGAAAAACCCACTGTTACTTTTTTGATAAATGAGGTTCCGGACGGGGCGGAAAAAAGAGCGTCATTCCCTCCCCCAAAAATGCCCCCCATTCCTCCAGCTTTACCAGACTGAATGAGGATCACAACTATTAAGACTAAAGAGACAAGGATATGTAAAGTCAAAATTAATCCATACATGGGTTAAGCTCCATATTTTAAAAGTTTTCCAGCATTAGCCATACTTAAAGTCATGATCTCTTGTGAAGAGATTTTTCCTAAGATGCCTTCCTTAAGGCAACTATATTCTGTAAATCTTTCAGGGCCTCTGGCAAGCGCTCTTTTAGAATAGATCAGGGTTGGAACCGGGTGCCAGGAATGGGCGCTGAATGCCGTGGGGGTTGAATGATCTCCAGAGATGACAATCACATCCGGGTCCAGTTCTTGCAAGACAGAAATATTTTTATCCATTTCTTCAATCGCCGCCTTTTTTTTATCAAAATTTCCATCCTCCCCCGCAGAATCCGTTGCTTTAAAATGAAGAAAAAAGAAGTCAAAATTGTTCCAATTTTCTTTTAAAGTTTTAAATTCACCCTCTAAATTATTTTCCTTTACTTTTAAAACATTCATCCCAACCAGTTGCGCTAGTCCTCTATACATGGGATAGATGGCGATAGCAGCGCTTTTAAGTTTATAGATTTCTTGAAAAGAGGGAAGGTTCACCATTTTTGAAAATCCTCTTAAGAGGAGACAATTCGCTTTTTTTTCTTGTTTGAGGCGCTCTCGGCTTTCTTCTAAAAATTGATTTACAATTTTGGCTGTGGCTTCAGCTTTTTGTTCCATTGCTTGGGTCAGGATAGGAGCTACTCCTTCTTTTTGAGGATCCGCGTCTGTAAGAGAGTCGGAAAGGTTTTCCCCCCTAAATATCACTGAAACTCGATGTTCTTTTACTGGATGAACATAGATTTCTGTTCCATTGATCTTAATTCCACTCAATTTTTTACAGAGCTGTTCATTTTCTTCTGTAGGAATCCTTCCTGCTCTTCTATCTGTAAGAATCCCTTTACCTAAATCCAGAGTAGAAAAATTTCCACGCGCAGTCAGGTCTTTAGGAGTTAGAGGCACTTCAATGCCTACTGTATCTAGGAGACCTCTGCCAATGAGATACTTTACCGGATCATAGCCAAATAGACCTAAATGTCCTGGTCCGCTGCCAGGAGTGATCCCAGGCCCAACAGGATCCTGAACTCCACAAGCAGAAATTTTTGCAAGTTTATCTATATTAGGATGATGGCTCGCTTCCAGTTCAGTAAGGTTTTTTTCTGGATGAATGGTGCCGCCTAACCCATCCATCACGATCATGACAATTTTACTATCTGTTTTTACTGAAAGAGATTTGATCAAATCTTGCTGGTTCATGGCCTATTCATTTTCCAGCGCTTCTATGCCTGGAAGTAGTTTTCCTTCTAGAAATTCTAAACTTGCGCCTCCTCCTGTAGAAATATGAGAAATATCTTTTGCGCAGCCGCTAAAATTTAGAGCGGCAATAGAGTCTCCCCCGCCGACCACGCTAAAGGCTCCTTTTTTAGTAGCTTGGGCAATCATTTTCGCGCAAGCACCTGTTCCAGAACTAAATTCTGGAATTTCAAACACGCCTAAAGGACCGTTCCAAAAAATGGTTTTAGCTTGGGAAACTAATTTTTCTATTTGCAGGATTGTCCTAGGGCCTATATCCACTCCAATCCATCCTTGTTCTATATTTTGATCTTCCGTAATGTTAGTTTTAGCTCCAGAATCAATTTTTTCTGTAATCAGGTGGTCTAAGGGTAAAGCAATTTTAGATTTAGAGCCATTTAAAGATTTAACAAAATTTATTTTTTCTTCTTCTAGGAGAGAGTTGCCGATTTGAAACCCTTGGGCTTTTAAAAAAGTATAAGACATTCCACCGCCAATCACAATGCTTTCAGATTTTGGCAGGAGGTTTTGAATCACATTAATTTTATCTGATACTTTTGCCCCTCCCAAAATTGTAAGGAATGGATGTTCCGGGTTTTGCAAAAGTTTTTGCAGAGCAAGGATTTCTTTTTGCAATAAAAAGCCTGAGCCGCTTGGCAAGAATTTTGTAACTCCAACCGTGGAGGCATGCGCCCTGTGAACCGCTCCAAATGCGTCTTGCACAAAAAATTGGGCTAGAGAGCCAAGCTCCTTGGCAAAGGATTCATTATTTTTTTCTTCTTCCGGGTGAAACCTTAAATTTTCAAGCAGCAGGATCTCTGAACACTGTAATTCATTCACAGCTTTTTTTACAGACTCCCCAATACAATCTTTCACAAACCGCACCGGCTTTTTTAAAAGAAACTCCAGTTTTTTTGCAACTGGCTCTAAAGAATATTTCTGGACGATTGTTCCTTTTGGCCTTCCTAAATGAGCGCAAAGAATAATTTTTGATTTTTGCTCTAAGAGATAGCGAATGGTTGGAAAAGAACTTACGATTCTGGTGTCGTCTGTAACCTGACCTTCTTTAATTGGAACATTAAAGTCCACCCGCACAAGAACACTTTTTTCCTGAAGATTAAAAGATTGGAATTTTTTTTTGCTCATAGGAACTATGATGAAACCTAAAAGAGTTTGGACACCTAGTTTTTAGAAGCAATATAGTCAACCAAGTCAACAACTCGATTAGAATATCCCCATTCATTGTCATACCAGCCAAAAACTTTTACAAAATTTCCATCAATCACATCCGTGGAAAGAGAATCAAAAATACAGGAATGAGGGTTTCCATTGAAATCTTTGGAGACTAAAGGTGAATCACAATATTCCAAATATTTGGATAAAGAGCTGGAAGATGCTTTTTTAAAAGCAGTATTAATATCCTCTTTAGAAGCTCCTTTCTCTAGTTCAGCGGATAAATCTACAAGTGAGACATTAGGTGTTGGAACTCGGATCGCTATGCCGTTTAACTTACCTTTAAGTTCAGGGATCACTAAGCCAATAGCTTTGGCAGCTCCTGTGGTGGTAGGAATCATGGATTGACCAGCTGCCCTGGCTCTTCTTAAATCTTTATGAGGAAAATCCAAGATGACCTGATCATTCGTATAAGAATGAATGGTAGTCATTAATCCTCTTTTAATTTTATAGTTTTCATGCAAAATTTTAATAATAGGAGCTAAACAGTTGGTGGTGCAGGAGGCATTAGAAATAACATGATGTTTTTGAGGATCATATTTTTCATGGTTTATGCCCATACAGATCGTGATATCCTCATTTTTTGCAGGGGCGCTGATCACCACTTTTTTTGCTCCAGCTGTGATATGGGCTTTGGCTTTCTCAGCTTCAGTGAAACGTCCTGTGGACTCAATCACAAAATCCACTCCTAAATCTTTCCAAGGCAGTTTTGCCGGATCTCTTTCCGCAATGACTTTAATTTCTTTACCATCAATGACAATGGAAGAGTCTTTACCCTCTACTGTTCCTGGATAAATCCCAAAAGTAGAATCATATTTAAAAAGATAGGCTGAGGTTTTTGCGTCTGTTAAGTCATTGACAGCGACAAATTGAATATTTTTATTATTTAGCCCTGCTTTTAACACTAATCTTCCAATCCTTCCAAATCCGTTAATGCCTACTCTTACAGCCATGTTTCGTCTCCTTGTGCGTAATAATTGATTATTTATTTAATGTTGGACATTTATTAAAAATTGTTTTTCGAGGGACCTGAAAAAATTTTTACTTTCTTTCTGTTAAAAATTTTTGGTAGAGCGAGCCTCTGGGCGAGCGTTCCCGAGGAAAATAATTTTTAATAAATGTCCAACATTAAGAAACAATCAATATACAAAATTTTTTAGTCTCTGGCTACTGTCAGAGCAAAAACATTTTTAGCCCCTTTTTCCATTAAAATTTTCGCGCAAGCATTGAGCGTGGCTCCTGTAGTAGTTACATCATCTATAAGCAGGATATTTTTGGAAAGAATTGGAATGGAATCTTGGACTTGAAAGGCATTCTCCATGTTTTTAAATCTTTCCTGGCGGGAAAGAAGGGTTTGAGAGGGGGTAAGTTGTGCGCGAATTAAAACATGATCTTCAATCAAAGCAAGCTCTTTTTTTTCATTTTTTAAGAGAGTCAAAAAATTTTGCGCCAGAAGTTTTGCTTGATTATAGCCTCTGGTTTTAAGGGTTTTTGTGTGTAAAGGAACAGGAAGAATCGCTTCAATTTGATTGAAAATAGGAAAATTTTTGTAGGACTGAACCAACATCTGGGCAAAATCATGGGCAAGTCTCTCTTTTCCTCTATATTTAAAGTCATGGATTAAATTTTTAACAGGGTGAGTGAAGTGAGTTGAGGAACGATTTAGCTGAAAACATGGTTTTTTTTCTAAACAGTTAAAGCAAACATCTTTTTTTTCTGAAAGTTGAAAATGACAGAGTCCACAATAGGGTTCTTGGATTTTTTTAAAAGTGTTTATACAGTTTTGACAGAGCGCGTTATCTTCATCAAACATTAGTTTGGTCTTGCACAAGAGGCACTGCTTTGGGTAAAAACAATTTAAAAGCGCTTTGATATAGGGTTTTAATTTTAAAGAGAGCATACTTTTAAATCTTAAGTTTGAAATTATTAAAACATAATATTTAGATTAAATCTTAAAACCTACATTGATTGTGAGAAGCAAGAGGTGCAAGCCTATATTTTATCGAATTATTTAAATTTAATGGATGTCCCTGAATTAAAATTGAATCGTGATTCTAGTGCTAAAACCAAAAGTTGAAAAATTTTCCTCTTTTTTAGTTTTAAAAAAAGTACGGGCATAATTCCCGCCAAATCCTACCCGGATGTTAGGTGTAATTTCTAAATCTCCATTTAGATTAGAATCTAAGTTATCTTTGCTTTGGGTTTCATCTACTCCATTGCGGATCATGCCATAGCGGATGGATGAGGTCACAATCAAACGGTTGCTTAGAGTTAGTTGTTTTCCCAGAGGTAGTTTAAAAAATCTTGGCACATTGATATCTCCAAAAATCTGGAGGGAGCCATTGCGCGTAATTAAATCTGTTGTTTTTTTTCCTTTTCCATCCTCAGCTTCGCTTTGGGACTGGTCATATCTGGGTGTAAATCTCCAATTTCCCCATTTTAAAGTTGTAATCACTTGTCCATTGATTCCTTTAGATTTTGACCGTCCAGTCACTTGGTTAGTAACCAGATTTTTATCTTCAGAAACGCTGTTTGTATATCCTACTGAGAACTGCAAGAGTTTAAATAGAGTGAATGTTAAATCAGTTCCAAAATTAAAACCAATGGATCTGGTTTGATCCCTCACCTCATTTAGCCGTTCTTGATAGTTAGCATTTAGACGCGCATCCCGCATCCAGCGGCGAATGAGAAAAAGAGGTCTTTCAACTTCATACGTGGAAAGAATCATATCCGGCCAAACTCGGCTATAAGTAAAAGATTCTGTGCCAGTGGTATCCCTTCTTGTTTTAGATTCAGTAAAAGTTCCAGAAGTATTGATGTTTTTTATTGGAGCCCATAAGCGACTTTTTAAAAAAGTAAATCCTTCAAAAGGGGTCCATCTGCCAGAGATACGGCTACTGTCTGTGGCAGTCAAATTAGTTCTGCGGGCATTTGGATTTTGACCGGATAAATCTAAAAGACGTCCGCGGATCAGAAGTTTATCTCTGGCAAAAAATCCCGCATTCACATTGTCATAGGTGTCCGCGTCAGAAATGGAATAGCCTCCTGAAAAATTTAAACTATTAATCATGGGATTTATTGCCCGAACATAGCGGATATATTCAAAGATGTTCTTTGGAGCAACAGATGCGGAAATATCCGCATTAGAAGTTCTGCTGATATTTTTTAGCTCCCCTCTTTTAAAGGTAGTTGTGCCAAATTGAACATTGTTCACATTATAAGTTTCAGCGGTATTGATGGAATAGTTAAAACCCGGGGTTAACCAGGAGATGATTTGTAAAGAACCAGAAAGGCTTGCAGACTGATTTTGAGTTTTATTGTATTTCCCTAAAGATTCTTTGATTTTATCTGTAAGGGTTTTATTTGGGTCTAGAGCTTTTCTTTCCTCAAAAGTTTGGCTGTAATTGTAGGTCGGGGTGAGATTAAGTTGCGGGAAAAATTGGAAAGAGGTTCCTAATCCATAATTTTCTCCAACACTTCTGGTGTCTGTATTTTCTAGGGTAATCCTTTGAAAAGAGTTGGTTTGGCTAAAATTGTAGGATAAATTACTGGGTAATGGTTTAAAAGTAAGAAAGCGGGTCGGTAAAAGATCAGGCTGCCAAGGAAGCGAATAACTTGTGCCATAACGATAATTAAAGGTTTCATCTTCCCTGTCTCCAGCGCTGCGGAACCCAAGAGAATGATCCGCTGAAAAACCTACATTAAAGAGGTTATTTTTAATCATGTTTGGAATCCAAGGAAGTTGTGTCATTAGAAAATTACCGCTTAAATTTTGATTGGTATTAATTGTTTTTCCTTCATCAATGACTGACACTAAAATATTTGGGTCATTTAGGGAGCTAATTTGGGGCGTGACAGTTTCCGCATAAGTCATGTTGGAGGACAAAGGCATGAATTTTAACCGGGTAAGATTTAAGTATGCGCTACCGCTTTTGCTGTCCTGTCCAGATCCAGCAGAAGTAAGGGTTTGAAAGTTGCGGTCCACAAATCTCCAATTTGCGCCCCAGCTTCCCCATCCTTTCCAGGCAAAATCAGTATTAGCCCGATAGGCCACGCCTTTAATTTTTACAGAGCCGGTAAGATGCATTTCATTGATGTAAATTTTATTTGCGGAAGGGTCTGGCCCGCCTGCGGGTATGATCACGCCCATGGTAATTTCCGTAATATTTCTTAAAGAAGGGGTTCCCACTCTTCTTTGCCATTTGCCAAAAGATTTTTCCGCGTTGTTGTCTAGTTGGCCGTCACGATTTTTATCCAGGATATCTAGTTCAATCAAACGCCAGCCAGTAAATGTGAGAGGTGTTTTATATTCAAGAAAATTGCCTGGGGTTCCTATGCGAAAGAAAAATTCTGATCCAGAACTGTCTCCATAAAGAAAGAATTTAAGTGTTTCATGTTCGCTAAAATCTAAAGAGCGGGTAAAGGTCTCTTTTGTAGTGACTGTGGAAACAAAAGCGGTATTTGCGGTTCTTTGATATTGAATGGCTAAAGCCTGTTCTCGTCTCTTAGGATCATCTTCCTTGATTTCATAAAGATCTCTAAAGTTAGAATTTGATAAGAGAGAAGGGTATCCGGGATTATCCTCATTATTTTCAGCAAAAGCTGTGGCGCTCACAGGGGCTGTGGAAGGTTCAATGCTGGCCTCTGTGAATCGCGTGCCTACCATTGCGATTCTTCCTAATTTGAAATTTCCGGATTTAGCCGCATTCACAGGATTTACAACCGCAACTCTTATATTTTTTATAGAAGACCATTCCAGTTGACCTGTTGTAGGAATATTCAAAGGAAGCTGGAAGATTTTCCAACCTGTAAAATCAAGATTTACAGAAGCTTCATTCAAATAGTTACCGTAAGTGTCATCTGAATCTAACCTGCCATTGCCATCTAAATCTTGTGTGTCTAACCTCCCATTTCCATTGCCAATCGTGGTTGTAGAGCCATCTGGATTTAAGAAATCCCACCCCGTATCTTCTCCTGTGCTGAGAGTGCTGTTTTTATCTTTATCTTCTGTTTTTAAAATTCCTGAAGGATCGCTATCTGAAAGTTCTGCGATGCCTCCTAGTCTAAAAAGAAGTTTAGCGTTACTTCCATCGCCATGCACCCAAAGTTCTAAGAATTGTCTTTTGTTAGTGAAAAAATCCAATCCTGATTTACTTAAGACTTGCGCGATCGCCATTGCTTCAGAAGGACCATTGGATTTAAAATTGTAATCCACATTGAGAGCTTGGATTTTATCGGAAGTTTCTACAGGAGCTCCGGAATTAATATCTCTAATTTTTACATCTTCGTTGGATAGGGTTAAGACATCTGCGCGTCCATTTGAGTAAGCGCCTCCAGAAGGAGTTGTGCTTGGGTTACCTTTTTGCGGGTTGGCTGCTAAGACCCAAGAATCTTTATTGAGGATAGCGATATCTTCCAGTTTAATCCCTTCAAAAGATTCTAACATGGCTCGATCCGCGGTGTTCGGGTTTTTTATGCTTTGCGCTATTTCTCCTGAAATTCTCGTAATTTCAATTGGAAAGTTGCCAAATTTGATATTTTTCCAATTCATGTCTGCTTCTAAGACCGTAATGCTCCTAGAAACAGAGCGCAGATCAGGAATTCCTCTTGGCTGCGGCGCGAAGTTGTAGAGAACCGATCCCCCAAAGAAAAAATTGTCAGTCATATAAAATTCATTTCTCATGCCAACCACAGTTTCTTCTCCCTGGCCGCCAAATGGAGAAAAATCAAAGGTAATTTCTACCACAGAATCTTCTCGAATTTGTTCTGGTCTGAAGAAAGTTACGATTCCAGCATCATAATCTATAAAATAGTCAACGTCTCTGGTCATTTTTTTTCCATCCACAAATACCTGTTCTGAAAGGGAAACGATATTGGAGCGCTCCAGATTAAAATTTCCTTTGCGAAAACGATATTCCGCAAAGATGCGATAGCGATTTTTAAAATTGGGAACCGCGTCTCTAAAAACATAGATGTCATCTGTAAAGGGCTTGAAGTTTGGACTATGAAAAGTATCTGAGGAAACAAAACTAAAAATTCCATTTTCAAAATCAACTTCAATATCCTCAGGATATTTTGGCACATTTTTTGTTTGAGTGTTGGTGCTAATGTCCAGACCAATAATCTGATCAGGATCTTTTCGATCTAAATCCTGAATTTTAAGAATAAAGTTTCCTCTGCCATCATCTCTCATAATGCGAGTATCTCCCAAATTATAGTAATTCTTTAATTCACGAGTGGCAAAGAATTGAGTTTCATCTGGTTTAAGGAGTATGGGTTCAAACCCCAGCAGCTGTTCATCCTCATTGGAATTGTTAATCAGAGGATCTCTTCCCCCAAGTGTCTGGCTAATTGGAGCCGTGGAAGCAGCCGGACTATAATCCACTACAATAATGTCTTTTAACTGAATTTCCCTTCGGAAACGGATCACCCCTTTAATGTAGTCCACAGTATAGTCAACTGTAGGAACTAGCTGTTTGAAAACACCAGTATTAATCCCTTGCGGACCATTAAATGTTGCAGTGCTAAGTGAGATGCCTCCCAGAGCGGTCAGAGAGGATTCAAAAACTTTAAAGGTTCTGGTAGATTCATGGATGTTGTTGTTATTGGGGTTCTGGTCATCTATGAAAATTTTTTCTGAACCTACTTTGATCGGGCGATGTTCGGTTAAAGGAGTTGGTCCTGTAGAAAAAGCGAGCAGATAGAATTGTCTTCTTTGATAACCAATGTCATTTAATTCTTTTCTTTGCAGGATAGATTGGCCAGTAAACCTTTTTGTTTGCGAGATTCCTTTGGTTCGAGATCCAATAAGATAGGTGCGAATTTGTTTAGGCATCACACTCCTATGCCAGAGTTGTGAGGGAAACAATTGAGCAAATCGAGAGCGGGGTCTAAACATGAGTTCTGCTCTGGCTCCAAACACGGATTTAGAATAACCTACAAAATCAGTGGAAGGGAGCGAAATCGTAATGTCTCCGAAAGCAGCTTCTTGCAAGACCTCATCCGGGTCTCCCTTATAAAGCACAGAGATAGTTCTATCCAGGCTGGTATCATCATAATCCACATTGACCGTGACTTTGCGCCCCACAGTTCCCTTGACGCGCACCTGTAATTGCTGGTCTAACTGAAAATCCACTTTATTGATGCGCCCTTTTCCAGAATCTGTTTTTTCATAAATGGTTGAACTGATCTTAAAGTCAATCACTTTTCTACCTGAGATAGAGAGTCCTGATTCATAAGGCAGCACAACATTAATGCCAGGTCCTACTGGCGGCGGCGCTTGTGTGGTTTTCTTTTTTGATGGCTCTTCTAATGCTCTTCTAGCTTCTGGGGTAAGAGGCTCTCCAGTTTCTAATCTTTCACGCATCTGGTTCCATCGTTCTTGGGAGTAGCGGATAAAACGAGCTTTTTCAATCTCTTTTTCCATTGAGGGAGGCTGATCCGGAGTTTCTTTTTGCTCTTCAAAAACGCTTTTATCTTTTGGCAGAAGTTCTTGAGAATAGAGAAGAGGTGAAGAACAAGGAATGGTAAAATTGCCAATCAGAAGTCCGATTAAAAAGAAGCGTAAGACCAGTTTTAATTGTGGCAATTTAAAAAAACTAGAACCTTTAAAAATAAAGACATATTTTTCATTCGGAATTATACTTCATTTCCATAGTCCTCTCAAGTTTGCTTTGGCTTGACATTAAAGGGCAGAACGCTTGTCAAAGGGATAGAACTTCAATTATAATAGCTTAAAAAATGCGCTCACTTATTTTACACCGATACATGATTCGGCAATTTCTTTCACCATTTTGTATAGCTCTTGTGACCTTTACTTTTATTTTGGTTTTGCATTATCTATTTTTAATGATGGATATGTTTCTTAATCGCGGGGTTGACCTTTGGATTATTATGAGGATGTCTAGTTTAGTTCTTACTATGCTCTTGCCGCTTTCTATCCCCATGGCAACTTTATTGGCAGCGCTTTTAACGTATGGCCGGCTTTCAGAAGATGGAGAGTTGATCGCATTAAGATCTTCAGGCTGCGCTCTTTTTCAATATAGCTCACCCAATTTCATTTTAGCCCTTTGTTTTAGTCTGATTTTGGTATATTTTAATTTGATTTTAGTGCCGCAAGCTACGCGAGGGTTTAAGGAGCTTCACCTTCGTGTGGTTCAAAAAAATCCTTTGGCTCTTTTTGCTCCAAAGGTCATGAACCATTTTGGGGAGTATAAGGTTTTTGTGGAACAGATGGATCGCAGAAAAAAAAAGTTAAAAGGGATTAGCATTTATAAGATGAATTTAGAAGGAGGTCCCACAAGAATTTTAGCGCCGGAAGGGATGATTGATTCTCAAGATGGAATCACCTTACAGCTCGTCAACGGAGCACTTCATCAGCCCAGCCCTGAAAAAGAAAACGAATATTCTATTACCAAATTTAATAAACTTGCCTTGAGGATGCCGACTCAAGAAGAAGATAGTTTAAGAGTCTTTAGCCCCAGAGAAATGACCTTGAGAGAACTAAAGAATAAAATGAAGGAAGAGGTTGGAAAAAAATTCAATATCGCTCCTTTGCAAACTGAAAAACATTTAAGGATTTCAGTGGCTTTTGCCCCTTTTGTTTTTATTATTTTGGGAACAGCTTTAGGCGTACCTTTAAAAAAAGGAGGCAAATCAGTTAGTATCGGAATCAGTATTATTATCATTGTTATTTATTATGGTCTCTTGGTTTTATCTACCTCTCTTGCTTCTCAAGGGTTTTTATTTCCAATTTTTTGGGTCTGGATACCTAATCTTACGGCCTTAGCTCTGGGGCTGCCATTGCTTTTTCGTTTAGCCAAACAATGAACCTGCTGCATTCTTATCTTGCAAAGGAATTTGTAAAACCTTTTTTATTTTCTTCCTTTCTTTTTGCTTTTGTCATTCAACTTGGCCATCTTTTTGACCGTCTAGAGGTTTTTACAAGAAATGAAGTCCCCATCCATATTATTTTAATTTACCTTTTTTCAATGGTCCCTTTATGGCTGATTCAAGCGCTCCCCATCTGTACTTTAATCGCAGGAGTGATTGCGGTTGGAAACATGTCTGCGAGCGGTGAAATATTCTGCCTGCGTTCCAGCGGGATTTCTACTAGAACCATTCTTAAACCTCTTTTTTTAATCTCTCTTTTTTTAACAGCGCTTACATTTATTTTAGGTGATTTTCTCATGCCAAAATCCACTTATCATGCTCGAAGTTTATATAGGACTTATGTGGATAAAGTGGGTGTTCAAAAAATGAGTTGGGAAGATGTGATTGTGCTTTTGCCCAATAAAAGAAGGATGTGCGCAAAACATTTGGATCTGGTAAAAAATGAATTGGATATTGTGACTGTGGAGGAGTTTGGGGAAAATTTAAATTTAAGGCAGACTTTGACTGCCAAAAAAGCGGAGTGGAATCCCATTAAAGGCTGGATTTTTTATGACGGCGTGATCCGTCTTTTTTCCAAAGAAGGAGATGAGATCGTTGAAGAAGAGTCCTTTATCTCTGCTCAAATTAATTTAAGAGAGCAGCCTAAAGATCTAGTTCCATACCAAATCCTGCCTGAGGAACTTTCTACTTCCGCTTTGAAACAATATATTTTTAAAATTTCTAATTTGGGCATTTCTCCTTTAAAAGAGGAGGTTCAATACTATTTAAAATTTGCTTTTCCTTTTACTCATATTCTTGTTTTAGCTATTGGTTTGCCAATTGCTTTAAGGGCAACTCAAACCGGAGGCGGGCGAGGCAAGAAGAGTTTTGGAAAAATGAGGTCTCTTGCCTTGTCGCTTTTAGTTGGATTTTTTTATTATACCCTGATTACGATTGGCCAGGCATTGGGGGAGTCTAGGAAGCTGCCGGCATTTATAAGCGTATGGATCGCGAATATTCTTTTTCTAATTTTAGGGATTTATTTTTTAAGAAAACTGGATTAGATAGTATTCGTTAAGCTCTTGTTAAGAAATTTCTTTCCTTGGGGACTGAAAAAATTTTTACTCTCTTTTTGTTAAAAATTTTTGGTAGAGTGAGCACAAGCCGAACGTCCCCAAGGAAAGAAATTTCTTAACAAGAGCTTAACGAATCAGAACTAATTTTCCAGTTTTAACAATAGAGTCATCTATTTTAAACCGGTAGAGATACACGCCGGAGGTTACTGTTTCACCTTCTCCATTTGTGCCGTCCCAATCATATTCATAGACAAATTTATTGGTTTGTGTGGCGGAACCATTTGCTTTAATTGAGCTTTGAGGAATTTCTTTAATTAAAATCCCAGTAATATCATAAAGAGCCAGCTCTAATTTTTTTGCGGATCGGGTTAAGTTCAATACAATGGTGGTTACTGTTTGGGCAGGAGCCCCGGATTTTTGCAGATAGTTTGGTCCTCCTGGGTTTGGAAAATTAATTGTTTTTGTCACTTCCACGTCAGTGGTTGCAAAGGCTTTTTTTGCTGTTAGTTGGGAAGAGCTAAATCCGGTCACTACAATTCCAGACTGCTGCCCGTTAAAAGCATTGGAATGAGGAGTTGCAAATAAGGTATTTCCCTCACTTCCTGGGAATGGATCACTCTCTTTGCCAGTGGTCAAAGCAATATTGCCGCCACCTGCTGCCTCCACAATATCTACCCCTAAATTCGGAGAGCCATTGTTAATATTATTTGCTTCCAAGCGGTTAGAATCAGAAGCAATAGAATCATCAATATGCCAAATTAAATATCCTTCTTTTTGAATTCCAAAAGGGAGGCTATCATCATATGTTTTCTTTGTTAAGGAGGAAAGAGCTCTGCGTTCAATTAGAAAATATTCTTTAGAGCTATCTACACCGGAAACACCGGAAATGGGTATTTTTACAAAAGCGTTTGCAGAGGAAAGAGCAAAATCTAGGGGAAAGGTTGTAGGGGATTCAGTTGGAGTAATTGTGTTTGGATTTGAGAAAAAACCTAAGAATTGTTTAGACCAGGCATCTAAGTGCGCTGGATTAGAACCTTTGGGAGAACCTATATAAACCCCGCTATCCATTAAACTCCATTGACCCACCACAGCTTTGGCAGAGGTCTGATAAAGGTCTGGCAGTCCTAATTGATGGCCATATTCATGGCAAATGACTCCCAGAGGCTCAATATTTTGCGCCTCATTTTCCGGCACAACCGTTGCTCCATTAAAGGAGATTCCATCTGCTGCAAAGGGTACTCGTATGCCTTCAGTCACAGCAGCAGTTACTGGAACTGTAGGAGCAAAAACAGACCAGATATTGTCTGTTTGGCAGCCGGAATCATTGGCAGTTTCCGCTCCAATGCCAGCATGATAAATCATCACATGGCTAAAGGATTGATTTCCAGCTAGGTCTGTTCTTGCATCAGCAAAATTAAGATCAGTGTCTGCGGCTGAAAGAGCATCTTTGGCTAGATCGCTGTAATTTGAGCAAATCCCTTGGGCATAGCTTGCAAGGGAACTTGGCAGCCTATAGGAGCCTTGGGCTCCAGCGCTGCCGCCTGAAATTCTATTGGTAACTGTAGCGCTCACAGTTAAGATGCCATAAGAGTTTTCTAAATAAAAATTTTTAAGACTCTCAAAAAATTGTTCTGTTTCAGCTTTTGATTTAGTCATGCTTTTGTCAGAAAAATCCACACGGATAACAGCGATATAAGAGGTGGTGGGACTAAGAGGCACCGGGAAAAAAGGAGCTGCTTTAATTCTTTGGAAGTTTTTTTTAATTGCAATCGGATTTACCTTGCAAGGTTTTTGAATAGGCTGTTCAAAATTTGGAGGCGGGGGCACGGCTAGGAGTAAAGAAAGGTTAAAAGGGAAAAGAAAAATAAACCCTGAAAAGAAAAAAGTAGGAATTAAAAAATTTAAAAGAATATTTTTTTTTAAAATTTTAATTTTCATGAGAATAAACCCTAGAACCCCCGTGCCTTGGCGCGGGGTTCTTTACTATTTTAGTCACCTGGTTTCCTAGATTGAGGAGTCAGAGATTTTATCTCAAACAAATAAGTTAATGAAGCAGAATGACTTTTTCCTAAATTTTCAGAATCAGTTAAGGCATAATCTATGACAAAATTTCCAATAAGAAAACCAATCCCAAAATTATATTTCCCGCGGTCTTGCCCAATTTTAGTTCCTGCGCGCAAAGCTAAAGTATCGTTCCAAAGATATTCAAAGCCTATTAAACTTTTTAAATTTTGTTCAGTTTCCTTTACAAGGTCGAAACTTAAAATTGAGCTTCCCCAATTTTTAAACCCAAAATTTTTAAAAGAAACATGATAGGAAACTCCCCCACGGATCGTTAGGGGCAGAGATTCGCTGGTATTGATGTAGGTGAGTTTACTGCCGATATTTTGAGCGGCAAAACCTAAAGCGCATTGTTTATTAAAGAATTTTACTAATCCGCCAAAATCTATGGCAATGGCATTGGTACTAAATGTCTCAACTAATTTTGCATGGATTATTTTTAAGGAAATTCCTGTTCCATATTTTTCAAGAATTGTTTCAGAATAATTAAAACTGGCAACCAGATCTTCTTGGGCAGTAACGGTTTTAGATTGGCCAAGGGTATCAATCAATTCAACATCTCCAAGATTGTAGTAAAGAATACTAGTAGAATAGGTTCCCCAGATGGTTGGGACGCCTAGGAAGAAGGCGCCAAAATTATCTTCCGCTAAACCTTTTTGTCCCATAAAACTCGTTTCACAGCGGTTTAAAAATGCCGGGGCGCTTGGATTATAATGCAGAGCAGAGATTCCGCCAAGGTCTGAACTAATAGAGCTAAAAGATTCTGCCATGCTTAGAGGTTTTGCATGCGGGCTTTTTAACAAGACTCCTGCGGCAGTTGTTCCAGCAGCTTGCGAGATTTGCGAAAAATTAAAAACTAATAAACTAATAAAAAAAAGGAGTTTTTTGTCCCAGAACCGAGATTGGATTGTGGAAGATAATGAAAAAAGTCTTTTTGTTGGTTCTGGGGTTTTATCTAGCAATGGCAACCTTCTTTTTAGAGTTAATCCCTCCTCCAGAAACATGAAGGAGATAGATTCCAGAAGATACTGTTGTTCCATCTGAATTTTTTCCATCCCAGTTCAAATCTTTTTTCTGATCTTGAATGCCATCCACCTTGGTTTCCCAGACAATGTCCCCATTTAAAGAAAATACTTTAATTTCAATTGGCTCTGATTTTGAAGGTTTAAAACTGATCAAGGCTTTTTCTCCAAGCTCAGGATTTGTATATCCTTTTTCTCCCCCTCTTACAGAAACGCTATTTTGAGCAACTGTAGGATTGCTAAAAGGCATCTTGATTTTGAATGAGATGGATGAAAAACCCGGGGTGGTTATATTTGAAACTTGGATTCCAGAATCCGTTGCAT
The DNA here is from genome assembly GCA_016180425.1 of Elusimicrobiota bacterium. GTDB lineage: Bacteria > Elusimicrobiota > Elusimicrobia > 2-02-FULL-39-32 > 2-02-FULL-39-32 > 2-02-FULL-39-32. Next base: position 25,196 of record JACPBF010000014.1, read on the forward strand.
TATAGGCATTGGCTTTGGGAGATTTAAAAACAGTGTCACTTGAGGTGTCGCTCCAAGGGTCTCCACTATCCCCATTATTGGTAGAAGGATCTGAGGAGTCTGCTTCCACTAAGTCCACTCCTTTATGAGAGGGATCTACATTTACGGTATTATTACTTAATTTGGCAGAGTCTGAGGCTATGGAATCATCTATATGCCAAATCAAAAGTCCTTGAGCTGGCAGGCCTGTATCATAAGTGGCGCCGCCAGTTCTACGATATTCCAGAAGAAAATATTCATTGCTTCCTCCTGTAGCGCTCACCTCAATTGGAAGCCTGACAAAACCAGCGCGGCTGGTTTGGGCTTGGGAAATAGTTTTGGAAGTTTCCTCAGTATAACTTATAGTTTGTGGATTTGAAAACCCTAAAAATAGTTTAGACCAGGCATCTAAATGAGCTGGTTTAGCGCCTTGAGGAGTTCCTAAATAGGATCCTCCATCCATTAAACTCCATTTTCCAACAGAATTGCCGCCCGTGCTTGTATTATAGAGGTCTGGCAATCCCAGCTGATGACCGTATTCATGACAGACGACCCCTAAAGGGTCCACGCTTCCAACTTCTTTTTCAGGAACTACTGTAATTCCTGGAAAAGTTTTTCCACTCGCTTTTGGTCCGTCGCCAATAGATGAAAAATAAACAGACCAGATCAAGCTGTTGGGCAAGGAAGATGTTTCTGATCCTTCCCCGGCATGATAAAGCATGACATGATCATAAGAAGAAAAATTAAAACCATTGGCGGTCGCTGTAGCAATGGCATCTAAAACAAGTTCCTCATATTTACTGTCTATTCCTTTAGCATAGTAAGAATGATTTTTTAACAATCTAAAAGCGCCTTCACTTCCAGTCCCTCCCCCAGTTACAGTTACATCCACAGATAATAGATTAAATGAATTTTCCAGATAGAAATCTCTAAAACTGCTAAATGCGCTTTCTGTCCAGGCTTTTGTTCTAGACATAGATTTATCAGGGAAATCAACTCGGATAACTGCAAGTTTGTAGGTTGTGGCAGAGATGGGAGGGGCAAGATTTGGAGCAAATCTTTTTTGAAAGTTAATCCTTTCCATTTGAGCTTTTGTATTGGTATGACAGGTTGGCTGTTTTGACTTTGGCAGCCAGTCAGGCGGTGGAACTGCTAGGGAGAAATGGCTTAAAAAAAGAGATGAGCTTAAAACAAGATTAAAGAAAACAAAATATTTGATTCTCAATAAATTGAATATTGGTTTTGAATTTAAGAAAAAAATTTTCCTGTTTTTTAACCTTCAAGAACCAATGTCGGCTCTTGGACTTTAAGTTCCTTCTTGCCAGCTGGAAAGATATTTTTCCTGCTCCTTAGTTAATTGGTCAATTGAGATTCCCATACTTTTTAATTTTAAACGAGCAATCTCTTGATCTATTTCTTTAGGCACTGGATAAACTTTCTTTTCAAGGTCAGAGTTAATTGCATTCTTCTTATTTTTTACTAAATATTCCGCTGAAAGAGCTTGATTCGCAAAAGACATATCCATGACACTGGCAGGATGCCCTTCTGCCGCGGATAAATTAACTAACCTGCCTTCTGCCAGCAGATAGATTTTTTTTCCATTTTTAAGGTTAAATTCCTCAACAAAAGAGCGAACCTCTCTTGTGTTTTTACTCATTTTTTTAAGAGCTGGAATGTCAATTTCAACATTGAAATGTCCGGAATTGCAGACAATGGCTCCATCTTTCATTTTAGAAAAATGTTCTTCTCTTAAAACTGAAGTGTTTCCTGTTAAGGTAATAAAAATATCCCCGATTTTTGAAGCTTGCTCCATGCTCATTACAGAAAATCCATCCATGGCAGCTTCTAAAGCTTTGGTCGGGTCCACTTCAGTCACAATGGTGTTTGCTCCCATTCCTTTTGCCCGGGAAGCTACTCCTCTTCCACACCAGCCATAGCCGGCAACCACTACATTTTTGCCTGAAAAAAGAATATTGGTTGCGCGAATAATGCCGTCAAGAGTAGATTGGCCTGTTCCATAGCGGTTATCAAAAAGGTGTTTTGTGTCCGCGTCATTTACAGAGATAATTGGGTATTCTAATACCCCGTCTCGTTCCATGGCTCTTAAACGGATTACGCCGGTTGTGGTTTCTTCTGTTCCGCCAATAATGTCTGGAAGAAGTTCTTTAAAATTTTTATGCAAGATTCCTACCACATCCGCTCCATCATCCATCGTAACCTGAGGCTTAGTGTCAATCACGGATTGAATATGTTTGTAATAGGTTTTATTATCCTCTGCCTTAATCGCAAATGTTGGTATTGCAAAATCTTTTACTAAAGAAGCAGCCACATCATCTTGGGTAGATAAAGGGTTGGAAGCGCAAAGCGCAACATTCGCTCCCCCAGCTTTTAAAGTTATAGCTAGGTTTGCTGTTTCAGTGGTTACATGCAGGCAGCAGCCTAAACGCACCCCTTTTAAAGGTTTTTCTTTGAGAAAACGATTTTTAATTAAACGCAATACAGGCATTTCTCTTTCTGCCCATTCAATTCTTCTTTTACCTTCTTCGCTCAGTTTTATATTTTTTACGTGATAATTCAAAGCTGATCTCCTTTTATTTATTCAAATTATTTTAAATCCAAATATTCCATTTTCTAATTCAGTATTCGGGTTGAATCAGATGATCCAATTTTAATGGTATGCTCGGTTTAAACTCACGCGCTTTTAGTTAAATTTTATTTTTTAATTTTTTAAAACTAACCAAATATTTTGATTTAAGCTATTCTGCCTGCTTCTCTTTTTAACTGGTCCGCTTTATCTGTTTTTTCCCAGGTAAATTCCGGTTCAGTTCTGCCAAAATGGCCATAACTCGCGGTTAATTTATAGATAGGTCTTCTTAATCTTAAATATTCAATAATTCCTCTAGGAGTCAATGGAAATACCTCTTTTACAATCTTGGTTAGTATTTCAGAATTAATTTTTCCTGTTCCATGGGTATCAATCATTACACTCACTGGATCAGTTACGCCAATCGCATAAGCTAATTGCACAGTGCATTGAGTTGCTAGTTTTGAAGCCACAATATTTTTTGCAATGTAACGCGCCATATAGCAGGCGGAACGATCTACTTTTGTCGGATCTTTTCCAGAGAAGGCTCCTCCGCCGTGCGCTGCCCACCCGCCATAAGTATCCACAATTAGTTTCCTGCCTGTCATGCCTGTGTCAGATTGAGGCCCGCCCACAACAAATTTGCCTGTTGGATTTACAAAATATTTTGTTTTGTTATCAATCAATGCTTTTGGAATAACAGGCTTAACCACTTCTTTTATGATTTCCTCTCTTGCTTTTTCCGTGATCTTTTTTCCAGAACGGTCTAGAATTTCATCCGTATGTTGAGAACTGACCACAATGGTATCTACTCTCATGGCTTTATGGTCATCATACTCAACCGTTACCTGGGATTTTCCATCCGGCCCTAAAAAAGGAAGTATTTTTTTCTTGCGAACAAAAGCCAAACGTCTGGTTAAGCGATGAGCTAAAGTAATTGCTAAAGGCATGAGTTCTTCAGTTTCATCGCAAGCATAACCGATCATTAATCCTTGATCTCCGGCTCCTCCGGTATCCACCCCTTGCGAAATGTCAGGAGATTGTCTGCCAATTGCGTTTAACACAGCGCAAGTCTCATAGTTAAAACCATATTTAGCATGGTTGTATCCTATATCTTTAATGGTTTGCCGCACTAATTCCCCAATCTCCACATATCCCTTGGTTGTAATTTCCCCGCCTACAATCACTAAACCTACTGTAATAAAGGATTCACAAGCCACTCTTCCAACAGGATCTTGTTTTAAAACCTCATCTAATACCGCATCGGAAAGCTGATCACATACCTTGTCTGGATGTCCTTCAGTTACAGATTCCGAAGTAAAAAAATATTTTCCTTTGCTCATACTTAAAATTTGCCTCCTTAAAAATTAACTTTCTTTCCTTTTTGGAAAAATGATCGCTTCATAGAGATTGAGACTTTCTGGCACGCGAATTTTTGACCCAACAATACAATTTTTTAATTGAACTTTTTTTTCTATTTTTACATTCTTCCATAAAATAGAACCCTGGATGTTTGTATCAGAATCAACAATTGTCCCGTTCCCCAGAATCGCGTGATCGCCTATTGTAGCATTTTTTTTTATTAAACAATCAGTTCCAATAAAGCAAGGGGCGATTATTTTCACTCCTTTTTCTATCGTGGTTCTTTCGCCGACCCAGATTTTGGGTTTAATTTCCCTACCAGAAATTTTTATTTTAAGTTGGTTATTTAAAGCAGCGGATTGAGCCCTTCTGTATTCTTTAATATTGCCTATGTCTGTCCAGAACGCATTCATCTTATATCCGAAAATTGGTTTTTTTAATTTAAGAAGACGAGGAAATAGTTGTTTGCCAAAATCATAAGGCTGTTTTTCAGGTATGGTTTCAAAGATTTTTTTGCTAAACACATAGATTCCTGTATTCACTTGTTTTCCAAAGATGTCCCCCCAGCTTGGTTTTTCAATGAATTTTTGAATGCGCCCAGAAGAGTCGCATATGGGTATTCCATATTCAAATCTGCTCTCCACATCTTTTAATGCAATCGTGATTAAAGCTTTTTTCTTTTTATGAAAAGCGATTGCTTCAGTAAAATTAATATCGGAAAAATTATCTCCGCTTGCAACTAGAAAATCTGGATCCGCATCTTTTTGGATGATGCTTTCCACTTTTTTAACCCCGCCAGCTGTTCCTAAAAGATTTTTTTCTTTGGAATAATGAATTTTTATATTTAAACTAGAGCCATTGCCAAAATAATCTTGAATGGCTAATGATTGGGATCCAAGATTAATAATGATTTCCCTAATATGATGCTTGGCTAAATTTTCAAGGGTATATTCCAAAACCGGTTTATTTAAAACAGGCACCATTGGTTTTGGGGTATAGTAGGTAAGCGGTCTTAACCGCTCGCCAATTCCAGCGGATATCACCATGGCGATCATTGGATTAAGGGGGTTACAAGACTAAAGATTTTTTTTAAAGATTCATCTGTGAGATTCTTATTTTCGAATTCAGCATAGGTGCGTAAGATCGGTTCTGTGCCAGACGGCCTTACAAGAATCCATGAGTCATTTTCAAAAGTTATTTTTAATCCATCCAAAGTTTTTATTTCTCTCGCTTTTAATCCAAACCATTTTTTAGGAAAATTATTTTGTAATTTTTTTATGAATCCTTCTCGGTCTTCTATCGGATTGGCGAGGTGAACATCTTTTCTATTATAATTTGAGAACCCATACTTTTCTTGAAGAATTCTTAAAATTTGGCTTACAGGCTTATTCATTTTTAAAGTCATTTCTAAAAAAAGAAGCGCAGAGAATAATCCATCCCGTTCCGGCAGGAGTGTTCCTTTGCCTGCCCCTTTTTTAGTTTGAGAAAAAGCATAGCCGCCAGACTCTTCTCCTGCTGCCAGGACATCTCCTTTTAATAATTTTTCCGTAAGATATTTAAAACCAACAGGAACTTCCTCAAAAACACAATTAAAATCCCGGGCAATCCTGGAAGTCAGATACCCTAAAGAGACGGATTGAACCACCGTACCCCTTAATTTTTTTTCACTTAGGAGATAGTGGGTTAGAAGGGCAAAGACTTGGCAGGGAGTAAGGTAGTTGCCTTTCTCATCTATGACACCCAAACGATCCCCATCCCCATCCAAAGCAAAACCAAGGAGAGACCCTGTTTTTTTAGTCTCCATTTTTAAATTGTCCAGGTATTTTTCAATGGGTTCTGGGTTTAAGCCCCCAAAAAGAGGGTCAATCTTATTATGAATAAAATGGGTTTTAATCTTACTTTGCTTCATTAAACTATTGAAAAATTTTTCGGCAATTTTACAGGCTGAGCCATAGAGAGGATCTATGGTAAGAGTTTTTTTAGATTTTTTTAAGAGTCCAATTTCCAGGTTATTTTTAAGATAATTTATATAAGATTCTATAAAGTCTTTTGATTCTTTTATTTCAAGAATCATTTTTTCTATTTTAGGAAGTTTTGGCTGAAAATCATTTTCCGTTTGAAGAGAATGCAGGTTTTTTTCTACTAGATCAATAGTCTCCTGACCCATGGATCCGCCAAAAGATCCTTTTATTTTAAACCCCAAATATTTTGGAGGATTATGACTTGCGGTTAAAATAATTCCAAAAGGGGATTTGTTCAGCCACGTCACATAGGATAGATAAGGAGAGGAAACTGGAAAGGGGAGCAGTTCTGCTCTATAGCCGTGCGAGATCAGTATCTTGATAACTTCTTTAGCAAAATTTCTTGCAATGAAACGATGATCATATCCCACAAATATTTTTTTTGTGTCTTTTTTTTTGGATTGAAAGGTTTTGGCAACCGCATGGGTGACCTGATGCACATTTTGAAAAGTGAAATTTTCCGCAATAATTCCTCTCCAACCGTCCGTGCCGAATTTGATGGAGCGATTTTGATTTGGTTTATTTGACTCTTGCATAATCATCCTCTAATCTTACTACATCCTCATTCTCCGGAGTGGAAACTTCAATTAGGATTGAATTTACGTATTTTGCGTGCATCCTATGCAGAGTGTTTGCAGGCACGTGAAAATTGGAGCCAGTTTTAACTTTTTTTTCCGATTTCCCAATTTGTAAAAAAATAGGGCCTTTTAAAACATAGAGTGATTCGTCTTTTTTTTTGTGATATTGAAGACTCAATCTGTGCCCTTTTTTTATAAAAAGAAGTTTACCCAAATATTTTTTAGTATAGGCAAACCAAAGCTCCTTCCCCCATGGTTTTGGAACTATTTTTAAAGGCATCTTATTTTTCATTTGAATGCGATTTAACAGAGGGAGTAGGGGGTAATTTGAGAATAATTGCCAATGATTTGAGAGCGTCGAATAGAAGAATGATGCCCAATTTTTACATGGCTCCCAAGTATGCAATTTTCCAGCACGCAGTTGTTTTCAATCTCAACATGATCTAAAAGAACGCAGCTTTTAAGTATTGTGTCTTTGCCAATTTTACAGTTTTTTCCAATGACCGCGTCACTATATTTTTTTTCCATAGGAATTCGGTTTGATTTCTTAATCTTATTTTTAGAAGAAAAAGATAAAAATTTTTTTTGAAAATCAATATTGGCTTGAATATATTTTTGCGGAGTCCCAATATCCAGCCAGTAGGTTGAAGAAGGGCAAGGGAATCCGAATAGAGGCATTGAATTTTTTAACGCGTTGGGGAAAAATTCTTTCTCTATTGAATAAGATTGTTTATTTGGAATTTGGGATAAAATTTCTTTTTCAAAGAGATAGATGCCGGCATTAATGAAAGTTTTTTTATTCTTATTGGTTTTAGCTGGTTTTTCTATGAATTTTTTGACCTTAAAGGATGAGTCCATTCGCACAAGGCCATAGGAAGAAGGATCTTTAACTTTAATCAGAGCAATGGTCGCTAACGCTTTTTTTTTGCGATGGAATTCAAACATTTTTGTAAGGTCAATATCAGTTAAAACATCGCCGTTTATAACAAAAAAAGGAGAATCATGAATAAATTTTTGCGCATTTTTAATTCCTCCAGCAGTGCCTAACATACGGGTCTCCTTGGAAATCCGCACTTTAGTTCCATTTTTCATCTCCTGTCTGTTAAGATTTTGGTAAGGATTTAGAGAATTAGAGGCGCATAAAATCCCTTCAAAAATTTTATGTTTTCTTAAAATTGCAAAGAGACAGGATAAATACGGGATATTCTGTATGGGCAGGAGCCCTTTTGGGGTATAAAGAGTTAAGGGGCGGAGCCTAGTTCCAAGTCCTCCAGTTAATATCAGAGCTTGCATTTTAAAGTTAATAAGCTCCTTTGCCAAAAAGAACCACAGGAATCGTTTTTAAAAGAATTTTTAAATCCAGACCCGGAGTCCAATTTTCCACGTAGTAAATATCTAAGCGCATCATTTCTTCATAGGAGAGATCTGCTCGTCCGCTCACCTGCCATAAACCTGTGATGCCGGGAAGAATCCTAAATCTTTTTTTAGCCCATTCCGGATTTCCATCTGCTTCTTTAATGACTTGTGGTCTAGGTCCGATCAAACTCATTTCTGATTTAAGGACATTCCAAATTTGGGGGAGTTCATCCAGGCTAAATCTCCTTAAACCTATTCCAATTTTTGTGATCCTTGGATCCCCCCTCATTTTAAAAGCAGGCCCGCCGCGAAAACTAGCAAGATCCCATTCTTTTAAAAGGGATTCCGCATTTTGAAACATGGTTCTAAATTTAAGACAGTTAAATTTTTTTTCCTTAAAACCAACTCTTTCCTGCAAAAAAAAGGCCCCCCCTTTAGAATTGATAGTAATTAAAAACGAGATCAAAAGCAGGGGAAGAAAAAGCGCGGTTATCACTAAAATAGAAATTGAAACATCAAAGGAGCGTTTTATAAAGTACCTAAATCCATGTAAGCTCAATGGTTTTAAATGCAGAATTGGCAGCCCTAGTGAATCATCCACAGAAATTTCACCCAAACGCATTTCCAAGAGATCAGGCAGGATCTTTATTTCAGCCCCGTTTTCTTCACAGAGGTCAAGAAAATTTTGAATTAACTCTAAATTTAAGAGTTCATTGCTGACAAAAATTTCTTTTAGATTGGGGGTGAGTTTATCTTTGATGGGTTGCTTCAGTTCAGAGCTAGAGAGCACAATCACATTTTTATGGGGTTCTTTTTTTAATAGATTCACTACCATTCCAATGCTTTTTCCTTCTCCTAAAACCAGGATTGTCTCTTGAGGAAGCCATTTTTCAAAAAAAGCGGTGAAAATAATTTTTAAAATTTCTCTAAAAGTAAAAATAATAAAAATAGAAGCAAGAAAGCAGATTCCCATGACCAGACGTGAATATTCATATTGGCGATAAAGGAAGGTTGCTGTAAACATGCACAAAGTCGCAAGGACCGCGCTTTTGGCAATAGCTAGGAATTCATCCGCAGCGTCTAATATTCTTTTTTGATAAAGTTTTCCCCAGATAGCAAAAACTAAAATCCAAAGCGGTATCACAATCCTTAAGGCTTCCTCATAGAGCAACCAATTGGGAAGTCCCTTAGTAACTGGAAATAATTTTAAGAGGGGTTTAAAATAAAATCTCGCTTGATAGGATAGCCAGAAGGATAAATAGATGGAAAAAATATCACTGAGTAGGAATAATCCCCGAAAGATCCATCTTCTGATTAAAAACATTTTGTCTGATTTTACGAAAAAGTTGAAGACAAATCAATAAAATGGAATTTTCTAATTGAAAGATTTGGGCTAAAAGATTTTTATTTTTGACATTTCAGAATAAAATTCTTTAAGTTTTCTTTAGTAGTTTCTGTATTAAATAACAGGGCATTTTCCCGTAAACTATTTTTTTCCCAAAAACAGTGATTAAATTTTTCTATTGCCTGCAATAAAGATTCCGGAGTTTTTTCTTTAAAAAAAATGCCAGTTTTATTTTCTTGGATCGTTTCTAAAGCCCCGCCTTTAGCATAGGCAATCACTGGCGTCCCGCAGGCCATCGCTTCTAAAGGCACAATCCCAAAATCTTCTGTCCCAGGAAAAATCAGAGCTTTACAATGTTGGTAATACCATCTTAATTCCTCATTAGATTTCCAGCCAAGAAATTCAATATTTTTATGCGCCATTTTTTTTAGTTTTTTTTCAGATGGACCGCTCCCAATAATTTTTAAATTCTGCTTAAGAATATTAAAAACTTGAATGGCAAGATCAACTTTTTTATAAGGCGCTAGAGCTGAAACAATTAAGTAAAAAGAGGAAGGTTCGGGACTGTTAGATTCAGGCATAAAAAATTGAGTATCTACCGGCGGATGGATTATATGAGCCTCTTTAAAATAATATTTTTTAATCCGATCTTTTACAAAATTTGAATTTGCGATAAAATAGTTTACATTTTGTGATGAATTTTGATCCCACTTTTGCAAATAGGGACGCAATATTTTCATGCATGCTCTGACAATGAAATGAGCTTGTTTTGAACTAAAATATTCATCATATTGATCCCAGATATAGCGCATGGGCGTGTGGCAGTAGGAGATATGGAGAGCATTTTTTTTTACTTTTACCCCTTTAGCCACACAATGGCTTGAGGATAGCACAAGATCATAGTTGGACATATCAAAAGATTCAATGGCTAAAGGCATGAGAGGTAAATAAGAGCGATATTTTTTTTTAGCGCAAGGCAATTTTTGGATAAAAGATGTGATAATTTTATGGGATTCAATTTTTTTAGAGACTTTTCCTTTAATATGGAGCAGAGTGTAAATAGGCGCATCAGGAAAAAGATCGCAAAAAATCTCAAGCACTTTTTCTCCCCCGCGCATGCCTGTAAGCCAGTCATGCACTAAAGCGATTTTTGGATTTTTATTCATCTTAAAGATAATTCAGAATAAACTTTTGCGGTTTCAGCCGCGCATTTTTCCCAGGAAAACCTTTTTAAATTTTCAGACCCTTTGATACTTAAATTTTTTCGAACCTCTTCCTTATTCCAACATTCACAAATACGATCCGCAAGCTCTCTTGGATCTTCCGGATTAAAAAATAGAGCCGCGTCCCCAAGTATTTCAGGAAGGGAACTGGAACAAGATGAGATCACTGGAATTCCAAATTGCATTGCCTCTAGGGGTGGAAAACCAAAACCCTCATAGCTGGATGGAAACACAAAGAGCCTTGCATTTTTGTACAGATCTCGCAGTTGAGCGAGGGAGATTTCTCCTAGGATAGAAATTTGAGGGCAGAGGGAAGAGTTTAAAAGATGCGGCATAAAATTTTTGCCAGCCAGGATCAAGTTTAAATCTTTGATTTTTTTTTGGGCAATGCTAAATCCTTGAATTAAGGTACTTATGTTCTTGCTGGGCTTTAGGTTGCCTACATAAAGAACATATTCTTTGGAGCGTCCTAGGTTTGAATAATCTCTTGAGCTTTCTTGTTTAGATGTTTGAACCCACACATTTCCCGCTCCTGAATAGATCACCCTTATTTTTTTATCAGGGATCTTAAACCACTTTAAAATGTCTTTTTTGGTATTTTCAGAAACTGTAATAATCAAATTTGCTTTTCTACAAGCTGCTTCTAGCATGGTTCTAGCATATAGATAGGCTAATCTAGAGGGTGGAAAGTAAAGGTGAATCAAGTCATGAATGGTCACTACGAAATTATCACCATAAGTAATAGGAATATTATAGTGTGGAAAATGGATAAGATCACAATGGGCTTTTTCTTTAGATATAATTTTTGGAAAAAATATTTGCTCTTTTAAAGAATAAATTGGAAAATCAGCTAGAACTTTTCTAGCTTGATATTGGCTGATTTTTTCTAGATTTCCAAAAAGCGTGAATTCAAGATCAGGAAAGGAGGCGAGGTGATTTAAAGTATTTCTTATATAGGTTCCAATACCAGAGTGCGTAATCATCCTTGCATCATAACCAATTTTTAGCTGTGCCATATTAACCCGAAACATTCCCTGGTTGTGAATGTTTCGGGTTAAGAGAAGCGGTGAGGTTGAACTCTGGATTGAAATTTTTCGCCCCAAGTTCAAAGAACCAGAGTATTGAAAAAATTGTTAAAAGGATAATAACTCTGGCGGAACTGGCATGATAATTCCAAACATCCCCTTTAACTATAGTGCAAAATAAGCTTTGTATTGTACAAAGGGTTCCCCAAAACGTGGGATATTTAAAAAATAAATAAAATGTAAATGGTATAAGTAAAATTGTGAGGAAAAGAATGCTCAATGTCCTGGTATATTCTGTTAAAGAGGTTTTTTGAGAAATGCCAATCCATCCTTCTTTTATGATGCCCCCAAATGGAACCGTGATGCGATTAAGTTCCCAATTAGTAAATTCTGATAATCTTGCGGAGACATAAGTATGCCATATTATTACAACAACCATTGGAATAAGGCTTAACATTATATTGTTTCTAAGTTTTTGATTTGTAAGGAGGTATTGTAAATTATTTTTTTTGAAGGTAGATTCTTTTCCATCCTCAGAATTTTCTTTATTAATATTTTTATTGAAACAAAATTCATAGATAAGGATACTCAATGGAACTAAAATTGCCACTTCTCTTACCAAAGAAGCTATTGAAAAGAGAAAAATTGAAAACTTCTTGAATTTTTTTTTCCAAAAATAGAGACCCCAGAAAATAAAAGCGGTCATGAGTGTTTCAGAAAGCGTGCGAAACGCGGCATAGGTAAGCCCTGTTGTAAAAAGGCCTGCTAAAGAGCACCAGAAAGGGTTTAGTTTTTCAAGGCGGGCTAATTTCCAAAGCGCAAAACCTATGGAAAACCATCCTAATATATTTAATATGAAAAGAGAAAAAGGATAATAGGTTGGTTTACCTAAAGCTACTAGATGTGCTAGAAAAGGATATCCCATCCGACGATAACGATAGAGAGGAGAATCTAAATATTGCACAACGGATTTTGAGATCAAGAGAGGGTCAAAAGTAAGTGCGTAAAAGAATTGTCCATCATAGGATTTCCAAGGTTTGATGCGGGGATCTGTTTTATGCGCAAGTTCTAAGGTATGTGATCCAATCGTTAGGGCATCAAAAATAGAGTGATTCCATATCCCACGCATAGAGCTGTGCCAAACATTAAAGAAAATAAATATTAATGCCAGCCAATAGAATTTATTTTTTTTAAGCATGGGTTAATCGCAAAAACGATATTTAATTAAACACCAAAAATAAACAAAGGCATCTCTCCATGTTATTTTTTTGCCTTCTTCATAAGTTCTGCCGCTGTAAGAGATAGGGGTTTCAAATACCCTTAATTTATTTTTAAAAATTTTGGCTGTTATTTCTGGCTCAAAACCGAATCTGTTACTTTGTAGTTTAATTTGTTTTATAACAGAAGATCGAAAAACTTTATAGCAGGTTCCCATATCTGAAAGATTGGTGTTATAAAGAACATTGGTTAATAAAGTAAAAACTAAATTTCCAAAATAGTGCCAAAAAAGCAATACCCGATGAGGTCCTCCTAAGAATCTGGAACCATAGACCACGTCTGCTTGATTATCTAAAATGGGTTGTAGGAGTTTCGCATAATCAGAAGGGTTATATTCTAAATCCGCATCCTGTATTAGAATCACGTCTCCTTGTGCTTGGGAGAGCCCAGTTCTAATGGCTGCACCCTTTCCTTTATTTACTTCATGGAAAAGCATTTTAATATTTGGATCATCTAGCTTAATTAATAGATCTTTAGTGCCATCATTAGAATTATCATCAATTACAATAATTTCCTTTGGGATGTCCACTGCTTTAACTCTTTCTAAGATTTCAAGAATTGTATTTTTTTCATTATAAACCGGGATAAGAACGGAAAGAATAAAATGTTTATTATTCAACATTTATTTTACCCACTCCTTCATTAGTAAAATTACATCACCTGCATTTTTTTGAATTGAAATGATCTTAGTGTGATCTCCAAACGGCATCCATTGCTCCGGAGACCTGTTTTGATTAAATAAAATAATAGTTTCTTGATTTATACAGCTTGAAAGGTGCGCAATAAAAGTATCAATGCAAACAACCCCCTTAGCTTTTTTTATCAGCCCAGCCAGAAGCGGGATGGTTGTCCTGCCGGCTAGATTGATACAGGAAGAACTTTCAGTCAGCTCACGAGTAAAAGGTAAATCGTCAATACTGCCAGTCATGATTGGTTGAATATTAGCATTTTCAAGATATGAAATTATTTTTTTCCATTCGCTGATTTTCCAATGTTTTGATTGTTGATTTTTTAGGTTTGCTCCGGAAAATGGATGAAGTAGAATAAAATTTTTTGTTTTGCCAAAGTCGTATTTGTCCAAAAATGGTTTTAATTCGTTTTCGGAGATTAAATAGTCAACTGAAATAGGTTCTCTTTTAGGATTGGGGATCATTTCTTTTATAAGATCAAAAAAATGTTCGGTTTCATGAATCCCTTCACGCCAATCTATTTTTATATTGAGAAGGCTGCTAAATCCGCCAGTTGGGAATCCAATCCTAACCTTATTTCCAGCCAAAAATAAGAATGGAATAAAATTTGGAAAATAGGCCCTAAGGTCTAAAGACAGGTCATATTTTTCATCTCTCATTTTTTTTAGAATGAAGAAAGTATCCAAAATCATTTTATAAATGCTTTGAAATAAGCACCCTTGTCTATTTAGTAAAAAATGGTTAAAAGTGTAAACCTGATGAATAAAGGGATTTTCCTTTAGGATTGGAACGGCCCAAGATCCTGCAATATAATGAATTTCAGCATTAGGAAAAGAATTTTTTATCGCTGGCAAGATTTGTAGAGACATTAACACATCTCCCAAATGATCTATTTTTACTATTAAGATTTTTTTAGGACTTGGCATTGAAAAGATTTTTTTAGGGTGAACTACTTGACTAAGGAAAAAATCAAGAATTTTTATGAAGAAGATGAGGAGAGGATTTTTTGCCAGCAGACCAAAATTCAGGCGATCCCCATTTTGATTAAAGTTAGGTGAAAGAGGTTGTATCTTTTTTTTTAAAAATAAGAAGAAAATAGATTGGATGAGGCCAAGCCAGCAAAATAAAATGGAATTAATTTTTTTTAGCCTTAAGTAACGAAGCATGTCCCTCATTATGATTAAAGGAAAAAGAAATAATAAGAATAGAATTCTATTTTGAAGTTTAGAATTTTTGTAAATAACCAGCAGGCGATTTCTCCATCGGTAGAAAGATTGATAAGGCTCAAATTCTCCTCCTGAGCTTTTTGATCCAAGATGCACAACTTCAGCTTTTGGAACGTAAAGCAGTTTCCATCCCAACTTTTGGGCCCTTAAACAATAATCTAGATCTTCAGAATAGGTAAAGAAGACCTCATCAAACTCCCCAACATTTTCAATAGTTTCTCTTTTAATCATTAAAGCACATGCTGAAAGGAAATTGCATTTTTCTTTTCTTTCATACTGTCCAATATCTAGTTTATTCAACCCTCTATTTTTTGCCAGGGATCTCCAAACAATAAATTCCCCGCCAGCGGCCCAAAGTATTTTTTTCTCAAAATTTGAGAATATTTTTGGAGCCGAGAGTCCTATAGAACTATCTTCTTTCATAGGGTTCACCAGCTCTAATAGACAACCCTGTTTAATTTCCGCATCATTATTCAAAATAAAGTAAAATTCCGGTTTCCATAGTCTGGTTGCTTGAGCGATTCCAAAATTGATTCCTCCTGCAAAGCCAAGATTTTTTTTTAAGGATAAAAAAGTAACAGATGTAAATTCATTTTTAAGTGTTTGTGTATTTTTTTGTAAACCATTTTCTATCACTAAAATTTTATTAATTGGATAAGAATCGTTCAAAACAGACTGGATACAGTTTCTAGTAAGTTGTTCATTACCAAAATGTAGGATAATTGTGGATATCGCTAAGGAGTCTTTTTTTTCAGAATACATGTGCATTAATATTGGATAAAGATTGCTTTATTAGAATGTTTCTCTAAATTTCTAAAAATTTTAAAATCAACAAGTAAAGGTTTGAATTAGTCAATCCTGGGAGAAAAGTCATAGTATCTAAGCGTTAAATTAATATTATAGAATGGGTCTGGTCTAGATAGGAACTCATCCCATTTTAGCTGAAACGATTTTTTTTCTTCAAGAGGATAATGGTTTAATTCAGGGCTGGCTTGATGGGACATTAAAGTGCTAAACGGCGTCCATACAATCCAAAGGCTAGATTTCCTTACCTTAAAACAATAATCAATATCATAGAGTTTAGGATGTTCATTTTCATTAAATCCATCAAGCGAATTGAAAATTTTAGCATCGGTCAAAAGACATGCCCCGCTTACCGCGCTGCAGTTTCTAATAATTTGATGGGGTTGATTATAAATAAGGGCTTTATCAGGAACACCTTTAAAGGCTTCATCCATAAATTCATTCAATCCCAGGATTATACCGCCATGGAGTATCTTATTGTTGAGGGAGAGAATTTTTGGTCCTACGATTCCAACATCTTTTCTTTGGATTGGTTCTAATAGAGATTCCAGCCAATCTTCTTGCATAATTTCTAATTTTTCATCCATAAATAGCAGATATTTCCCAGATGCATGTTGCCTTGCAATATTCAGTATTTTAGACTTATTTAAACCTTGTAGATTATCGGCAAAAATAAATGAGTATTCTTTAAATGAGTTTTTGAATTTGAGAGAGAGTAAATTTTCTGAACAACATATGAATTCAACGTTTTTATAACTACTTTTTTTTAAGATACTTTTAAGGCAACGTTGACTATAGAATTCAGATGAGACATGGATGATAAGGCTGATCGTTGGCTTTCCAAGAATGGAGAAATGGGAACGATAGATACCCCTTTCAGAAGGTTCATCAACTTTTACCTCATTTCCAATGCTTTTATAATAGCTTTCTAATGCTTTTTTTCCAGCATGGTAAGCGTAGTTTTTAGCAATAGGCGTTGAAGCGGTTGAACCGGGACTTTTTCTCCAACTATAAAGAACATACGGGATATGGGCTATTCGATCAGTCTTATGGATGGCTCTAAGAAGAAGATCATAATCTTGCGCGCCATCAAAGCCAGGCAGGAATCCTCCAATATCATCAAAAATTTTCTTCCTAATGAAAACTAAATGACCGATATAATTGTGGCAGAGCAGTTCATCTGGAGAATAATCAGGTTTAAAATAAACCTCTTTTTGCACATCTTTAAGATCAATTTTATCATTATCAGAATAAATAATATCTAGTTGTGGCGATTGGTTTAATTTTTCAACCGCCCGGTACAAAGCATCTTTTGTCATCAGGTCATCCTGATCAATAAATGTAATGAATTCACCGTTTGCTAAAGAGGAGGCTTTACTTGAGGCGGCAACGATTCCTAAGTTTGCTTGGTTAAAAGCCAGGAGAATTCTCACTTCTCGCTCCGCAGCGCTTTTTAAAGTATCAATTAGTTCAGGTTGATTGGAACCATCATCACAAATACAAAGTTCCCAAAAAGGATAAGATTGTGAAAGAATACTATCTAATGTTTTATTAAAATAATAGATATCGCTTTTATAGGTTGGAATAACAATGCTAATCACAGGACGGTAAGAGAATTGGTATGAAAGACGATTTAGCTCTTTAAATTTTTCAGCGCTTATTCTATTTTTTTTCATCCAAATTTGATAAATTTCATTTGGTTCCAAAAAATTGCTTTCAAGATATTTCTCATTGATCCATATTTTTTTATTTTTTAAGCGGTAAAAGATTTTTTGAAAAGTGGTTTCTAACCCGTCTGATCTAAGGGAGTCAATAATACGATAGATTGTGTAGTAGAGTTTTCTAGCCACATTTTTATTTTTTAAGATAGATTGTAGTTGGTTTGGCATAAATTTTAATTAATCATGAATTCTTGCATTAAGCTACAACGATTATTCCGCACACTAGTGATTCTTAAAGATCATAACTAAAAATTCAAGTTAACCGTTCATTCTCTGGAGTGAGAGAGCCTAAAGCATATAGAACTAGAAACCAGAAAGTAAGATTCATGCGAAAACTTTCATGCACCCTAACTGCTAAAAGATTCTCAGTGCTTGAAAGAATAAAGAATGAAAGAAATAATGAAATAAGTATGGAATTTTTTAGTTTATTTACCGTATGAAAGGTATAGATTCGTATGTATAAAAAAATAGTATAGCAAATATAAATCCAGGAAAAAAAACCGAACAGGCCAGTCTCTGTTAAGGTGTGTAACATAAAATTGTGCGCATGCCATCCATTCTTAAAAAACGTATTCTTAATCCCTGCAAACTGATCCAATTGGGTTAAGTATTGCGTATAAGCAATGTGGTCATAAGTTCCAAATCCAATGCCAGTAATGGGGTGATCCATAAACATTTGAAAAGATTCTTTCCAAATATTGATCCTATTTTTCATCCCATTATCTTTATAAAAATTTATTAGGGATGAAAATAATTGGGTCTTCATGAATGAGTTGTTTAATAAAAAAAATAGGAAGGCCGAAGCAAATAAAGAGATTGATAGAATTAATTTTTTAAACTGTCCTAGGTTCAATACAAAAATTAAGGTTGTTGTTAGTGTTAGCGTTAAGAAACCTGTTCTTGAATAGAGCATAGTAATGGCCAAAGCTGATACCGACCAAACCAAGCCATTCATAATTTTAAAAATTTTATCTTTATTGTTTAAGGTATTTGCAAGGAAGAATGGAGCAAAAAAATTAAGAACCCAGGTTATTTGTAATTTACCTAACCATGAATTATTTTTTATATGATATGCGCCTAGAGACATGCCTTCATTCAGCCTCCAGGAAATAACTTTTAGCGCTAAAAATAAAATAGAGAGAGTGATGATATTCCATGCAATTGATGAAATATTTTTATCATCTAACAATACGGCGAAAAATACTAAAAATAATAAAACTATTGTTGAAAGAATAAATGCATAGAGGCTTAAGAGCAGGTTGCTTGAAAATAGGGATGAGAGTAAAAAAGAAGCGAATAAAAAGTATAGCGGGGTCAATAAAAATTTAAATTTTTTAATTTTATTAATATCAAGCCCGTTTAAAAAAATGTAGGATAAAAATGAAAGCGAAAAAAAGACGATGTAAAGCTTAGGCCAGGACAATACAAGAAATAAGATTTTCCTTTCCTCTATTCCAAAGGGGAATCTTGGAAAATCCCCAGTTACCATGAAACCCAGGCCTAAGTAAAATAACCAGCAATAGGATTTTTTTAAAACACATTTTATAAAGTTGACTGTTTTCATGAAGTTGGTTCTATATTGTTAAATATGATTTTCCTTTTCATTTGTGTCCATAAAAAAAATAAGATTGTATTAAACAATAAAATTTCCATAACAATAAAAAAAAGAATACCGTGATTGGATATCCCATTTAAGCTGGATATCCTTTGCAGCGCGGTTAAAAAAGGATATTTATTTATTAAGTGATGAGAAAGAACTTCTTTTTCAAAGTAGCCGGAATAATAAGGCAATAGAAAATTAAATTGCCCCCATAATGTAAGGAGATAAGTTAATACTACCGTACTAAATAGAAAGAGTTGAAAATATTTTTTAGTTATAAATTTTAAAGAGATCATGTAAATTAAAATATGATTGGGTAAAAGAATACTCCAATACCAACCCCCCATGGAATCCATAGTTCCAGCCGTTCTTATTTGTAATTGATGGTGCATTAAACCAAAAAGAAAAGAAATTGAAAATAAAACTAATAGAAAATCATTTTTATTTTTATCCAACGGGCAGTGAATTAATTTAAAAGAAAAAATTAAGCTGATGGCCAATAGTAGGCAGCTAAAACATTTATAAATAAAACTTGGAAAGGACACAAAAGACCAGTTCCCAGCCCAAAGCAAACCAATCTTATTAGAGATAAAAAAATTTTTCCAGTTTACCTTTGTCAGAAAATTAAATTTATCTAAAAAATTTATATCTTTTATAATCGTAGCATGGAACGTGGAATTCCATGTCCCATAAGTATGCCAATTATGATAAAACCATGGCATGGAGAGTGAGCATGCAATAATAATTAAGATCAAGAAGTTTATTAAAATAAGTTTTCTTTCATGTTTGTAAGAGATAAAAGATACCAGATAAATAAAAGTTATGGGGATCGTGGCTGTTAAAAAATAAAGTTTTGTTATAATTCCCAATCCTAAAGAACAGCCGATTAAGATTGAATGAATCCTTGAAATGCCATTTTTTAATTGAAGAAAGCAAAGTAGAATGAGTGAGGAAAATAGTGGGAAAGCTAATGCATCATTGGTTAGATGTCCAAAGAGTATAAAAGTAGAAGGATAGATTGTAAAAAATAGAAGGCCAAGAGTGGATTCAAGGGGCGAGAAGAATATTCTAAATAGATAATAAAGCGGCAGAAATCCCAGGCTGACAAGGATAATAGAAATCCATCTTAAGATTATAACAGTATGAACGAGGTTAGAGTTGTTGTAAATTTTATAGATTGGTGAAAATAAGCGGTAGTATAATGGCGGATGTTGTGATTGCCAATTAGAGATTGTAAGTGGGGAGCGGTCATCATTTTTTAATGAAGCGATAGCGTGCAATTTATCTGTTAGCAGTTTTTCGGGCAACTCCCAAAATGTTTTATATTCCATGTGATTATTTTCAAGAGATCCGGGTATTATTTTTAAAGATTCAAATATTTCCTCTGGCACTGAAGGGGAGGTCTGATCTGGGATTTTACCTGTCCTTGATAGATAAGCAATGTAACTATAATGTAACCACTCATCAAAGCCTTCCCATAGAGGTAAAAGAGATAAGAAAATCGTTCCATGCAGAATGAAAAACATCCAAACTAAAATATTTAAGAAAATTTTTTTTGATCTCATGATCTAAAAATAGCGGTAAGTTTTATAAATTAGCAACTAAAAATAAATTCTTAAATCCCATTTATTTTAGAATGTGCGTCCGCTAGATTAAATGTATTTAATTTTAAAAGGATTTTTTTAATTTCTTCCGGAGCCGTGCTAAGACCATCTTTATACTCTACTAATTCATAGATAGAAGTTGAATTATTTTGATATTTGAGAGAGAGATGTTTTTCCCAAAAATTGATGAGGCTGTTAACTTGTTCAGAATTTAAGTAAAACATTGGGTAATTTTTCAGGCGCAAAAATTCATTGCTGTTGAAGAGTATATGAGTAATTCTTAAGTCATTTAGTTTCTTATATAATTCATCCCCAGTTTCAGTGTTTTGCAGTAAGATTGAAATTAAATGCTCATTATGAGCTGAAGGAGCGATGCAGGGTACCTTAAAAAGGTGACTTTTGGTTTCCCCAATAAAAAGAAGTTTTTTTTCTTGTGAAAGGTTTGAATTAACCCACTCAACGCTTGCAAAATAACCCTCTGGATAGAGTTGTGATTTTTTTTCCTTATTTAACCCAAAAAAAGCTCTTCTTCCAAAAGAAACTTGTTCCAGAAATGGCAAGCAACCAATACTTTGAATCAGTATGCCAAATAAGAGTAGGGTTGTTAAAGTTTTTTTTAAGAAAATATTTTCTATAGAAAATAGTGTATGGATGAGGACAAAACTTAAAAGCGCAAGAATAGGCAGAAAAAAATAACGAGCTAGGGTGGTTTGAGTTGAACCAATAATGACCGTGAATAATATAAAAATTAGAAATGGTTTTAATTTGCTGATTTTATAACTGAAAAATATAAGCAATGGTAAAAAAGCGAACCAGAGTGGACCAATAAAATTCATGCTGGGATATTCAAATCCAAAAAATGTATTTCTCCAGAGGAATTTAGGAATTGAAGTTAAGTTTAAGAAAGAATTATAAAATTGATGGTTTTCATTTACAAAAACGGTCCAATTTTCAGGTCTCATCATTTGATATCCAAAGATATTTTGAAAAAAAGGGTAAAAAGGATTTTTTAAAAAAAGTACGTTCTTCA
This sequence comes from Elusimicrobiota bacterium, assembly GCA_016180425.1. Classification (GTDB taxonomy): domain Bacteria; phylum Elusimicrobiota; class Elusimicrobia; order 2-02-FULL-39-32; family 2-02-FULL-39-32; genus 2-02-FULL-39-32. Next base: position 46,660 of record JACPBF010000014.1, read on the forward strand.
TCAGCCAAGGCAGAAATGGAATTAGGGAGACGCTAAAAAAAATAATTAGTAATTTTATTTTTTTAGAAATTTCTAATCCCTTCATTTTTAAATATAAAATAATGGACAAAAATCCTAGGAAAAAGATTCCTGTATATTTTGTTCCTAAAGCAAACCCAGCAAAAATTCCTGATAAAATTAAATTTTTATAATTAATATCTTGAATTTTCCAATTTATAATTAGAAAGAATGCTAAAGTGATATAAAGCGATAAAAATAGATCAGTCTTAGTGAACCTTAAATTTTCTATCACTAGAGGAGTAGTTAACCAGAGAAGAGCAGCCAAAAAACTGCCTTGGTTTGACTCATTAATGAGGGTTATTAGAATTAAAATCCCACATGCAAGTTGAAATAAAAGAGGTATGGTATCGTCACCCCCTAAAAGTAAACCAAGAGTAAATAGCATTTCAGTATTTTGCGGCATGCCAAAATGACAATTATATGGGATTTTAAAAATTTTATGGTGATTGATATAGGATTGCGGCAATGCCATGTGATATTGTAAGGAATCATAAAATTGATCTGGAATAAAGGAGCGGAGCAGCATGGCCAGAATGATTCCCGCGATCGGCAAAAAAAGATAAAGTTGGGCCCCTTTTCTTGGAAATTTTGCAAAGATAGATTTTAACTCAATTTTTAAAGTTCTTAAGTTTTTAAAAAACATTAGAGAGCTAATTATTAAAATAAAAAATAGGACATTTTTTAGCAGCATTCCTGTTAAACCAAGAGCCAGTAAAGAATAAGAATAGAATCCTAAGCCTAAGGCAATTGAAATTACAAAATGGTTTTTTACATCGTTCAATTTGAATCTATCCAGCGCTTCTTTTCCCACTAAATAAGAATTAATCATGATCCAAAACCATATTCCTAATTGAAAAGCATGGAACAAAGGTTCATTTTTTTTTTCAGTTGGTGCGTATTGTTCTATCTTTTTCTCTAGGGGAGCAGGTGTGGTATTGGTTGTTTTTTTCGGGCTATTTGCTGGAGAGAAGTCCTTTGATTTTTGAAGATTTTTATCATTGGAAAATTGTTTTATGATTTTATGAATTTGACTTTTGTAGAGATTAAAAAAATGAGGGAACGTATTAACCGTGAAAAAGATATAGACAAAACAAATCCAAGAAAAGATAAAAAACCATTTCATTTAATGCTATTTAAGGGTTAATTTTATGAAGATATTGAGAGATCACTTGAGGCGCTGCCCCTTCAGCCATTATGTTTCCATGGTCTAGCCAAAGGACTCGATTACATATTTTTTTTACCTCTTCTAAATTATGCGACACAAATACTGTAGTAACACCGCTTTTAATTAATGGGATTAATGCCCCTTGAGATTTTTTCTGAAAAGATTCATCCCCAACAGCCAGGATTTCATCAATCAATAGAATTTCAGGGTCTGTGCAGATTGCCACAGAGAAAGCGAGCCGCATGTACATGCCTGCTGAATAGGTTCGTACCGGCATATCAATAAATTCAGTTATTTCAGAAAATTGAATGATTTCCTCTTGTCGCGCTAGCACCTCCTCTTTGGTTAATCCTAAGAGGACTCCATTTAATACAATGTTTTCTCTGCCGGTAAGGTCTGGATGAAACCCAGCTCCTAATTCTAAAAGAGGGGTTCTTTTTCCATAAATCTTTAATTCTCCTTCAGTCGGATAGCTGGTTCCTAGCAGAAGAGAGAGTAGAGTGCTTTTGCCAGCTCCATTCTTTCCAATGATTCCCAAACATTCCCCTTTCTCTACGCTGAAGCTTATGGAATTTAGAGCGATAAAATGTTCATTATTTTTTTTTGAGGAAAAGCGGTGCAGATTAACCACGATTTCTTTGAATGCTCTTTGATTTTTTATCATTGGAAATTTTTTAATGAGATGTTGGACTTCAATAATCTTTGACATTAAAGCACCTCATCCAACCGTTTTTCCATTTTTCTAAAAATCATTGCAATTCCTAAAGCAATGAATAGATAATTCCACAAGATTTTATTTTCAAATAATAGTCCGCGCCAGACAGACATAATACTTGTCAGTGGATTCAAAAGAAACAGGGAACGATATTTTTCAGGGATTGAGCTCATTGGATATGTAATGGGAGTCATCCAAAAGGCAAGGTTAATGATCACTGCTATTAAGTACTCTATATCTCTATAAAATGTATTAGAAATGGAAATAATTAATGATACTCCAAATGTAAAAATGAATTGAATCAAAATAATGATTGGAATTCCAATTCCCCAGGTAAGGAGCGAGATGCCATGATTGCTATAAAGTGAGAAAACAAAAAGGATAGGCATGGAAAAAAAAAGATGAACTAATTGGGCAAGGATTACTGAGATGATCAGATATTGTCTTGGGAAAATAACTTTTTTTATTAAGGTGACGTTGTCAACCAATGATCTGGCTGAAATAGTAATAGAGGAAAGAAACCAATTCCAGGGGAAAAGCGCTGACAATAAAAAAAAAGTATAATTTTCAATTTTAAAACGCATGAAAATTTTAAAGGCAACCATAAAAACCAGGGCTGAAAAAATTGGATTGAGCAAAGACCAAAAAATTCCAAGAACAGTCCTTTTATATTTTAAAGTGATTTCTTTGTAGGTGAGCAGGTAGAGAAGGTCAAATTTTCTTTGCAGGGAGCGATTAAGTTTGAACATAGTTTAATGGCATAGGGAACTTAAGTCATTCTCAACCATTTCTTTAACAAGATCCTTAAAAAGAATATTATTCTTCCAACCAAGTATTTTCCTTGCTTTCTTAGAGTCTCCGATCAGAATGTCCACTTCTGCAGGTCTTAAGAGTTTTGGGTCAATTTTTACGTATTTTTTGTAATCTAAATCTGCGGTTTGAAAAGCAAGTTCAAGGAATTCTAGTACTGAATGGGTTTCTCCTGTAGCGATTACAAAATCATCCCCCTTTTCTTGTTGAAGCATCATCCACATAGCTCTTACATATTCCTTGGCATGACCCCAGTCTCTTTTTGCGTCTAGATTGCCCAGGTTCAATTCTTTTTCTAAGCCTGTTTTTATTTTTGCTACATGGGAGGTAATCTTCCGAGTTACGAATTCATATCCTCTGCGAGGAGATTCATGATTGTAAAGAATGCCGTTGGAAGCATGAAGACCATAAGCTTCTCGATAATTCCGGGTTAATTCATATCCTGTAACTTTTGAGATGCCGTAAGCTGAACGCGGGTGAAATTTAGTCTTTTCTGTTTGAGGAACTTCCTCAACCTTCCCAAACATTTCACTGGATGCCGCAAAATAGAATTTACAATCAGGCTTTAAATCTTTAATTGCAGCTAAGCAATAGTGTGTTCCATTAATATTAGTATTAAGTGTGGAGAATGCATCATCAAAAGAATAACTCACAAAGCTTTGCGCGGCTAAATGATAACATTCATCTGGTTTAACGCGTTTTACCACATTATAAATGCTAGGGAAACTTTCCAGAGAGGCTGCCTCTAGATTAATTTTGTCTAAAAGATGTTTAATGCGCCATAAGCGGTGTTCTTTGTCTTCAATCGCAACACGACGCACAATGCCATGAACCTCATATCCTTTTTCCAGCAAAAATTCCGCTAAATAGGATCCATCTTGACCTGTAATTCCAGTAATAAGAGCTTTTTTCATGGGGTTATTTAAATTTTAGATGGAATAGTTTGATTTAAGACCATCTTGATAGAATGTGTTCACAGCATCTAGAGAGAGTTCTTTAGCCTCTTTCCCCAGTAAATTCATTTTTTTTAATAAATCATTGGGAATAGTAATTATTTTACAGCCGCAACTCTCTGCCTGAACAATGTTTAAAATTTCTCTGGTGCTTGCCCAGAGAAGATGCGCTGATGCATTTTTTTTCAAAATTGAAGAGCTCTCTTGCATTAAAGGGATAGGGTCAATGCCAGCGTCCGCAAGCCTTCCAGCAAAAACAGAAATAATAGAAAATATCCCAGGCTCAAGGACTTTTGCAACATCTTTCACTTGTTCTAAGGTAAAAATAGCAGTAATATTTAAAGGAATTCCATCTTTTGTTAATTTTTTTATCAGGGGACAAGAAGAACTTCCATTGGTGTCAGTAATTGGAATTTTAACATTGACATTTTTGCCCCAGCCATGTATCTTTCTTGCCTGCTCTTCCATTTGCTCAAAATCATCTGAAAAAACTTCAAAAGAAATTGGTAAATCCTGAATTTTAGAGAGCGCTTCTTTTGCAAAAGATTCATAATTTGTAACACCTGCTTTTCTCATTAGACTTGGATTAGTAGTGAAACCATCTACGATTCCATTTTCCTTGGCCCAAATCATTTCAGGTAAGTTAGCCCCATCAGCGTAAATTTGAATTTTTAAATTTTTTTTCCACTCCAAAGTTTTTTTTGGTTCACAAGTTAATGATTCTTTCATTTTTTTCTCCTTAAAGTTCTTTTTTAAAATAAGAGATCGTATGAGAAAGCCCATTTTTTAAATCTGTTTTTGGATGCCATTTTAAATACTTTTTAGCAACTTTAATATCCGGACAACGCACCTTAGGGTCATCTATTGGCAAAGATTCATAGACAATTTTACTTTTGCTTATTGTCAAATTTTTAATTATTTTTGCAAGCTCAATCAGTTTTATCTCTTGAGGGTTTCCAATATTTACAGGATGATTTATGTTAGAAAGTAATAGTTTGTAGATACCTAGGATAAGGTCTGATACATAACAGAGACTTCTGGTTTGTGTTCCTTTTCCATAAACTGTTATTGGATTTCCTTTTAATGCTTGGGTTACAAAATTTGGGACCGCTCTGCCGTCATTCCTGCGCATGCGAGGGCCATAAGTATTAAAAATCCTTACTATTCTTATTGGGACCTTGTGATACCTATGATAAGCCATAGTCATGGCTTCAGCAAATCTTTTTGCTTCATCATAGACTCCCCTGGGGCCAATGGGATTGACATTTCCCCAATAGTCTTCTTTTTGAGGGTTGATCAGCGGATCCCCATAAACTTCAGAAGTAGAAGCAAGCATGAAAGTAGCTTTTTTTTCTTTTGCAAGACCTAAGGCTTTATGCGTTCCCAGGGAGCCTACTTTTAATGTGGGAATTGGAAATTTCAAATAATCCTGAGGGCTTGCAGGACTTGCGAAATGGAGAACAGCGTCTAAATGACCATCCACATGAATGTAGTTCGTTACATCCTGTTTAAGAAAAGTAAATTTATCTTTTTTAAAAAGAGGTTCAATATTTTCAATTTTGCTAGTCACAAGATTATCCATGCAGATGACCTTATGGCCATGGGCTAGTAAGAATTCACAAAGGTGACTTCCCAGAAATCCTGCTCCTCCAGTTACAAGAATGCGCATGGTTAGCTATTCTTTCTTCCAATGGAATAGTAGTGAAAATTTAGATCCTTCATTTCCATTGGTTTAAAGAGGTTTCGTCCATCAACTATTGTGGGGTGATTCATTAATTTCTTAATTCGCTTAAGATCCATTTTTTTAAATTCATCCCATTCTGTGATGATTACCAGACAATCAGATTTATGAGCAACTTCGTAAACTGATTTTTTAAACAACACATTTTTTAAGATTTTTTTTGCATTAGGCATGGCAATAGGGTCATAAGCAGAAATTTTTGCGCCTCTTTCTTCTAGCATATGGATAATATCAACGGATGGAGCAAATCGCATGTCATCTGTATTAGGTTTAAAAGCTAGACCAAGGATTCCGATATTTTTACCCTGAAGGATCCAAAGCGCTTCTTCAATTTTATGAATTAAATGGAGTTTTTGTTCTTCATTTATCTTTTTTACACTCTCAAGGAGTTGAAAGTCAACTCCAATTTTTTTAGAAATCCATAAAAATGCTTCCAGATCTTTAGGAAAACAAAATCCGCCAAAACCACAGCCAGCGTTTAAAAAAGAGCGGCTGATCCTTTTATCAAAGCCCATGCCTTCTGCCACTTCCTCCACATTAGCTCCAACTTTTTCACAGACTTTTGCAACAGCATTAATATAGGAAATCTTCATTGCTAAAAATGAGTTAGAGGCATGTTTGATCAGCTCAGAGCTTTTTGGATCTGTAAAAAGGATGGGACATTTTAAAGGAGCATAGAGATTTTCCATCACATTTCTAGCTTTTTGGGATTCTACACCAACTACAATCCTATCTGGTTTTAAAAAATCATTTACAGCAGATCCTTCTCTTAAAAATTCAGGATTGGAAACTACATCAAAAGGAATATTTTTTTTACGGTATCTTTGAATGGTCTTTTTGATCCATTCGCAGGTTTCAACCGGAACAGTGGATTTTTCTACGATGACCAGGTATTTTTTAAGATGTAAAGCAATATTTCGTGCCACGTTTTCTACATAGGATAGATCAGCGGAACCATCTGATCTAGGAGGCGTACCCACAGCAATAAAGGCAATGTCAGCATTTTCAATGCTCTCAGCAATAGAGTTTGTGAAGAAGAGCCTTTTTTCTTTTACATTTTTATGCAATAAATTTTCTAGACCCGGTTCAAAAATTGGAAGTTTTCCACTTTGAAGAGATTTAATTTTTTTAAGATCATTGTCCACGCAAACGACCTTATGTCCGATTTCGGCAAAACAGGTGCCGCTTACAAGACCCACATATCCCGATCCAATAATCGCTAGTTTCATGAAAGAGTTCCTTTCTCCTTTAAAAATCTTATTAATGCATCTTCCCATGGAGCTATTTTAGGGAATTCACTTAGATTCCAAAAAAAATTCTCTAATGGGGTAAATCCCGGTCTAGGAGCTTTTAATTTTAATTTATTTTTATTTCCTTTTTTAATGAAATCGGATTTTTTTTTTAGAATTGAAGCAATCGTTTTAGAAAGCGCATAGCGGCTTGTAAATCCTTCATTAGCAATATGGTAAATTCCGTAAAGGTGTTTATTTATTAAAAAGCTTATGGCGTCTGCTAAGTCTTTTGAATAGGTTGGGGAATTAACAATATCCGTTGCCGCAATTAAAGGTTCTTGCTTTAGGGCAGAGGCGACCACCTGATCTATAAAAGTTGGTCTTAAAGTTCCAAAAACTAAGGATGTGCGCACGATATAAAATCTAGGGATTAGAGTCTGAACCATCTGTTCCCCCCATAGTTTAGAACATCCGTACTTGTTGATCGGGTTGGGAGAGTCGGTTTCCCGATAAGATGTTTTTTTATTTCCGTCAAAAATTTGATCGCTGGAGATATAGAGGAGTTCAGTGTCAAACTTTTGACAAGCTAAAGCGATATTTCTGGTGCCTAAGGCATTGGTTTTATAGCCTAGCTCTGGATTAGTTTCACATTGATCTGGGTTAGAAAGAGCAGCAGAATGGATCACACAGTCTGGATTAATCTGATGGATTGTTTTTATTGTAAGCTCTGGGTCAATAATATCCAAAGATTTCCATCGAGATGGCGGAATAGTGTCTGGTTTTTTCCTGCCCACTGCCCAGAGTTCAGAGTGCGATTCAAGTTTTGACCACAAATCTTTCCCTACCAAACCTCCAGCTCCAGTTAGCACAATGCGCATTTAGTGAATTCCCTTTGAATTTGAATGATAGTTATTCTTATAATAATTTTTGAACTTATTACTGTTTTTTATTTCTTTCCACCAGGATGAATTTTTTTTATACCAATGAACAGTTTTTTCCAATGCCTGCTTAAAATTATATTCTGGTTTCCAGCCCAATTTTCTTAATTTAGATGAATCCATGGAATATCTAAAATCATGACCTAAGCGATCTTGTACAAAATCAAGCATTTGAATTTTTTTATTAAAAAATTGAAGAAGGGTTTTAGCTAGTTCAATATTAGAAATTTCAAAATTTGTTCCAATGTTATAGGTTTCACCTATCTTCCCTTTTTTAGATACTAGATCAATTGCCTTGCAATGGTCCAAAACATAAATCCATTCCCTTACATTTTTACCGTTCCCATAAATGGGTATTTTTTTCCCTTCGATCAGATTGGTGATAAAAAGTGGAATCACTTTTTCTGGGAATTGATAAGGGCCAAAGTTATTGCAGCAGCGGGTAACTAAAATAGGCAAAGCAAAAGTTTTCCAATAGGCCCTGCAAAGTAGATCCGCAGAAGCTTTAGAAGCTGCGTAAGGGCTATTAGGTTGTAAATGAGAACCCTCCCTAAAACGACCTTCTTTAATTGAACCATAGACTTCATCCGTAGAAATAAAAACAAATTTTTTTAGCTTGTTTAATTTAGCGCTCTCTAATAGAACCTGAGTTCCTAAAATATTAGTTTGAAGAAAAATTTGACTGTTAGCAATGGAACGATCTACATGTGTTTCAGCTGCAAAATGAAAAAGAAGTTCTTTATTTTTTAAAAGAGAATTGACCAGATTTTTATTACAAATATCCCCTTTGATAAAAGAAACCCTTGATTTTTTTTTTAATTCATCTAAATTTTTTTCTTGTCCCGCATAACTTAAAGAATCCAGTATCGTTATAAAATCATTTGGATAATGAGTCTGCCAATATCTAATGAAGTTAGAGCCAATAAAACCCGCGCCGCCAGTAACTAAAATTTTCATTCATAATCCTTCCATCGGTCATTTTTAGAAAAATATTCCAAAGTTTGTGTCAAGCCAATTTTAAAATTAAACTGAGGTTTGAAGTTTAAATCTTTTTTAATGGAACTGATATCCGCGAAAGTTTTTCTTACATCTCCTGCTCTTTTGGGAAAGAATTCTTTGCAGAGTTTTTTACCCAATAGTTTTTCTAAAAGGGTAATAATTTCTAGTAAAGATGTGGTGTGACCGCAAGCTACATTATAAACGCCAAAGGAACTTGTTTTGGAAAGAGCAGCTTTAATATTTGCTTGTGCCACATCCAGGACATATGAAAAATCTCTGGATTGTTTGCCGTCCCAGTGAACTTCTATTTTTTCCCCCTTAAGTCCAGAAATAATAAATTTAGGAATAACAGCTGCATATTTAGATTTTGGATCCTGTCTAGGGCCATACACATTAAAATAGCGTAAAGCAATTGTGGGAAGACCGTAAGTTTTTGCAAAGACTTTTGCGTAATATTCCCCGCATAATTTTGAAACTGCGTAGGGAGAAATAGGTTGAGGTAAATTTTTTTCTCTCTGAGGAAAAATCAATGAATCGCCATAAATGCTAGAGGAAGAAGCGAAAACAAATTTTTTAACCCCTGCCTTTTTAGCTGCCATAAGACAATCCAAAGTGCCTGAGATATTAATTGAATTGCATGTTTCAGGGTATTCTACGGATTGAGGAACGGAACGCATAGCTGCCTGATGAAGAACATAGTCGCACTCTTGAACCGCTTTTTTAACTATTTTTTGATCTCGAATATCTCCAATAAAAAGTTCAATTTTGTTGAGTACATTATTTAGATTTTCTTTTTTACCTGAGGATAGATTATCTAAGACCCTTACATTTTCACCCTTAAGGACTAAGGTTTCCGCAATGCTGGAACCAATAAAACCCGCGCCGCCTGTAATCAACCAGTTAGCCATGAGTGTTTAAGGGATTTCAATCCGGGAAGAGTCGCCAATCATAATACGGTAAGCGATTGGTTTAGTAGGAGATTGAATCACGGTCGCATTCTGCCCAATGAGTGAATCCGTGATCCGTTTTATATTTTGCACCATTGAATATTCTAACACGATTGAATGTTCAATTTCAGAATTGTCTAAATTTGAGTGGTGATAGATAGAAGTAAATGGTCCAATATAAGAATTTTTAATGCTTGAATTCTGGCCAATAATGGCTGGCCCGCGAATAATACAATTAATAATTTTTGCACCCTCTTCTATAATAACCTTGCCTTCTATTTTACTCACTTTATCTATGGTCCCCAGAATATTTTGTTCGCAAGAATCTAGAACAAGGCGATTTGCCTCTAGCAGATCTTCTAACTTTCCTGTATCTTTCCACCAACCATTCACTATATGGGGAATGACAGTATATTTTTGATCAATCAGATATTGGATCGCATCCGTTATTTCTAATTCTTTTCTATGGGATGGTTTAATATGTTGGATCGCTTTAAAAATTTTAGAGTTAAACATGTAAACCCCTACTAAGGCTAAATTGCTTTTTGCTTTTTTAGGCTTCTCTTCCAGTTGAACCACTTTACCTTTAGAAAGTTCTGCCACTCCAAATTGTTCAGGATTTGAGACTTTAGCTAAAAGAATTTGTGCGTCTGCCTGTTTTTTTTTAAATTCTTGCACAAATTGACTGATTCCATCTCTCAAGAGATTGTCTCCCAAATACATGACAAACTCATCATTTTTTAAAAAGTTTTCAGAAATTTTAACAGCATGCGCAAGTCCTAAAGGGGATTCTTGGGCGATATATGTAATTTTTAATCCCCATTTTTGGCCATTCCCAACCGCGTTTTTTATTTCTGAAGCAGTTTCTCCCACCACAATGCCCACTTCTTTAATGCCAGATTCTGCAATTGTCTCTAAACCATAAAATAGAATAGGCTTATTTGCAATTGGAACCAATTGTTTTGCGGAAGTATGGGTAATAGGGCGCAGCCGCGTGCCTTTGCCCCCTGAGAGTACTAATGCTTTCATAAAATTAATTAATGATTATATCAAAAAAAAAATGTAAAAAATCTTTAATTTAAGCCTAGTTTATTGCAAGGAGCGCCAAGGATACCATTCTCCTCCGTTTTGATTGACTGGGATTTTTTCTCTTTCCGCGCGTTCTAACTGTAACTCCAAGTTAAACAAAAATTCATAAACTCCTTTTCTTTCCCTAAATATAAAAGAAAAGTTCCAGCATCTCCATTCCGTCTTTACCATGGCTTCTTTTTCTAGAAATTCGCCTTTTTGAATATAGAACATATTTTGATTTCTATATTGGAAGAGGTTTCTTAAAGAGCCTTCTATTTGCCACTTTTTTTTAGGAGTAATCCTGGCAGAAGATTTTAGTTCAAAACTATGATCTCGGGAAGAAAGATAGTTAGTGCCTAGAGAAAAATAGTCTCCTCCCAAAGCGCGCTGACCCCAAGAGATTTCACTCATGCTGCTTAAGGGGTGCTCAGATCCTGTATTTAAGTCAGAAAGCGTATATTCTTCTCTAAAAAAAATTTCAAGATATTCTTTAGGAAAAATAGAAATTTCTCCTTTAATAGGACGAACCTTTGATTTATTCAAAAATGAGAGAGACTCCCCCTTTTGACGCGGCAATTCAAAGGCTGTTTCTAAACGAATGGAAAGAGTTTCTTTTGGCCTAAACCAGGATAAGAAAGACAAAAGATGTTCCTCACGCCCTTGATCAGCCCCAAGATTATTTTGCAATCTCTGAACGATTTTATGGGTCAGATCAATATCCAGGGAAGAAAGACCCTGGCGTAAAGTTGTTTCCCCAGTGATGCGTTGAACTGATTTTTCATTCAATTCATTGCCTTGGGGCCGGTCTATCCAATCATTTTGAATTGTAATTTTAGGAGTTAAGTTTGTATTAGATAAAAGGCGGAAGTGGTCTAGAAGAGAAAATTGAGCGTTAAACTCTTTTCGATAGGAGCGGGTCAATGCTCCTCCGAATGCGCTTTGGCCGGCAAAACGGTTAGTAAAGCTTAAAGAATAGATTTTTTCCAGGCTGAATAAACCAAGCCTGCTTTGCGTCTTCTGAAATTCTATTTTTGGGGCAAGGATCTCATTGGCAAAGAATTCTTTTGTTTTTGAGTCAAAAGCATCTTCTCTTTGGCTTACGATTCGAAAAATATTTGTTTTTTTCTGATAGGTGAGGCTTAAAGAGGATTTGAGCTCCCTCACCACTCGGTTAAAATCCTCTCTAAAAAAATCATTGGAAAATGAATCGTCGGACATTTGATTGCCATTGATTTGCAAAAGCCAATGATTTAAAAATTCCTGGCGATGAAAAACTCGAGCATTCCATCGTTCTCTCTCATTTAGTTTGTCCCTAATTCTAAATCCATAAATGCTTCCTTTGGCATTAGCTGAATAATAGTTAATCTCCCCGCCAGTTCCAAATCCTCTTTTGGTGAGCAACTCTAGATAGAGCTTTAAATAAATTTCATCCGTGGGAGGGTATCCCCAGATGGTTCTGACAAAGCCGCCTTCAGAATTATTCTGTCCTGGGAAAATTTGAAAAGACAGATGTCTTTCTCCTAAAGAATAATAATAGTAGGGGAGATAGAGCACAGGGATTGGCCCTACTCTAAAAAGCGCGTGTTGCACAGTTAATCTTTTTTTTGGCATGACTTTGATACGATAACCATAGAGGTGATATTTAGAGATATCTGTTTCGCAGGTTGAAAGACGCGCTCGCTCCAATACTAGGTTTCCAAAGGAATCACGGGAAACCTTTTTGGTGGAAAAAAGCCAAGGACCAAAAGCTCCGTCTGCCTCTAAAAGTTGAGCGGAACCATCACCCGAATCATATTTTAAAGATTGAGAACGAATCTCATTTTTTTGTAAATCTTTAAAACGCACATGTCCCCAGGCCTCCATCTTTTTATTGGGGATATCAATTCGCGCTTGGTCAGAATGAAAAGTGTAGGAACTTTGAATCACAATTACATTGCCTGAGGCAAGAATAACCTGATCTTTTTCCTGGTACCGCAGCTGTTCAGATTGGAAGTGGATAGGCGTTTGGGGAGCTTCTAATGCTTTTCCATGGGCCTGAAATAAAAAGATCATGAAAATAAAAAATAGAAAAAAAGTCGAGGAGCGACATCCGTGAAGATAGGGAGAGAGGCTCTTGCAACCAAGCAAATATTTTAAATTCATTAGTGTTTTCCTTTGTCGGAAACCTCATCGCCCTTCGCGGGTAGAGAGGTTCATTTTTCAAGGAAAAGCAGAGCAGCTCCGACAACTCCTAGATTTTCATCGTATTGAGAAACAGTTACTTTTACTTTTTTTGCCGGGATAGCAAAAGCTCTACGGCCTAAGGTATGGAGCGCGGGTTCTAGAAGTAGAGAACCTGCTTTTGAGACCCCGCCGCAAAGCACAATTCTTTCTGGATTAAAGATATTGACGCAGTTAGATAAGATTGAACCCAAGCGCTCTCCGGTATCTTGCCATAATTGCCGGCAGAATGGGTCACCAGCTTTAGCTGCTTCAGCTATGGATTTAGGTTCAATTTTTTTTTGTGGAGGTCCTTTTAAAATTTTTTTTAAAATTGGCGCAAGCTCTCTTTTTAAACCAGATTCCGCCTCTCGAATAAGTCCCCATGCGCCAACGAAACTTTCTGCGCAGCCAAAGTTGCCGCACCTACAGGGTTGGCCGTCATAACGGATGGTCATGTGACCAATTTCACCCGCAGAACCTGTTGCTCCACGGTACAATTTGGAATTTAAGATGATCCCGCCTCCAATTCCTGTTCCAAGGGTTAGACAAATTAAATTTTTACAGTCTTTTTTTGCGTCTAACCACCAGGCTCCCCAGGCAGCGCAATTCGCGTCATTTTCAATTAAAAGCGGATAAGGGATCTCCTTTGAAAGCAGGTTGCTTAAATTTACATTATTCCAGCCTAAATTGGGAGAAAAACGCACCAAGCCTTTTTTTTGATCCACATCTCCTGCAATGCCAATCCCGATGCCTTTTATTTTTTTAAAAGCAGATTGTTTAATAAAATTTTTAAAAACCAAGGATATTTTTTTAATTACTTTTTCTGCAGGCTCTTTATAATCCACCGCAGTTAGTTTTGAATCTAAAAGTTGCCCTTCAGGCGTGACAATGGCAAATTTAACATTGGTCCCGCCGCAGTCCATTCCAACCAGAACTTGAGACTTTTTTTTCATCTTACCTCACTCCTTTTTACTTTTGTTAATCCATCAGCGAATAGATAGTGTGATCCGGTCATTAATATCCAGCTAAATTTAAGTTCATTTTTTTTATTTTTAAGAGTATGCCAAAGAGAATTAAAATTTGTAAAAGTGCGAATCTTAGAGTTGCTTAAAAATTGGCTGAAGATTTTTTTAACATCAAGAGTTTCAGAACTTCTAAGGGTTTTTAACCTGGGGATTAAAATAGAGGATAGTTTTAAATTTTTTGATAAGGTTTTGGCCATGGAGGAGATGTCTTTATCTTTAAGAGCATTAAAGATAAGCAAACATTTTTTTTTAATAAATTTTGTTTTTTTAATGGAGGCAATAAGTTCCAAGCAGGCTCCTGGATTGTGAGCTGCATCCAGAAGCATGGGGATTTTTTTTTGGCCGATTTTTATATTTCGCCAATCAAACCTGCATGGCCAGTGAACATTTTGAAGGCCTTGGGTTAGAGCCCTTCCCGGGATAAACCATCCTTGTTTTTTAAGAATCTCAACAGTTTTCAAAACAATTTGAATATTTTTTGTTTGATAGAAACCTTTAAGATTACAGCTAGGAATGGTTTTAGTATTAACCTCTGTAATTAATTTTGAATTTTTTTTTCTGCAGCTCTTCTTTATTTCCCGCAGTAATGATCTTTGTTTTAAGCCTGTTATGCAGATTCCGTTTTTTTTGATAATTCCGCATTTTTCTCTTGTGATCTTTAAGGTGGTGGCCCCAAGATAGTCTGTATGTTCCAGAGATATGTTAGTAATAATGGAAATTTCTGGGTTAGGAATCAGATTGGTCGCATCCCAACGCCCTCCCAACCCCACTTCTAAGACTGCTATGTCTATTTTTGCATGAGCAAAATAGGAAAACGCGATTGCAGTCAAAATTTCAAAAAAGGTAAGTTCCTGTTTTAAGGATTCTGCCTTTTTTTGAACAGTATGAAGCCAACTGGTAAAATCGCTTAAGGTTATTTTTTTTCCTGCAACTTGGATTCGCTCGCGAACATCTACAAGATGAGGCGAGGTGTAAAGAGCTGTTTTATAGCCGCTGGAACGTAAAATCATCTCTAACATGGCGCAGACTGATCCCTTACCATTGGTTCCAGTAACATGAATCGCTTTAATTTTTTTTTCAGGATGATCCAATAATTCAAATAGTTTTCTCATTCTTTCCAAATCAGGGTTTATTCCTTGGTTATCAAGCAAATTAAGATAGTCTTTTGTTGGCATAAGAAATGGTTGTTTAACCCGAATATTGCATTAGAAAATGGAATTCGACAGAAAATCTAGTCATTTTTTTTTCACAAAAAAGTTCGCGAATACTTTCAAGTATTCTCTCACTTTTTTGTTTCGAAAAAATGGCTATCTTTTCCGTCTCGGTTCTCATTTTCTAATGCAAGCAAATTCATGACAACTAAGTGCAAGTTTTGGGTTTAAGAAATGTTTAGAGAAGAGAACTGTTTTGTTGAGTTAAAGAAATTTAAAAAGGTAATCAGTTTTGATCTTAAATCTTTTCTTTCAAAAATGCAGTCCATCATACCGTGTTTAAGCAAAAATTCTGATTGTTGAAACCCATCAGGCAGTTTTTGACGAATGGTCTGTTCAATCACTCTTGGGCCGGCAAAAGCGATCAGGGCTTTTGGCTCTGAGATCAATAGATCTCCTAACATAGAAAAAGAAGCTGTGACTCCTCCAGTGGTGGGATCAGTGAGTAAAGATAAAACCAGAATTTTATTTTCATCCAGCCTGCTTAAAGCGCAGGATGTTTTTGCCATTTGCATTAAGGAAAGAACCCCCTCCTGCATGCGGGCTCCGCCGGAGGAAGAAACGAGCAGCAATGGGATTTTTTTCTCAAGCGACACTTCAATCGCTTTTGTCACTTTTTCCCCTACCACAGACCCCATGCTCCCGCCCATAAATTCAAAGTTAAGAAGCGCAATGCTTATCTTGTGGGTTCCTATTTTTCCTTCTCCGCAAATGACCGCTTCTAGGCTGTTAGTTTTTTTTTGTTCAGCAGCTAACTTTAGAAGATAAGACGACTTAATTTTAGGGCTTTCTTTAGCATGCTCTTTTGCATCATTTAGCTCTCCAAAATCTAAAGGGTCTTGAGATGCAAGATTCGCCGCGAATTCTTCAAAAATAGGGGTCCCATCCTCTTTTTTATCTAAAAGAAGGCAGAGCCTTTCTTTTGCATTCATTCGAAGGTAGGAATTACATTTAGGGCAGATTTTAAAATTTTCATTCAGCTCTTTTTTGTAGATAATTTGAGCGCAGCGAGGACATTCAATCCAGAGACCTTCATTTTTAGTGCTTTCAGCCATAATTTTACTCCTTGATTCTAAACAATGGATCTACTCTTTGCAAAGGAATTGATAAATTTTTTAGCTTCTTCAATAAGCAGGGCATCTTCTTTTTTCTGCAAAAGGATTTCTACAAGCGCTGAACCAATAATAAAACCATCCGCTTCTTGAAAATTTGAAAGTTGTTCTGGTTTTGAAATCCCAAACCCAAGGAGAACCGGTAAAGAAGAATTTTTTTTGACCTTTTTCAAGAAATGAGATACTTCTTTTATGGGCAGGTTTTTTCTCGCCCCAGTCACGCCCGTGACTGAAACTGTATAGACAAAGCCAGAACATTCTTTTGTAATTCTTTTAACTCTAGCTTCTCCAGAGGTAGGCGCTACTAGATAAATTAAAGAAAGACCATTCTTTGTAAACGCATTTTTAGCTTCCTCATTTTCTTCTGGAATAAGATCAGGAAGAATCACCCCGTCAAAACCAGCTGTCTTTAAATCTCTGGCGCTTTTGTTCCATCCTTTGTGATAAAGCGGGTTAGAATAACTCATGAGAATAAGAGGCACATCTGTTTTTTTGCGCAAGTTCTTTCCCAGCTGAATCAAATGTTTCCATCCCACTCCATTTTTTAAAGCTATTTCTGAAGATTGTTGAATGGTCGGGCCATCAGCAATTGGGTCAGAAAAAGGCAGTCCAATTTCAAAAAGGTCAGCCCCGCTTTCCTCTAAGGCAAGAACTAATTTTTCTGTCATCTTAAGATTGGGAAATCCAAGAGTAAGAAAAATTGACAATGCTTTTTTTTTGTCTCTTATTTGTTTAAATTTTTTACTGATCCGATCCATTTTAAATCCATTTTTGAACTTCTGCCACATCCTTGTCTCCCCGTCCAGAGAGACATACGATCACAACTTCATTTTTAGAAAGCTGGGGCGCTGTCTTTTTTAAATAACCAATGGCATGGGCTGATTCAAGCGCAGGGATGATCCCTTCCATTTTAGAGAGCAACCAAAGTCCATTTAAAGCCTCTTCATCTTTAATTGAAACATATTTTGCTCGTCCTGAATTTTTGTAAAAGGAATGTTCCGGACCCACACCGGGATAATCTAATCCCGCAGAGATAGAGTGAGTTGGCTGGATCTGTCCTTCTTGATTCTGAAGCACATAGGATAAGGCTCCATGTAAAATACCGGGACGACCTTTAGATAGGGTTGCTGCGTGAAAAGATGTATGGACCCCTTTACCCGCAGCTTCAACTCCAATAAATTTTACTTTTTTATGACGATAAAAAGGATGAAATAAACCTATTGAATTTGATCCGCCCCCCACGCAGGCTAAAAGAAGATTGGGCAGTTTACCTTCTAATTTTAAGATTTGGGAATAGGTTTCTTTTCCAATAACAGATTGAAAATTTCGCACCATCCAGGGGTAAGGATGGGGACCTACAACTGATCCTAAGCAATAAAAAGTATTGCGCACATTCGTGACCCAGTCTCGCATTGCCTGGTTAATTGCATCTTTAAGAGTTTTGCTGCCTGAGGATACTGGCACTACTTTTGCTCCCAAGAGTTTCATGCGGAAAAGATTTAAACTTTGGCGACGGGTATCTTCCTCTCCCATATAGACCACACACTCTAACCCTAGAAGACTACAAGCTGTGGCTGTGGCTACTCCATGTTGACCCGCTCCAGTTTCAGCAATCACTCTTTTTTTTCCCATTTTTTTTGCTAAGAGACATTGACCTAAAGTATTATTAATTTTGTGAGAGCCGGTATGGGTCAGATCTTCTCTCTTAAGATAGATTTTTGCTCCTTTAAAATAAGAAGTGAGATTTTTCGCAAAAAATAAAGGAGTGGGTCTTCCTGCATAGTTAGAAAGAAGGTTTTGCAGTTCTTTTTGGAATTCTAAAGAAAAAGAGATTGTCTTATAGGCAAGGGTAAGTTCTTCCAAAGCGCTTACCAGGGTTTCAGGAACATAGCGCCCCCCAAAAATTCCAAAATGACCCTGATGATCCGGCAAATGCATTATAGAAGTCCTTTTGCTTTTTGAATAAAGATTCTCAATTTTTCAATATCTTTTTTTCTTGGATGATTTTCTTTTTCCACACCGCTGGCAACATCTACCCCTTTTGGATCTACTTTCTTGATTGCAGTCTGAACATTCTCTGGATTTAACCCCCCTGCTAAAATAAGCGGCAGATTATAATTTTTAGCCTTAAGACTTAAGTCCCAGTCAAAAGTTTGGCCAGTTCCGCCGGGTTCTTCTTCTTTAAAAGTATCCAACATTAAAGAATCTATAATTCCACAGAAATTTTGGATTGAGTTTAAAGAATTCTCATTACTTAAGCGAATCGCTTTCCAGAGTTCCAGCCCAAATTTTTCTTTAATTTCTTTTACAGTTTCTGGAGACTCATTCCCATGCAGTTGAATCACGGAAATTTTTACAGTTTTTATAATTTTTTCCAGTTCAGTGAGCATCGGATCTACAAATACCCCCACCACTTTTACAAAATTTGGCAGCTGTTCAGTAATTTCTTTAGCCTTTTCCAAGCTGATTTTGCGTTTACTTAATGCGCTAAAGTTTAATCCAATAAAATCTGCTCCTAAATTTGCAGCCCAGACCGCATCTTCTGTATTGGTAATCCCGCATATTTTTACTAAAACATTTTTATTTTTCATAAGCCTGCTTTAACTAAAGAAGACAGCGTTTGATCTTTTCTTTCACTTTTTAATAAAGTCTCTCCAATGAGCGCGGCCTCGATTCCCGCTGATTTTAGCTTATTTATATCCTCCACGCTTTTAATCCCGCTTTCTGATACGGTCGTGATCCCTTTTGGAATCTTTTTTTTAAGTTTGAAAGTTGTCTTAAGATCGCAAGATAAATTTTTAAGATCCCTATTATTGATGCCAATCAAATTAGGATCGCCTTTAAGCGCTGTTTCTAATTCTTTAGCTGTATGGATTTCAACTAAAGCATCTAATTGAAGTTCTTTGCTTAATTGTATTAATTTTAAATAGTTGGAGGTTGTAAGGATTGAGATAATGAGCAATATCGCATCTGCCCCTAAGACTAAAGATTCATAAATTTGATAAGGATCAATAATAAAATCTTTGCGTAAAATTGGCAGGTTTACAGATTCCGCCACTTTTTTAAGGTGGTTTGGGCTCCCTAAGAAAAAATTTTCTTCTGTGAGAATAGAGAGAGCTCTAGCGCCGCAAGCTTTATAACGCTTCCCTATTTGAACCGGAGAATAGTCCTTGACTAACAATCCTGCAGAGGGACTCTGTTTTTTCATCTCCGCAATAATAGAAAGCTCATTGGGGAGAGAGATTGCGTTTCTAAAAGAAGATGGCTTTTCTCTTTTTCCACATTCATAAATTAATTTTTTTAAAGGAACTTTTTCCTTTGATACTTTTAAGCTCTTTTTTTTAAGAGCAATGATTTTTTCTAATAGTTTCATTATGAGAATTGATATGGATGACCGTTGAGCAAGATGATAAATTCTTCTTCTTGGGGACGTTCGCCAGAGCTCACTCTATCAAAAATTTTTAACAGAAAGAGAGTAAAAATTTTTTCAGGCCCCAAGAAGAAGAATTTATCATCTTGCTCAACGGTTACTCCACTCAATTAAATCTCCAAGTTTCTTAAGAGCCGCTCCTTTTTCAAGAGAGTCTCTTGCCTGGGAAACAGCATCTTTTAAATTTTTATATTGGTTTTTGGAGATTTGGTCTGCGCAAAATAGAGCGCAAGCAGCATTTGCAAGAATGACATTTTTTAAAGGATGTTTTAGACCTGAAAGAATGTTTTTAAGAAGTTCTGCATTTTTTTTAGCATCGCCTCCTTCTAAATCTTCCAGTTTTACAGGTTGAAGCCCAAATTCACTTGCGCTTAAGGTTTTGCCAGTTAATTTTTTTCCCCTAATTTCTAAGCCCAACCCTTTTTCAGAAAGTATGATTTCATCATAACCTGAATCATGAATAACCCAGATACTTTTATTTTCTACTAGATTTGATTTTCTTAGAGCAGCTCCCAGGGTAGCTTGAATATTTCTATTCGCAACTCCTATGATTTGAGCATTGGGAGAAGCTGGGTTCACTAATGGTCCTAGGGTATTGAAGATGGTCCGAATGCCTAGCTCTTTTCGTACAGGCGCAACATTTTTCATGGCAGGGTGATAAAGAGGCGCAAAAAGAAAGCTGATCCCAATTTCATTTAAACATTTTTCAGCCTGTTCTTTGGAACAGTCAATTTTAATTCCCAATGCTTCTAAAACATCTGCGCTGCCACAGGAGCTGGAAACAGAACGATTCCCATGTTTTGCCACTGCCACTCCTGCTCCTGCAACTACAAAAGCAGCTGCGGTAGAGATATTAAAAGTCCCTTTTCCATCTCCGCCAGTGCCGCAGGTATCTAGAACCAGAGGAACTTTTGGCGTAATCTTAATCATGGATTCTCGCATGGCCTTTACATAACCTATAATTTCATAGGGACTCTCTTTTTTAGATCTTAAGGCAGTAAGAAAACCTGCGATTTGCACTTGTGTAAGTTGGCCTTTAAGGATGCTTTGCATGGCAGAAAAGGCATGACTCTCGGATAGATGAGATCCGGAAAGCAAGTGTTCTATAAGTAAAGAAAAAGAATTCATTTGGGAAGGTTGATTTTAAGAAAGTTCAATATTATTTTTTTCCCTTCCAAAGTTAAAATAGATTCTGGATGAAACTGAACTCCAAGGATCCAAGGAAAATCTCGATGCATGAGTCCCATGATTTCCCCCTCTTTGGTCCAGGCAGTTACTTTTAAAGATTTTGGGCAACTTTTCTTTTCCACTAAAAGAGAGTGGTAGCGTGTTGCGGTAAATGGGTTTTTTATGCCTTTAAAAATAGAAAGGCCCTGATGATAAATTTCTGATGTTTTCCCGTGCATTAACTTTTCTGCCCGCACGATTTTTCCGCCAAACGCGGCTCCCAAACATTGGTGTCCTAAGCAAACCCCAAGAATAGGCTTTTTTTTATGGAAATGTTGAAAAATTGAGGTGGAAATTCCTGCTTCATTGGGAGTGCATGGCCCCGGAGAAATAACAATAGAGCTGGGATTCATCTTTTCAATTTGTTGTAAAGTAATTTGGTTGTTTCTAAAAATAAGAATCTCTTGATCCTTTTTTACAATTTCACCGAAAATCTGCACAAGGTTATAAGTAAAAGAATCAAAATTATCTATAACTAGGATCATAGGGGCTTTTTACAAAAAAGTTGCATAAATTATTTTGTTTTAAAGCGCCAATTCCAGCGCTTTAATCAGAGCTTTGGCTTTAGAACGAGTTTCTTTTTCTTCGTATTCAGGCACGGAATCCGCTACAATGCCTGCTCCTGCCTGTATATAAATTTTATTTTTTTTAAAAAGAATGGTTCTAATGGTAATAGCCATGTCCATATTGCCTGTATATGAAAAATAACCCACAGAACCAGCATAACTAGCGCGCTTCTTTTTTTCTAGCTCCTCTATTGTTTTCTTTATATAGAATCTTCCCCAAGAGGCAACAGATTTGGCACAGATAGTTGAATACCATCTGGATTTTGGATAAGCATAGTAACCATAGATAGCATTAGACAATATCTTGATAGCATATTCCTGAGCTTTCAAGTCTTTGAATTCCTCAGAGGGCATATTAAGTGTTTTTATTTTATCATTTATTTGAGATCTCTTATTGTATAGCTCTTTTAAAAGCTAATTCAGGATCCTCAA
>JACPBF010000038.1 GCA_016180425.1 Elusimicrobiota bacterium
GATTTTATTTCTTAAGTCATGAATCTCTCTATCATTTAACTGGGCGATCCTTTCATACTGCTGCATGATCTGTGGAACTTCTTTAGTAAGCACATATTTAACTGACTCAATCCCTCTCTCTTCACTCGACCAATCTAACTGGAATCCTAATGGATTCAAATTTAGATCAGGAAATACTGCGATCAAGGCATTTATATAACTCCCATTAAAATAAGAGAAGTTTCGAACATCCATTGCTACATTCAATCCCCATACCTTAAAATGACCGAAAGTGATCCCATAGATTTCATTTCTTAACTCATGCACATCTCCTTCACTTAACTGATCTAACCTTTTATACTTCTGCATGATATGTGGAACTTCTTTAGAAAGAACGTATCTCACTGACTCTATCCCCTTTTCTTCACTTGACCAATCTAATTGAAATCCCAAAGGATTTAAATTTAAATCAGGAAATACTGCGATCAAGGCATTTATATAACTCCCATGAAAATAAGGAGCTGATTCCTGATTCATCGCCCTGCTCAATCCCCATACCTTAAAATGGCCAGATGTGATTCCATAGATTTCATTTCTTAACTCATGCACATCTCGATCAGTTAACTGGGCGATCCTTTCATACTGGTGCATGATCTGTGGCGCTTCTTTGGAAAGAACATACCTTACTGATTCAATCCCTTTCTCTTTACTAGACCAATCTAACTGGAATCCCAAAGGATTTAAATTTAAATCAGGAAACACTGCGATCAAGGCATTTATATAACTCCCATGAAAATAAGGAGCTGATTCCTGATTCATCGCCCCACTCAATCCCCATACCTTAATATGGCCAGATGTGATCCCATAAATATCTCTCTTTAATCTTTCTATCTCATCCTTTTTAAGTAGTCCTAAATTCTCATAACGGACGATTATATCTGGACGATTCTTCCTAATAGCTTCTCTTACACTCCAAATCCCTGACTTACGAGTACCCCAACTATACTTTTTTTCAAAAGTAGCTTTTCTATAATCTTTAAATCCTTGTAGAGTCAATTCTAATCTCGAATGATTGAATACAGAAATAAGGACATCCTTATAACTCCCATGAAAGTATGGAGCTACTTGTTGCTTCATCGTCCCACTCAATCCCCATACCTTAAAATGCCCTGATGTAATCCCATAGATTTCATTTCTTAACTCATGCACATCTCGATCATCTAACTGATTTATCCTTTCATACTGTTGCATGATATGTGGGACTTCTTTGGAAAGAACATATCTCACTGATTCAATCCCTCTCTCTTCACTAGACCAATCTAACTGAAATCCCAATGGATTCAAATTTAGATCAGGGAACACTGCCATCAACGCATTCATATAACTCCCATGAAAGTAAGGAAACTTTCGAACATCCATTGCTACACTCAATCCCCATATCTGAAAATTGCCTTGTTTGATCCCATAGATTTTATTCCTTAAATCATGGGTAGCTCCTTCACTTAACTGATCTAACCTTTTATACTCTTGCATGATATGTGGAACTTCTTTAGAAAGAACGTATCTTACTAACTCAATCCCTTTCTCTTCACTAGACCAATCTAATTGAAACCCTAATGGATTCAAATTTAGATCAGGAAATACTGCCATCAATGCATCAATATAGCTCCCATGAAAGTAGGGAGCTAATTTTTGAATCATCGCAGCACCCAATCCCCATAGATTAAAATGACCAGATGTGATTCTATATATCTCCTTCCTCAATGATTTTTCTTCCTTTTCTCTTTCTTTAGATGAAAGATTTAAACTCTCATACCTCTCTAACAGGTCAGGACGATTCTTTCTAATCCCGTCTCTTACATTTTCTATCCCCTGCTCTCTTGTAGCCCATTGATATGGATATTCTCCTACCCTAGCTTTTGTCAAAGGCGCTAGTCTCCATTTGCCTAGAGGACGAGTGAATTGAGAAATGAGATTATAGAGGTGGTGAATTAAAACATTAGCAGGATAACTAAGGTATGCAATTGAAAAAATAATCTTTTCTGTGCGATTTGGCTTGTAACTAGCTAACTGATTAAGTCTTATCCCTGCAAGAATGGAGAGAGAACCAATGAATGAACTAAGGAGGGTAATACCTAGATGGTTAGTAGGATTCCCTGAGATCATGTAATCTATCCCAAAAGGTGCTCCAATCATGGTTGCCACCATCGCACCCCAGATCATCACTATCCCTAGGGCTTGACCTAAAGTCTGTTCCCTGTGACTCTTAAAGAACTGAACAGGATTGAATGTATCTAAAAATTCATAATGTGGAGCAAAGAAGAGTTGAGAACTCCAGCTATTGGGATTCATTCTTCTCTTTACAGCTTCCCTGCGTGTATCTTCGCTCATCAGAGAAGAGGCTGAATCCCCAGTTGCACTATCTTCTATTGTCAAATTAGAACCTGAGCCCTCATCCCCAACAGTCTCTGTCATTACACTAGCGCCTGAATCTTCATCTTCGCTCGTCCCTGTCACTTGACTAACACCTGAACTTCTATCCTCAGCCCTCTCTACAAACCC
>JACPBF010000036.1 GCA_016180425.1 Elusimicrobiota bacterium
GATATTGGAATATGTGAAGTGGCAGCAACGCCAGGATTCAGGTCAAGCGCAGCTTGAATTGTTTTGAAAAGAACCACGGGCTTGCCCGTGGGTATCTATGAAAAAAGTGAGAGCGTAGCGTTGGCTACGGTCGAGCTTTTTCTAGGACAAAAAAGTCCGTCATCGCTCGTCGAATCCAACGTCCTATTGCCAAAATCCGGGTTTAATCATCGGATAAATCTGTGATAGCGCCCCATCCAGTAAGGCAGTAAAAATAGCACGCCATCCCCTTCAATTTTCCCATTTTCTTCTCTATCGAGTTGGTAAGGGTTACTATTCCAACGCTGAATGCAGATTTGGTCATAGGGTAAAACCTCTAAACTTTGCAGCTTTTCTGATTTTGTGTAACGGGGATCTAATTTAATATCAGGATGTTGGCACTTCTCCATTTTCCAGTTGATCTGTTCCCAGACAAGTTCACGCAAGGTTTGAACAGATTCTTCTATAACGTCGTCTTTTTGTAAAAAAAGAGATGCGGTAAAGTTCCACCAGGGATTTCTCTCCGGCTTCACAATTTTCCATGTTTTCTCCAAGCTGGTTTTATAAATTTCTAACAATTTAGGATCAGTTTCGTATTTTAAAAGAGGGTAATAGGCGCAAAATGCGAGTTCAACATCTGAATGGTTTAGATCACTGGGATCAATCACATTTTGTTTAAGAACATTTTCTGCATAACCATGTTTTTGTATGAGTTCTAGATATTTTTTTTGGTACATCTTTTTTCCAGTGACGTGATAAGCTACTTTCAAATGGGATAAAATTTCAAGAGAATTTAGACCGCGTTCCTCGCTCCAATCTTCATCTGGGAGACCATGAATCGGTTTATTATGGTTAAGTTGCTCAGGGTTCCAAACTCCCCATCGTGTGGGTTTGTTATCGAGATCCACCAAATACCAGTTATGTTCAATGATATGGTTCATCACTCTTTTCACTAATCGTTTTACTCGCTGCCTTTCTTTCTTGTCTGCTGCTAAGTCATAGAAGAGAGCATAAGCAAAGAAATGACCATCCAACTCATCCGAGGAAGTATCTCCTTTCCATTCCCATTTTCCTGAAGGATCTAAATGCCACTCTCCATCATAGTGATGTTTTAGAGGTTCTCCAACTTCTACTATAGAACGTGCGGGAAAGCCTGGGTTCCCTGTAATTTTTTCAAGCCACTCCAAAGCATGGAAGCTTTCCTTTATTAACTTTTGAGTTTCTTCATCTTTTAAAATTCCAATTTTAAAACTCATTGCAGCCACATAAAGGCTTGTCCATAAGCCATCGTTATCACTGTGATGAAGAATCCCTCCATTCTCAGGTTCTCCGGGAGTAAATAATGTCAGCTCTCGCACGAAACCATGTTGGATGTGGCGTTTTTTAATTCTCTCTTCAAAATAGGTTGCTTTGTCAGCTAAGGTTAATTTTTTTAAGGGAGTTTCTCCTTTCATAAATTTTTGTTCATAAGGAATATCTTGAGCGGTAAAACTGGAAGTTCTTTGAGAATTCAGCGATGGGAGCGAATAAGTTTGAGATGCCAGAAAAGTGAGATGAATCAGAGCAATTGAGAGGAACAGAGATACCAAAGGCAGCATGATTACTTTGCTTTAAAGAGCTTCTTTTTAATTGGGTTTGCGATTCTACGTGATAGAACTTCAGCAGCGGCTTGCGTGTTGATCCCTTCTTCAAATGAAGAGGCTACAAATTGGATTTTTCCTGTTTCAACATTAACCATACGTACTGTTAATCCAACCTCTGCTTCTGAGATATAATACTGCGGTACTTTTTGAACCCGAATAATGCATTATTCGGGTTGAAAGGTCGTGGTATCAATGTAGCCGCTTATCACTTCCTTTTTAATTATAATTTTTTTATCTCCTGATTTAATTTTTTGAATCTCTTTTTTAAAAATTGGTTCTGATCTTTCTGTTTTAGCATCTATAAGCCAAACATCCCTTGAGATTCTTTCCACTAGGTGTAAATTTAATTTTAGCAGTTTTTCTTTCAAATCGTTCTTGCAAAAAAATGATTTTTAATCTACAGTTTAGTTTATGAAAGAACAAGAAAAGCCAGTCGCTGGTTCTACAAACGGAAACGAAAAAAAATATTTTAAGTTCCTTGCGATCTCTAGAGTCGGGCTAATCGGAGATCTTTGCGCTCAACTCCAAAAAGAGGGACACGAAGTTAAATATTTTATTGAAAACGAAGAGGAAAAACAGGTCTCTGACGGCCTTGTGGAAAAAGTGGAGAACTGGAAGGATTGGAAAGATTGGGCTGAGGTTATTATCTTTGACGATTCCGATTTTGGATCCCTGGCAGATTCCTTACGCAAACAGGGAAAAGCAGTGATTGGCGGAACCTCTTATACGGATCGGCTGGAGCTTAACAGAGAATTTGGCCAGGAGGAGATGAAGTCCGTTGGACTTAATCTCCTTCCCTATTGGACTTTCAAGACTTTTGATGATGCGGCTCAATTTGTTCAGGCAAATCCTGACCGCTATGTGGTCAAACCTGACGGCGCTGCCCAAAACGAAAAAGTGCTTTCTTTTATTGGTCAGGAAGAAGATGGTTTGGATGTCTTGATGATTTTGAAACATTATAAAAAAGGCTGGTCCAGCAAAATCAAAAGTTTTCAGCTGCAAAGATTTGCGACTGGGGTAGAAGTCGCTGTGGGCGGATTCTTTAATGGCAAAGATTTCATTCAGCCCTGCTGCGTCAACTTTGAGCACAAACGTCTATTTAACGATGAGATTGGACCCACGACAGGGGAGATGGGCACATCTATGTTTTGGTGTAATGAGGGAAAACTTTATGAAGATACTCTTTTAAAAATGAAATCGAAACTAGCGGCAGCGGGTTATGTTGGTTACTTTGATATCAACTGCATCGCCAATAGCCGCGGCATCTATCCTTTGGAATGCACCTGCCGGTTTGGAGTTCCAACGATTAGCATTCAGATGGAAGGAATCCTCTCGCCATTGGGAGAATTTTTGCAGGGCATTGCAAATGGTCAGACACCCCCTCTTAAAGTTAAGAAGGGGTATCAGATAGGAGTGGTGGTGGCAGTGCCGCCATTTCCATTTGAGGATATTAAAACTTTTAGAAAATATTCAGAAGAATCGGTTGTGATTTTTAAGAAACCAGCAAGAGACGGCATCTGGCCTGCTGACATCAAAGTTGTAGATGACGCTTGGCATTTGACAGGAAGTTCCGGTTATGTTTTAGTAGTTACAGGATCCGGACCCACAATGGATGAAGCTAGAAAAGAGGCTTACACAAGGATTAAAAATATTGTGATCCCAAATATGTTTTACCGAACCGACATTGGCGGACGTTGGAGTCGAGATTCAGATCTCCTTCGCACATGGGGATATCTCTCCTGATGAGTCATTAAAAATTATCCTACGCTAGTGTGGCGTCCTAGTAGTAATAGCTTTACAACTTTTAGTTGACCCCAAATTCTCACGTAAGGATATTTGTTCGTCTGAAACCACTTCACCACTTGGTGAAAAATGCTCTCTTAAGACATGGGCGTTACCTGATCTTTTGGGAGTTGACGGCAAGCATTGTAAAGAAGCGTTAGGAACACACCACTAGCGGTTTTCCAATATAGATTCGATCTGCGCGAGGAGCTCCGGATAGCTTTGGGACTTAAAAATCTGGGCGCGCATTCGAGATGCTTCAGTAAATCCTTTTAAGTACCAAAGACAAATTTTTCCTAATTCGCCGATACTAGAGATCGCGCAATGTCCTTTGATCTGTTGAACTAGCAAGAGATGTTTTTTGAGGAACTCTAGTTTTCCTTGGAGTTCTATTGCAGGCTGCCAGGTTCCTGTTTCAAGATAGGTTTCTATATCTCGATAAATGGAAGGATTTCCGAAAGATCCTTTGGCAATCAGGATTCCATCGCATCCAGTTTGATCAAACATTTTTTTTGCTAGAGGTGGATTCAAAATATTTCCACTGCCGAAGACAGGAATTCCCACGGATTCTTTAATGGCGCGGATCGCCTCATAATTAACAGGCCCATAATTTTCCTGAGACTGCGAACGTCCATGAACAAATAAAGCGGATGCGCCGCTAGACTCGCAACACTTTGCAAATTGCACAGCCTTAGGGATATCTACTTGATTTAGACCTACTCTCATTTTAACTGTAACGGGTATGGGTAAATAGCTGCTCAACCGTTCAATCACCCGCACAAGAGGCGCAGGGTCATTAAAAAAACAGGCGCCAGCGCCTTTTTTATATACTTTTCGAGCCGGACAAGCCGCGTTGATATCCAGAAAAGTTATGGGAGCCCTGCTTAAAATGATCTCTGCTGCTTTTAGCATGATTTCCGGGTCTGCTCCTAAAAGTTGGGCAGCAATCGGTTGGTCTTCAGGACAAGTTTGGAGAATTCTTTCTGATCTAGGAGATACATGAACTAACGAGTTGGAATCAATCATTTCAAAAAAACAAAATTTTGCTCCCTGTTCTCGCGCGATCAAACGAAACGCCAGATCCGAACTGGCAGAAAGAGGCGCTAAAAAAATATTGGTATTAATTTTTTTGTTGCCGATTTGAATCATTCAGTTTTTTTGGGGAGTTCAAAGTATCGTGTAGTCATTCCAGCGTTGGGTTACTTTTTCTTTTATGGATGATAACATGGATAGAGGTTGAGGATAATTTTCTTTCCAGGTAGCATCAATTCCTAAAGAGCCCTGATAGTTTGGTTGGATTCCTTCCAGTGTCACATTGGCAAAAAGAATATCCCTTGCGCAATCAAAACGAGTAAAGATTCCCCATAACATTAAGTGGTCAGTCTCTAAAGGCACATCTTCACTGACAAGCGCGATGATTTTAAGGTTTTGCAGTTCTTGGTTTTTTAAAAGTTTTTCTAGAATAAATTTTCCCTTATTTTTTTTAGATTGTTCCATAGGTTCTGTTGGTTCATTTTTTACCTTTACCACTAAAAGCGTTTCTTCAACTATTCTAAAATCTAAAATATTAGGATCAATAGTTTTGAACAAAGGAAGATCCATGTTTTTAAAAAGATTAGTTTGGGATTTAAGGTTTCCGCGCTTTTCAGAATTTATGTTTTCTTGGGCTAAGGGTTTAGGAGAAGATAGATCATCATTGGTTGGGGTCTGATTACCTTGGGGTTTAGAGCTGGAGGTGGCATCTACAATTATTTTGCTGCCGCGATTAATTTTTGGGCCAGTAAAATCTAGGGTGTCTTGAGCTGTGGAAGGGATAAGAATAAAATCTTGTTCTGGAATAAAATTTTCTTTAATCGCTTTTAGTACATCTGAAAAATTTCGCACATTTATGTTTTCATTCACTAAAATAACGCATTTGCTTAAAGAGAGTTGCCCTTCTCCTAAAAGAGCTAGAGCGGTCTTAATTCCTTCTTTCTCATATCTTTGCTTTACGCTGACCACTAAAAGGTTATGAAATCCTGCTTCATAATATGCCCAGAGATCATGAAGTTCAGGTTTTATCATCTTAAGGAGCGGGGAAAAAAGTTTAGTCACAGCTTCGCCCATCGCTTTATCTTCTTGTGGAGGTTTTCCCACAATGGCAGCGTGGTAAATGGCGTTTTTTTTGTGTGTGATACATTTTATTTCAAGCACCGGGAACGGGGCTGGATGAGAATAGTGGCCAAAGTGGTCGCCAAAGGGTCCTTCTTGGGCGCGCCTTTTAGGCTGGGCAATTCCTTCAATTATAATTTCAGCGCTTGCTGGAACTTCTAAAGAAACTGTTTCACAAGCGATCATGGGAATTTTTCTGTCTGCTAAAAAAGCCGCTACAGCAATCTCATCCATGCCTTCTGGCAGGGGAAGAATCCCTGCGAACCATAAAAGAGGATCCCCTCCTATGGCAATGGCAATTTCTAAAGGACGATTTTCTGATTCTGCTTCCCAATAATGAAAGTCTCCTCCTTTTTGGATTTGCCAGTGAAGAATAAGCTCATTTGAATTTAAAACCTGCAGACGATAAATTCCCATATTTTTAAGTCCTGTTTTTGGACTTTTAGTAAAAATGAGACCTGCAGTGATAAATTGTCCGGCATCTTCCGGCCAGCATTTTAAAATTGGAAATTCATTTAAATTAATCTCTGAACCAATTTTTTTTACTTCCTTAACCGGAGAATTTTTCACCATGCAGGTTTTTGCAAACCGAAACTGCCATAAAAGTTTTTTATATTTCCATAACCAGGAGAAGAGTTTTCCTTTAGAAGCAAGATGTTGAAATTCTCCAATCGCGCTGAAAAGTTTTTCGCCCAAATCTTCTACCCTATTCCCTAAGGCGAGTTCTAAGGCTTTTTCAGAGCCTAAGAGATTAATGGCTAAAGGGAATTTTGATCCTTTTACGTTTTTAAAGAGGAAAGCTGGAACAGGGGTAGAATTTAGAATAGAGTTTTCATAAAAACGGTTTACAATTTCTGTAATTTCTAATTCTGAATCTACTGGAACCTCCACTTTTTTTAAAAGTCCACAATGTTCCAATTTTTCTAGGAAATGATGAAGATCAGTTGAGTTCATAATTTTTTAATGTATCCATTCACTTCACATCGCTTTAAAGGAATACTTTGCTGATGAGAGCATCTTTGTTTTTAGACATATGCCATCGGAGATTCGATGACAGTAAGCGACGTCAAGCGCATAAGTATATTTTTCAATAATGATATTCCACATCTCTTTTGGGTGCGGAGGTTCATTTATTTTGTTTCCTTTCTTTATGCTTACAAACATTCCTTTTTCCAGCCAGAGGTTTCAAAGTCAGGAACGATCATCTGAATGATGCGTTCAGAGAAGAGCTGAGCTTGCTCTTGAATAGTAGTTGCTTTTTGGTAATAGGAAGGTGAAATGGGCATAAGGATTGCCCCGCTCTGGGAAAGCTTCAACATATTTTCTAAAAGAATCGTTGAAAGCGGGGTTTCTCGCAAACAAAGAATCAGTTTTCTTTTTTCTTTTAAAGCGACCTGGGCTGCGCGCGTAATTAAAGAATCTGCAATCCCTTGAGCTATTTTTGAAAGCGTGGAGGCTGAACAGGGAACAATGACCATGGAGCTAAAACTATTTGAGCCAGAAGCAAAGGGGGAAGAAAGGTCATCATCTGAAAAAACTTTTTTTACATAAGGCGCGCAATTTTCTAAAGTTAAGCCACTTTCCTGAGCCAGCACAGATTTTCCCCAGCGGGAAAGAACTAAATACTTTTCATCCGGACAGTTTTTAATAAATTCTAGTCCGAACAAAGAACCAGAAGCTCCTGTCATGGCAATCAATGTCCTCATCAGAAAACCTCCTCTAAATTAATCCAGTTAAACTTTAAAAAGAATTTAATTGGATTTAAGAAATAATTTCTCTTACATTGTTAAACACAACTCGTATCCTATGTCAGGCTGAATAAAGCTTTAGAAAGAAGTGATCGCAGCCATTGCTTTTTTAGGCTGCGCTTTAAAAGTTATGACATTCTTCCTGTTAATGTAATAAAAAAAATTATAAAGCCTATGGCCGCGTTGGCCTTAAAAAAAGCAAAATCAATGATGCTGGGAGTTAGAACGTTGAATATTACTTTCCAGTGGCTGATTAAAAATAATAGGCCGGCAGAGCTAAATAAAAGATAAGAATCGCCCTGATCAAAATAAGAATTGACCAAGATGCCTAAAATAATAAAAGAGAAAAAATGAAAGAGTTCAGAAATCCTTAAAGCATTTTTTTTGCCAATCTTTGCAGGGATAGAATAAATTCCATTTGCGCGATCAAACTCTTCATCTAAGAGGGCGTAGATCATGTCAAATCCCGCTACCCAAAAAATGCAAAAAACAGATAGCAGTAAAACAGGCGTAAGATTAGATAAAGGAAATATTTTTGGATCTATTGCTATCCAGCCTCCAATAGGAGCAATTCCCCAGGCAAGACCTAACCCTAAATGGCAAAGAGCTGTCCATCTTTTTAATAAAGGATAAATTGTAAAAAGGATCAGAGGAATGATGGCTAGGAAAAGCGCGGTTTTTGAAAGCTGGCTGGCTGAGAATAAAAAAAGCAGAGCGGAGATCGAGACAAAAACTGAAGCTTTAGATAAAGTAATTTGGCCAGAAGGAATTTCCCGATTTTTGGTTCTTGGGTTTTGTTTGTCAATGTTAGAATCGAGCAGACGGTTTATTCCGAAACCAAAGGATCTTGCCCCAAGAATGGCAAAAAAAATCCAGACTCCATGCAAGGATGTAAGTTGAGGTTTTGAACTGGAAAAATGGATTGCAAGCATTGTGCCAGAGAAAACAATGGGCAGAGAAAAGAGCGTATGTTCAATTTTAATAAATCTAAAATATTTCATGAATCACTTGGGGTACTTCGCCTGTCCCGAGCGAAGTCCAGGGCAAAGTCAAGAGAGCTTTCATTTTTTAATGTGTTTCTTTTTTATCATGGATTGAGGTTCACTGGATCAATTCCAAATGTTCTTTTAATTTAATTAGTTTTTGGTCTGTTTCTTTTTTTCTTTCTAAAGTTCTGACGATTTCTTCTTCAGGCGCATGGGTTTTAAAATCTGGCTGCGATAAACGAGCGTCTAAATGTTCAATTTCTTTTTGGAGTAAATTAAATTCTTTTAAAAGCCGTTGTTTTTCCTTGCTAAAATCTATTAGTCCTTCCAGCGGCAGGAAAATCTCTAAGCCGCTAAAAACTAGGATTGCGGATTTTTGCGGTTTCTCAAGTTTATTTCCAATCAGAATTTTTTCCACTTTGCAAAGGTGTTGAATATAAAGTGAGTGTTTTTCAAGTAATTTTTTTTCATCGGAATCTGGTCCATTAATTAAGATTTCAATTTTTGTTGCAGGAGGCACATTCATTTCTGCTCGAATAGTTCGGATTTTAGTAATGGCTGACATGAGAAAATCCATGTTCGTTTCTGCCAAGTCATTCTCAAGTTGGATGTTTGCTTTTGGATAGAGAGAGAAGACCACGCTTTTGGTTTCATCTTTTAAGATAAGATTCATTTCACCCAATTTTTTCCAGATTTCTTCCGTTATAAAAGGCATCATTGGATGAAGAAGTTTAACAATACCTTTTATGAGAACCAGCAATATTTTAAGAGTTGTTTCTTTATTTTTTGTTGGATCTAAAAGAATGAGTTTGGAGAGTTCTACATACCAATCGCAAAATTCACTCCAGATGAATTGGTAAAGGATCCTAGAGGTTTGGGCAAGGTCATAGCTTAAGAGCGATTTTTCTACAGCTAAAACTGTTTTTTGAAATCTGCTTAAGATCCATTGGCTGGCAAGATCTAATTCTAAGAGCGGAAGTTCTGCTTCGTTAAATTTAAAGTTTGTTGTCTCAATATTCATTAAAACAAATCTGCTGACATTCCAGATTTTGTTGCAGAAATTTCTAGCTGCAATAAAACTATCTTCAGATAGCTGCATGTCTCTGCCCGGCACGCTGTTAAGACATAAAACAAATCTTAAAGCGTCTGTGCCGTACTTTTGCATGATCGTAAGAGGATCAATCACATTCCCTAGGGATTTAGACATTTTTTTACCCTGTTTATCTCTTACAATCCCATGAATAAAAACATGGGAAAAAGGAACCTCTTTTTTAAAATAAAGCCCCATCATTGCCATTCTTGCTACCCAGAGGTATAAAATTTCATGACCTGTAACTAAAACTGAAGTGGGATAAAATCTTTCCAAATCTGGACTCTCTTCTGGCCAGCCCAAAACTGAAATTGGCCAGAGAGCTGAAGAAAACCAAGTGTCCAGCACATCTGTTTCTTGTGTAAAACTTGCGCCGTTACATTTTGGACAATGGGAAGGAGGCTTTTCCGGATTTGTTTCATTAATCAGTGGACTAGCGCCTTCACCAATGGTGCGGCCAGCTATATTATCTGTAAGAATATTTTTTACTCCATCACTTGTTGTATTGATTAATAGGTGCGATTCATCGCACTTATTGCAATACCAAACAGGGATCCTATGACCCCACCAAATTTGGCGGGAAATGCACCAGTCTTTAAGATTTTCTAGCCAGCTTACATAAGGTTTATTCCATGTTTCAGGAAAAATTTTAATTTTTTCTTCCTTGCTGGCTTTGAGAGTTTGCTCTGCAAGCTTGTCCACTTTTAAAAACCATTGGTCAGAAATTAAAGGTTCAACGATCACGCCACAGCGATAACAGACCCCAACTGAGTGGCGGTAATCTTCAATCTTTTCAATTAAACTTTGCGCTTCCAGTTCCTTAACCACTTCTTTTCTGCATTCTTCTCTAGAAAGAGTTGCGTATTTTCCAGTAGATTCTTTCATTTTTCCGTCAAAACCAATGACCACTTCTTGTGTCAGATGATGTCTTTCGCCAATTTCAAAATCTATTGGATCATGGGCAGGAGTAACTTTGACAACCCCAGTGCCAAATTTTGGGTCAATCGCCTGGTCAGTAATAAGAGGGATCTCTTTTTCTACTAAAGGAAGTTGGATCCACCAACCATGAATTTTTTCATAACGCGGATCATCTGGATGCACGGCTACAGCTGTATCTCCTAACATGGTTTCTGGCCTGGTAGTTGCCACAACCAAAGGAACGCCTTGCCAACCTTCTTTCTTTCCAGAGAGAATTGGGTAACGAATATAGTAGAGTTTATCTTTCCGTTCCTCATATTCTACCTCAATGTCAGAAAGCGCGGTCTGGCAACGCACGCACCAGTTCACCATCCGTTTTCCGCGATAAATCCACCCTTTTTTAAAAAATTCATTAAAAGCAAATAATACGGATTTAGAACAGGTCTCATCCATGGTAAATCTGGTTCTTGTCCAATCTAAGCCACAGCCAAGTTTGCGCAGTTGCATTAAAATAGTATCTCCGGATTCTTTCCTCCACTCCCACATTTTTGCAAGGAATTTTTCTCTGCCCAGATCATAACGAGATTTTTTTTCTGCTTTTAACATTTTCTCTACAACATTTTGCGTGGCAATTCCGCCATGGTCCGTGCCCGGCACCCATAAGCATTCAAACTGATTCATTTTTTTCCAACGGATGAGCAGATCCTGCAAAGTATTATTTAAAGCATGCCCCATATGCAATGAACCCGTCACATTAGGCGGGGGAATCACAATCACAAAAGGGATTTTTTGGTTGAGTTGCGGCTGGAAAATGCGTTCTTTAATCCAATAATCTGCCCAATAAGACTCCACGCTTTTTGGGTCATAGACCTTCGGAATTTCAGTTATAGGCATAAATAAGAATAATATAAATAAATCTTTATTCTTTCAAACCAGACTCCTTGCATTTAAATTTTGTACAATCAGGATATCCTCTGGTCAGTGAAAAATGGTTTTTT
The DNA here is from genome assembly GCA_016180425.1 of Elusimicrobiota bacterium. Lineage (GTDB taxonomy): Bacteria > Elusimicrobiota > Elusimicrobia > 2-02-FULL-39-32 > 2-02-FULL-39-32 > 2-02-FULL-39-32. The sequence goes on from JACPBF010000036.1 coordinate 11,335, forward strand.
TTCTTGATAGAAAGATTTTATCATTTTTCAACGCCCAACAAGGTTAATTCAAAATGAGTTCTTCTAACCCTAAAAAACAAAACCTAACCCAAGCAGGGCATAAAAATTCAAAAGAAGTTCCAGAATTTTTAAAAGATTACTCCCTAGAACATTTCTATGATGAGATGATCTCTTCTAAGGGGGCTATCCGCAAATCTTATGGACCGCTTGCTCTGCAAATGAACCAGATGGGCTGGGGCGAAATATTGCAGAGGCAGGGTGCGGCGGAACGAGCTCTTGTTTCTATGGGGATTACATTCAGCGTATATCAGGATGGCGCCGGTATAGAGAAAATTTTTCCATTTGATATCATCCCCCGCATCATTAGCGCAGAAGAGTGGGACAGGATTGAACGGGGTTTAAAGCAAAGGGTCCTTGCGCTCAATTTTTTTATTCAGGACATTTACGGACCGCAAAAGATTTTAAAAGATGCGGTACTTCCCAAAGATGTTTTGTTTTCTAGCCCTGGCTACCTTGCTCAATGTGAGGGACTTTCACCCCCGCATAAGGCATGGGCGCATATTAGCGGCATTGATTTGATTAAACATAGCGATGGGATTAATTACGTGTTAGAAGATAATCTGCGCGTTCCCTCCGGAGTTTCTTATGTGCTGGAAAGCCGCGAAATTATGAAACGCACTTTTCCGGAGATTTTTGAGCAAATGAATATTCAGCCTATTCAAGATTATCCTTTGCGTCTCTTAGAAATGTTGGAACATCTTTCTCCTCGGGAAAAGCCAACCGTTGTGGTCCTGACCCCAGGCATTTATAATTCCGCCTATTTTGAACATTCCTTTCTAGCCCAGCAAATGGGTGTGGAACTGATAGATACCCACGGGCAAGCCCGTGGTTCTTTTCAAAACAATTCAAGCTGCGCTTGACCTGAATCCTGGCGTTGCTGCCACTTCACATATTCCAATATC
>JACPBF010000043.1 GCA_016180425.1 Elusimicrobiota bacterium
AAGGACGTAGAAAAGAATGAGTTAAAAGCTCAAAGGCAAAACGGCACGGAATTGTCTTTTCCAAGACATCATCCTTGACTTGTACTTTCAGAAAAGAACTATACAACCTAGATAAACCGGATAGGCAGAGGTTAACTCCCCAAAGGATAGGGAGGAAACTAAAAGCTTTAGGGTTTGATGGCGGGAGAACCGGCGAGGGTTCGGCCGCCATTGGTTACGATCGAACCAAGATTGAGCGTTTGATGGCCGCCTATGGGCTTCCATTAACATCAGAAACACCAGAAACGTCAGAAATACCTTTCTAATAGGACCCCTTTCTGGTGTTTCTGACCTTTCTGATATTAAGTAGAGGGTATTTAAAAGACCCTTGGATGTTATGGGTTCTTTATGAATAGCAAGTCTGCAACTTCAGAAGAATACTGGGCTTCTGCATACGGTCGCAACCTCGAACCTTGCGAGCTTGAAGAGATTTCCAGAAACGTTACAGGTTTATTTACAATGTTAGATAGATGGGACAAGCACCTTAAGGGGGAATGTGTTCAGTATTGCGAATATTGCAAAAAGGAACCTGTCCTTGAAATCCATGTTGATGGTTACTATACTCAACCTATGCCAAATAAAATCGAAGCTAAGGTGATTAGATGAAAGGAATTCTTTACATAAGAGTTTCGAGTGAGGAACAAGCTCGTGGATTTTCCCTGCAATCACAAGAGTTAGAAGCTGACGAATACGCTAAAAGAAAAGGCATAAACATTGTAAAGAAATTTATGATTTCTGAGTCAGCAAAGGAAGAAGGACGAAAAGTATTTAACGAAACGATTAGGTATCTCATTGACCAGTCCGATATAGAAGCAATGTTGTTCTTTAAGATCGACCGATCCCACCGAAACTTATGGGACATGGCATTGGTAGAAGAAATCCCGCGCAAATATAAAAAGCAAGTCCATTTTTATCATGATAATTTCATCTATTCTAAAGGTTCACCCGTTGGAGATTTCTATAATTTCTGTTTTCAATCGATCATCGCTACCGGCTTTAGCAGAAATTTATCGGACATCACAAAGTTAGGAATGCAGAGGAAAGCGGAAAACGGGCAGTATCCGGGGATCGCTCCTTTCGGGTATAAAAATAATACCAGCACTCATTTGGTTGAGCCTGATTCACTTGAAGCGCCATGGGTTGTAAGAATTAAAAAACTTGCAGCGGCTGAGGAGTCCATAGATTCGATACTGGGAATAATAAAAAGAGAGAATTGCCCTTACAAGTTTGCGAGAAGTAAAATCGAAAGAATTATTAGAAGCAGTTTCTATTATGGATATTTTGAATGGGGCGGGCAATGGTATAAGGGAACCCATCACCCTTTAGTTGATAAAACTTTGCACGATTCTGCTATCAGAGGATTGGAACGCTTGAACAAGCCAAAGAATAGAACTCAATTTATTACTTATCGCGGTTTGTTGAAATGCGGTTTTTATGGATGTTCAATTACCGGGGAACGTCGGAAAGGGAAATATGTTTACTACCATTGCACATGGATGCGGGGCAAGTGCGAAAATACCGAATATACAAGAGAGGACGAATTAGAAGCGCAGTTTGAAAATATGTTATCTGATGTGTGTATTGATGAAGAGCGCGCCCGTGGTTTATTGATTGAATTAGAAAAATCCGCAGGACAAGTGATGGTTCAGCGGGAAAGTAAGGTGGCGATGTTAAAACAAGAATGCCAAAGAATTCAAACGAGACGGGACAGGGCTTACGAAGATAAGTTAGATGGGAAATTAAATGAATTGGATTGGTTAAAGAAGGATAGAGACTGGCAAGAAAAGATTTTAGATATTGAAACTGAAACTAGGCAGCTTGAAAACTTAAATCCTGCGGAATCTCTGGCTACCATTAAAAGAGTATTGGAACTCTCAAATCGACTGGTTTTTCAATTCAAATCGTTACCGAGGGAGAAAAGGGCGGAATTCTTGAAATTTGTCTATTGGAACTTAGAGCTAAAACACAAATCGCTCTCATTTTCCTATCAGAAACCTTTCGACATTTTTGCCGAAGTAGCGGTTTCTGGAAATTGGGGTGGCTGGGCGTACGAGATTCGAACCTGTTTAATGATAGCGTAGTACCTGAATCATGCATATCTAATGTCCCTCTGAGAGGGTGAAGTGTGCGAGAAATCTTGCAAAAGCGATGAAAAAGCACCATTCCCCCATAACGGGTCAGACCCGTTCCATCGAAGGAAAAAGTGAGACTTCTCAGTCCTTTTGGCATCTGTCACAATCCTACCCCATGGGCAGGTTTCTGTCAATGCCATATTGTCGTCGGTTAATGCCGCAG
>JACPBF010000040.1 GCA_016180425.1 Elusimicrobiota bacterium
GGGTTTGTAGAGAGGGCTGAGGATAGAAGTTCAGGTGTTAGTCAAGTGACAGGGACGAGCGAAGATGAAGATTCAGGCGCTAGTGTAATGACAGAGACTCTTGGGGATGAGGGCTCAGGTTCTAATTTGACAATAGAAGATAGTGCAACTGGGGATTCAGCCTCTTCTCTGATGACCGAAGATACACGCAGGGAAGCTGTAAAGAGAGGAATGAATCCCAATAGCTGGAGTTCTCAACTCTTTTTTGCTCCACATTATGAATTTTTAGATACCTTTAATCCTATACAGTTCTTTAGGAGTCACAGGGAACAGACTTTAGGTCAAGCCCTAGGGATAGTGATGATCTGGGGTGTGATGGTAGCAACCATGATTGGAGCACCTTTTGGGATAGATTTTCTTTTGTCTGGGAGTCCCGCAAACCATTTAGGAATTACCCTCTTTAGTTCATTTACTGGTTCTCTCTCCATTGTTGCAGGGATTAGATTCAATCAACTTATTCAGACAGGTTACAGATCAAATCGCACAGAGAGACTTATTCTTTCAATCGCATATTTTACCTATCCAGTTAATGTTTTAACTCATCATTTATTTAATCTTATATCTGATCTTACTCGTCCTCTAGGCAAGAGGAGATTAGCTCCATTGACAAAAGTTAGGGTGGGAGAAGATCCATATCAATGGGCTACAAGAGAACAGGGGATAGAAAATGTCAGGGATGCTATTAGGAAGAATCGTCCTGACCTGTTAGAGAAATATGAGAGTTTAAATCAGCTTTCATCTAAAGAAAGAGAAAAGGAAGAAAAATCATTGAGAAACGAAATCTATGGGATCAAACAAGCTCATTTTAAGGTATGGGGATTGAGTGAGGCAATGAATCAGGAATCAGCTCCTTACTTTCATGGGACTTATATGAATGCTTTGATGGCAGTATTCCCTAATTTAAATTTGAATCCATTGGGATTTCAATTAGATTGGTCTAGTGAAGAGAAAGGGATTGAGTCAGTCAAATATATACTTACTAAAGAAGTCTCACATCTTATACAACAGTATGAAAGGATAAATCAGAAATGCATTGATGGCTGTATTTCCTGATCTAAATTTGGATCCATTGGGATTTCAATTAGATTGGTCTAGTGAAGAGCGAGGGATTGAGTCAGTGAGATATGTCCTTTCCAAAGAAGTTCCACATCTCATGCAGCAGTATGAAAAATTAGATCGCCTAAGTGAAAGCGATATTCAGAAATTAAGAAATGCAATCTATGGTATTAAACAAGATCATTTTGATTCATGGGGATTGGGCGCTGCTATGATTCAAAAATTAGCTCCATACTTTCATGGGAGTTATATCGTCGCATTAATGGCAGTGTTTCCTGATCTAAATTTAAATCCATTAGGATTCCAATTAGATTGGTCTAGTGAAGAAAGAGGAATTGAATCAGTAAAATTTGTTCTTTCCAGAGAAGTTCCACATATCATGCAGCAGTATGAAAGGTCTATGGGATCAAGCAAGCCCATTTTAAAGTATGGGGATTGAGTGGGGCGATGCATCAACAGGTAGCTCCTTACTTTCATGGAAGTCATATTGATACATTAATAACGGTTTTCTCTCACACTAAACTTGGTCTCATTCGTGAAAGGTTTGTAGAGAGAGCTGAGAATGGAAGTTCGGGTGCTAGTTTAATGACCGAAGATACACGCAGCGAAGTTCTAAAGCGAGGGATGAATCCCAATGGTTGGATCGTTCAACTCTTCTTTACTCCACATTATGAATTTTTAGATACCTTCAATCCTATTAAGTTTTTTCTAGCTCATAGAGAGCAAACAGTGGGCCAAGTCATAGGTATTGTGCTGATCTGGGGCGCGATGGTAACAGCCATGATTGGAGCTCCATTTGGGATAGATTTTCTTTTGTCTGGGAGCCCTACAAATCATTTAGGCATTACCCTCCTTAGTTCATTCATTGGTTTTCTTTCTATTGTTGCAGGGATTAGACTTAACCAGTTATCCGGTTACAAGCTAAATCGCACAGAAAAATTCATTCTTTCAATCGCATATCTTACCTATCCAATTAATGTTTTAACTCATCATCTATTTAATCTTATATCTAATCTTACCCGTCCTCTGGGCAAGTGGAGATTAGCTCCATTGACAAAAGTTAGGGTAGGAGAAGATCCATATGACTGGACAACTAGAGAACAGGGAATAGAGAATGTAAGAGATGCTATTAGAAAGAATATGCCAGATATACTAGAGAGGTATGAGAGTTTAAATCAGCTTTCATCTAAAGAAAGAGAACAGGAAGAAAAATCATTGAGAAAGGAGATATACAGGATCACCTATGGTCATTTTACGGTATGGGGATTGAGCAGGGCGATGAATCAGGGATCAGCTCCTTACTTTCATGGAAGTCATATCGTCGCATTGATGGCAGTATTTCCTGATCTAAATTTGAATCCATTGGGATTCCAATTAGATTGGTTTAGTGAAGAGAAAGGGATTGAGTCAGTCAAATATGTGCTTTCTAAAGAAGTTCCACATATCATGCAAGAGTATAAAAGGTTAGATCAGTTAAGTGAAGGAGATACCCATGATTTAAGGAATAAAATCTATGGGATCACATCTGGCCATATTAAGGTATGGGGATTGAGTAGAGCGATGCATCTCCAATCAGCGCCATACTTTCATGGTAGTTATATGAATGCTTTGATGGCAGTGTTTCCTGATTTAAATTTGAATCCATTGGGATTCCAATTAGATTGGTCTAATGAAGAAAGAGGAATTGAGTCAGTGAGATATGTTCTATCTAGAGAAGAACCAAATATCATGCAACAGTATGAAAGGATCGCGGAATTAAGTGATAGAGAGATTCATGACTTAAGAAATAAAATCTATGGGATCAAACAAGCGCATCTTACGGTCTGGGGGTTAAGTAGGGCAGTAGATCAACAGGGAGCTCCATATTTTTATGGGAGTTATAAGGATGTCCTTATTTCTGTATTCAATCATTCAAAATTAGGATTGACTCTGCAAGGATTTAAAGATTTTAGAAAAGCTAATTTTGAAAGAAAGTATGGTTGGAAGACTCTTGAGCCAGGGATATGGAATGTAAGAGAAGGAATCAGAAGTAATCGTCCGGATATAATCGCTCGTTATGAGAATTTAGGACAACTTAAAGAGAATGAGATTGAAAGATTAAAAAGAGATATTTATGGGATTACCTATGGTCATTTCCATGTATGGGGATTGGGCGCTGCAATGACTCAAAAATCAGCTCCTTACTTTCATGGTAGTTATATGAATGCCTTGATGGCAGTATTTCCTGATCTAAATTTGAATCCATTAGGGTTTCAATTAGATTGGTCAAGTGAAGATAGAGGGATTGAGTCAGTAAGATATGTTCTTTCCAAAGAAGCGCCGCATATCCTGCAACGATATGAAAGGATCGCCCAGTTAAGTGATAGAGAAGCAGATGACTTAAGAAACGAAATCTATGGGATCACACAAGGCAATTTTAATATATGGGGATTGGGTGGGGCGATGAATCAGGAATATATCGTCGCATTGATGGCTGTATTTCCTGATCTAAATATGAATCCATTAGGATTCCAGTTAGATTGGTCAAGTGAAGAAAAGGGGATAGAGTCAGTGAGATACGTTTTTTCTAAAGAAGTTCCACATATCATGCAAAAGTATAAAAGGTTAGATCAGTTAAGTGAAGGAGATGTGCATGAGTTAAGAAATGATATTTATGGGATCACCGTAGGAAATTTTAATATATGGGGATTGAGCAGGGCGATGAATCAGGGATCAGCTCCATACTTTCATGGAAGTCATATCGTCGCATTGATGGCAGTATTTCCTGATCTAAATTTGAATCCATTGGGATTCCAATTAGATTGGTCTAG
>JACPBF010000039.1 GCA_016180425.1 Elusimicrobiota bacterium
TAGATGGTTAGTAGGGCTCCCTGACAAAAGAAAATCTATCCCAAATGGAGCTCCAATCATGGCTGCAACCATCGCACCCCAGATCAGCACAATCCCTATGGCTTGTCCTAAAGTCTGTTCCCTGTGGCTCTTAAAGAACTGAACAGGATTAAAGGTATCTAAGAATTCATAATGTGGAGCAAAGAATAGTTGAGCGATCCAACCATTGGGATTCATTCCTCTCTTTACAGCTTCATTGCGCATATCTTCTGTCATCAGAGGAGAACCTAAATCCTCATCTTCTGGTCTCTCTCTCATTACGCTAAAGTCTGAACTTTCATTTCTGCCAGGCTCTGTCACTTGACTAACACCTGAATCCTCATTCCCAGTAGTCTCTATCATTAGACCAGCACCAGAACTTCTATTCTCAGCTCTCTCTACAAACCTTTCACGAATGAGACCAAGTTTAGGGTGTGAAAAAACCGTTATTAATGTATCAATATGACTTCCATGAAAGTAAGGAGCTGATTCGTGAGTCATCGCCCCACCCAATCCCCACATCTTAAAATGGGCTTGTGTGATTCCATAAATTTTGTTCCTTAACTCATGAATCTCTCTATCATTTAATTCCGCGATCTTTTCATATTGTTCCATGATGTGCGGTGCTTCTTTGAATAGAATATATTTCACTGACTCAATCCCTCTCTCCTCATTAGACCAATCTAATCGAAATCCTAATGGATTCAAATTTAGATCAGGAAACACTGCCATTAATGCGACGATATAACTCCCATGAAAGTATGGAGCTAATTTTTGAATCATAGCAGCGCCCAATCCCCAGATATTAAAATGTCCAAATGTGATTCTATAGACTTCGTTTTTTAAGTCATCTGTTTCTCTGTCACTTAACTGGGCGATCCTTTCATACTGCTGTATGAGATGTGGGACTTCTTTAGAAAGTACATACTTAACTGACTCAATCCCTTTCTCTTCACTAGACCAATCTAATTGGAATCCTAATGGATTCAAATTTAAATCAGGAAACACTGCCATCAATGCAACGATATAACTCCCATGAAAGTAGGGGACTGATTTTTGATTCATTGCAGAGCCCAATCCCCATACCTGAAAATGCCCTTGTGTAATCCTATAAATATCTCTTTTTAATCTTTCAATCTCATTCACATTAAGTTGTCCTAAATTCTCATAGCGAGCGATTATATCCGGACGATTACTTCTGATTCCTTCTCTTACACTCCATATCCCTGACTCAAAAGTCTTCCAACCATACTTTCTTTCAAAAGTAGCTTTTCTAAAATCTTTAAATCCTTGCAGAGTCAATCCTAATCTTGGATTATTGAATATAGAAATAAGGACATCCTTATAACTCCCATGAAAGTAAGGAGCTACCTGTTGATGTATCGCCCCACTCAATCCCCATACTTTAAAATGGGCTTGCTTGATCCCATAGATTGCATTTCTTAAGTCATGGACTTCTCTATCATTTAATTCCGCGATCTTTTCATATTGTTCCATGATGTGCGGTGCTTCTTTGAATAAAATATATTTCACTGATTCAATTCCTTTCTCCTCACTAGTCCAATCTAATTGAAATCCCAATGGATTCAAATTTAGATCAGGAAACACTGCCATCAAGGCATTCATATAACTCCCATGAAAGTAAGGAGCTAATTGACGATCTGATGTCCTAGTTAATCCCCATACCATTAGATCGCCTTGTGTGATCCCATAGATTTCGTTTCTTAAATCATGAATCTCTATATCACCTAATTTGGCAATCCTTTTATACTGTTGCATGATGTGTGGGATTTCTTTGGAAAGTACATACTTAACTGACTCAATCCCTCTATCTTCATTAGACCAATCTAACTGAAAACCTAATGGATTCAGATTTAAATCAGGAAACACTGCCATCAATGCATTTATATGACTCCCATGAAAGTATGGAGCTGATTTCTGATTCATCGCAACGCCCAATCCCCATATACTAAAATGACCAGAGGTGATCCTGTATATCTCCTTTCTCAATGATTCTTCTTCCTGCTCTCTTTCCTTACGTGGAAGCTGATTTAAATTCCCATATCTCTCTAACAGGTCAGGCCGATTCTTTCTAATAGCA
>JACPBF010000041.1 GCA_016180425.1 Elusimicrobiota bacterium
ATGAATCGGACAATGACTAAAAGAAGTGTTCCCAATGTTTAAATCTATGAGGATTTGATATGTAAATAGGACTTGATAAGCGCAACACTTTCAGATATGCTACAATAACAGAAGATCACATGAACTCCCTTAAAAATCTTATCCTCAATTCTTCTGCCTGCGTTTTCAAATCAGAAAAAGATGAAGCTCGGGCGCTCCAGAATCTCACCTTTAAGCAAGCAGCAAAAATTGCAGAAACCATTTTAAATGACCCTTGGAACCAAACTTTTAAATGGCCAAAAGATGACCATCCGCAGTCCCTGAAAAGATCGCTGCTTCCAAAAAAAGTTAAGTGAAAAAAGAGCCAAAAGTATTAAGCGAACTCTTTCGTAAAGTTGTCCGTTTGTTAGAAAAAGAGAAAATTGGGTATCTCGTGATTGGAGGGGTAGCGGTCAGCCATTTGGGGGCTCCACGGCTTACGGAAGATCTGGACTTGATCCTTTACTTGGAAAAGAAAGAGGTTGAGAAATTTTTAGGATTAGCAAAAAAAATCGGCCTTGAATTTAATTTAAAGGATCAATTGCAATCGCTTGAATCTACAGGGTGTTTTCGAATTTTTTGGCCGCCTCTACGAGTAGATATTATTTGCGCTTCGACAGATTTCGAAACGGAGGCTTTTAAAAGAAAATATAGGGTCCCTTGCTTTGGCATGAAAGCCGATTTTCCATCCCCGGAAGATTTTATTTTGCTCAAAATCATCCCTGGAAGAGAAAAGGATATTCTGGATGCAGAATCGGTTGCTCTGCGCCATTGGGGGAAATTGGATATCCCGTATATTGAAAGCTGGATTCATAAATTTTGCGATCGGTCGGAAAATTACGGTTTTATGAATCATTTTCGAAGGATTATAGATTCTTGCAAAAGGAAGTTAGAGGAAAAAGGCACAGGGCATTAAGAAGCTAAAAGCCTTTGGCTCTAGGCAGCTTTTTGAAGGCTTTCCTCCTCAAGAGAGGTTCTAGTCTGGTACGCCCAGCCACCCCAGAATTTTTCTCCGATGAAGAAGTTAAATTCCTAAAAACATCTCTGGTTTATTTTTAAAAATAATATTGATTGAAATAATAAGGAATGTTTAATACTATATCCGTTTAGGCAGATATATATTTATGACAACCCAACAAGTAGATCGAGTTTTTCGCGCCTTTGCTGATGAAAATCGTTTAAGGATTCTCCATCTTTTAAAACGAAAGGAAGAACTTTGCGTTTGTGAGCTGATTGAAGTTCTTCATATGGGACAGTCCAAGGTTTCAAGGCACCTCGCCTATCTTAAACGCGCCGGACTAGTTAAGGATAGAAAGAAAGGTCTTTGGAGATATTACTCTTTAACAAAATCGGAAAATGGATTTCACAAGCGCCTGATAGGATGTTTAGATGAGTGTTTTGGAGAGGTTTCGATTTTAAAAAAAGATGCCAGCTCTTTAAAGCATTGTAAGAGTGTCTCTAAATAAGCGAATATTTTTTTATCTTCTATATCCGTATAAGCAAATATAAAGGTAGAAGGAGAAATAATTAATGAAAGCAAAAGTTATATTTATATGCGTAGAAAACTCTTGTCGCAGCCAGATTGCGGAAGGGTTTGCGCGAAAACTTGGCAAAGAAGTTCTAGAAGTTTGGAGCGCGGGTTCAAAACCTTCGGGGAAGATGAACGAAACTGCTGTTCAAGTTATGAAGGAAAGGGAGATAGACCTTACTTATCACAAGTCCAAGGGATTGGATGATCTGCCAAAGGTGAAGTGGGATTACGTCATCACGATGGGATGTGGGGATATCTGCCCCTCCCTGCCAGCCAGCCAGCGTAAGGCAAGACTGGACATTACCCGATCCTAAACACATGCCATTGGAGGATTTCCGCGGAGTGCGCGACCAAATCGAGAATCAAGTATTAAGTTTAATTCGTGAGATTAAGGTGCGTAATTCACTCCAAACCTGTCACTAATTTAATTCATGGTTGCCACCAATTTAACGCAAGCCTGCCACTAATTTAATCCAAAGTTGCCACTTTTTTGTAGTGATTAAAACGGTGGCAGGC
>JACPBF010000015.1 GCA_016180425.1 Elusimicrobiota bacterium
CACCCCTTTATCAATGGCGCATTTGATCTTAAGAGTTTAGTAGAGAAACAGGAGAATAAACTGACTGGGGATGGATATGCTTTAAGGGTCATTGCCAATAGGTATTGGCTGATCTTAGAAGAGTTGAAGAAAAGTATCTCTGTCATTGACGGATTTACAGGAAGACTTGAACTTGACCTTAAGGGCAAGCAATCTGTAGATCAGGCAGCATAAAAACATACTTTCTCCAAATATTAATTGTCCTTGCGTGAGAATATATTTGGCGTTCACTGCTGAAGAGCCAGCGCTTCCCTTGACTTATGGATCAATTCTAAATCTTTAGAGATTTCAATCAGATGAGTTCCAGACAGAATCACATAAATCTGGATTCTTAATCCTTGTATAGTTCCTTTAAAGACGTTCCTCTCTGTAAAAATATCAATCAATGGATTAGAGATTTTGCTTAAAGCCTTGATCTTAGTAACAATCTCAGTTAAATCAGTAGTTCCATAGACTTGCTTCTCTCCAAATTTGATCTGTTTTAATCTGTTAGAGTCAACTCCATCTACATTCAAATCTAATATATCTTTGATGAGACGATCTTTCAGCGCAGGGGTTAATCCTTCACCTTTAGATGAATAAAGGTAAATCTGCTTGCCAGAGGGGAGTCTTCTGATTCGATCCGCTAAAAGTTTAATTCCATTAGAAGATAGATCATCCACATTAAAGAGTTCAATTCCAGAGGTTCCTGTTTCTAAAATATCCATAGAGTCTGACTCTGATGTTCTAATCAACCTAGAGCTATAACTACCATCTTCCTTTCTTCTCTTTCCGTTCTCCCACATTTTTTGCGCGGAATCTTTCATAACATCAGAAAAAATTGTTTCAGAATTAAAAAGCCTTGCCATGCCCTGATACGCTTTCCATCTTGATTCAAAGCTAATATCTAAATCATTTGCTCCACCAGACTCAAACAATATTGTTGCTAAATATCCAAAATGCTCTTGGATTATCTCCTGATCTTGGGTGCTCTCCTTACTTTCATTGTGGCGCTTAAATAAATCTTCATACGCATTTACGAGTTCAGAGAGTTCAATTTGTGCTAATTCTTTAGAGTTGAGGAATCTAGAAAGCCGGGCAGTTTGCTGAGGCTCAAGTTTCTTTCCTTTTGCTAAAGCGCCTTTTGTCCCAGAAAAGATTCGGGCCATCTGTATCAGATGAATGGTATAAATGATTTGTTCCAGCTGGTTTTGATCTGATATTGTTTGAGATTTTATTTGATTTAGTAACTTTTCTGGTTGAGGCAGAAGTCCTTTAGATAAATCCTTTTGAAGCGGTTCTCGAACATTTTCTGGGAGATGTACCAAAAGGTTATTTAGCAGAACACTCTCTGGAAAAGAGGGACTCTTCGTAAGAATTTTGACTAAATTAACAATCCCCAATACTACAAGTGATACACCACCAACAAAAAGCCCAATGGGATTAATTGCGGATAGAATCAATCCATACTCTACTGTACTGGTTCCTTCTTCGCCTTTGATGACGTTTATCAGTTTCTTCCAAAGATTTAGTGGTAGGACTGTTTTTTCCACAACCATTTCATCCCTTATTACTATGTGGCTTGGCATTGTCATTCTTGCATCTTCCATTTCCTTCATAGCTCTCGTAGAGAGCCGGTCTTGAGCATCCCTATAGCTCTGCATCAGTTGATCGAAATTTGTGTGATCAAATCTAACGATAAATATCGGCCCATCTTGTTCTACAATTAATCCGGTAGCTCTTAATTGGTCAACACCTACCGTTGCCATAGATTCTACAATCTGCTCCATCATCCCCAAAAGCTTATATTGGTTCTGGTATTCTTTAAATTCTTCCCTTGCTTTAAGTGCTTTCATTTCCGCCATTGACACCTCATAAAGCACAATCTCAAGCTCCACGTCCGGATAAATCTCTTTTAGTTTGGCTGTTAGGTCTTCTAGCAATTTATTTAGATTAGGAGGACCTCTAACTTTAGTGTCATAGGCGATTACAAAGTTGTCCGCTCCCTGCCTTGCGATGATGACCCTTGCACCATCAAAAAAGATTTCGGCTTTATTCCCATTAAGCAAAACTGCTATTGTAATTATTGTTTTATCCCCGCCTTTATGTTGAACTTTCCCTTGCCACTTGTGGAAAGCTCTTTCTCTTCCCAAGGTCTTAAAAAAACTCAAAATTCTAAAGAATCCAAAGTATTTGTACTCTCCTTCTATTGCCAACTCCTTTAATTTGCCAACAGTGTATGCCTCGGTCAAACTATCCTTTCCCTCTTCTTTTGCCGCAGATTTCATCTGCTCTAGGGCTACTGCTGGGTTTTCTATCATCTCGCGTGTCACTTCGGGACCCTCAAGTTCCTGTTGTTCTTCCGCAACGCTTTTTGATTCATCCATCGCATTAACTTGATCAGTTAATTCTTTTAAATGCTTAGGTACAAATCTTTGATTCCTTCCTACATATTTTGCGACTCCAACTGCAATATCAGATAATTGCATGCCGATGAGGTAAAAGAGTTTTAGAAAGTCTTCATCGCCGGACTCAAATTTATTTATCAATTCTTCCCTGATGCTTTCTAATGTTGATTCCCGCTCTTTTTTGTCATCATCTTTAAAAATCTTTTTAGCCATATACTCGATCACAGTATCAAATGACACTGCTCCACCGGTTAACGTCATAAATCCGATCTCTTGCCGGGAATTGGTGTGTGTGATGTCTGCGATATCCAAGCCCTTCAAAATCTTTTTTAATTGCTTGACCAGTTTTTTTGTGTTTTTCAGTCCCTCTTGATTCACCAAGATATTGACCCCATTCCCATGTTCCGCAACAACAAGAACACGGTCTAGAACTTTTATCTTGCTTTTTTGATCAGAGGTCAACTTGCGAGACTCAATTCTTAGAACCGCATAACGGTCACTAAACGCAATCGTATATTTTGCAATCACATTGTTTAGTTTTTTGTTGATCGTTGCATAATTCCCTTCGAATTCAAGGATAATCTCATCCGCGCCTTCTCCCATATAGAGATTGCCGCCTTCTTCAATTACAGCTCTCTTTAAAATTTCTTGACTCTCCCTAAAAAGTGAATGTTCTGACTCCAATGTCCCAATAATCCCTTTGCCGTATAACAAGTTCAATGTGCCCAACATATCTCCGTCTAACCGTATGAACCAGCGATTCCCAAATTGTTCAGCAGTTGTAGTTTTTAATGCAGCTAAGTGTCGGGTCTCACCACCTTTCATAGAATCAATCACGTCATTGCTTCCAACAAGCGCGCCGCTGACTTTATCCTTTACATTCCTAACCAACGATAATGAACGATTCCTGATTCTTTCCAATACCCAGTTAGAAAGCTTAGGTAATTTATGAGCGAGGACATCTTTTACTTCAAGTAAAATTGATGGGTGCGGAACATAAATGGTGAGAATATCTTCTCCTACTTTTGACACAGCATGTTGACCGCTTAATAAATCCGCGTCAATGATCCCTCTGTTGCTTTGAGAATCTTTAGACAACACCTCCACTGCCACCACATTATCCTTCTGCCCATCCTTCCCGTGCAGGATTACACTTACAACAATTTTTTCTAAAGCTCCTTCTTTATTTCTATATTCCTCAATCCGATCTATTGTGAGTGAATCTAAAGTTTGGAACTGATTCCCTTTTTCTTTGATCCATGTGAATAAGGTTTTCTCGATCTCTTTTTTTTGCGCTCTAGTGAGGTTCGTTACTTGAGCGAGTATTTTTCTTGTTAATAGAGCTGCGGCGAACAAGGAGAACTTTCTTTCAACTACATACGTAACAGGAGAAATTTCTCCATTGGGTGGGGTCATTGCAGTTGGCAGAGGAGATTTAAGCGTGATCCGCTCTCCTGTAAATAGCTTCTCCAGCGGGGTTTTATCTCTGCGGAAGATTTCTAGGTAGTCGGTTCCGGCGCCTTCTACTTTTCCTAGTTTAGGAGCAAGCACGGCAAACGCAACTTTTTTAGTTTTAAGGAGTTCCGTAATACCATCTGTATGAAACCCGCCGGCCACAAGCACTGCAATTGGAGCAATATTAGATTGTTTCGCCGCATGATTTCTTGATATAGAATTAATTTTCTTTAAAAGGTTGTTGACCAAAGCGGAGTTTCTGGATATAGCGGCGTGATTAAACTGTTCGAAAGGCTCTAAAAACGTTGGAGCATTATCTTCGTTCAATCTCTTTCCAATTTGCCTGATATTTTTCTTTCTATCTTGATACATTTTCCATTCATCCGGGCTCATTTTAAATTCAATCAACTTATCCATCAGCGCCAGGTCCTTGGAAATCTCAACAATCGCTTGCTCGTTGCTGTTTAAAATGTAGTAATCGCTCTTTCTCTGCTCCAACTCCCCGATCTCTTGGAAGAGCTCCTCAGCCCTGATCTGATCCGACATCAAAACATAGCGGACGTACTTATCCATTTCCGGCCACTGGGAGATGCGTATGCCATAAGCTTTGCAAAGTTCCGTAAGATATTGATAGAAATCCCCGTAGCTGATATTCCCTAGCCTGTGGGAGAGGCTCGCTTTAAGAAGGTTATCCAATTCGGGTTTGGTGAGTTTCTCTGTGAGAGCTTGGGTGAGTTTCCTTTGCTCGCTCTCTATTTTGTCGTAATCCAGCCTATCTTCGAAATAAAGAGCGTTCACAAAGGTTTTAACCATCCCCATATGGGCTGGGATTCCGTCTTTAACGAGAGCCTTAATGTAATTGCCTAAACCTAGTTTCCCTGAATGGTATTGGGATATCTTTTGATCGAGTTCTTTGAGTTTTGGGTTAAAATATTTGCTCTTTTGACCATTTAAGAGGGATTGGTAGCGCAGGAGAGCAAGTTTAGCTTCTTTTTCTTTTGGGATAGAGTCTTTCAAAGCCCGGATGTGTTTGAGGTAGAGAGAATCGTCTTCTGCTCCCCAGAAAAGAGAATGAGATTTTGATGTCATTCCCACATACTCCGCACCCGATATAAGAGACTCATTTAAAAGATGTCCCGCCACTTCCTTTGAGATTTTTGGGTCTGGGAATGAGCGGTAAGGTTCAAAGTTCATTGCTCCACTGGAGCCTTCTAGTCCAACAACAACTTGCGGCTGATAATTAGATAGATTTGAGGGCTGATTGATTCCCTTAATTGGCGGATTGTTAGAGGCTAGAGCTTCGATAATTCGGGCGATGTTATTTTGAGCGTCAAAGTTTTCATGAGCGTCCTGGATATGGATGATCATCAAATCATTTGCCTTCCAGTTTTCTGGGACATAGAAATCAATGAGATTCGCATAGCTTAATGGGACGGATTTAAACCAGTTGGGAAGTGTGTGAGCAAGTTTAGTTAAAGAGATTTTCTTTTTGATCATACCAGCCGGGACAACAGAGTAATCGTGGCCGCTAGGAGAGAATTCCTCTATTTTGGGTATGGAGTTTTTAAGGATGCTAAGATTTAAAGCTGGAAGTTGTGAAATAAGACTGTTTTCTTCTTTGGGAGGGACTACTTTGGCTGGTAAATTCTCATTCTTCTCTTTTTGATCTTCTGGATTCCTTAACTTCTCTCTAGCAGCTCTCCTCTCTTCCCACAGTTTTACGTACTTTCTCTCTCTTTGGGACTGCGCTAAAGGCTCGATAACTCCATATCCAATCTGAACATAAAAAAAGACCACTGCCATACTGAGGGAAGTAGTGCACTGCCAGGACGGATTATTATTAAATTGGTTAGTTTTCATAACGTTCGGTAGCCCGGCTGGCATCTCCACCAAGAACATCTGGCGAGTTAGTCCCGTGGCTTTGCGTACTCACTCTAGCTTTCACTAGAGGGTGCCCTTATCGAGTTATGTAATCTCTGCCTATCTTTCTCCTAAAACTTTAATAACTAGAAGAAAGCTTTTAGGTTAGGCGGAGTGGTTTTAACTCTTTGACCTTTAAAAGAACATGCGTAGAAACCCTAACTTCTTACGCGTTCAATCATACGGTAAATTTAACAGAGGAAATAGGAGAAGTCAAGGGCGGGAAAAAAGTGTTGCATCTTTGTTACAAAAAGTTCTGAAAAAGTTTTAGGAGATCATTTAGGACATTCTCCGACACGCAAGATTGCAAAATACGGGTTAAATCCTAGAACCAATATTGGTTGTAAAAATCGAAGTGAATTCCTTTAAATCCAATGATGATTTTGGGGTTGAATGATTTGGGTTAATTTCCATAGAGAAAAAGTTGTTGAGCTTCTAAAGGAGATCCCTCTTTAGTTTTTAATTTTTTCCCTATCTTTTTTAAATTTTCCCGATCTTTACTTAAACTTGCTGGCAGCTGTTCTATAATCGTTAAAGAAAATTTTTGGATTTTTTCATCTTTATCTTTAAGACCTTTCTTTAGAATGGTTAAAAGAGATTTGTCCGTGGTTTTAGGCAAAGCTAATATGGATTGAATTCTTTTTTGAGGATCAGAGGAACGATTCATTTCTTCTAATGTTTTTAAAGAATCTTTTCCAATTCTTCCCATAGAAATTAAAGCGCCTTCTTTAACTAGGGCAGATGGATGCTCTAAATAAGGGACGATTATCTTTAAATCTTCTTCATGCCCAATTTTTCCCAAAGCAATTAAAGCAGAATGAATGATCTCTTTTCTTGGCTCCACATCCTTTTTTAACCCCAGAATCATCATTGGTTGTGAGAATCTAGATGAATTCCTTAAATCCATGTTGGTTCTGGGAATTAAGAGCTCCTTGATCTTTTCTCTAATAGCTTCTTCTTGATTAGTAGAGAATTCTATTTCTCGTTTAACACTTTCAAGAGATTCTCCCCTAGTTTCTTTTATTTGTTCTAAGATGTTTTTTAAAGTTTTTTCATCCATTGAAGAGGTTTTATCATTGGGAAGAGCTTTAGCGATTAATGACCTTTGGTCGTTAGACCAGGTTTTAATCAGAGAAAAAAGAGATAGGGATTCAACCAGTTGTAAAGAATTAAGCTCATCTATAAAAACTTTAGAAATTTTTTTAGGCGGAGTCTTAGTAGAAAGAAATTTTTCAAGCCGCTTAAGCAAATAGAGTCTTCCAGGAAGAGCTTTGTCTTTATTTAATAGAGATCCTAAAACCCTTAAAGCCTGAACTTGGATTCTCCAATCCGAATCATCTAACGCTTTTTTTAAGGTAGGCCATGATTCTTCCATATTAGAGAGACTTAAGAGTGTGATTAAAAAAGCTTTTCTTTGGGGGTTTGTTTCATTTTTAATATTTTTTATAACAAATTTAGAAATATTTTTACCCCAAAGAGCAACTAAGGCTCGAACCTGAAAGAACCCATCCATATCTTCCGGAACAAATGAATCCAGGATATAAGGTAATTCATCTTCTTTTAAGTAAGAAAGCCCTTCAAAAGCTTTTTGTGGATTAACTTGATCCACACTAAAACTAGCTGCAATTTGAAGAAGATTTTCGATTTTTTCATCTGGAGGAAGTAGAAGAGATTCTTTAACTTCTTTTCCTAAATCAGTTTGCGCGTTTTCTGAAGGTTGTAGTTGCGGTAGTTTTTTCCATTCCAGTTTAGGAAAATCTAATTCTTTTTTAAATAGGACTTCATTAAAAGAGATTTCTCCCCAAGGAGAAGTAAAAACAGTTTCTGAAACTTTTTTTTCTTTTTTTATGGGATTTAGTTTAAAAAGATTATCTTTTCCTTCAATCATGCTGACAGCATAATCAGGCAAGTCATGAGAAATTTGAGCGCTGCCAAGAGCTGGCAGGTCAAATTTATTTTGATTGCCGGAAAAAAAAGAAAAGGATTTAGAGCTATTTATATTTGCTGTGCCTGCGCCCCATTCTGTTTGCAGACGATTTCTATCTCCAAATAAGAATGCCCATCCAGTCCCGGAATCCCAGCCATACGCAGGGCCAACGCCCCAGTTGACTATCGCATTATCATCCCCCTTAATAAAAAACGAGCCTAGCGCGCTATGAATTCCCGAACCTTTAGCATAACGTCTAGATTGAATCATATTTGCATTTCCATCTAAATAAAAAGAACCAAGCCCATGCCAGTAACCTGCTCCTTGAGCAAAATAACTGCTTTCAAGGGTTAAAGAATTTCCTTTTAAAGCGCAGACTCCAATACCTCCTCCTGCGTATCCTCTTGGACCATATCCCACCCCTTGGCAAAGGCTAGTGGCTCCTAATGTTTCCCGTGGATCCGGATCCACTAAGCCAGCGCGAAAAGTGGAACTGGATCCATGGTGAATAAATAGCCCGAGCCCTTTGGTAAGGCCAGCTCCTTGTCCATAAAGTTCTGTTTCATAGAAACTTTCTTCACCTCTTGTATTCTGAAAAATACCTAGTCCAAAAGATCCCACACCTTGCACATATCTTTGACCTTTGAAGAAACCTTTTCCATTGACAAAGATTCCACCTATTCCGCAAAGCCCTAAGCCTTGAGAAAATGAATTTGTTCTGATGATCTTCATGCCAGAGGGATTGGGCAGAAAAAGAAAACCAATCCCAAAAATTCCAGCTCCTGCAGAAGCGGCAGTTTGGCTGGAAATAATTGTGACATCATCTCCAAAATCAATTACGATTTTAATTTCCCCTGGGCCTGCTGCGCCGGGGTTAGAGTAATAACTATTTTTTCCTCCGCCATCAATCAGCAATACCACATCTTTTAATTGTCCAGAATCATAAATATTATCTTCTTTGCCTGAAATAAGAACTTTACCTATTGGGCTTTGCCATTCTAAAGTTTTAAAAGGAGTTCTTTTAGGATCATTTAACTCTTTTGACCATTTTTCAAGACCTTTTATTTCTTGATCTATTTGTTTTAAGAGAATCTCGCCTGCTTTAAAGAGTTTGTCTTGCTTAAATTTTTCTAAAGATTTAAAAATTTTTATTTTAGATTTTGGAAGTTTAACATTTAGTGCTTTGCTGCTGAATTTAGAGTCATTCTCCTTATTGGAGAGCTTGAGGGACTCAATAGGAAAATTAAAATAGCGAAGTATATCTTTTTTTTCTTCTTCTGAGAGTTCTTCATAAGATTGTTTTAATATAGGAATTGCTTTTTCTATCGCTTTAACAATTTCACTTACTGGGTTTTGAATTTGAGGATCTAATTTTTTTGGCGGTTTAAACTTTGTGAAATTAAAATTTGAGTCTAGCTCATTCTCTAAAGAAAGCGAATCTTGCGCAAATTCGACAAATGAAGCAAAAGATTTATTGTTTAAGAGAGAAATATTCCACTGAGAAATTTGGAGCGGCGCTTCTAAAGGGTAAGCTAAGAGTTCTTCTACTTTTGAAATAGTATGAGGTAAAATCCAGCGTGGCGGGCTGTAAAAGTCTTCTTCTTTTATGCGAAGGAATGGCAATTCTTTAACAATTTTCTCCTTGCCTTGGCGGACTTTAGAAATAAATTCATCTTCTGCCCTTAAATTAGAGGATGGAGTAATCTTAAATAATAAAATTATAAATAAGGAGAGAAAGATATAGTGACGATGGTTAAAACTATTAATAAAATCTTTATTTTCCTTTTGTTGAAAATTTTTTTGCGAGCGAGTTCTAGCGAGCGTCCTCAAGATAAAGATTTTATTAATAGTTTTAACCATGAACCCTATAGATTTTTGCTCCAAGACAACTTAATTTCTGTTCTAATTTTTCATAACCACGGTCTAGATGATAGACTCTTTGAATCACTGATTTTCCTTTTGCCGCTAAAGCTGCAATAACTAAGGCTGCTCCTGCTCTTAAATCAGAAACCATCACCTCTGTTCCAGATAATCTTTTAGAGCCGCTGACTTTTGCCTGGTTCCCTTTAATTTTTATTTTTGCTCCCATTCTGGCAAGCTCAGCCGCATGCACAAAACGATTTTCAAAAATCGTCTCTTGAATAAATGAATTTCCATCTGCTAAAGACATGAGAGCCATCCATTGAGCTTGGACATCTGTTGGAAATTTAGGGTAGGGTCCGGTTTTTATGTGAACTGGTTTAATTGATTTTTGAACTTTGCAAAATATGGTTGCATTCCCTCTATTTAGTTTGTCCTCTTTGATTTGAATTTTTATTCCAGCTTTAATCAGGTGATTAATAATAGTTCTTAAGTGTTTGGGGTCAGTATGAGATAGCTCAAGTTCTCCTTTGGTTGCAGCAGAAGCTATAAGGTAAGTAGCGGTTTCTATTCTGTCTGGAATCACTTGGTGGGTTGCTCCGTGAAGAAAATCTTTGCCTTGGACAATAATTTTACTTGTTCCAGCTCCTTTAATTTCAGCGCCCATTGCATTTAAAAATTTTGCGCAATCCTCAATTTCTGGCTCTCTAGCCGCATTTTCCAGGATGGTTTGACCTTTGGCAAGCACGCAAGCCATTAAAGCGTTTTCCGTAGCCCCCACGCTTGGGAAACTTAACACAATTTTTTTCCCTTTTAGACCATTTGATTTTAAACGCACCATTCCTTGAGAAAATTCTGTTTCTGCGCCAAGGGCTTGAAAGGAACTTAAGTGAATATTGATTGGCCTAACTCCTATTGCGCATCCTCCGGGCATAGAGCAAGAGGCTTTGCCAAACCGGGCTAACAAGGGTCCTAAAACTAAAACAGAGGCTCTCATTCTTCTTACAAGTTCATAAGGAGCTTCAGTTTTTAAAGGTTTTCTAGATGTCACTTGAATGCAGTGATCTTTTCTTTCAACTTTTTTTCCTAAGTGCTCTAACAGCTTACAAGTGGTATCAATGTCGTTCAGTTCTGGAACATTGTTGAGGGTGCAAGGCTCATCTGTTAAAAGAGTGGCAAAGAGGCAAGGAAGGCTTGCATTTTTTGATCCTGAAACCTCCACACTCCCTTTAAGACGTCTTCCGCCCTCAATAATAATTTTATCCATTCCACTCCCCCATTGCGATTCTATCCAGATCAGAATCATCTTTAAGAATTTTAATTTTTTTAAATCTGAATGACTTTAATAGAATTTTTACTTCTTTAGCCTGATGGGTTCCAATTTCAAATATTAAAGCCCCATTTTTTTTTAAATATTTACCTGAATTTTGGATTAATGGCTTGATGATCTTTAATCCATCCTCACCGCCATTTAAGGCGCATTTCGGTTCATATTGGATCTCTTTTTGAAGCAAGGGTATCTCTTTTGATTTTACATAAGGAGGGTTGGAAACAATAAGATCAAATTCTGACGCTTTTAAATTAGGAATTGAAAAGAGGTCGCTTAAGATAAAAGTGATTTGGTTTTTTATCTTATTGAAACAAGAGTTTTCTTTAGCGGTCTTAAGCGCTCTTTTTGAAATGTCTGTTGCCAGAATCCTAGATTGAGGCAAATGCTTAGCCAAACATATTGCAATAATACCAGAACCCGTGCCAATTTCAAGAATCCTTAAATTCTTTTTTTGCGTGCCCCATTTTATCGCTTCTTTAACAAGAAGTTCTGTTTCTGGTCTGGGGATAAGAACAGAAGGATCAATCCTGAATTTAAGTCCCATAAATTCTTCTTGTTTTAGGAGATAGGCTAATGGAAAACCAAGAGATCTTTTTTGGATCAATTTTCTATATTCTTTTTGTTGCGGACATTGTAAATTTTCTTCTTTATTTAAATAAAGGTTAGAAGGTTTTTGGCAAAGCACTTCTGACAATAACCAGAGAGGTTCAAGCTTTGAATTAAAGCTAGACTGCGGCGAACATTTTTCTTGTCCCCACTGAAGAGCTTTATGAATGGTCCAAGGATTCTCTTTCACGTTTTTCATTTTCAGCGAGTTGAAGTAACTTTACCATTGGACCTAGGTTCCCATCTAAAACTTCTTGAATATGATGGATGGATTCTCCAATCCTGTGGTCTGTAATCCTGTCCTGAGGAAAATTGTAGGTTCTAATTTTTTCTGAACGATCTCCTGTCCCCACCTGTTTTTTTCTATTTTCTCTAAGTTTTTTTTCTTGAGCCTCTTTTGCCGCTTGATAGAGTTTAGCTCGTAAAAATTTCATCGCTTTTTCTCGATTTCGTTGCTGGCTTCTTTCATCCTGACACTGAACCACAATCGAGGTAGGTAAATGGGTGATGCGCACAGCAGAATCAGTTTTTTGTAAATGCTGACCTCCATGTCCTGAGGCGCGGTAGGTATCTATTCTTAGGTCTTGAGGCGAGATTTCAACATCCACATCTTCTGCCTCAGGCAAAACAGCAACTGTAACAGTGGAGGTGTGTATTCTGCCGCTTGATTCTGTAACAGGAACCCTTTGAACCCGATGAACGCCTCGCTCATATTTCAAAAGTCCCCAGGCTCCGCAATTTATTTTTTTGTTTGTTCCCTCTTCTATGGAAAAAATGGCTTCTTTAAAGCCACCTCTATCTGAAAGGCTAAGAGAGATTGTTTCACAGATAAATCCGTTTATTTCTGCAAATCTAGCATACATTCGCGCAAGTTCCTGAGCAAAAAGTGAAGATTCATCCCCGCCTGTGCCTGCTCTTATTTCTAAAATAATATTTTTATCATCCAGAGGGTCTTTTGGAATAAGTGATTTTAATAGTTCTTGTTTAAGGATATTACATTCTTGTTCAAGTTTTTCTTTTTCAATTTTTGCAAGGTCGGAAAGCTCTTTATCAGGGGATTGGATCATTTCCTCCAAATGTTTAATTTCATTCAAACCTTTTTCCCATTGGGTCACCTTTTCAATATTTTGGGAGAGATTTCTATGTTCTTTGGACAAGGAAGCGTAAGAGGGGTTTTGGTGAAAAAGAGGTTGGCTCATTAAGATTTCAATTTCCTTAAAGCGCTTGAACCAAATATTTTTAAGATTCCTAATTTTTTCTCTTTCCATTTTTCACAAAATAAAAACGACAGAGATTATTTTCCCTGTCGTTTTATAAAATTTAAAGAAAACTACTTTGTTTTAGTTGTTTTCTTTTCCACTTTTCTTGCTGTAGTCGTCATTCCTCTTGGCGTTGTGACCTTTAGTTTTGCTTCTTTTGCCTTAGCTTTGGTGCGAATGGTTTGGCCTTGAGTTTTTTGAAAACGTTTTTGAAAGCGTTCCACCCTGCCGGCAGAATCCATTAATTTTTGTTTGCCAGTAAAAAATGGATGGCACTCGGAACAAATTTCTAAGTGATATTTTTCTTTTACGCTGCGCGTTTGAAAGCTGTTCCCACAAGCGCAAGTAACTGTTGAAAGTACGTAATTTGGATGAATTCCTGTTCTCATGTAATTTAATTAATATAGATATTTACTTGGTTTAACTGAGCGGCCATCAGAGTTCCTGCGCACTTCAAAATGCAGATGGGGTCCTGTAGAAAGCCCTGTGGAACCTACCCTGCCAATCAATTGCTTCTTTTTTACCTGATCTCCTACTTTAACATAAATTTGAGATAAATGTCCATAGCGGGTGGTTATTTTAGAGTGCCGCACATCAATCATGTAGCCATAGCCGCCCTGCCAGCCCGCAAAAGTGATCTCCCCATTTTGCCCTGCATAAACTGGAGATCCATATTTTGCAACTAGATCAGTTCCTTCATGAAATCTTCTAACCCGCGTTATGGGATGGCGTCTTACTCCAAAACGGGAAGAGATTCTTAACCAATTGACAGGTCGTGCAAGAAAGGGATAACTCCTATAAGCGGTTGGGATCCAAAGTTTTGTTCCTTCTCTTAGCAGGAGCTGGCCAGCTTCTAAATAGGTGATTAGAGAAAGGTCATTTAGGGTTAGGATTGTCTCTCTTTTTCCTCCCATCCTTTCATAGGCTTTTATAATACTTTCTAAAGATTCGCCTTCTTTAGCGATATGTACCATTCCTTTTTTATTTTGAAGCACAATTTTTTGATGCGGCCTTAACTGAGGATCTTCTAAATTATTTGTGCTTCTAATGGAAATGGCTGGAATTCCAACATCTTTTGCAATTTTTTCTAACCATTCATAAGGCTTAACATCATGAGTTTTTACTTCCAGATTTTCAATACGGCCCAAAATCACATTCGCTTCCCTTTCAGGCAGAATTCCATTTGAGGAGGTGAGCAGGAGCTCTTGCTCCAGCGCTTTAGGAGTTTGTTTAGTAAGGTTTAAACTGAAGACTTTAGTGAAGGCAAGTCCCAGAAAAAATAAAACAGAAAGCGTAAATAGAAGCTTTTTACTAGGCAGTTTCATAAGATGTTTAATTATAACCCTTGAATCTTTTGCTGTCAATCCTCTAGGGGATTCCTCTGTCAAGGGAGAGGCTTTACATTTTTTCCATGCTAGAGGTTTCCATGGCGCGTAAAAAATCTTTGTTGGATTTAGTGGCTGATAATTTTTCAATTAAAAGTTCCATTGCTTCTATTGGGTTTAAAGAAGCAAGAACTTTTCTTAAGACCCAAATTTTGTTCAGCTCATCTTCATCTAAAAGGAGCTCTTCTTTTCTGGTGCCTGAACGGTTAATATCTATCGCTGGAAAAATCCTTCTATCCGCGAGTTTTCTATCCAGATAGACTTCCATATTTCCTGTGCCTTTAAATTCTTCAAAAATAACATCATCCATCCTTGAACCTGTTTCAACCAAGGCTGTTGCTAAAATGGTTAAACTTCCCCCCTCTTCAATATTTCTTGCTGCGCCAAAAAATCTTTTCGGTCTTTGTAAAGCATTGGAATCGAGTCCCCCAGAAAGGACTCTTCCGCTGGAAGGTGTGGTTGTATTATAAGCTCGCGCAAGACGGGTAATGGAATCTAGTAAGATCACCACATCTTTGCCATGTTCCACACAGCGTTTAGCTTTTTCTAACACCATTTCAGCTACCTGTATATGACGATCCGCGGGCTCATCAAAAGTAGAGGAGATCACTTCCCCTTTAACAGACCTTTGCATGTCCGTGACCTCTTCTGGACGTTCATCAATCAAAAGCACCATTAAAGTAACTTCTGGATGGTTGGTGGTAATCGCATTAGCGATTTTTTGCAAAATAATGGTTTTACCTGTTCTAGGCGCTGCCACAATTAAACCTCTTTGTCCTTTTCCAATAGGGGCAACTAAATCCAAGACTCTCATATTAATTTCTGATTTTATAGTCTCAAGCGTAAGCCTGTTATTTGGATAAAGAGGAGTCAGGTTGTCAAAAAGATGCCGTTCACGAATATTGTCCGGAGATTCGCCATTAATATTTTTTACTTGCAGAAGCGCGAAAAATCTCTCGCCTTCTTTAGGAGGGCGCACATCTCCTGCTACGGTATCTCCTTTGCGCAAAGCGAATTTTTTAATTTGGGAAGGGGAAATATAAATGTCGTCTGGTCCAGGCAGATAATTATAATTTGGGGAGCGCAAAAAACCAAAACCATCGGGCAGAATTTCTAATACCCCTTCATCATAAAGATTTCCTTGAGATGTTGCGGCCTGAGCTTCTAAAATTTTCGCGATCAATTCTTGTTTTCTTAAGTTAGAGATCGTGTCTATTTTAAGATCAGTCGCCATTTTAAGAAGGTCCGGCAATTTCATTCTAGAGAGTACAGATACATCCGTCGTTTGATTCATCAAGATTTCCATCCTCCTGCTTTTTTTAACCTTTAATACAAAGACATTTTAAGGTTAGTTACTTTTTTTTAACCTAATATTTTTTAACGCGATATCAGGTTTTAATTTGATTTTGTGATTATAAAGAGAATTCGTTCACGTGAAGGGCGCCTTGTTTTTGGAGTTGGTTCAATGGGTTGGAATTGTCTTATGGAGGCGCCGAACAAATCTTATTCTACTAATTGAGAAATTTTTGTCAAGCATTTTTTTACCTGTTTTTTTGTGTTAAGGATCGTCCCAGAATTATCAATCAAAAAGTCAGACAGCTCTTTCTTTTTAGAAAGAGGCCATTGGGAGAGGATGCGAAGATTAGCTTCCATCTGATTGATTCCAGATCTTTGAATAAGACGCTGAACTTGTAGTTTTTTTGGCGCCCAGACCACGATGGTCTTGTCAATTAAGTTTTGTAGATTCGCTTCAAAAAGGAGAGGGATTTCAATAACCGATTAAGCGATCCGTTTTTTTTAAGGATCTTTTTTCCAAAAATTTTTACAATTTCTTTTAGTCCGGGTGTTCTGGGTAGAACCGCCTCTCTT
Organism: Elusimicrobiota bacterium; assembly: GCA_016180425.1. Lineage (GTDB taxonomy): Bacteria > Elusimicrobiota > Elusimicrobia > 2-02-FULL-39-32 > 2-02-FULL-39-32 > 2-02-FULL-39-32. The sequence continues at coordinate 16,038 of JACPBF010000015.1, forward strand.
GCGATTTTATCGCAATCCAATGTCTTACAGCCCAGTTCTTTAAACATTTTAAGAACTGTTGTTTTGCCAGAAGCTATTCCGCCGGTTAAACCAAGGTTCATTAAATTTTTATTTCTGACATTGTGGACAATAAACAACTGAACGGCCAGAAAGCTTTATTTTTTTTAAACAATGGTTACAACTTGGACAGGGTTCATTTTCTTTTCCATAGACAGCAGTAAAAAGTTGGTTTTTTCCCTTTTTTCCCAAAGCATCTACATAGGTTGACATGGAGTATCCTCTATTTAAGATAGATGAGTTTAAAACTTCTTTAATTGAGGAAATAAGTTTTTCAAGTTTGGGAAAGGAGATTTTACTCGCTTTTCTATAAGGTGGAATGGATGCCCTAAAAAGAGCTTCTGCGGCATAGATATTTCCTAATCCACAAATTATTTTTTGATTCAAAAGCAGGGAATGAATCGAGGCTTGGCGACCTTTAAATTTTTCTTTTAAGAATGAGGCTGTTAAATCACCATTTAAAGGTTCTACTCCTAAAGCGGAAATACAGGGCTCTAATTTCCAATCTAAAGAAAAGAAGATTTCTCCAAATCGTCTGCGGTCATAAAAACATAGATCCATGTGATCGTCAAATATAAAATGCGCTCTTTCATTTCCTTTTGGTTTACCAATCAGCAGTTGACCAGTCATGCGTAAGTGACAGATCAGGCTGGATTGGTCTTGAAATTCCATAATAAGATATTTACCTCTTCTTGAGAAATGCTGAACCGTTTTTCCTAGCAAGGATTTGTTAAATTCAGCAATGGAAATTTTTCTTCTGGGAGTTCCTTGAGGGGATATTCCTGTAAGAATAAAAGGATCTCTTACTCGGACTTCTTTTATTTTTTCTCCAGTAAGATGTTTCTCAAGTTCCCTTTTTATTGTTTCAACTTCTGGTAATTCAGGCATAGTTTTTTAATGGAAGAAGAACATATGGGGGTAAGTTGTTTTTCAAGTGAGTTCTAACCAGCGTCCCTAAGGAAGAACAACTTCCCCCCAACTTACTTTTTCCTAGAAGAATAGTTGCGCATGATCTCTCTTTCTTTTTCTGTCAGGCTTCCAGGTCCATGCTGAAGCACTTTATCTAGAATTTTATCCACCTGCTGATTCAAATCCTCCTCTTTTTTAAAAGGTCCTGCTCTGGAAATAATTTTTTCTTTATAAATAATTAGACTTGAAAGTTTTTTAAAAAAATTGTTAATAAAATTTCTAAAATAGAAATGTTTTAGATAAAGAAATCCAATGAGCATGCCTCCTAGATGAGCAAAACTTGCTGTGGTTGTTGATTTGTCCAAACAGGTTAAAAATTCTATTGCGCCAATGAGAAGAAGAAAATGTTTTGAGCGCAATGGAAATATGCCATAAAGATAAATAAGCGCATCAGGGAATGCCAGCCCAAAAGCAAGCAGTATTCCATAAAGCGCTCCGCTTGCTCCTATGATCGGGATCGGGGAGAAAGGCTCAAAAAGGATGTTAAATAGTCCTCCCCCTATCCCGCAAAGAAAGTAATAACATAAAAAATTTTTTGTACCCCAGGAGAATTCCAATTCTTTGCCAAAGGCCCAGAGAGTAAAAAGGTTAAAAAATATGTGAAAAAAACTTCCATGCAGAAATAAATAGGTGAAGAGTCTCCAGAGTTCAAGATGTCTGGTAGTTTGAATGGGAATGAGAGCAAAACTATTTTCCAAAACGCCTTTAAAAAAAGATTGAAGAATGAAAGGCAGAAGATTAGCCCAAAGCAACCATTTGATTCCTTTAGGTAATGCCCGATAAGAAAAAGGAAGGTGAACCATATTATTTTTTAGGTTCCATCTCCGCCCAGTTTTTCCCAATTTTTAGGTCTGCTATGAGCGGCACAGAAAGTTCTACAGCGCTCTCCATTTCAATTTTAATGATATTCGCGATTTCGTCAAGAGCTTTTTCTGAAACCTCAAAGAGAAGGTCATCATGCACCTGTAAAAGTATTTTAACAATATTTTTTGAGATATGACTTTTCAGCTTTTGAGCAATATGGTTCATGGCTATTTTAATAATATCCGCAGAAGTTCCTTGCACAGGGGTGTTCACGGCGATGCGTTCTGCAAAAGAGCGAATTGAAGAGTTTTTTGCATGCAATTCTGGAATAGAGCGGATTCTTCCTAAAAGAGTTCTTACAGAGCCGTTTTTCCTTGCGTCCTCAATTGTTTTATCCATCCAATCTCTAACTCCTGAATATTTTAAAAAATAAAGATCAATCATCTCTTGCGCTTGACTGACAGAGATTTTAAGGCTTTGAGAAAGACCATAAGCCTGCTGGCCATAGACAATGCCAAAATTAATGGCTTTTGCGTTCTTTCTTTGTTCCTCAGTAACAGCATCTAAAGAAATATGAGCTACTTGGGCTGCAGTGGCTCTATGAATGTCCTCCCCATTTTTAAAGGCTTCTATTAGTTTTAAGTCCTGAGATAAATGAGCTAAGACCCTAAGGTCAATTTGAGAATAGTCTGCGGATAAAAATAAGCTGCCTTCTTCTGGGATAAAGGCTCTGCGAATGCTCTTCCCAAGTTCAGTGCGGATAGGGATATTTTGCAGGTTGGGATCCGAGGAAGAAAGCCTGCCAGTGGCTGTCCCATTTTGGTTAAAGGATGTATGAATAGTTGAATTTTTTTTATTGACAGCTGATAAAAGGCCTTCAACGTAGGTAGATTTTAGCTTAGAGATTTCTCTAAATTTCAAGAGATGTTTGGGGAGTTCATGCAAGTCAGCTAAAAAGTTGAGCGTCTCCTCATCTGTGGAAATTTGAGTTTTTTTTCTTTTTAAGGGCGGGAGTTTTAGTTTTTCAAAAAGAATAAATGAAAGTTGTTTGCTGGAATTTAAATTAAATTCCTGTTCCGCAAGTTTATAAACTTTTTGCTCTAAAATTTGAAGTTGAGAGGTGAAAGATTGTTCTAAGGATTGAAGATATTGTATGTCAATTTTTATTCCGTTCGACTCCATTTCTGAAAGAAGATCAATCAAGGGCATTTCAATTTTATAAAAGAGTTCCTCGCATTTTTTTTCTTTAAGCTCTATGGCAAGCGCCTGTGACAGCTGAAACGCAAAATCCGCTTTTTGGCAAGCCCCATCTTTAAATTTTTCAATTTCTATTTCTCCTAATGATATTGCTTTCTCAAATGTTTCTATTGAACCTATTTCTAGATTTAGGAATTCAGAGGCCAAATCATTTAATTTAAAACTTTTTCTGGAAGGGTCTAAACAGTAAGAGGCTATCATGCTGTCAAAGTAAAGATTTTTTATTTGAATGCCGTGAGAATTTAAAAGGGATAAGGAAGATTTAAGGTCGTGCCCAATGATTTGAACCTCTTTATTTTCTAAAATAGGTTTTAAGATTTCAAACATTTTTTTTAGCTCAATCTGTTTTGGCGCATTTAAATAGAGGTGACTTAAAGGAACATAAGCCGCGTGACCCACTCCCCAAGAAAAGGCAAATCCAACCCAATGAATTTTTCCTGAAGATTCTTTTTCAGTTTCAAGAGAAATTGCAATTTTTGAAGAGTTTAAACTATTAATTAATTTTTCCAATGCTTGGCATTCAAAGATGACTTGATAGTTTTGATTTGGTTTAGAAGATTTTTGGGAAGGTTGAAGCAAACCTTTCACATTTAGTTCGTTTAATAAGCTATGGAATTCCAGTTTTTTAAAAAATGGATAGAGCAAATCACTTCTAAATGGCTTTAATTTACATTCTTCCAATTTAAATTCTATAGGAGCTTCTTTATTTAGAGTGATCAAAGATTGACTTTTAAGGAGATTGGTTTGGTTCTCTTTAATTTTCTCTTTAATTTTTGGAGGAACTGTTTCAATCTGGCTCAATAGATTTTTAATTGAACCATATTCTTGAATTAATTTAATTGCGGTTTTTTCACCAATCCCCGGAACCCCAGGCACATTGTCTGAAACATCTCCAATAAGACTTAAAAAATCTACTAATTGTTCAGGTTTAAATCCCCATTTTTCAAGGACTTTATTTGCGTCAAAAAGGCTCTGTTTAGGCTCATTTAAAACTCTTATTTGACCATTCACAATTTGAAGAAGATCTTTATCCGCGCTGACAATCATGATCTCAATATTAGATTTTTTTGCTTTTTCCGCAATCGTAGCGATTAGATCATCCGCTTCAAAACCCTGCATTTCATAGGACTTAAGTTCTAGATTCTGAGCTAGTTCTCTGGACAAAGGAAATTGAGTTTTTAGATTTTCCTCGGTTTCTTTCCTGGTAGCTTTGTATTCAGGATAAATTTTTTCCCTAAAAGTAGGGCCTGGAGAATCAAAACAAAGAGCAAAGTATTCTGGTTTATATTCCTCAATAAGCTTAAATAACATTCGCGCAAAACCGTAGATCGCATTGATCGGCATTCCTTTGGAAGTAGTTAAAGGAGGCAGAGCATGGTAAGCTCGATGCAGGTACCCGTGAGCATCTACTATAATCAGTTTTTCCATCTAAAATTTATTCTGCTTTAGTTGCTTAACCCAAATAATTCACTTGGATTGTGGAATTCGATGAAAAATCTAGCCATTTTTTTATCTTGATTCTCACAACCAAGTGAATTATACGGGTTAAAGTTTGTAAAAGAGAGAACCATTGGGTTAGATCAATCAATTTAAGATATTTGATAAATTAGGTAAGCAGAAAGATGTAAGACAAAAAAAAGCATTGATGATTCATAAATAGGTTATTTATTTAAAAGAATTGGAATTTCTTTTTCCCACTCTTTTTCTAAATCAGGATAAAAGCCGTCATATCTTTTTTTAATCATGCCATTTTTATCAATGAGAAAGAAAGAGGGGATAGCTCTTACTTGATAATCTTGCGCTACAGAACTATTTCCAGCATAAAGAATAAGATGTTCCACTTTTTCTTTTTTTAAGAATGGAGGAACAGGTTCTGGCTCCTCATCCAGACTAATTCCAATAACAGCTAATCCCTGATCTTTAAATTTTTTATTAATCCTCACTAAGGCAGGCGTAGAAAACCTACAGGGAGGGCACCATGTAGCCCAAAAATCGAGTAAGACCGCTTTGTCTTTAAAATTGGAAAGGGAAATATTTTTTTGATCTGTGCTCTTTAAGCTAAAGTTGGGAGCAGAAAATCCTACCCTAGCTCCAGGTAAAGCAGTTGTTTTTCCTTTAGTTTCTTTATCTTTGGCCCCAATTGCAATATCTTCAGAAGGTTTTGAGCTGCAGCTCACTAATGTTAAGAAAAAAAGCGTAAGGATTTTTATCTTCATGGATATAAAATGTTGTTGGACTATTTATGCGGCTCGGCTAATTTTATGAGACTCATATTCAGGAAACATAATAAGCGCTGGATGTACTCTAAAAGCTTTAGCTAATTGTTCAGCTCTTTTTTTACCAATATCAATATGATCATTTTCTAACATACTTAAGTTCGTGGCAGAGATGTGAGACTGCTTTGCAAGATAGATTTGAGTCCATCCTTTTTTTTGTCTAAGAATCTTAATGACTTCCCCCGTAGTTCTATAGATATGTGTTTTAGCAGATACAAAATTTTTATGATCTATCCGCATTGATAAACCTCCCTAACTGATTTTCTAGGTTTATTTAAGAGTGTATGAATTTTATCTGTTTCAATCAATCCCAAGCGCAAATTTTAAAGCTTTTTCTGCAAGATGCATTTTATGAGGAGAGAGAAGTGCGGCGCGTTGTGTTAAGAGCGCCTTTGGAATGGTATTGATATTATCCATGTTGATAACGCATGGTTTTGGCAGACCATCTTCTAGACCCAAAGAAACTTCAACTGGAATATTCCGAATGGTTCGTGTAATCAAAGCAACTGTAACATAAAGGCGTACTTGTATCGCTTTAGTGCGGGAAAGTAGTAGAACCGGTCTTTTACCAACTGGTTTAGGTAGATGTGCCCACCAGATTTCTCCTCTTTGCATTACCACCTCTCCTTGGGGATACTTAAGCGCCCAGCTTTAAAATAGGCATTCATTTCTGTAAAATCCTCAGGTTTTTTTCTGTAACCCTCAGCATAACGATTTTCAAGATTTTGTATTTCTATTTTATGAAATAAATCATGAATAGCTTCTTGAAATATTTCGCTGCGTGATTTATCTAATTTTTTGCGCACGCTCTCTAAGTGCTGATAATCTTCCTTGCGTAAACTGATTGCGGTCCGAACAGAATTTGTCATCAGAGACCTCCTAATTATAACTAAAGTATAACTTTTTTCTGAAAATTGTCAATGGTCCCCAATTGCGTCATGTAAAATGATGATATGAAAGCCGTTGCGCAATTAGAACCCGGATTTTGCAATAGGACGTTGGATTGGACGTTCGATGACGGACTTTTTGTCCTCAAAAAGATCGTCCGTAGCCAACGCTACGCTCTCGCTTTTTTCGTCGAAAAAGTCGCGTCCTCGTTTGTCTCCTCCGACACGCAAGATTGCAAAATACGGGTTAGAAATGTCACCGAAATAGGCGGTCACTTTGTTTTCAAAAAATCATTGCTTTAGATGTCTAGAGGGTGTCTAAAAGTTATTATTGATTTAGAAGGTTGGGTTTTAAAAGAAACGCCCCCTATATAGAATGTATAGGAGGCGTCTCTTTAATTAAGTGAGAATCTAATTTAGAACTTGTAGATTAACTCTGCAGCCACTGATTTTTCTGTACTTTCTGTTGGAGACAATACCCCATTATATGCCACAAACCCATTTCTGTTTTCAAAGGCTTGTCCATGGGATGCCCAGTCATAACGATACTCGACCCTTGCCATCAAGTTTTCAGTTAGATTATATCCCGGTGCGATAGTAATATTTTGGAAAATACCACCGTCATAGATTGCTGCGCCAATGTAATTGGTTCTTGCACCATTAAGGTCTGAGAACCATTCATAGCGCGCGCCAATAAAGAATTTATCAGTGACGTCGTATTTTGGTTGGATTCCAGCGCCATACCAATGTCCTGTTCCGCCGTCAACTAGTCCGTCAAAATTTTTATCGTTGACATTGGTCCCTTCTTCTTGACCAGCGTTTGCTTGAAGCGCTAAGGTCAATTTACTAATAGGTTTTATAAACCAAGTGCTATCAATCGAAGTTCTTTGATTGGTATTACTTGGAGCAGCATTGGCGTTTGTTTCTTGTCCGCGATAAAAGGCAAATGATCCAAAGAATTTCTCGCCAAAATTAAGTCCTATTTTGGAGACAAAAGTTTTTGAGTAGTTATTATCAGTATGGAGATCCCAGCCATTTACTGCGCCTACCCAGACATCTAAGATTGAGGGAAATGCGTATCCCGCAACTGCGCCAACATGCGTATAAGGTTCCGCAAGGCCAAATAAGGCGCCTCTAGAAATGGTGAAATTGTCCTTTGATTCAATAACCTCAATTCCCTCAAAGGTTACAAATTTACCAGCTTTTAACTGAATACCGCTCATTGGACATTTATATGTGAGGTAAGCTTCTTGGACTTCAACATTGTATAACGTCGTGCTTTGAGTTCCTAGGGTGCCGCCAGTTGCGTTATCATTACCAGTCCCTGCACCTTTATAGATAGATGGATCTGTTCCAAAAGCAAGTTCTCCATAATATCCTATTCCCTCTTCTGCATTTCCAGAAATATTTAACTGAAATGCATTTAATAGAAACGCATCGGTCTTCCGATCAAAAGAACGACCATTTACAATTCTACTTTGCGGTTTATTAAAGGAATAGTTATATGTAGTATCAATGAATCCGCTAATGGTTGGTTTAGGCATTTCTGCATAGAGTGTGGCGGCAGTAAGCATTACAGCTAATAAGCTCCACAGTTTTACAGTTTTTACAATTATTTTTTTCATTTCTTTCCTCCTTGTTTGGTTTAAGTTTATTTTATTAATAGAGCGCTTCTTTATCTCTTTCCTCAGTTCGAATTCGAACCAAATCATCTACTTCTACAACCGCGATTTTTCCATCCCCGTTTTTACCAGTTCTTCCAGCAAGGATCAGTGTTTTGGCAATGGTGTCCACCTCGTTATCTTCAAGGTAGATTTCAATTTTTACTTTTGGTTTTAAAAGAGGTTCTGGCGTAACTCTTTGTCTGCCAAAACCTTGAACTTTAGTTACAGTTACACCCGGCACTCCTGCTAAAAGCAATGAATCAATCGCGGTTTTTAGTTTTTCCTCGCGTAAGATACATTCAATTTTTTTCATTTTTTTTCCTATAAGGATCGTCTATCTTCATGGCTCTTGAAAAGGCCATGAAGATAGTTCCTTAAATAGTTATTGGGCATCAAGATTCATATAGAATTCCCATGGATGCGGACGCACCTAGAACATAGGAAATTCGCGCCCTTGCTTGTATGGATTGATCTAACCAATAGCAGCGCTGCCAGTTTCACCTGTGCGAATGCGAATACATTGTTCCATATTGGTTACCATGATTTTTCCATCGCCAATATTCCCGGTTCTTGCGCCTTTAATAATGGCGTCAATCGTAGGTTGAACAAAGTTATCATTGACCGCGATCTCAACTCTTACTTTTTTTAAAAGATTAATCTCTTCAATGGCTCCGCGGTAGCTTTCAGTGAAACCTTTTTGTTGTCCAGCGCCAACCACATTGGTGACTGTCATTTTGTGGACTTGCGCATCAAACAATGCTTTTTTAACATCCGGTAATTTTTCCGGTTGAATCATTGCAGTTATAAGTTTCATAAATCCTCCTTAAATAATAATGGAATTATTAAATTAATATTAGTTTATTTGGCTGTAAAGATCTGGAAGTCTGCATAAGCTTCCATTCCATGTTCGCCAATATCCAAGCCTCTAATTTCTTCTTCGCGGCTAACTCTAATACCCATTATTGCCTTAATTGCATACCAAACAACCAAACTAATAATAAAGGTAAACGCACCTACTCCAACGACTCCAATGAGTTGGTCGGTAAAAGATTTAAATCCACCGCCAAAAAGGAGTCCTAGAGGAGGCTGCGCTGCTCCACCAGCATAAGGAGCGGATGCAAAAAGTCCAACTGCCAGGGTTCCCCAAATTCCATTAACTAAATGCACGGAAAGAGCGCCTACTGGATCATCTAGTTTTACTTTGTCAAAGAAAAGCACAGCAAAAACTACTAATACTCCTGCAATTGCTCCAATGACAACTGAAGATCCCACACCTACCCATGCGCAAGGAGCTGTGATTGCAACCAAGCCTGCTAAGCAGCCGTTCAGGATCATGGAAAGATCTGGTTTACCAAGAATGATGGAAGCAGTGATATAAGCAGCAACCGTGCCTGCTGCAGCTGCTGAGTTTGTGGTTACGCAAATGCGAGCAATATCTGAAGGCACTGCAGCCATAGTTGAGCCTGGATTAAAACCAAACCAACCTAACCAAAGAATAAAGCAGCCTAAAGTTGCAAGAGCCATGTTGTGTCCATAAATAGGATTTACACTTCCATCTGCGCGATATTTTCCAATTCTGGGTCCTAGAGCTATGATGCCAGCTAAAGCAGCCCATCCACCTACAGAGTGCACAACAGTAGAACCTGCAAAATCCCAGAATCCTCTGGTTGCTAACCATCCGCCGCCCCAAATCCAATGGCCTGTAAGAGGGTACATGATCGCAACTAGAACAAAGGAGAAAACCACAAAGGAGTTGAAAATAATTCTGCCGCCAACTGCTCCAGATACAATAGTTGCCGCTGTTCCTGCAAATACTAATTGAAAGAAAAATTTAGCCCAGAGTGGAACTCCTGTCCAAGCAATAGAAGAATAAGCTCCTTGATAAGCGGCGCCCATTAAAGGACTATTATCTGCTCCTCCTACAAACCATAGACCATCAATTCCCATAAAACCATTGCCATTGCCAAACATAATGCCCCAGCCAATAATCCAGAAAGCTAAAGAAGCTATGGCAAATACCACAAAGTTTTTAGAGCAAATATTAACGCAATTTTTGGCTTGTTGTAAGCCAGCTTCCAACATGCCAAAACCCGCATTCATCCAAAAAACCAACATCGCTGTAACTAATGTCCAGATTGTATCTGCCGCTACTTTTCCACCAGAGATAGAGTCTGCTAATTCCTGCGTAAAAGGTACTACTTCTCCTTCTGCAAGAGCTAAGGGAATTAAAGTTACAACTATTCCCAAAGCGATAAAAAGCTTCTTGCCGAATCTTTTTAACATGCTTTTCATTTGTGCTGCCTCCTTATTTATTTAGTGAATAGATAAAATAAAAAGTCCTAATTTTTTAAGTAAAACAATTACCTAAAAATTAGGACCTCTTTGTCCAAATTTTTTATTTTGAGAATTTTATTTTAGTGGATTTAGGTTAAAACAGGATTGAACAATGTTTCCACTACGCATAAAAACCCCTTAGTTCTATTCAGAGAACCTTGAGGACTGCGTTGTCCTTTTTAGAAACAATACTACTTTGTACTGGCGCATATATTAATAAACTCCTAAATAGTTGTCAAGAGATTTTATTTTTTTTTACGATAACTTGTAGAGGTTCCAATTTTATGCGCCGCCAGTAGTAGAAATGACTTTCAGTGCAGAAACTATTTATACTCGTATAGGCAAAACAACCATGGTAATTCCCTGATGATAAAATTTTCGCTGCATTGCAAAAACTGTATAGTTATGGAGAAGGCGGGTAAAAAACGAGTCATGCGGAAAAACAAGTTGTCCTCCAAAAAATATTGTCTGAGGGAAACGTTGTAATATTTTTGGCGCAAGTTCAGATACCTCTTCTACCACATCGTTGCCTACAACATCATAACCCTCAGCATAAAATCCATTTCTTTTCATAAAATTAATATATTGGCCAATGTCTGCTTTTACCTTTGTCTGCAGACGTTCCACCTCTTTAGCTCCTTTAAAATTTCCAGAATCAATGATTCCAACTTGAACAAATACAAAATTTTTATAGATGCCTCCAAACAAACGGATCACATTAAAAAGCGTGTGCAACCCTAAACCATTGAACCCATTGACCAAGATTACAGCGGTTTTAGCTTTTAAGTCAATTTCTGAATTTTCCCCTGGCTTTACATTTGGAACAAAGTCAGCGCTAAAAGTAGAGAGCACCAAAGTTTCTAATCTTCTTAAGAGTTGTACAGTATGATAGTAATGCTTCTTAATAAGGAAGGAGGCTGTAATTAATGTGCCCGTCAATAGCAGTGTCAGCCATGCTCCTTCATGAAATTTTAATACAATCACAGAAACAAGAATAAAACTACAAAGAACCAATCCTAAACCATTGATAAAAAATTTTTTGCGCCAACTCGTTCCATTAGCGCGTGATTTCCACCAATACCGGACCATGCCTAATTGAGAGAGCACAAAAGTGATAAACACGTTAATACTGTAAAGCACCACCAGATATTTAACTGAGCCGCCAGTAAGAAGCATGAGAATTAACCCTGCTATTCCCATGATTAAAACACCATTTTGGCTGACAAACCGGTCGCTTAGCATGGTAAATCTGGAAGGGAACCAGCGGTCTAAAGACATATTTGCAAGAACCCGAGGCCCATCAATAAAACCAGCTTGCGCCGCTATAAAAAGAATTGCAGCCTCAGAAAACAGGGTAATTAAAACAAGGATAGTGCCGCTATTCCCATTCCACTGACTCGCTATTTTTTCAAAAAGAACAGCATTTAATGTTTTGCCTGCGACAGGTTGGACCCCATAGAGAAGATAAGCAATGATTAAACCCATAACTGTAAAGGAAAGAGACACTGCCATATAGGTCATTGTTTTTTTTCCTGTAGTTACCCTAGGCTCTCTTAAAATAGGCAAACCATTAGAGACAGCCTCTATTCCTGTAAAAGTGCCTGCGCCAAGACTATAAGCTCTTAATATTAAGAAAATCATTCCCCAAGTGCCTAATTCTGAATGAGCGGTTTGAATATCATTTGCTGTGGAAATAACAATATCTGGTAAGTTATTAATATGGGCAAATATTCCATAGAGAATGAAAAAAACATGGGTTATAACAAAAGTTAAAAAAATAGGAACAAGTGGAACAACGCTTTCTTTTACCCCTCTTGAATTTAAAATCATGAGTAAAATAATCCCTAGAAACGCGAATTCAAGTTTTAGATGGTACCATTGCACTGGTAAAAAGCTGAAAAGAGCGTCTGCGCCGCTCGCTATAGAGATAGTAATAGTGAGAATGTAGTCAATAATCAAAGCGCAGCCTGAAATCATGCCTAAGGTAGGGTTCAGCAGTTTACTTGCAACCAAATATCCCCCCCCGCCGGTAGGAAAAAGTTCTATTAGTTGGGAGTAACTGGCGCTGATCATAAAAATAGTTAAGACTGAGCATAGGCCAACAAAGATAGAAAGGTAGATATGACCGTTTAAAGCAAGGAATGCCTCTTCTGGTCCATAACAAGAGGAGGAGAGACCGTCCGCGCCTAAGCCTACCCAGGCAAAGAAGGCAACTAAGGAAAGTCTGTGATAGACATCGCGATCAAATGGGTTAAGGGCTGTGCCAAAAAGAAATGTTTTTATGCGTTCAGCCAAAGATGGCTTTGGTTCCATATTAATAATTTATGATTTTATTGGATTAGAATAGAGGCTGGCGCTGTTTAAATTCACGGGTCATATTCAATGAATTATATTGCAAAATTGAAGAGTTGTCAATATATTAAATCTTTTGTATTATATCCCGCTAAATATGGAAAATCTTACCTTGAAATCCAATAAAAAAGCAATTCTGTTATTAGAATCAGGAAAATCTTATCTAGGTGAATCCTTTGGAGCGCAAGTAGAGCGTTGTGGAGAGATTGTTTTTAATACTTCAATGACAGGATATCAAGAGATATTGACAGATCCTTCCTATAAAGGTCAGATCATTGTGATGACAGAACCCCATATTGGCAATGTTGGGGTTAATAAGGAAGATATAGAGTGTGAACAGATTTTTGCTGAAGGATTGATTGTAAGAGAGATCAGCCCTGTGGTTTCTAATTGGAGAGCAGTATCTAGTTTGCCTGATTTTTTAAAGAAAAGAGACTTGCCTGCTATCTCTGGAATTGATACTCGCTCTTTAACTAAGCATTTAAGGGAAGCAGGGGTTATGAGAGGAATCATCTCTACCTTGGATTTTAATCCTAAAAGTTTAATGAATAAAGTGCAGAAATCTAGCGCAATGGTTGGTCAAGATCTTGTTAAAGAAGTCTCTTCAAAAGAAAGATATGATTGGAATTTGCCTGAATGGAAATGGGAAGGTCAAAAAGGACTCCCTCAATTAGAGTCGCATGTTATTGTGATGGATTTTGGAGCTAAGCAAAATATTTTGCGTTGTTTAAGAGAAAGAGGCTGTAAAGTAACTGTAGTTCCTGCTAAAACCTCTAAGGATGAGATTCTTTCTTTAAGACCAGATGGAGTCATGCTTTCTAATGGGCCTGGGGATCCAGCCAGCGTAACTTATGCAATTGAAACTATAGGCGGGTTAATAAATTCTTTAGGAAATTCTAAAAAGAATTTATTTCCAATCTTTGGCATCTGTTTGGGACATCAATTATTAGGCTTAGCCTTAGGAGGCAAGACTTTTAAATTAAAGTTTGGCCATAGGGGAGCTAACCATCCTGTGAAGGATTTAGCAACTGGAAAAATTGAAATTACAACACAAAATCATGGATTTTGTGTGGATATTGAATCTTTATCTAATAAAGAGGTTGAACTGACCCATATAAATTTAAATGACCAGACTTTAGAAGGAATGAAACATAAACATTTACCCATATTTTCTGTTCAGTACCACCCAGAATCCTCAGCCGGTCCGCACGATTCTCGTTATTTGTTTGATCGTTTTATTGATCTCATCCAACAATCTAAAAAAGATAGAACCTAATGGCTAAAAGAAGCGATATTGAAAAAATATTAATTATTGGCAGCGGTCCTATTATTATAGGACAGGCTTGTGAGTTTGACTATTCTGGAACACAGGCGGTCAGGGCATTAAAGAAAGAGGGGTATAAAGTTGTTTTAATTAATTCTAATCCTGCAACCATCATGACAGATCCAGAAATAGCAGATGCTACTTATATAGAGCCTCTAACTCCGGAATATGTGGAAATGGTAATAGAAAAAGAAAGACCCCAGGCTCTTTTACCTACTTTGGGAGGTCAAACCGCTTTAAATTTGGCAGTGGCTATAGCAGAAAAAGGGATTTTAAAAAAATGGGGAGTAGAACTGATTGGAGCAAAATTAGAGTCAATTCATAAAGCTGAAGATCGCAAACTATTTAAGGAAACCATGATCAAAGCAGGACTTGATCTGCCCAAATCCGGCATAGCTTATAATTTAGATGAAGCTCAAAACATTGCCAAGATGCTTGGTTTTCCACTTATTATTCGACCCTCTTTTACCCTTGCTGGCAGCGGTTCTTCCATTGTTTATTCACAGGATGAATTCATTGAAGCAGCTACCAATGCTTTAGACTCTAGTCCCATCAGCGAAATTTTAATTGAAGAGTCTGTTTTAGGCTGGAAAGAGTTTGAACTGGAAGTGATGAGGGATGTTCGGGATAATTGCGTTGTGATCTGTTCCATAGAAAATTTTGATTCTATGGGAGTGCATACCGGAGATTCCATTACTGTGGCGCCTATCCAGACATTGACAGATAAGGAATATCAACTCATGCGAGACATGGCTTTTAAATGTATCAGAGCTATTGGGGTAGAAACAGGCGGTTCAAACATCCAATTTGCTGTTCATCCAAAAACCGGCAGAATGGTGGTGATTGAAATGAATCCGCGGGTATCCCGCTCCAGCGCCTTAGCTTCTAAAGCCACTGGTTTTCCAATAGCTAAGATTGCGGCCAAACTTGCGGTAGGCTACACCTTAGATGAGATTCCAAATGATATTACTAAAAAGACCCCAGCTTCTTTTGAACCCACTATTGATTATTGCGTAGTTAAGGTGCCTCGTTTTGCCTTTGAGAAATTCTCTAAGACCAATCAAACTTTAAACAGCCAGATGAAGTCCGTAGGAGAAGTTATGGCCATAGGCAGAACTTTTAAGGAATCTTTACAAAAAGCTCTGCGTGGATTAGAAATTGGCAGAGCAGGCTTAGGAGCAGACGGCAAAGACAACAATCCAACCTTAGAAGATATAAAACAGAAATTAAGAATTCCTAACTGTGATCGAATTTTTTATATTCGTTACGCTTTGCAACAGGGTTTATCCATTTCAGAAATTGCAGAATTATCCTCTGTAGATGCTTGGTTTATTCAACAACTAGAGGAAATTTATAGGTTTGAGCAAACTTTGCTAAAAGCTCCTTTTCCGCTTTCTAAGGAGAACTTATTAGAAGCAAAAAGAAATGGGTTTTCAGACAAACAAATCGCTTTTTTAAAAAATGAAAAAGAATTGGAAATTAGAAAGTTAAGAAAAAGTTTAAATCTGATTCCAACTTATAAGGTTGTGGACACGTGCGCGGGCGAGTTCCCAGCCATGACCCCCTATTTTTATTCTACCTATGAAGAAGAGGATGAAGGTGAAGTGGAAAAAGGTCAAAAGGTGATTATTCTTGGCGGCGGACCTAACAGAATTGGCCAAGGGATTGAATTTGACTATTGCTGCGTGCATGCTGTAATGGCTTTGCATGAAGCGGGTTTTAGAACCATTATGGTCAATTGTAACCCTGAGACTGTTTCCACGGATTATGATATTTCTGACCGTCTTTATTTTGAGCCTTTGACTCTTGAGGATGTGATGCATATTGTGGAAAAAGAAAAGCCTCTTGGGTTAATTGTTCAATTTGGCGGACAAACCCCGTTGAATCTTACTCTTCCTTTGGAAAAAGCAGGGGTAAAAATTTTAGGAACTTCCCCAGATTCAATTGATATTTCCGAAGATAGAATGAGATTTGGCAAACTATTAGAAGGTTTAGAGATTCTTCATCCTGCTTATGGAATAGCAAAGACTATTCAAGAAGCAAAAAAGGTCGCTCAAAATATAGGCTACCCTGTCATTGTAAGACCCTCTTATGTTTTGGGAGGAAGAGGCATGAAAGTGGTTTACGATCAGGAAATGCTCAATCAATATGTCTTAAGTCAAACGGATTATTACACAAAACAGTTAGGAGATCATCCTATTTTAATAGATCGTTTTTTGAATTCTGCCAAAGAAGTGGACGTGGATGCTTTATCTGATGGAGAAGATGTCTATATTGGCGGTATTTTGGAACATATTGAAGAGGCTGGAATTCATTCAGGAGATTCTGCTTGTATATTGCCTCCTAAAAATCTTTCTAAAAATGAAATTCAAACAATTGTTGAGATCACAAAAAAATTGGCAAGAAAACTTGAGGTGCGCGGGCTTTTGAATATTCAATTCGCAATTCAGGATAAAAAAGTTTATGTTTTAGAGGTGAACCCAAGAGCTTCCCGCACAGTTCCTTTTATTAGTAAAGCCACTGGCATTCCCATAGCTAAAATTGCGGCAAGGTTAATGATCGGCCAGACCTTAAAAGATTTAAAAGAAATTTATCATTTTGATCTTTTGAATTATGATTTTCAGAATCTTAAACATGTGGCAGTAAAGGAAGCAGTGCTCCCTTGGGTAAAATTTCCCGGCACAGATGCCTTACTATCTCCTGAAATGAAATCCACAGGAGAGGTGATGGGATTAGATTTTAATTTTGCCTCTGCTTTTTTAAAGAGCCAAGTGGCTTCTGGAACCCCAGTTCCATTGGAGGGCACTATTCTTTGTTCTTTACGAGATCAGGACAAAAAACAAGCTTTGCCAATTATAAATGAGTTCATTAAAGCTGGATTTAAGGTGGTTGCAACAGAAGGCACCTATCGTTATCTTAAGGATTCTGGACTTACCGTGGAATGCGTTAAGAAAATTTCAGAGGGAAGACCCCATGTTGTGGATTTAATTAAAAATAGGCAGGTGCAGATGGTGGTGAATACTCCTTCTCAAAGTGAGAAAGCTCAAACAGACGGTTCTCAAATTAGGGGCGCAGCTATTCAGTTCCAGGTGCCGATATTTACCACTCTTTCCGCCTTAAAAGCTTTAAATGAAAGCATCTTAGAGATAATCCGACAGAAATATCGTCCCGAAGTCCAGTCTTTACAAGATTATTTTCAGGTTAAAAAATAAGAGAGAATAAAAAATTAATTTTTAATTTCAAAAGAAAGAATAATAGCTTCTGAAATTTCTTTCATAGTCTTTCGTTTATCCATGGAAGTTTTCCTCATTTCTCGAAAAGCATCTTCTTCTGTTAATTTTTTTTCTTTCATTAAAATTCCTTTAGCTTTTTCAATGAGTTTCCTTGCTTCCAGCTCCTCTTTTGTGGATAGGGCTTCTTGTGTCAGGCGGGTGTGTTCAATAGCGATTGCAGCTTGTTGGGCTACAGAGGTGAGCATTTTGGTTTCCATTTCTGTAAAGTGATGTGGTTTAGGCGTATAACAATTAAGCACTCCAATACATTTATCTTTAATCAGCATGGGCACAGAAACCAAAGAACATAAACCTTCAGCTCGAGCTATTTCTGGATACTGGTACTCAGGTTCTTTATGAATGTCATAGATCAGTATAGGCTTTCTTTCAAGCACAGCCCTACCAGAAAGGCTCTCTTTAATTTTTAAAGCTGGTTTAGTGCGATAATCTTCAGAGAGAGATTGAGTGGCCACGATCGCAAGTTCTTCGTTCTTGTCGTCCACTAACATTAAAGAGCATATTTTGAAACCTAAGGATTGCGCAGTAATCGAGACAATCAATCTCAATATCTCCTCTAAATAAGATTTTCCCGCAACTAATCGAGAAACTTGGGCCAGGGTCTCAATCTGTTTAGCCCAGGCTTTGGTTTGAGTATAAAGCCTGGCATTTTCTATTGATCCAGCTACCTGTTTAGAGATGGTGGAGAGCAATTCAATTTCTGAGTCCTTATAATGGTGAGATTTTTTATTTTGTAAATTAATAACCCCAATCAGTTGGGATTTAAGCAATAGTGGAAGTGAGAGAAGCGATTCGAACTTATCTTCACTTAAAGAAGGAAAATGTTTGAATCTAGGATCTTCATAAGCTTTTTCGCCAATAGAGACAGGTTCTTTGTGTTCAGCTACCCAGCCTGTGATGCCTTCGCCCATTTTCATTTTTATCTTGCCAAGGGTTTCAGCATGAGGGTTATGGGCGCCAGAAAGCACAAGATATTCTTTTTGGTCATCATAAAGGAAAATTAAGCAGGAATCGCTGCCCAGAACATCTACGATCATTTTTGAGATCTTATGCAGAAGCTCCGGCAGTTCAATGGTGCTAGAAAGGATGTTGGTTATTCTATGGAGTAAGTCTAACTCTTTCTTGGCAGAGAGAGATTTTATCATTGAGGATAAGTATTATAACGCTTTTTTATAGAGAATACTATAGTGAGCTCTACATTGAATAAATTTACCTCTGACATAACATCTTGACATACACATTATTTATGTGTATAATTTAATCATGTTAAATATTAATACTACGAATCACAAGAGAGTAAATGTCACGTTGCCGCCGCAAACTCTAAAACTCATTGACAAGGTCACAGAAAAAGGCGATAGAAGCCGTCTTATTGATGAAGCAGTACGTTTCTATGTAAAAGAAATAGGCTACTCTAATCTAAGAAAGCGGATTCGAGAAGGAGCATTAATGCGATCCTCTCGCGATCTTGAATTAGCGGAAGAATGGTTTGCGTTGGACAATGAGGCATGACTCACGAATCTCATTCAATTACTCCCAAAAGAGGGGAAGTCTATTTTGTTAATTTCGATCCCACCATTGGATCAGAAATAAGGAAAACACGGCCTGCCCTCATTCTTCAAAATGATTTAGCTAATCGCTATAGCCCGATTACAATCGTTGCTGCAATTACCTCCCGGTTTGATAAAAATCTTTATCCAACTGAAGTTCATATAAGTTCAGCTGAAGGTGGTTTAAATAAAGATTCTGTAGTTTTATTGAATCAGGTTCGTACCATAGACAAACAGAGACTTGTGCGAAAATTGGGGAACATACATTCTCAAACCCTTAAGCGAGTAGATAAGGCATTAAAAATAAGTTTCGGACTAGTAAATATTTAAAATAGTTAAAATTCAGAGAAGCGGTTGGTCATGGGCATTCTGCGGTCTTTGCCAAAAGATTTTGGAGTAATTTTAATGCCAGGAGGAGATTGTCTTCTTTTATATTCATTTGAATCAATTAACTTGATAACTCTGGAAACTGTACCACTATCAAATCCTTTTCTTAGAAGTTCATTATATCCTTGATCTTCTTCTACATAATATTGGATCAGTTGGTCTAATAAATCATAAGGTGGAAGAGAATCCTGATCTTTTTGAATGGGTTTAAGTTCAGCGGTTGGAGCTCGTTTAATGGTTGTTACAGGGATTATTTCATCACCTGATTTTTCATTGATAAAATGCGCCAGCTTATAGACTAAAGTTTTAGGCACATCTTTTAAAACAGCAAACCCTCCTGCGGTATCTCCATAAAGTGTGCAGTAACCTACAGAAATTTCAGATTTATTCCCTGTGGTTAGCACTAAAGAACCAAATTTGTTGGACAGAGCCATAAGAATTGTGCCGCGAATCCTGGACTGAAGATTTTCTTCAGTAATGTCAGGCTTTAACTCTTTAAAATGAGGAGCTAAAGTTTCTAAATAGGTTTTAAAAAGGGTTTCTATTTGTATTTCCATAAATGTTATTTTTAAATTTTCAGCTATTTTTTTAGCGTCGCCCAAAGTTTCATTAGAGGAATAACGGCTGGGCATGGTCACCCCAATCACTTTCTCCTTGCCTAAAGCTTCTTTTGCAATGACTGCGGTTAGCGCGGAATCTATCCCTCCGGAAAGCCCAATTAAGACTGATTGAAAATGATTTTTTTCCACATAGTCTTTTGTGCCTAGAACCAGAGCTTTATAAATTTCCTCTATCTTTTGACCCAGGTCTTCCCTGTTTTTTTCAATTTGTATAAAGGATGGTTCTGATTTTTTGGAGGGTTCAACTTCCACAATTTTTATATCTTCCTCAAATGACTTGGCTAGGGCAATAAGATTTCCTTTATGGTCAAGTGCCATGCTTCTTCCATCAAAAATAAGTTCATCCTGTCCGCCAACTAAATTTACATAAATCAAAGGGCATTTACTTTCTTTCACTCTTTTTTTTAAGAGGTCCAAACGAAGTTTAAATTTTTCCGCAAAAAATGGAGAGGAAGATATGTTGATCAATATTTTTGCCCCTAGCTTAGATTGTTTTAGACAAATGCTAGGCTGCTGAGCGACCCAAATATCCTCGCAGATAGAGATTCCCATGGAAACATTTAAAATTTTAAAGATTTTTGTTTTTTGACCTGGCTCAAAATACCTTTTTTCATCAAAAACCCCATAGTTGGGAAGAGCCTGTTTAGAATAAAGTTCCAATATTTTTGATGAGCCTAGAAGAGCGGCAGAATTATAGAGTTTGCCTTTTTCTTTATTCACAAACCCTACAATGGCGAAAGAATTTCTAATTTGAGAGGCAAGCTCTTTAAGGCAATCTATATTTTTTTGAATAAAACTTTTCCTTAATAGTAGATCTTCAGCAGGATATCCAGGAAGAGCGCACTCAGGGAATATGGTGAGATCAGCGCTAAAGTCAGAGATAGCTCTATGGTGGAATTCCAGAATTTTTTTAGCATTTCCTTCAATGTCCCCAACGGTTGAGTTAATTTGACAGAGCGCTATTTTCATATTGAATTTATTATATCCGTTATAGCATCAGCAAATCTAATCGCGGCATTTTGCGGGGAAATAGTAATTTTTTTGTATGCTTCCTTCATTTTCATTCTTTTTTCCTTTGATTCTACCATTTCAATGATTGCAGCGTAGAGTTCCTGAGAAAAAGATGGGCTTTCAAGGATAACCTTGGCTGCGCCTAAATTTTGCAGGATTTCCCCATTTTTAGCCTGATGATTTTTTGCGGCAAATGGGTATGGAATGAGGATCGCAGGTGTTTGGGTTTGAATGAGTTCTGCAATAGTAGAGGCTCCAGATCGGGCAATGCAAAAATCTGCGCATTGATAAAGTTGCGCCATTTCAGTAGAAAAGTTTTGAATCAGAGCTGGAATTTGAAAATGACTGTATTTTTCTTTTAATTTGGATGTTTCTTCATCCCTGCCAGATAGATGAATAAATTGGATTTTTTCTTTTAGGAGTTTAAGTTGAGGCAAGATTTCTATTAGACAAGCATTAATCGTTTTTGCTCCCAGGCTTCCCCCAAAAACTAGAATGGTGATTTTTTCAGAAGATAAGAGGAGTGATTTTAAAAATAAATTTTTAGTAGATTCAGTAATTTTTTCAAAAAATTCCTGACGAATGAGATTCCCTGTATAAAATGATTTTCCTGGAAAATATTTTTCTGTTTCAATAAAACTAATCGCTATCTTTTTGGCAAGAGGAGCGCAAAATCTGTTAGCCAATCCAGGAATTAAGTTCTGTTCATGCAGAAGGATGGGAATTCCTTTTATAAAAGCAGCAGTGACCAAAGGCACACTGGTATAGGCTCCAAAGCCAATCGCCCCATTGGCTTTAAATTGAGAACAAATTCCTATTCCTTGAAAAAAAGCAATAAAATTTAAAAATAAATTTTTAAAACTATTATTAAGATTTTGACCTAAAAAAGGGGAGGCGAGCGTTTCTAAAAAATTAAATCCCTCTTTAAGTAGAATTTGTCTGCTTGGATCATCTTTACGAATTGTAAAAAGTATGTTATAGCCTCTTTTTTGAAGTTCTTTGGCTAAAACGATCGCAGGAATTAGATGCCCTCCTGTTCCTCCGGAAGCGATGATGATTTTATTCTTTTCTGGCATAGCGGGAGATATTTGAGAGAATTCCTAAACTGATTAAAGTGATTACTAAGGAAGAACCACCAAAAGAAATAAGGGGAAGAGGCAGTCCCTTGGTAGGAATGCAGCCAGAAACTGCTCCAATATTGAAGAGCGCTTGTAAAACAATAATTAATGTAATCCCAGAAGCAAGTAAAGAGCTAAACATATTTTTTGTTCTTGTGGCGATGCGAAAGCCCATCCAACCCAAAAGCCCATAAAGTACAAGCAGACTCAATGATCCCAGCAGCCCTAATTCTTCAGCTAGAATAGGAAATATAAAATCTGTGTGGGGCTCTGGAAGATATAGTAATTTTGAATGGGATTGGCCTAAGCCCACCCCTTTAAGTCCACCTGAACCTAAAGCTAAAAGTGATTGCACCAGTTGATAGCCGCTTCCTTGAGGGTCTTCCCAAGGGTGTAAAAAAGAAAGGATTCTTTTCCTTCTATAAGGCTCTGCCCAGGCTGCAAGGCTTATGAGCGGCAATAAAAGCATTCCTAAGGAGAGGATTTGCTTTAATTTTGCGCCCCCAATAAAACTGATCACAATGCAGGTAAAACCAATTAAAACAGGTGTTCCTAAATCTGGCTGCAAAAATATCATGCCGCAGAAAAAACCAATGACCAGCAAGAGAGGCAGAAGCCCTTTGGAAAAGCTTTCAATTTTGCTTCTTTTTTTATCGCAATAATATGCGACGAAAATAATTAATGAAAGTTTAGTAATTTCTGAAGGCTGAAAACCAAGCCCAAGAAACCTAAGCCATCTTTTGGCCCCACCCACCTCCCTGCCCCAAATGAGCACTAGAATTAATAGAATGATATTTAGAACTAATAAAGGCCTAACCATGGATTTTAATTTTCGATGATCGTAATTTATAAAAAATAAAGCAAGCGCAATTCCAATCACAATCCAAAGAAACTGTTTCCAAAGAAAATAGGTTGAGCTGCCATACCGCTCTAAAGCAAAAATAGCGCTGGAGGAATAGTTGGCAACTAATCCTAAGCCCAAGAGGGCAAGAATGATGCTTAAGAGAATTGGATCCGGCGGATAACGCGTTTTCATTTTAAACTTTTAACAATCGCTTTAAATTGATCGCCTCTATCTTCAAAATTTTTAAATTGGTCAAAGGAAGCGCAGGCTGGAGAGAGTAAGACTGTTTCTCCTTTTTGAGCCAGCTCAACTGTTTTTTTTATTGCGTTTTGCAAGGTTTTAGAAAAAAATATTTTGCAGAGCCCTTTTAACTCTGAATTTATTTTGCGGGCAGCTTCTCCAATCAATAAGATTCCCCTTACCATTTTTTTTTCTTGAATTATTTTTTTTAAAGGCAAATAAGATCCGCCTTTATCTTCTCCTCCTAAAATAAGCCAGAGCGGGGAATCAAGAGCCTCCAATGCTTTTAAAGTAGAATCTACATTAGTTGCTTTTGAATCATTTAGGAAAGAGATGCCTTTAAAGACCCTTACTTTTTCAAGGCGATGGGCAACGCCTTGAAAATTTTGCAAAGAGCGCTCAATCGCCTTTGGCTTAATTTTTAAACCAAGGCTCAAGGCAATGGCTGCGCACGCATTTGCACTATTGTGCAGTCCATGTAGATATTTTGGCCCATTGAATGAAAGAATCTGGCTGCTTTGCTTAAGCTTCGCAATAATTTTTTTTTTCTCCTTGTCCCAATAAACGCCGTGTTTTAAAACTGTCTCTGTGGAAAACCAAATTTCTTCCCCTTTTACTTTTCTTGCCATTTTTTTGCACCAAGGGTCATCCCAATTTAGAACAGAAATATCTGATGGATCTTGATTTAAAAAAATTCGTTCCTTAACTTTTGCGTAACCCTGCATAGTCTTATGACGATGGAGATGGTCATTGGTTAAATTTAAGACGCAGGCAGCCTGAAAGTGGAATTTGTTTAGGGCTTCAAGTTGATAGGATGAAACTTCTAAAATCACAGTGTCTATTTTTTTCTGACTTTTAACAAACAGAGTAAGAGGTTGACCAATATTGCCGGCTAAGATAACTTTTTTACCCGCATTTTTAAAAATATTTGCCAATAAAGAAACAGTCGTAGTTTTTCCATTGGTTCCTGTGATACTAGCGATTGTTTTAACTTTAAGGAGGCGCAGCCCTAATTCTAGTTCATTCCAAACAGGAATGCCGCATCTTCTTGCTCTTTGAAGGATCGGAAGATCTAGAGGGATACCAGGAGAAATAACTATCAGGTCATTTTTAAGAATGTGATCTGAATGAGATCCAAATTCACAATTAATTTTTTTATTTTTAAATCTTTTTTTTAAGCCAGGATCATCTTTTAATTCGCTTAGGAAAACATTTGCTTTATATTTTATGAGGAGGTTTAGCGCTGCAAATCCGGATTTGCCTAACCCTAAAACAGCAACATTTTTAAATTTTAGAGATGCTTTTAGTTTCTCACCTTCTAAATTTTGTAATGATTCATGCTTTTTTTGCATGAGATAAAATTTACCGAATCTTTAAAGAAGCAAGAGCGATCAATGAGAGAACAATCGCAACAATTAAAAATCTAGCTGTTACTTTCGGCTCTTGCCAACCAAGTAATTCAAAATGATGGTGTAGAGGAGCCATTTTAAATATTCTTTTGCCTCTTGCTCTAAAAGAATAGACTTGCAGCAAGACTGAAAGCGCTTCGCTTACAAAAAGACCGCCTACAACTATTAAAATAAGTTCTTGTTTTATGGACACAGCAGTTATCCCCAGCACCCCTCCTAAAAAAAGAGAACCGGTATCTCCCATAAAAATCTCCGCAGGATAACAGTTATACCATAAGAAACCAAGCCCTGCTCCAATGACTGCGGCTAAAAAAACTGTAAGCTCTCCAGCGCCTGGAACAGGGATAATTCCAAGATACTGAGAGAATTTTGAATGTCCCGCTAGATAAGCAAATAGGGCATAGGTTAAGGAAGAGATGATGAGGGATCCAATTGCAAGGCCGTCTAAACCATCTGTGAGATTGACTGCATTGGAAGATCCAACAATGATCATCACTGAAAAAAAGATAATCCAGATTCCTAAATTAATAAAGTAGCTTTTAAAATAGGGCACGTTTATTTTAGTCGCATAATCGTGATTAGGAGGAAAGTAAAAAAAATAAGCGGAAATGATTATGGCTAAAAAAAGCTGGGCGCTTATTTTTATGAGCGGGCTCAATCCCTTGGGATAATGAAGCGAATCTTTCCATTTTAGAAAATCATCCAAAAATCCCAACAACCCTAAATATCCTGCGCTCATCAAGCTTAAAATAATAAAACGGTTGTCCAGCTTGGCCCACAAGAGAGTAGAACCGAGGGTTGTGGAAAGTAGAAGAATTCCCCCCATGCTTGGGGTTCCTGATTTTACTTGATGCGTGGGCGGGCCGTCATTCCGAATAGGCTGGGACATTTTTGCCTTGCGCAGGCAGGCGATGAATTTTGGGGCTAAGAACCAAGTGAATATCATAGAAGTTAAAATAGCCCCTCCTGCCCTAAAAGTAATGTAGGTCAGAAGATTAAGAGGCGAGAAAGTATCTTTAAAATGGCTTAAGAAATAAAGCATGAACTTTTTTTATGCGGTTTTAATAATCTCTTCTATCACTTCTTCCAGATGAATTGACCTGGAAGCCTTGAATAGAATTGCATGATTTTTACCCAATGTTTTTTTTGTCTCTAAAAATAATGAATTTTTATTTTCACAATGAAGCATTTTGTTTTGGTTTGGGTTATTTTCTTTATAACCTCTTACAATTTCATAAGATTCTTTTCCAGTAAGCAAAATTTTTTCAAAGCCGCAACTTTTTAAAAATTGGCCAATCTTAAAATGTTCTTCTTTAGAAATTTTACCTAATTCTAGCATATCTCCCAAAACAGCAACTTTTTTTTTGCCTGAAAAAGATTCCATAAAACACTCCAGGCTTGACTTTAGTGAACTAGGATTGGAATTATAACTGTCATTAATTAATACGGTACCATCTTTGAGCTGGATTTTTTGAAATCTCATATCAGGCGGCATAAAATTTTTAAGACTTTTTTGAATAGAGTCTGGCGGCACATTTAAACTTAAACAGGCCGTAATGCTGGCGCAGGCGTTCAGCACATTTATTTTCCCCATCAAAGGAATTTTAAAATCCAAATTTTTTAGATGTTTAAATTTTTCTTCCATAAAATTTAGCCTAAATTGAGCCCCTTCTTGAGAAGTTGTATAGTTTTGAATCGAGCAAGTAGAATCTTGGGAGAATCCAAAAGTTTTTATTTCGCATTCTTTTGGAACCTTGGTTTTTAAAAGTTCAAAATAAGCGTCGTCTCTAGGCAAAACCGCGATTCCTGAAGGCGCTAAATAGGAAAAAACTTCTGATTCTCCCCCGGCGATATTTTCCAAATTCCCAAAGGTTGCGGTATGTTCCAAGCCAATTTGGGTAAGGATGGAGAGATCAGGACAAACTATTTTGCTTAAAGTTTCTACCTCGCCAACCGCAGAACTCCCAATTTCAAAGACTCCAAACAGGTGTTTTTGGTTTAATAAAAAAATGGATAGTGGACAACCAATTTCATTATTGAAATTCCCAGGACTCCAAACTGTGGGTGCAAAATTTTTCAGGATTTGCGCGGTCATTTCCTTGACCGTTGTCTTTCCGCAAGAACCATTAATGCTGATGATTTTTGTTTGTGAGCCAACTTTTTTTCTGTAATATTGCGCAAGCCTCTTTAAGGATTTTTTAGTGTCAGGAACTTGTATGATCGCTGGAAAATTTGTGAGATAAAAACTTAAATCTTGAGGGATAGTTTCTATCATACAGAGCTTTGCGCCTTTTTTTGCGGCATCTTTAATAAAGGCATGGCCATCATCCCTAGTTCCTTTTAAAGCAAAAAAAATGTCCCCTGGTTTTAGATGCCTAGTATCAATGGATACTCCTGAAGTTCTTAAGTCATTCATTTTATTCTGAATTTTTGATTCCCCAATCTTGACTTCCGGGTCCCCAAGAATAAGAGTCCCTTCAGTTGCTTTTACGATTTCAGAAAGAGTTAAGGCTTGCACAAAAATTTCCTTGTTATTTCCCGGTCATCAAAATGGATGGTTTGATTCTCAAAAATTTGAACAGTTTCATGGCCTTTACCTGCAATAAGAACCAAATCATCTTTTTTCGCGCTTTTCAAAATTTTTTCTATTGCAGTCTCCCTATCTAAAATAATTTCATAATTATTTTTTCCAACCCTGCGCACACCCACCTCAATGTCTAAAATAATTTTCTCCGGATCTTCTGACCTGGGGTTGTCTGAGGTAAGGATCACCCAGTCGCTAAAAGCAGCTGCGACAGCTCCCATGAGAGGACGTTTGGAACGATCCCTGTCCCCCCCGCAGCCAAAAACCGTAAGAATCCTTTTAGGAGCAAATTGTTTTAAAGAGGAAAGCACATTTTTTAATGCGTCTTCAGTATGCGCATAATCTATGATCACATTAAAATTTTGACCACAAGAAATATTTTCTAAGCGGCCTGGAATCATTTTAATTTTTTCTATGCCTTTAATGGCGCTGAAAATAGGAATTTTAAGTTGAGAACTTGCGGCAATTGCAGCTAAAACATTATAGACATTATGTTCTCCAAGAAGTTGCGTGTGAATAGGGAATTTTTTATCTTTGTCAACTAAAATAAAGCTTGAGCCTTGAGGATCAAGATGCAGTTCCTCAATGGAAAAATCAGTTTTGTTTTTTATTCCATAGCCTGTTACAGGCAAGGAAGAGTTGAGTTGAATCCTTTGGCTATAAGGATCATCCATGTTCAGGATATTGAATTTATTTGGGGCTTGGGGACTCTCTTTTTTATTTGGATTTAAATTTTTAAATAATTTTAGTTTTGCTTCAAAATAGTTTTCCATATTTTCATGATAGTCTAAGTGGTCTTGGCTTAAATTCGTGAAAACAGCGCCGTCAAATTCAATGCCTTCTACTCTATTTAAAGATAGAGCATGGGAAGAGACCTCCATGATCACCAGATCCGCTTTACGCTCTCTTAGAGTGTGCAGGAGAAATTGTAATTCTAGAGCGTTAGGCGTTGTGTTGGGAGCAGGTAAAATTTCAATCTCTTTTGAATCGCTCTTTGGCAGCCGATAATTAATGGTGCCAATCACACCTGTTTTCCATCCAATTTCATTAGCGATCGCCTCTAATAGGTAAGTAAACGTTGTTTTTCCATTGGTGCCTGTTACCCCAACAATGCGCAAATTTTTGGATGGATGATCGTAGAAACGGTTGGCTAAGGGGGCTTCTATTTCTAGCACTGAGGGAACAGAAATGACTGGGACTGATGCTTCTAAAATTTTTTCTTCGGTGCAGATCGCGATTGCGCCGTTCTTTAAGGCTTCCTGAATAAAATCCGTTCCTTTATTTTTAGCTCCTTTTCTAGCAAAAAAAAGGAAATTCTTATTGACTGTTTTTGAATTTTCCGATAAACCTTCAATTTCTAATGGAATTTTTGGAATGGAAGCAACAGGGACTAATTTTTTTAAGAGCTCTTGGATTTTCATTTTTTTAAGGCAAGGGCGAGAGGTTGCTTTTTTTCTTTTGGGATTTCAAGAAGAGCTAAACTTCTGGACATGACCCGAGAAAAAATAGGGGCAGCGGTAGTACCTCCCCAGTAGGTTTTTTTGGGTTCATCCAGGATCACTAAACAAACTAGCTCTGGCTTTTGAGCAGGAGCAAATCCGCAAAAAGAAGCGATATATTTAGATTTAGAATATTGTTTGGTGCTTGGGTCTATTTTTTGAGCAGTTCCAGTTTTACCGGCTGCTGAATAATGTTCCATCTGGGCTTGAGTACCAGTGCCACTTTTAATGACCTGAACCAACATATTTTTTAGCAGATTCGCGGTTTTTTCTGAGACCACTCTTCGAATGATTTGTGGGGAAAATAAAGTTTTAGTAGTTTTTCCAAATTCAGTTCTGCGCAGTTCCTTGACAATATGGGGCTCCATTAAGAACCCTCCATTGGCAATGGAAGAAAATGCGTTGACCAGTTGCAAAGGAGTTACTCCTATTTCCTGGCCAAAAGAAAGGGTTGGCAAAGAGTTTTGTGACCATGTTTGAGGATGACGCAATAACCCTTGAGATTCTCCCGGCAATAAAATGCCTGTTTTTGCGCCAAAACCAAATGCCAGAGCATATTTGAAAAATAGATCTTTCCCAAGTCTCAATCCAATTTTTGCTGTACCAATATTGGAAGATTTTTCCAGCACTTCTTGAAAACTGATCACCCCGCTGGGTTCGTGATCGTGGATGTTAAGGCTCCCTATTTTCCAATTCCCATTTTCACAATTAATTAATTCTTCCAAAGCAAATTTTTTTTCTTCCAATGCAGCGGCAAAAGCTACGACTTTAAAAGTAGAGCCAGGTTCATAGATATGATTCACCATTCCATTTTGCAGGTAGGTTTCTTCAAGATATTTAGTTCTTTCCATGCTATTCGGATCGAATCCAGGATGGGAAGCCATGGCCAATATCTCTCCAGTATGAGGATTTTGTATTAAAATTATGCCAGAGACCGCGTCATTTTCTTCCACTCCTTTTTCAATTTCTTTTTCAGCAATGTATTGGAGAGAGCGGTCCACACTTAAGATGACCGTGTTTGATAAATTTTTCTGTGAGATTTGGGAAGCGTCCTCAGTTGTATAATCTAAAAATTTTCTTCCCTTGCCATCTTTCCACTGATCCAAGGTTTGGGATTTCCCGCTTAAAAAAGTGTCAAAAGTCTGCTCAATGCCAGATAGACCGTGATGGTCCATCCCCACTGAACCCAGCAAATAACAGGCTAAAACGCCATTTGGATAATAGCGTTTTTGTTCTGAAACTAATCCGATCCCTTTGATTTTACTTTGAGACAATTTCTCTACTTCTTGGGGCAAGAGTTTTCTTTCTATCCATAAGAAATCTTTTTTTAGCACGTTTTGGGAAACTTTAAAATTAAGCAAATTTTCTAATTTTTGGACAGAAGCTTTAGAATTTTTAAATTCTTTCGGACGAAAATAGATGGAAAAACTCTCAATACTTTTTGCTAGGATATTGCCATTTCTATCTAAAATTTCCCCTCTCAAACCTTCAGTTTTTACTTTTTGCCGATATTGTTTTTCCGCGATTTCAGAATAATAGACTCCTTGCAAAATTTGTATGTAAATTAAGCGCAGGCTTAAAATTAGAATAAGAGCTAAAACAAAATAGAAACAAATTTTTATGCGTTGGTTCATTTTTTACTTTGTTTTGGTAAATAAATAACATTTTCTTCTTTTGTGAAAATAAATCCAAGTTTTTCCTTTGCCACAATTTCTAGCATATCTAAAGAGGTAAGTTTATTTTTTATCATCTCTTGCTCAACGAGTTCTCTTTCCTCTTTTTTAATTTCATTTTCGATTTTATTTATTGAATAGGAAAGTTGAGTGGATTGAATGGAGAAACCCACCCACAAGAGGAGCAAGCATGTTCCAATAAAAAAACCCAACCATAATCGTTTCATACCACTTTTCCTTAATTTTGGCTACCGCATCCATTTTGGATGCGGAGAATCATTTAAAAAGTCCCTTTTATATTTTTTCCACAGCGCGCAATTTTGC
The DNA here is from genome assembly GCA_016180425.1 of Elusimicrobiota bacterium. Lineage (GTDB taxonomy): Bacteria > Elusimicrobiota > Elusimicrobia > 2-02-FULL-39-32 > 2-02-FULL-39-32 > 2-02-FULL-39-32. Next base: position 46,511 of record JACPBF010000015.1, read on the forward strand.
GCTCCTTGACCTTGGGTTCTGAAGCACCTCTTTTTCTCCTGCCACAATCGCCTTCCTGGTTAAATTGATAAATTCCTTATGTTTCTGGCAAACGCATTGAGGGAAATCCTTTGGACAAATGCAGCCTTGAGCCCAATCTCTAATTGCGTTTTTAATGATTCTATCTTCTAAAGAGTGAAAAGATATCCAGACGGAATGAGCACCAGACTGAAGCAAGTCCGGAGTCTCTCCTAAAATAAATTTTAAATTTTCCAGTTCATTATTAGTAGCGATGCGCAGTGCCTGGAAAGTTCTAGTAGCTGGATGAAGGGAGACTCCTTTCGATTTAAAGGGTTGAACAATTTTTAAAATAATTTGGGATAGTTTCAGCGTATCCAGTCTTGTCTTTAAAGCATGGTTTTTAATTTCGCGAGCGATAATTTTGGCTTTTTTTTCTTCCCCATAATTTTTAATGATTTGTTCAAGCTCTTCTATTGAAAGATTTTGTATGAGATCTTCAGCAGTTTGATCCAAGCTTGGATCCATGCGCATGTCCAAGGGTCCATTTTTTTGAAAAGAAAAGCCGCGCATTCCATTTTCTAATTGAAGAGATGAAATTCCTAAATCAAATAACAACCCATCTGTTTTTGGCAGTTTTAAATTTTCCATTATTTTTTTAATATTTTTGAAATTACCCTGCGCAAAAAAAACACGCGAACCAAATTTTTTAAGTCTTTCTTTGGCAATTTCTATAGATTGAGGGTCCCAGTCAATACCAAGAACTTGAGCTTCCGGATCTTTTTTAAGAAGAGCTTCTGAATGCCCTCCTAAGCCCAGCGTACCATCAATATAAAAACCTCCTTTTTTGGCATGCCAAATTGTTAAAACTTCCGTTAAAAGTACAGGGATATGATGCAACACTTTAAAAATTTAGAGTTCAATTTTTGATGCCTGTTGAATAAATAAATTTTTCTGTTTTTTGTAATAGGGAATCCAAAGATGTTTTGCCCAGATTTCAATTTTTTCCCCTAAGCCAATGACTGCCGTCTCTTTTTTTAAAACCGCGTAGTCTATTAATAGCTGCGGGATGAGAATACGCCCTTCTTCATCAAATTCCACTTCGCTGGCATTCGCAAACAATATGCGTTTAAAAGCTCTTTTGTCTTTTTTGTTTTTAATGGAGATGTTTTCAAGTTTCTCGCTTAAGAGCTTCCATGAGTTTGAGGGATAGAGTTCCAAGCAGCCTTCCAAACCTTGGGACAAAATAAGAGTTTGACCATGCGGGATTAAAAGGCGGAATTTAGCTGGAATCGCAAGACGATTTTTCGTGTCCAGCGAATAAAAGGTAGTGCCAATAAAATTGGGATTTTTATTCACAATTCCCCACTTTTCCCCACCATGCGAAAAGTGTAACAGAAGAAACTTTTCTTGTCAAGGCCACGTCTTGCTTCCGCCCGAATGTGGCTGTGATTACAAGGGTTAGAGTTTTTATAAGGTTTTAATTAAAGTTTATAGGTCACACTGTTTTTTAAAAAGAATCCCGTTCCTTTTTTTGATTTTTTAAAGGAACGGGATCGTTTTGGCGCCTGTAAGCCGAATTCTGTCAGGGAGGATCATTCATCTATGCGGTTCACCCTTTTAGAGGTTTGGCCGAGCAAGCCTATCTGCTTAAATTTAAAGCAGGCCTCTTTCTACTTAACCTTGCTGCAAGTGGGGTTTATCCTTCATTGCTTTAAAGAGCAATGAATGTGAGCTCTTACCTCACAATTTCACCCTTATCCCGAAATAAATCGGGACGGTATAGTTTCTGTGACACTTTCCCACTCTGCTCTATGCAGTTCGGACTTTCCTCCAAGCCTTTTTAAAGGCCAGCGATCCTCTGGCGCCAAAAGATTAAACCCAAAACTTGGTTCTATTTAATTTAAGAGCCAAATTTAGGTTGAATTTTTTTATTTCAAAGAACGATTTAGGGCAATATTGGCAAGACGGTCTGCCCGTACATTGCCCGGATGAGAAGATCGTAAGATATGCTGGACTTTCACAGACTTAAAATTTTTTTCTAACTCTCTAACTTTTTGCATTAAAATTTTTAAATTTTCATCTTTTACGCGGTAAACCCCTTCAAATTGTCTGGCAACTAATTGAGAATCTGTAAAAATTTCAAGCTCTTCCGCTCCTAATTTAACTGCTTCTTGCAAAGAGCGGATTAGAGCGCTGTATTCAGCAACAGAATTTGTATTATTTCCGATGGTTTCTCCAATTTCAAGTAGAATTTTTTCATTGGAATCAACCACGCATATTCCATAACTTGCTGGACCGGGGTTGCCTCGAGAGGCTCCGTCCGCGTAAATTTTTAATTTTTTATTCCCTAGAACTGACAAGGGAGAATTCTTAACTTTCTTATTCTCTTCCATAATCCAAGTTCGTTTTAGGGTTAGTCTGGAGAGCTGCTTTCAACTGGAAGGATTGTCTCTTTTTCTGGGAAATAAAGGATTCTAGCGCAGGAGTCGCAGGAGATTATATCTTTTCCTTTTAAAACATCGTTCATAGTTCTTTGAGTTAAGAGAGTGTTGCATCCCCCGCAGGCATCCCCGACAATAGACGCAAGGACATTAGAGGTTTTTTTATTCCTGATGTAGTTATAGTGGGATAGAAGCTCTCCTGAAAGTTGTTTAGAAAATTCTTCCTTTTTATTTATTTCAAGGCTTAATTTTTTATTTAATTCTTGTAAATCATTTTCTAATTTTAAAATTTCTTGTTCTAATTCTTGAGTATTTTCTTTGGATTTTATTTCCTGATTTTTTAGTTCTTTTGAACAAAGATCTATTTCTTCCATGAGATTTAAAATTTCATCTTCAATTTGGCTCATCAATTTTTTTATGCTTTCAATCTCATTCAAGATGGCGCGATAAGTGTCATTCGATTTAATCGTATTTAGCTCTTTTTCGCTCTTTTTTGTTTTTTCTTCCTGAGAGGCAAGCTCTATTTCTTTATCCTTTTTTTTAAGCTGAATGGAAACAAGTTTCTTTTTTTCTTCCTCCAACTTCAGTTTTAATTCCTCTATTAAAAGGCGTTTCTTTTCTATAGTAAGAGGAATATTGTTAATTTCATCCTGCACCAGATCTATCTTAGAATCCAAATCCTGCAGCTCAATTAGTTTTTTTATATCTTCTTTCATTTATTTTATCATCCCATGCGCAATCGTAAAATGGTGGGCGCAAGAGGGTTTGAACCTCTGACCTTCCGCGTGTGAGGCGGACGCTCTGCCGCTGAGCTATGCGCCCAGAATTTGTTCTTAAAGTTTAACATGTTTCATTTTTTTTTGATTGATTTGAAATATTCTAAAAGACTCTCAATCTGTTCCTCTGATAAAGGCCCTCCAGCTTTGTGGCTAAAGCCAGGCATGGTGGTTTTAGGCATGCCTTTGGAAGTGACTTTTTTTAATTCTCTTTTAGAAAGTTGAGCCAGTGTTTCTTGATCTGGCGCAATTGGTTTTTTGCCTGAGGCTTGAGGTAAATCATGGCATAGATAACATACAGCATCATAGAGTTCTTTGCCTTTCTTTCCTTTGGCAGGCATGGAATGGCATTCTACGCAAGAGCCTGTAAAAAGAACATCAGCTGAGTTTACTGTAGGATGATTATCTCCTAACACTAAGCCTTCCATGCGCAGGGAGTGAGGGCTTTTAGGGTCATTTGATTCCACAGTCACATCTTTCTGGGCAAAGCCTGTTTTTGCTCTTGAATCATACTCTACCTTAATCGTGCCTAATTCTCCGGGACGATAGGGGCCCGTGGAGGCAATAGCCCCTGTGCAGCCGCAGGTAGGTTTTATACTATAAATAATTAAATCAGAGCCGCCAATATTTTTAAATTCAAAGATATGAATAGCTTTTTCTCCTGTTTTAATTCTTTTGAAATCATGTAAAGTCTCTTTAAATTGAATTTGTGGGTTTAAAATAGGAGTAGAAAGTTCAACTGCTTTTATTTCAGCTAAAGCATGAATGGAACAAGTAACAGAAACTAGAAAAGAAAAAATAACATTTTTAAAGATTTTCATTTATTTTTACTATACCTAATAAAAAGCTTTCCTGTCAATTTTTAACTCGCATAGCGCTTAAATTTTTGACTTTAGATGTGCTAAAACTCACGATTGACAAACATTTTAATCATGGCTATACTTACCTTAAGGTAAAAAATATGATAAAAATTCTTAAATTAAAGAAATTTTCTAAAATTCTTCCTTCCTTAATAGCTTTAAGTTTTTTTCTATCCCCTTTTAGTTCGTATGCTAAAGAATTGATTATTACTTTGAGCGAAGGCTCAGTTGAAATCCAAAAGCAAGGCGAATCCCAATGGATAAAAGCAGAAATTGGTCAGATATTAAATGTTGGAGATAAGCTCCGTACAGGGGCTAAAAGCAAGGCTCTGACCCTTTCTAATGAAGGACATAAAATTTTGATTAAACAAAAAACAGTTTTTATCATTAGCCAGTTAGGACCTGTGGATTGGGAGTTTAGTGAAGAAAAAGGTAAAGTGCGTTTGAGTGTGGAGAAGTTAAATTTAGGGCAATCTTTAAAAGTAAAAACTCCAACTGCAATCTGTTCTGTCCGGGGAACTGAATTTGAAGTTACTGTTTTAGAGAATCAGGCAACCATGTGTGATGTCTATCATGGCTCTGTAGGGTTGACAGATACATTTCAAGCCTCACCTGAAGTGACTATTTTAGAAAATCAGAGAAGCGTGATAGAACAGGGAGCTCCTCCAAGAATGCCTGAAATAATCCCAGAAAATGAAAGAACTAAAGATTCAGAAATTTCTGATCGTTCTCCAAAAGGGCAAGCTCAACATGGCGGGAGCGGCATAGCTGGAGCTGGAATGGGATTAGGGTTGGGGAGAGAAAGGGAAGGATCAAAGCAGATGGGGCTTCAAGAAGATAAAGTGGGAAAGGAGTTTCGCGCTTTGGAAGAGAAATATAGGCAGGAGTATAAATCTGGTAAATTTGATCCTACTAATAAGGAAGACATGCAGAGGTTTGAAAAGGAACGCCAAGATTTGATGCAAAAATATGGAGTTGAAGAAGGAAAGCAAGTTGGTCCAGGTGAAGGAAAATCTTATGGCTATGGCGGAAGCGGAGGTTTTGATAAAGGACAAGAAATGGCCAGAATGGAAAAACATTTTCAAGAAACCATGAGTAAATTTGAGGGCACACCGGAAGAAAAAACCAGATATGAAAAAGAGTTTAAAGAAAATATGGAACGATTTGAAAAAGAAGGAATGAAGTTGGGTCACCGCGAAGGTGATTCTAGCCCTTATCAAGGACATGCTGATCACCCTTGGAGAAGCGGAGAGGATGAATTTAAGAGAGAGATTAGAGAAGAGGTCAATTATGATCTCCAGCAGGAATATTATCAAGAGACAGTAAAGGATGAGTTGAGAATAGAATTGGTGCAAACTTCAAGAGAGTTAATAGACCGAAGCGGTAGAAGGGTGCGGTTAGAAGAAAATGTAACTCGTCCCACTGCGGATTCATTTAAATTTATTGCTTTAAGTCGGAGAGAAGGACGAGATGATTCTGTAGTTTTTGAAGTCGTAGCAAATAAGACATTGCCTACTAGATTGGAAGATGCTGGAAACCTTTGGTTCCATTTTGGCACAACTAAACCAGAATGGTACGCGCTCAAACAGAGATTGATCATAACCAATGGCAGAGATTCTATCACACAGCTTTTCTTAGATGGAGATTCTAAGGAGATGATTTTTTCAGATTTTGGATTTAATGATAGCGGCGGGTTTGTTAGCACTTCTCTAAGTTTTCAGACCATATTCAATCATCGTTATGAATTCATTAACGGCAATGGAACAGCTTTAGATAAAATTTGGACAGACAGCTCTTTCCGTCCAAGTAATAATGGAACTCTCAGTGGTTTTGATGTCACAGGCATGATGTGGCACATGCAGCCTGTTTTAGTTGAAAAATATGAGCCATTAAGTCAAAAAGTAACAGGCTCTTATTGGAGATACTCATTTGTGACCACTAATGGTTCAGGGAATAGCGCTGTTGGTAAAATGGTGTTTACACAATTTAAACCTGGTTCAAGCTCAAATCTTGCCCATTTTGTTCAGACCGATTCCTATATTAACTTTGTAGACACGAATGGAAATGGAAGGCTGGATAGCGGTGAAAGTTATGAAGATTTTAACAGGAACGGACAGAGAGATTCAGATGAACCTTTTGAAGATATTGTGCAACTAGGTTTTAGCGGCGCAAAAGATACCTCCAGAACTTTTAGCGGCACAGGAGACAGCACATTCTTTTCTGACACGAATCGGGACAACATCAATAATGATAGCAATTCAGGTTTGGACGCTTTTAGAGTATCTTTAACCCCATGGGCTAGTTTAAAAGAGGAGATGTTGATGATTGATGATCAAGGGAAAATCGTTGATTTTACGCAAATAGGATTTGGTTCTTTAAGCGATAATAAAGGGGATCAAGGCAGTATAGCTGACCTTTTTGAAAAGTTGAATATGGAAAGAGTTTTTACCAGTTCTGAATTTGGCGGGCGAGACATAGATGTGATTATGACTCCCAGAACATTCATTAAAGCTAAAATGGTTGAACTTAAGTTAGAGGGAAATGAGCCTGTTGATCAACGCAGATAACTTTATCTCCATGAATAGGTTAAAAGAAAAACTTTTTTCACAATTGAATAACCAAACTTTAAGATTAAAAAACGTATTTGGTCCCTGCTTAGAAGATCATTTTCACTGCTTTAGAAAAGCGTTTTTTAAAATTGAATTATTTAGAGTAAATGGAGCGCTCTTTCTTTTTTACTTTCTTTTTTTAACGTTTACCTATGCGGATTTTAAATGGACGCCAGTGGCAAAAGTTAGCTTGCTGGGAGGTCAGATTTTTTTTGAAGGACAAAACACCTCTTTTACTGGAAATGGGGACTGGCTGCTCGCTCCTGGAATGAAATTTTCAGAAAAAATAACCCTGATTCCAACTGTAAGCGGTAAATATAGAAGAATGAGGGAAGTTCAAGAACTAATTGGCGGAGGTTTTCTTACCCGACAGACTTTTGAAAATACTGTCTCTTTAAAAGGCATATATAAGTTTGACGATCAGTGGAAATCAAAACTTAAAGGCTCTTTTAAAAATCAATTTTTAGTGGAGAGCGCGGATGAAGATTTAGGCAAAGGCCTTTATGATAATCAAAAAATAGGATTTGGCCTTGAACTGGAAAGAAATGGAACACTTTTTAAATCAGTTCGGCTAAGTTTTGATCCCTATCAACTTCAATTTATAAGGTATAAGACTTTATCCTCTGGCAGTCTGTTTGGCAGTGAAATTAAAAGCGGAGAAAATACATTGGATTTCAACGCATATGATACAACCCTTGCTGCGGAGATGCCTATTCTTGGCAAATTTACGTTTACAGGTTCCACACTTTTTTCTTATAGAGTTTATTCAGATCAAAAAACAGTCACTTCTGCTGGGCTTTATACAGATAGTTTAAGAAAAGATATTTATAGTTTAAGTTCTGTTGGAACTTCCTATAAACTGCCAAATTTTGAATTTAATGATTTTGAGCTGGAAACTGTGGCTGGCTTGGATATAAGCTATACTTTGCAAGATTCTAATCAGCACAATTATGATGCTGCGCGCACAAAATTCAATGAAAATTATTATGATTATGGAGAAGTTGCGCTTACTCCCAAAATAGCGAGCAGACTTTTTGAGAAATTAGATGTGGTTTTGTCTTATGGATATACCAGAAGAAACTATTCGAACCGAGTGATTCAATCCACAGACGGCACCTACAAGACAAATCTTTTATACACTAACTATCATACCTTCAACTATTCTTTTAAATATCCTATTGCTTATGGCTTAAGCGCAAATGCGCAAGGGGTTTACAGAAAAGCTACTTCCAACATGGAGTTTGAGAAAACCTACCGTTATACTTTCAATACCCAACATTATTATCTTGGTTTAAGCTGGGAATATTAACCTTTTTTGCTTGGTTTAACCTCCAGCACTTCAATTTCATAGATTAGTGTTTTACCAGCTAAAGGGTGGTTATAATCTAATATAACAGATTCATCATCTATTGCTTTAATTGTGGCTCTTACTGTTCGACCCTTTCCTTGATGTGTAATCATCCCTCCTATTTTTAAAGATTTAGTATCTTTAAAAGCATTAAGTGGTACAATCTCAACTGCTTTAGAGTTAATTGGGCCATAGGCATCTTTAGGAAGTAATTTAACTTTCTTTTTATTTCCTACTTTTAATCCATTGAGTTCTTTTTCTAGGCTAGGAAGAAGTTGTTTTGCTCCATGAACGTAAGTAAATGGAGTTTTCCCCACAGTACTTTCTAAAATTTTATCATTTGCAGTTAAAGTATAGTTGAGGCTAACCATCATCCCATCCCTAATTTTAACCTTGCCGGCTGCTCTTAAATTGTTGTTGAGTAGCAGGATCGTAATCACAAAAACAAAACAAGAATATCCAAATCTTTTCTGGTTCATAAACATTAATACATTCCTCCTTTTTATGTTTTGATTATACTATTTCGAAATTTTCAATAAGAGTCAGGGGTCTGATAGTGCTGACTCCAGAGATTTTATATCCAAGTTCAAAAAATATTTCATAAGAATTTCAATTATTGTTTAGGGATTCCCAGGAGGTGGCTTCCAGCTATGATCTATTTCTGGAGGTTTCCAAGTTTCACCTATTGGGGTATTTGGGTTATAATCAGCTGGAGGGTTGGTCTCTACACTGGG
>JACPBF010000016.1 GCA_016180425.1 Elusimicrobiota bacterium
TCAGGCTACAGGCGGGATGGATCCAAATGAAATTACACCAGAAGAAGCTGGAGTGGATGGTACTCTCTCGGTATTGACTGAGGCGATTGTCCGCATCCATGCTAAACTTCGTTCCCAGAACATTCATCAGGATTCTAACAAGCAAGGAATAAAAGAGCGTGAAGAAGCGTTTCAAAAGATTGGAAATCCACAAATTTTCAAACCAAAATCGCCTATATATAGGGAAGAGGTGTCTTATAAAGAAAGAGAGTACCAAGTCTTTAGCGCAGACAATGAGGATGAGAAACTAAATAAGAGACTTTTAAATGATCCCATATCAGAACTAGAGGCGGAAGAGATATTAGATGGTGCAAAGAATGTATGGTCTGGGCAGATGAAGGATCCATTTACAGGAGAGGTTGGTCAAACTTTTGCGGTTGGAGAGAAACCAGAAAATGTTTTAGCGCATAGGGCAAGAGAATTGTTTGCGCCTATTGCCCAAGAGATCAATGTAGAGTCAAGCAAGTTTCTTAAAAAACAGGTTAGGGACATTATAAATAGGAAAGAGGATTTAACTAAAAATAAATTCAGATGGAAAAAGTGGTTAGGAGTAGCAGCCTACCTTGCAAGCGCTGGATTCAAAGCTGAGGAGTGGGTGGCTATTATTCTTATGGGAGTCTTAGCGGTCCTTTTCTTAATTGATAGTAGGTATTCTATTTTTCATTTTTTTAAAGATTTATTTACAAATAGGGAAATAGAAAAAGCGGGTGTAAGTAAAATTAAAACTGCCCTAACAACTATATTAGGGAACGCTCAGAAAGAAAAAGCTCTAACTCTTAAATTCAAGGATTTAAGAAAAGAAGATGTGGGGATTGCGGGCGGCAAAGGAGCTAATCTTGGTGAGATGGAAAGCCATGGAATCCCGGTTCCCAGCGGATTTATAACCACAGCTCACGCGTTTGTAAAATTTCTGGAAGAGAATACAGTGAAAGAAACCATTGAGGAGAAAGATGGCGTAGCAGTAGAGGATGGGGAAGAGAAGAAAGTGGAAGGGATGAAATTAGCTGATTTTATAAAGCAGATCACTTTAAATGTGGATGTTGGAAACGCGGAAGAATTAGCAGAAGCTTCGGAAAAAATTCAAGAGCAGATCAGAAAAGCAATTTTTCCTAAAGAGCTGGAAGAAGCTATTAAGGAAGAATACCGCGAACTTTGCAAGAAATATGGCGTAGAAAATTTACCTGTTGCGGTTAGGAGTTCTGGCACCCGAGAAGATTTAGAGGAGGCTTCCTCTGCAGGCATTCAAGCTACTTACTTAAATGTGCGCGGGGTAGAGGAGGTATTAAGAAGAGTCAAGGATGATTTTGCCTCGCTTTACTTGAGCCGGGCTATTTCTTATCGAGATACCACTTTGGTGAACGCTTTTGTGAAAAAATTAGGGGATCAAGGCTTTAAAAGATTGCTGGATAAAATTCGTAAAAATGTTCCAGACGGTCAATTGATTGCTGAATCTTTTGAACTTCCCTCAAGATTGCCTTATGCAAAATTAAAAAAATTGCTTGAAGATCATCCTATTTTCAGTCAAGAGTTAAAAATTCTCGAAGAGATTGTCCCAGTCTATACTGATCCAAACCAAGTTTCTTTAGCAGTGGTAGTGCAGGCCATGATGCAGAATAACAGGGCATTTACAATTTTTTCAGTTGAAAACCAAACAGGCTGGTCTGGTTTAAGTTTCCAAAAAGAAAATTTAAAGAATCTTAATCAGGGGAGAGTTTTCCGTATTGAGCTTACCCATGGTTTAGGAGAAGCTTTAGTGGGAGGAAAAACCAGCCCAGACTCTTATTTGGTGCATGTTTTTAAAGATTCCAAAGGAGAGCAGCATGTAAATATCCTTAATAAAGAGCTAGGCACTAAAAAGATTCAGGTGATACGTTTAGATGATGCTTTAAGACGATTAAATTTGACTTTAGATGAGATTCAGAATTTACCTTCATCTACAGGCTCAAGAGATGATGCTCTTTTAGCAGATGTTTTGCGGGAACTGCGGCATGATAGCTATGCCAAAACAGTTGAGACTTATGTGCCGGAGAGCATGGGAAAAAGTTTTGCGGCAACAGATGAAGAGATTAAGCAAATTGCTTTGGCTGCTTTGGGAACTACAGAATTTTACGGAGATCTCAGAGATATTGAAGGCGGATTGGTAAACGGTAAACCTGAATTTGTGCAGTCGCGTCCCTACACAGCCGCTAAAGAAACAGACCAGCCTAAGATTTTGAATTTAAAGAAAAGAGTGGTTCCTCAAGAGTCAGTGGATAAAACAGAGTTAGAAGGGAATCTTTTGGCCAGCGGTGTAAAAGGAAGAAATGCCGCTTATGGCAAGATCGTGATCATTGATGAGGATGGAAGCTTAATTGAACTTTTGAAATCTGTGGACCCTGAAGGGAAACTTCTTCAGGGATTAGAAGGAAAAGTAATTGCAAAAGAAAAGGTAACTATTAATGGCAAGGATTTTGAAAAAGGAGCAATTCTGCCGCTTGCTCATCAGATAAAGGCCATTCAAGATCAAGCGGAAGCAGCGCGTAAAACAGGAGAACATCTTATTTTGGTTACTCGTTTTACTACACCAGATTATAATGATGCGATTAAAGTAACAAAAGGAATTATTGCGTTTGAAGGGGGAGATACCTCCCATGCAGCGATTGTTTCCAGAGAATTGGGAATCTCCTCCGTAGTTGGCATGGGCGCGGATATGGATCGTTTAAAATATCAGGATCCAGCGCGATGGAATCAAGAGTTAAAACATCTTTTAAATTTTGGCAGTGAGGTTACAGTAGATGCAAATCGCGGCAAGGTTTTTAAAGGCAAGCTCCCTATAGAAGAAGAAGCTATAACCATTGATCTTGAAAAACTTCCTCCTCTGCATTTCACTAAACCCGGATTAATTATCGCATCGGACAATGCCATGAGAGAAGTTTCTAAGTTAGGGCTTTATGATTCCCATTATGGAGTTAGTCTTGCTAGAGCAGAGTTTTTCTTAATGGAGATTGGAGTTCATCCTTTGGCTTTGGAAGCATACGATAACTTAATGCTTTTATATGAAAAACCTAATGCCCTGTTTCATCCAGATTTAGGAATTCATGGTCTTAAAATGGAAAACGTGGAAAAACTTAAAAAACATCCAGAATTAATTGAGGTGATTCAGGATCGCATTCAGGGGTATGGAAGCGCAAAAGATTTTTATGTGCAAAAATTGTCTCAAGGGATCGCCTCGATTGCGGCAGCCAATGGAATAGATCAAAAAATGCTTTACCGTTTTACAGATTTCAAACAGAATGAACTGAACAAAATGGTTGGAGGGGAAGAATTTGGAATGAAGGAAAGCGCTACCATGATTGGCCATCGAGGAGCAGGTTATCTACTAGACCCTGAGAACCGCATTACCTTTGCCTGGGAATTGGAGGCGATTAAACGCGCGATTTCCATGGGCTATTCAAATATTGGAGTGTTCTATCCTTTTGTAAGAACTCCAGATGAGCTGCGCCGGGGTTTAAAAAGGCTGCAAGATTTAGAGGTTCATGCAAAAAGTGTTGGGATGATGGTGGAGCTTCCTTCTAATGTGATGCAAGCAGAGGAATTTATAAAAGAACTTGCTCTTTATGGAGAAAAAAATCCTCAAACCGAACTTTTCTTTTCTTTTGGCACAAATGACTTAACCCAACTTACCTTACGGGTGGGAAGGGACGAATCAAAAGTAGCTGATCTTTTTAGAGAATCTGAAGAGTCTGTAATCGCCAGCATTCGGCATGTGGCCTATGCTCTTAATAAAGCGAAAAAGAAATATAAAGATTTAAAACTTAGTTTGGGTTTGTGCGGCCAGGCGATTGTAAAACTGGCGAATCCGGATGAAACAGGGTATAACCCTCAAGCTGCTAAAGAGATTATTTCCATGCTGGATTCAGTTGGCACTGATGCGCTTGGATATTTACGAGCCGTAAAGTTAGCCGCAGAAGCGGAACTGGAACATTCAGAATTAAGTGAAGCCGCCATAGCAGCAGCAGTTAGAGGGGAAGAATCAGGTAGAGGCGAATATGCTGATCGAGAAGCAGGTAGAAAAAGTAAAAAACTTGGAGATTTCAAATTAATTAGCGGACCAGAAGGTATTTCTTCCGGCAGGCGGTTAAGAGTCATTCGAAGCGAGAAAGAGTTAGATCAGGTTGGCATTGGCGAAACTCTTTATTTTCCAATGGGTTTAAAATTGTCTGAGGATAAATTAACAGCAGCTATAGATCTGGCAGGATCAGTTCTTGTAAGCGAACTTTTGGTTGAAGCTGGTAACGATAGAGAGGGACTTTTTAAACAGCTGAATAAATTGCTTACAGAAGTTCCGCACAAGCCTTTTGGAAATGTGCCTGAACAGTTAGCGCCTAGGTTAGAAGATGGGAAAATTTATACGATTGATTTTGAAAATAGAATTATACTTTTAGGAGAGATTGTCCCTCAAAGAAAAGAGCCGGTCACTCCCGACATTTTGGAAACAGCTTCAGTTGCAACCAGTCCACTTGAGCCCTTATTAAAGCAAAAGCCGCAAATGACCGGCGCTGAGGCGCAAGAGCAGGAACAACAGATTTTAGAGGATCGGCCAAAAACAGTGTTAGTTGTTAAAGCAGCAGAACTTTATAAAAAAATCGGAATTCATCCTCTTGCGCTTTTAGATTATGACAGGGGTAACAAAGGCAGGTTAAAAAATCATCCTGAAATTCTGGAAAAAATATCTGAGCTCTTAGAGCAAGCTGGGATTGATGAATCTAAAAAAAATAAAGGGAAAAAATATTTTAAATTAGCGCTCGTTAGAATCATGGCAGAAACATTGCAAAAGATAAGCTCTCCAGATCAAGCTGTGATCTATCAAACCAGTGATTTTACAAGCGCAGATTTTAAAGAACTTATTGCAGGAAATCTTTATGAAGATACGGAAGAGGCAAATCCTCCTTTAGGTTTTAGCGGATTAGTGCGAATGATCAGTGAAGAATATCAGCCTATTCTACGCTGGGAAGCAGAGGTTTTGGAAGAGCTCTATAGAAGCCCTGGGATTGAAGAAGCGATTAAACCTCGTCTTGGCATTCAATTTACGGATGTGCGTTTGATTCTTCATTTAAAACAGGCAATTTCTTTGATGCGAGATTGGGCTCTTCAGCAGCACATAGAGATTGGAATCCGCATGGATAATCCGGATAATTATATTCGAGCTAAAGATTATATGAAACTTGCGCAATTTTTCTCTGTAGATGAAGCAGTTTTATTTCAGCAATATTTTGCGGCAGACACAAGCAACAAAGCAGTGCCAGTGGTTAAAAATATGAGTAAAGTCAAAAGAGCTTTAGAGCCTGTGATTGTACGAGTTAGGCGTTTTGCAAAACAAGCTGGAGTAAAAGAGGTGGAAATGGCTAGTAAAGCAGAAGCGCGCGCCCCTCCTTCAACTGTGGAAATTACACGCAATCTATTGAATGCTATTCCTCTATTTATTTTTCCCTTTGCTTTTGTTTATGCTCTTCTGTATAAAACCAAATCTGTTGGCGCTAACCCTTTAGAATCCAATATTGTTCAAGTTGTTCAAGAAGTTCAACAGCCTTTATCCGATCAAATTTTTTCCTATTTATCCGCATGGTTCGTCAATTACGGTATCTTCTATATTATTGCCATTGCCGGAGGCGTGGCGTTGCTGTTGTTATATGTTTATAACAAGAATTTCCGTGAGGGAGTTGTTCGTAAGTTATCACAGTTGTTTAGGTCAGGCACTCCTCTTGGCAATGCGATTCGATTCCCATTATTGGGAGCACTCAGCGTGGGTGGCGGCGGTGCAGGCGGATTAGGCAGAGGGCTTGTTGGAGGTAGTGACGCGAGCCGTGGGTTTGTTGGGGAAGATACACCAAAGTTAGGAGCTACTCATCCAGAGCTGGAAGATCTTTATAAAAAACAGGTGGAGGCAAGCACACCTGAACATGTTAAACAAAATAAGATTTTTGATATTACTGATCAAGGTAAGATTACTGTAACTTTAAAACAAGAACATTTAGAGCCTTATAGTGAAGCCAATCCAGAAGGTCTTGGGCTAGAGAAATGGCTGGAAGATTATGAAAAAGAGGCAAGGGTTGCAACAGCTGGAATTAGGTTCAGCCAAAATATTCTCTATCCTTGGGATACTAGATTCAGGCTTAATCTGGTAGGTGTTGGTTTAGCAACTTTAGCCAAGGCTTTAGTTGCGCAAGAGAGGTATCCGGATCATCAGATAGAAAAAATTGCTGGCGGAGAAGTAAGGTACAATACTTCTCTTTACATAGATTTAATAGCCAGAATTCAAGCTGCTCAAGGCATTAAAACTTATTTACCTCGCGGCCGTCAAACCATTCCAGTTTGGATGGCATCCTTCCTAACCTTTATGTATGACTTAGCAGGAGCAGAATATGTCACTTCTTCTCATGCAGTAAGTTCTTTTATTGCAACCAAAGATATTGACGAAGAGGGAAGTCAATACCTGCCAGAAGAATCATTGCGGTTTGTGTCCAAGATTCGGGAGATTTTTAATATCGCTAAAACTAAAGGTGAGTACCATTTTGAAATTGCAGCTTCAGATGATCCTTTGATTGACCCAGAATTCATGGAACAACTTCAAGATGGGACTGATCTCTATGTTTCTTATTTGAAAAATGGCGTAGCTACAGATCTAAATTTAGAAAGAGTTAAATCAGTCAAAAATAAAATTATTGTAGATAATGTGGGTGGTGGTTTCCATAGGACTGCAAGCCAAATTTTTGAAAAATTTGGGATTAATAGCTCTTTTGAATGGTTACGAGTTAGAGAGGACTCTTTCTTTCATGGAATTGGAAAAGAGCTTAACTCTGACGGCAAAGTATATGACTATTCTCAAGATACCACCATTATTAAACGAGATAAGGAAACAGGTAAAGTTCTTTCTATTCCTGTAATGGAACGAATGGGGTATGACACGCTATTAAAGAATAAACCTGTTGGCACTGTGGTTTTGATGGTGGATCCAGATGGAGATCGTTTAGTCACAGCGCAAATTGAGTCTAGGGAAAGAGCGGAATTTTTAAGTAAGATCGGCATTGATATTCTTGTTTTAGATGAGGATCGAATCTTAGCTCTTTATACTCCAAACCAATCTTTCTTTTTAACCATGGTTTATCAGGCAGAGGCATTGAAAGATGCCGGGTTATGGGAGCAACATCCGCGTTTTCTAATTATGACCACAGCATCTTCCCTTGCCTGGAGAGAATGGGCAGAGAAAAATGGGATTAATGTTTTGAATGTTCCTGTTGGATTTAAAGAGATTGCTGCAATGCAGAGAAAAATTGAAGCTCAAATTAAGAGGGACCCAAATTCTCCTGTGATTGTAAAAGATGTTTTTGGCAGAGAGGTGAATCTTGGAGTTCAGCCGCGCATGCTTTTTGCAGGAGAAGAATCCGGCGGAGCTGTGATGGGACCTGAAGAACTTATTCAAAGTAAACATGGAAGAATAGCGGTTGGCATGCGGGAAAAAAGCGATGGTGAAATGTTAATCATTCAAGCCGCTTTAGCCGCTAATCTTGCAAGTAAAAATCTTTTCTTGTCAGATTATTTAAATCAGGTTTTTGAACAATCTGAGATTAAAGGAAAATTTGACGTTAGGGAAGATGTGGTTTATTACAATCAAAATGAGACTGATCCAGAACTCTTAAAACAGGAGAAAAAAGATGGGGAAGCGAAAAGAGAAAAGAATTATCTATTCTTTTTAAGCATGGCATTATCTTATAGGGATGGACATACAAAGAAGAGAGAAATTATTGATATTTTAAATGAAACATTTGAAAAAGATGGCGTGAATTTTAATGATTTGAAAGAGATTTATTTTGTAGGGGACGGTGTTTTCTTTCAATTTCCTAATAAGGTTCTTGAGATTAGACCCTCAGGCACAGATGCAAAATCTAAATCTTATGCCATGGGGGACAATAAAGTAGAACTTAGCCGTTATGCGATTGTATTAGGCAATTATAGCGGAGAGATCACTTCCTTGCACAAGGCGTTTGTTCCAGAAGAATATGTAACGAATGGAATGGAAATTCAATGGAACTATTATCAGGAATACTATCGGCAAGATTTGCCTGCCAAAGATTATGTTCCGCCAGGAAAGAAAGAGATAGAACAAAAATTGAGCCCTGTTAAACCTCCAAGTAAAGCGGACAAAAGAACTCGAAATGTTAGACCAAATCAATCTGGACAGAAAGGAAATTCAATAGTTGTAGTTATCTTAGGTTCCGTTATGATTGCTCTGCTCGCCGCGCTTGGGGTATTGGCATATCATTCGCCAGATGCAAGGGAGATGGTGATGCGTTTGATTACTCCCCACCCATTGGAATTAGCTTCGATTTTAACACTGCTTGGCGGATTTGTTTTATTCTTTTCTGGTTTGCTAGATAAACTGAAGTGGAAAAAAACAAGGGTTGTTTCTGGATTTTTGGTGTTGGCTTTAAGTTTATGGCTGCATAATCAATGGGTGACCCAAACGAAACCAGCATCGCCTCCCACGCCAACACCTAGCTCCGCTCCGCAACAAAAGGTTGGGGTCGCATCAACAGTGATTGTTGTTTTATCGGCGCTAACCGCGGCTCTGCTTTTTGGGTTTGGGATTGTGGATCCATCCTTCGCCGCGGGGAATGCGGCGGATTTTGCCGGCAATGCCGCCTCGCTCGTGGGATGGCGTGATGCGGGATCGCCCCTTGCATTAGGGACCGTAACAGGGGGCGCTCTAGCTATCCTCCATAGAAAGATAAGAGAATTGCTGGGGAGGGATCTAAGAGCTCCGCGGGAAATAATAGAGGAAGGAGTGCTTGCGGTTTTAGGGGAACACGATTTCGAATTCACCAGCGAATTGGGGAGAATCTTTATTTTTCAACAGCTTGAACAAACCTTTGGTTCGGTTTTGAGCCAGTTGGCGCAAAGGAGTGAAACTCTTGAAACAATAATTGGAGTTTCGTTAAGCAACTCTTTGGCTATTAGGAAAATGAAATTACAAGAGCAGATCACTAATGAATATCTCAATAAATCTGTGAACCTTATTTTCCTTGAGAGGAGAGGAGACCAATCCATTCGCAACCGAGTTACAGCAATTATTGAAAGAATAGATGATGGGTATATATGGATTAAGGAAAATCCTCAGAGCATCGCTCTGGAAGATATTCTTTTTATTGAATTAGCTGGGGAAGAGAATTCTAATTTCACTATAACTCGAGGTGATGATAGAGTCAATGCTAAGGAGTTAGAAGAGCGCTTGGGCGTGAAGATGTCTGATTATCCTTCTAACGTAACACGCGCGCTTTTTTCTGCTTTAAAGAAAGATGATTTATTGCCGTCAAGCGAGGGAGAAATAGTAGTTGTGCTGGAAAGGGCTCGGAACGCGATCAAACTCGCTTTGGCACAACTCTCTTTTGAGGTGAAGCTGTTATCGCAATTATTTGAACAGAGCTTAAATCGTTTTTCTACCCAAAAGCAGATTGAATTTTTGGATAAATTTAACGAATATAAAGTTCAGGGGAGAGCGGTCGTGGTAACTGTAAATGACATTACCCCTGATTCGAAGCGGCAATTGTATGCGGGGGAAATTCATTCGGTTGACGGATTCTCAAAAACGCTTCAACTTTATAATGTTCCGCCTATTCCTTTGCGTCAAATTGTTTCTGTTGACGCGCTTAGAATGCATGAGTGGAATCTCATAGAAATGTTTAGAAAGGTGGAGGGGAAGAACTTGCCGGTCACTATTTTACTAAACGTTGCATTACCCTATGGTGAGGGCGCACATGCGTTTACGACTGTTCCCAAAACCGTAAATGTGCTCGGGGTTAATTTGGAAAATAAAACGGTTGGGGTTGAAGGTGTCAATGGCCAAAGAACTTCTTGGGATTTTTCTCAGATTGAAACCGCGTATGAAGTTCATGGTACGGATGGTTCTTTGTCGGATTTAAATGATGTAGATCCTCAGTGGATAAGATTAAGTGAGAAAGGCAGGGGAAGCTCCGGGCATAAATCTACCCACAATGGGTTTACAGTTTTTGAAGTTTCATTTGTTCTACCAATCTTTGCGGCTCTGGCGGCGGTGCTTGCTGTTTTTGCTGCGCATCTCTCACCGTCTCTTCCTTTATTAGTGAGGCACTTCACAGCATATCCATCCGCTCTGTCCATGATTGCCGCAGGTGTTGGCAGTGCTATGTTTGTGTTGGTGTACATCTTCAACAAAAATTTCCGCAGTGGAGTGGTTAGTAAGTTAGGAAAGTTAGCGGGGTCAGAGACAAATCTTGGGAAAGCGATTCGAGTTCCTTTGTTGGGAGCGCTTGCTGTAGGCAGTAGTGCAGGCGGCAGTACGGGTGGAGCGGTAGGTGTGGGTGGCGGGAACATCAACGTTCCTGTGGAAAAACAGGCGGACCCTCAAATTTCCCAAGAGGGAAGACGGTATCAATATGTGCGAGATGCAGAAACAGGGGAGCAGCGCGTGGCTCGTCCCGGAGATATATATAGGGAAGAGTTCGCTTCTAAAGCTAAGACTGGTGAATCTCCTGTGGCTGTTTTTCCTAGCGGGTGGGTCTCTTCATCCATAAAATATTTCCGGGATATTAGAAAATTTGGGGAACGTGAAAAGAATGTGCCTAACTTTAGAGGGATTCTTAAAGGCGCTAAAGCCCATCTTCAACAAAAGTCTGGAATTAGTCAAGAAGAAGAGAAAATTATCAAATTTTTAATAATATTGGAAGGTGTAATGGATCGAACTGGATTAACGGAAGCACAATTAGCTAGGGATCGAACATTGCCTGAGTCTGAACATGTAGAAGCACAGAAACGCGCAGAAAAAGAAGTAAAAGATTACTTACAAGAAAACATAGAAATCCTTTCAGAATTTATTCCTATGCTTCAGAAAAGTTCCCAGTTGATAGATTATCTTGTGCAGGCTCAAGGTCTATATGGGGAGCAGGCGGTATTGGCCTCATATTTCCGCGCTTTCCGTCTTTTATCTTTTAGTGTTTTTAAGACCGATAGAGAAAGCATGCTTCTGGGTTTACGTTTTTATAGAGCGATTGACAAAGCTCAAGTAGAGGTCAATGGAAAATTTGTGCCAGTCAGGGATTTGTTAGCTGAAGAAGAACACTATCTCTCAGATACTGGACGAAAGAATTATGAGACCTCTTTCACAAATCTTCTTGCAAAGCAAGAAGATATTGTTCTAAAAGCTTTAGAAGTTTCAGATGAGAATTTAGAAGCCTTTGTAAACGATCATTATGAAGAATTAAAGGAAAAATTAGAATACAAACCTTTGGTGGGACAATCACCAGAAGATGTAGATCAAGTTGGTCCTAGGGCAATGCCGGATGGGTTTACTTTGTTGACCTTATCTGCTGCTTTGGATGGAGAGGAAATCCAACGTCGTGGAGATACCGCTATTAAGGCAGCAAAAACAATTGATGAGATGCACAAAAAAGTTGGAGCTCGCTATGAATGGATTCTGGAACTATTCTTAAAACTTACTGGGTCGAACTTTCAGACCGAAGCAGTTAAAACAATGGCTGAGAGTTTGAACCCGGAAAATATGACTCCTGTGGATCGGCTTTATAAATCCTTGGGTATCATGCTAGATATTGCTAGAACAAAATTTTCCGCGAGAACCTATGCTCTTTATCAAATGTTAGCTGTCTCTGATTTTGTTTTGAAAGCTGAGGAGACTATTAAAGCTAGAATGCCTGCAATGACAATGATGACACGCGGGATGCCTCGTCCAGAAGTTATTCCCACGGTCTATGTTCCTGCACTGCCTTCTGTCTATAAAGAGATGCATGAGGCTACACAAGCTGAATATGAACACCTATTCAGATATTTCAGTAATATTTCCGGAGACGATCTGGATATGAAGTATGAAATGAATGATAAGCTTAATAAACTTAAAGAAATTGCGTTCATATTTCTTGGGTTATATGAAGAGACCAAGAGCTATTTGGGTCAAGAAATTGAACAGCCAATCCCAGTTAAAAATGAGCAATTGAATAAAATTATTTTTAAGAATTGGATTAAAAGCGGAAAAATTGCCAACGCTAAACCTGTAAGCGCGCCCTTGCAGTTTATTTACAATGATAATCCAGCTTACTCTGCTTGGGTCAACTTTGTAGTTGGAGGCGCTTGGAAGGGAACAGTGAAGACTATAGATGGCAAGCGGGCAAACTTTAGTCTTTACCATATTATGCGTATCTTTAGTAAGGGAACCCAATCTATTACTACAGCTGATTTAACAGAGAAAATTAATGATGCGCAAAATGGGTCAAAGTTTGAATCTCCTGATGGGGTCAATCAGATATTCTCTGAACAGAATGTAGATTACGTGGATTTCTTTTTACCAATAGATGGAATAGAAGAAGATAGAGATAATAATTCTGTTACAACTGCTGCGGAAATCCATAATCAGGTAAAAAAATGGGACGATGATGCTATAGAAAAAATTATAGGCATTAAGTTAACTCGAGTTTCAACCTTCGCGAGTTATATCCGCATTCAATTTAATGCATTGGAATCTAAGTATGGCGGGTCAATACTCGAACTTTTAAAAGCGATAGAAAGGGAAGCTAATTTAGCGATATATCACCCATTTAAGTATTTTAGGGTTTACAGTGTGCTTCAGGCAAACTTCTTGATTGGTTCTTTAGAAGTAGCCATATCTAAGTTAGAGCAAAATATTTCGCACTCTCCTGATTCCAGACGACCTAAAGAAAAAGGGATTGGAGAACCATCTGTTCTGATTATGGCGCTGGCTGGCGCAGTGGGCGTGGCGGCAATTCCTGTGTTGGCAAACAGAATCCAAAAATCAGGCATAACTTTAGATTTTGTCATTCAACTTCTTTTTCAAAATTTACCCTTTGCGCTGGTTGTTGGTGTCACAGCGTTTGTGTTGGTATTGATTCTCAACAAAAATTTCAAAAATGCTTTGATGAGCGGGTTAAATAAATTGGCTCTTGTTTCCGCGATGGCTGTTACGGGCATTCCGGGCGGTTTGGGCGGAGGAAGTTCCGGTAAGGATACAGATGGCAAATCTGATGCGAAGAAAACAAATAAACAGCCTGTAGTTGCTCCGGGGTCAGGTTTCGTTGACGGACTACATTTTTATCAGGATTTGGTTGCGGTTTATGCGTCTGGATACATTATTCGCTACATTGCAAAAGGAACGGGAGTGGCTGAGAATGTGGTTCGACAGGCGTTTGTTGACGGCGCTTTCCAAAGCATTGGTAAATCTAACAAAGAAAAACTTAGCCGCTTTACTGCGAGAGTTCTGGAAGAGTTATCTCAAGTAACCATGTTCCCCGAAGATAAAGGGATGTTGGCTGAAGCGCGCAAGTTTTTATCTAATCATGAGCTTAAACCTGAGATGGCAAGGATAATCAGAAGGGAGATGCGTATTTCTCAAGAAGAATTTGATGGATTGATCTCGGGTGAACCCAGCCGAATTTCGCGGTTGGTGTTAGCCAGAGCGCTCACCTATGCCTTGATGAAAACTGGTTGGACGGAACCTTACCGCATCTTTAACTTGGAGATGATCCCATTCCAGTACCCGGGCTTGGATCATTTAGATGAAATGATGCCAGTAGGTTATTTCTTTGGCCTTAAAAATTTTAACACAGTGCAAAAAGATCGCGTGGTCGATCTTCTTTATTATGCCGCCTTGGTTCATAGAGCGCTGGAACGAAAGTGGAATAAAGAATCCGATGAAAAAAATAAAATCTCCATGTGGAAAACTGATTTAACCAATATTTTAGCGCACAATAATCTAACGCAAATGTTCAATTCTGATCAGGTTCAAAAATGGAAGGATGAAGCCGCAGACATTAGCTCCGATGATTTAGGAGAAGAAGAGAGGAAACTCACCAAATACGAAGAAATTGTTGAACGTTCGAGAGGACAAGAAATTTGGATTGCTATTGGAGATAGTTTTCAACTCAGCAAAAGGGCTGGCGATGCTCACTACAATACTGCCGTAAGCCTTTTGCTCGCTTCCATAAGAAAAGGAAAAGAAGATATCGCTTTTGAAATCAGAAATGATCTGGTTGTAGATTTCTATAAATCGGATAAAGGAGGCGATCTTGATCAATATTACAGGGACTTGCCTAAAGTTTTTGTCGGCGCTATCGAAGCTGGTTGGGTCCGTTCGGATGTTGTGGATCAAGTTGTTTGGGAGCTTCTTGAAGTTGGACTTTTTTATCCGGACATCGCCACGGATATCGCGGTTTCGGCTATTAAAAATGGTTTAATTACGGATTCTAAAGCGATCAAAGCGTGGACGGATCACTTAAGTGTGCGGGGATATCATATTTACGCGGCGCGCATCGCGGCCGCGGCTTATGCGCGAAAGTATTGGGATCAAAAGGACGATTGGCATGATGTGGGTGGTTCTGCTTTGTGGGGAGCAGTTCGTTTCTTAAACAAGTTTAATGTTTTAGGTTTGGCCCGCACCCCGGAAATCATCAAGCAAATCATTGAGAAAGGGCAGGATGAATTTGACAGAATCTATAATAGCTTTACGAAAACTCTTCCTGGGATTGTTAAAGGACTATCCAGAGATAGTTTAGAATACGCCACAAGAAGAGAAGATTCTTTAGACCGCACTGCGTCTGATCAAATTGATCGTGTGGTAAAAGCGCGTTCTCCGCGCCTCTCCAAACGCAGTCCAAAAGGACCCAAGCAGAAGGGAATAGGAGACACACCTCTTATAATTATGGTACTGGTTGGTGCTGTAGGCGTAGCAGCCCTTTTTGTTTTTTTAAACAGAATGCCAAAATCACCATTAGATTTTGGCGTCTATCTTTTCTCTCATTATTGGCCCGTTGCCCTTATTGCCGGCGGCGCTTTAGCTCTGAGTTTATTGGCGGCGCTTGGAATCACTTTGTATCAAATGTATCTAATCGCAAAGATGCATGGAGAAAATAATGTTGAGGAAGTAATCAGATATATTAATCATTGGAGGCCAGAAGTGCGCCGCGCTGCTGTCGTGAGGGCAGGAGAACTAAAGGATAAGAGGACATTAGAGCCGTTGATCGAGAAATTGGACGATAGATATTTCCCGGTAGTGGAAGCGGCGGCGCATTCGTTGGGTGAAATAGGAGATAAAAAAGCTGTTAAGCATTTGATTAAAAGAAATGGCTGGCTCTATAGCGCGGTTATGGAAGCATTGATTAAGATAGGGGGTGATGAAGTCTTTGAGTATATTAAGGAGGGCTTAAACAATGAATCTTTTAAAATTCGCAATGAAGCAGCTGGTTTCTTAGCCCGTTTAGGATATAAAAGAGCTATCCCACCTCTAGTCGAGAGGTTAAAAGATGAAAGTGATGAGGTTCGTTTGTCTGCGGCTGTAGCCTTAGGGAGATTGGGAGACGAAAGATCCGTTCCACTATTAGGTGAGAGTTTAAAACAGCATGACCCTGATCCTACGGTTCGTTTAGCTGCGGTTGAAGCCTTAGGGATCGTTGGAGGCGAGAAATCTGTTCTACTGCTAGGTGAGCAATTAGTGCATGGCAAATTAGTGGTGCATGACGAAAGAACAACATTTTATGATCATGCTTTTCGTCCGGCTATTATAAATGCCCTGGGTAAGATTGAGGGTTGGGACAATAGAAACATCTATTTAGAAATTTTGAAGTTCTTACGTGACCCTGACAAATCGGTAAGAGAAGAAGCACGTAAAACATTAGAGAAGAAATTAGGCGGAACTAAATATACTACCGATAGATATATATTTAAAATTCTCAGTGGGGTTTTAGACTCTGAGATGTCTAAATGGTTGGCTAAGTTAGGAATTGAAACAGCGATAGAATACTTGGAGTACTATATCCCTAAGATAGCGAATGGTCTAAAAAATATTCCAAGTTCCAGATATGAACCTACCGGGGAATCTACATGGGAACAAGTCGATTATTTTGATAATTACGAATGGCGCCCTGTAATGAGAACTGTGCCCAATCCGGAATATGTTGAACTTTCAGACAAGATTGGGAAATTAGGAGACGCTTTAAATGAATTGAAAGCCAAAAGAAAAGCTCTCGATCGTTCCACGAATGCCGGTGAACAGTTAGAGGAATCTCCTTCCGAACCGGATGTTAAAGATTCTGGAGGTTCTGCAACACATCGTAAACCGACCAGCGAAGGCGGTTTTGGAATGACCGATGTTCTTCTCACTGTGGTGGTGGTCATTGGCGCTATGGTCATTCCTATTTTAGCGAACAGAATTTTAAAATCCGGATTAAGTTTAGATTTCGCCGTTCAACTGCTTTTTCAACATTGGGCGTTTGCGCTAATTGCCGGCGGCGTTGCGCTTGTGTTGGCATTGATTCTCAATAAAAATTTCAAAAATGCTTTGATGAGCTGGGTGAATAAATTGGCGCTCGTTTCCGCGATGGCTTTTACGGGCATTCCGGGCGGCACGGGTGGTTTTGTGCCTCAAATGCAGCCTCAGTTTAGGACAAGGGGAATGAAAGGGGCATTAGAAAGATTCGTAAAACTTTATGCAAGTAACAAAAATTCTCAATGGAGTTCTGATCAGTCAGAACATGTTCCTGTAAAAGAGGGAATTCCAAGTTATCTTATTAAGAAAGGTAAAGTATGGAAGAGTTATAGTCCGGGGATTTTCCTTGAAAGCGGTATTGTTGGTGAAGAAGCGCATAAAATATTTGAATGGGACCAATTAGAGATTTTTTACAATCATGAAACCGGAGCATGGAGCATTGAAGGAAAACGGTTTGGAAAGAGAAGGAATTTAGGCGAGGACGGTTATCATACATACTCTGCCACTGATTTTAAATTGGAGTATGCTTCCGGCATCTTTAGCGTTTATATCTATGATGGTTCCAATAATCTCATCCAACATTTCCATGTTAGAACTGGTGATGATATCGTAGGTATTTACGAGATCCCTAGGTCTAACAAGCTAGGGGTTGGGTTGCCGGATGTAGTTATTGCCCAACTTATCCAACAAGGGCTTTCAGTGGATGGGCGCATCTCTACAAAGGGAGACTTTAAAAAAATTCCTATGCCTCACGGTATTTTATTTATGCATGAAACAGGAATTAATACAGGATCCCTGGGCGGCTTTCAGCAAATACAGGCGCCAAGAATTATTCGGACGTTGTGGCGTGGGGACACTGCTTATGTGTTAAAGAAAGTAATGGATATTTTGTTTCCTCCTTTCCTTAGAAGAGCGCTGGTTCAAGGTTCTCAACTCATTGCTTTTGGAAGCATGGGCGCTTTGGGCGGAGGCGCGGGCGGCAGCATGGGTGGTGGGGCGGCTGGGGGCGCAGCAGGCGCTGGGAATGTAGGCGGAGTGGGAGGTGCGGGTGGTGGAGCAGCTGGCGGAGTGGGAGATGTAAGCGGTTCTGAAGGAGAAGGGGGATTAGTAAAGAAACAAAGAACAAAGAAAGTAAAACTAACTGCTCTCTTAGATGAGCTTTTGGAGAAGAAAGATTTAGAACGGCAAGAATTTTTAAGTGCGTTATCCGAAACACTGTTTACAATGAAAGAAACAGAGCTTAGAGAAATTGAGAAATTATTAAATAAAATAGCGCGGTTGTCAGATCA
Organism: Elusimicrobiota bacterium; assembly: GCA_016180425.1. Classification (GTDB taxonomy): domain Bacteria; phylum Elusimicrobiota; class Elusimicrobia; order 2-02-FULL-39-32; family 2-02-FULL-39-32; genus 2-02-FULL-39-32. The sequence continues at coordinate 17,626 of JACPBF010000016.1, forward strand.
GGTCTGGTCAGATGCAGAGTTAGGAGCAATGATCAAGAAGATTTTAGCTGATTCTTTGTCTTCCAGAAATCGTTTTTTAAGTAAAACAGTTGAAGAGTTTATAAATAAAATTTTAAAAGAACAAGCCATCCGCAAAAATTATAGGATTACCGAATCATTCCTTTCAATAGCCAAAAATCTAGTTGAACAAAAAAAATTACAAGAAGAGCTCTCTAATGCAGTGGCTAACGCTCTTGGTCTTTCCGAACTGCTTGATCCTTTAGAGTCTGGGAATTTGCCTGAAGATATGGATCAGCTAGTTGCGCAATTTCTAAAGGAACATCCGGAAGGAGAACAAGAAAGGCCGCCTCAAAGAAGTCAAGAAGAATTTTTGCGCTGGCTTCAAGTTTATGTAAGAGGTAAACCAGAACTTATTCCTTGGTTTAATAATTTAGGAATAGGAACTATTAGCGCAGCCCCTGTAACTGATGAGTCTGAGGGGTCCATAAGACTGGATGAAGTAAAACCCTATTTAAATCGTATCGCTCCAGAAAGGATTGAAGGGGAATTATTTGTCCCTGGACAAGCTCCTTCTCTTGGAATAAGAATCAGTGTTTTGCAAGAAAAGGAACTTGCTGCTTTAAGCCCAGAGATTCAACCTTTTTGGAACAAACATTATGTGGTATTTAAAATTGAAAATCCTTTTTTGGATTATGTTGCCTACATCGCATTTCAGGGTTTAAGAGAGTTTGAAACAGAAAACAGTCAGCTTCATGGCAAATGGGGCGGGGTTGGTTCTACTTCTTTTAGTGAATTTAGAGAACCAGAAAAAGAAGGATTCATCCATGCATTAAAAGGAGCGAGCGAAGCTACTGCATTTAGCGCTTCAGCAGGTTTAAATATTTTTGGAGCTCAAGGTGTCATTGGAATTAAACAAGGCAGTTTGGCAACAAAAAATTCAAAAGATGGGAAGAAAAGAAGAAAAGAGATTCTAGAACATTATGCAGTTGCATTAAGTTATATCGCGGATCGTTTAGGCGGCGGATTTTTCACTTTCCCGGGAGAAGGACTTTTTAAAAAAGATATGGAGGTTCTAAGCTCTCTAGCTAAAGATTCTATTCTTTCTTCTAACCAAGTTCACTATTCAGCGCAAGGCTTAAAGTCCGCAAGTGAAGCTCTTATTTCTCAAGTTTTTTCTAGCAGAAGTTTAAGCTGGGAAGGAAAGGTAGTTCGCATTCAGGGTCTGGATGAAACAAAAGCGCTTCTAATTCCAGAACTTTTAAGAAATGGCGCTAAAGTAGTGGTTTCGTATAAAGATGATTTGGAGATGGAGGCTTTTAAAAAGAGATTTTCTCACTATTTTAGCGATCAGAGTTATCAAGATGTTTTTTATATTTTTAAGGAAGAAGATTTTAGTTTTGATTTATTAGGGCAGGTTCCTTTGGCTGTCAGGCAGGAGATGCGCATCGCCCATATTGATCTTGCAATTTTATCTTCTGACATGACTCAAGAATTAGATGAAGCTGCTTTTACTAATTTACGTTTGGCTGGAGTTAGAGGCATAGTAGGCCCAAAAAATGATTTTGAAGATAAGAATAAAATTTCAGAAAGGCTGAATGGTTTTATATTTGAATACCATAGAAGACATAGTGACAGGATACCGATGCTTTATGTTCCAGGTTCTCTTGCATACGCAGGAGCTCTTGTGGCAGCTACTAAACCAGAAAAAGATGCAAGAGACACGGTGAGCTATGTAGATTCAGTACTTTATTTAAGGACTGTTGAATTATTAAAGAAAGCGGATTTTAACTATAGAACACCCTTAGAGATTATTAAAAATGAATTTGAAAAATTTTTGAATTTTGGATCCAGAAGCTCTTCCTGGTTAGGCAGGTTTATGACTGGATCTCCTTTCTTAAGTTGGATTGCAGTAGTTTTTGCAAGCTCTCCAATTTTAGAAAAGCTTTTAAGACTTACAAAGATGGTTTTAATGGTTACAGCTATGGGAGCAACTGGCGGTTTGGGTGGACCTTATGGCAGTTCATATGGACAGGGAGAACAGGGAGAACATGGAAAACCTGAATCTACCACTCCTGAGCGCGCTCTAGACCCAGCTACCAATACCTATCCGCATCAAAATCGTTTTAGTTCTGAACAACAGGTTATGGATCTCCTAACCGTGGATGTGGTGTATAAAGCTATTCCTGAAGGAGAGGATAAGGAAGAATTGCGTTCTTACTTTGAGGATTTCGCTTATGATGCTGTTTTAAATGATGACAGTAAATTGCGAACCTATATTCAATCCACAATTCCGTGGCTGGCCAGAAATTATGGAGTAGCGGCTTCTTCTTTAAAAGCGTATTACAAAAAAATGGCTAATGGAGAAATAACTGGCAGAACTGTTCCTTCCATAGGTTTAGGGGTTAGTGGACTTTTAGCAGCTAGAGCAGCGTTTAGAGCAAGCGCAAAACAGAGCGTAGAAGCCATGGTGTTCCAACTCTCTGATTTTGGCGGAGTGGAAGGAATAGAGGTTGACCCCCAAGCTTTTGCTTCTGAGGTTCTTTCCGCAGCAGTTTTAGAAAAACATGACGCGCCTATTTTCTTAAAGTTAAATGTAAAAGTGAATGCGGATGAGTATCAGAGAAACCAAGAGAAAGAAATAAGGCGGGTTAAACTCTTGATAGAAAAAGCTTTGATAGCTGGTTTTAAAGAGCTGGAGCTGGACGCGTTAGGCTCTTCCATGTTGTGGGATTCAGATAAAATTTTGATGGTCGCTCACTTAATTGAATTTGCCAGAAAAAGGGCTGCTGAAATTCAGGAAGAGAAAGACAATCTTGTGATCGCTTTGCATGTGGATTCCAGCGATTTGAGTGAATTGTATATATCTCAAGATGAAATTGATAGGGAATTTAGTAGAGTTTCCTTATTTTTATCTAAATTAAAAGAGGTGTTTGATGCAAGAGGAATTTCTCTCCCTCAACTTTTAAATTTTGGCATTGCTTTAGATTTGAATTCGGACAGAGTAAATGAAAAAGTTCAATTCCGTTTTGAGTTTTTAGATAGAATTTCTAGTTTTATAGAGTCTGCCTGGAATCATCAAACAGCGATTTCTGTTCGCTTTAGAGAAAGTTTAGAGAATGAAGCTTTTACGAAAGCGTTAGAGGAAAATTTAGATTCTTTTTCCAATCATAAAATAGCTCAAGTGGATTTAGAAGCATTGGTTCAGTTGGAAACTTTAGAATTTAATAAGGAAGAAGATTCTAGCTCTTGGGGGTTAAGTGAAGTTATTCATAAAAGAGCGCAGCATTTGTTTACGACTTTAAGAGCGGCTTTTAAGGGACTAGGACTTGCTAGAGATGGTCGGCGAGATGCATGGGTGGGTTTAAGCCATGATCAGGAAATAGTCAAACTTTACCGAAACCTAACTTTTCAAAAAGCAGAGGCATTAGGAAATTTTCTTGAAAATAAATTTTTAGAATATTTTTCTAAACTCGCTGCAACTTTGTCAGCCATTGTCGTATCTCTCTGGTTTGTTATTGGCGCTCCTCCTTCGGCTTTGGCAGCAGTAATAACAGGCAGCGCGCCTTTAGCGTCACCTAGCGCTTTAGCTCTAGGAACCGCTACTTCTCTGCCTATAGCATCCTCTAGCGCTTTGCAGGCTGCTCATAGTGTAGGTGTTTTAGGATTGGATCCGGTTATGATGTTATTACCGTTTGATTTTATGTTAGTTGTTCTAGTGATAGGACTAACCTTCTCGTTCAATAAGAAATTTCAAGAGTTTGTATTATCAAAAAAGTTTGGTTGGCCTGTTATGTTGCCGGTGGGCTTAATGGCATTGATTGTGGCACCTTTGGCTTTTAAAAATGCCGGATTATTTTTAATATCATTACTACCAGCAGATGTCAAGCAAACAGATATTAAACTTTTATACAGCATACATTATTATTTGATCATCCCAATGGCGGTAATCGCAGCGATAGCAGGTGCAGAAATCTTTTCTAGTCTATTTATAATGAAACGCATTAAAAATCATCCTGAATTTAGAATTGATACTTCTATTTTGATTCGTGCTCAAAATTGGTCCATGGCTGGTGTGCTTGTTTTAGCCTTGTTTGGAATAACATTGGGTTCTTTTGAAACGCTTTCTTTGATAGGAGGAGAGCCAGAAGGATTTTTCTCTCTCTTGTTCATTCAGCTTAAGTCTAACTTAAATTCTCTGACAAAGTTCTGGCCATTTGTACTTGCCTCTCTTGGTCTAATAGCTGCAATAGCAATTTTTTGGTTCAAGCGATTTCCCAAGATTCAGCCCACAGATGATCCTGAAAGGATTGATCCAAGAAACACGCCCAAATCCGGATTTACTCTTTTGGAAACTGTGGGAACGGTTGCGATCCTCTCCATTGGTATAGCGGCGGTTGCTGTTTTTGGTATTCCTCATTTTTCTTTCTTTAAATTCGATTTACACGATTGGATGGTGCCGATCTTGAATGTGGGCATAGGAGCTCTTTTCCTTACACTGATCATTGCGGATAGAGTGAGGAGAAATCGTGCAACACGCCCTGAATTTCCATATCAGCTTGGTATGTTAGGCATTTTATCCCTTCTCTTGTTTAATTGGCCGTACTATATAATACCTCCTTATACTTCACAGTTTGAGCCAGGGGTAGAATCTTCCAAAATCTTGCAATCTGAACAAGATCAGAGCAGAGAAGGTCAAATTTATGAGTCCGCTACTCCGTCAGCGTCTGAATCCGAAAATATAGCACTATGGATCTTATTTCCAAAGATATTCCCTGTTCCAATTTTTATTATTGGTTTGGCGGCAACGACTGCGGCGCTGCTTTTTGGTTTTGATCCATCCGCGGCTTTCGCGGATGATGGGAAAAGTCTGTCATGGCTCACCATTCTCGCTCAATATGGACCATTTGCGTTAGTTGCAGGAGGCATTGCGCTAGTGTTGGCAATCGCTCTCAACAAAAATTTTCGTGAGGAAGTTGTTCTTAATTCAGGACAGTTGTTTAGATTAGACACTGTTTTTGGCAATGCGCTTCGAGTTCCTTTACTGGGCATGATTGCTGCCAGTGGCGGCGCAGCAGGGGGTGCTGCGGGAGACAGAGGCATTCCAACAGGTGATGAAAATGAAGGAGTTTCTATTGTAGAAACAAGGAAACAAGAAGCTATTGAGCGCTTGGCATTTGAGTCAATAGATGCTTCCTTTAATTCCTTAACCGCTAGAGTTGCTTTACGTTTAAAACAGATTGCAGAGAATGGCGGATTAACTGAATTAGATGAGAAAACTTTGGAAAATATTGCGGTAGAAAGTTTAAAGGATTTAAGAGCAGCGATTGAAAAAAGATTTAGATACTTATTTTCAGAAAGGTCTATTTCTATTAAGGAGAGTGGTTTCAACATTCTGGCATTAGATCATTTTCTAATTAGAGAGATTTTGGATTGGATGAAAGCAGCCTTTAATGCTCTGGAAGCTGTAGTTGAGTTAGCATTGAATCGAATTGATGGAGAAATTAAATCTAAAGCAAGCGCAAGTAGCGGCCAAACTTCAAAAAGTCTAGAAATTGATACACGACAAGATTTTGAGCAAATTACCATAAGAGAATTCAAAAAAGCTGGGTTAGAGACAAAATTAACCGTTATTCCCACATTTTCCAGAACGCCTCAATCAAAACCTCAATCCGGATTTACTCTTACGGAAGTAGTTTCAACCATTGTGATTCTCATGGTTGCCGCAGTTTTTGCTCCTTTCATCTGGTATTTTGCGCAAATTGAACCAATTCAGTTTCTTTTGTATTCCGTAACAGCCATTGTATTGGCCCCGGTAGTTGCCTTACTATTTGCTCTTGGAACAGAGATGAAGCCTGGAGCAGTGAAGAATTTTAAAAAGAGCAATCCAAACCTTATTCTTCTTTTGTTCAAACTTTCTGTGTTTGGACTATTGATCTCTATTGAGATCGCTTTCGCATTGGTAATTGTAGGTTCTGCGCTGAAGAATACCTATGATCTTTGTATGGAACAGAATACAGATGGTGCATGGATGTTAATGTTTGGAGTTCCCATCTCATTTTTTTCGTTTTTACCATTCCTTACTACTGTATCTTTATTATACGATCCCAAAACTTCTCTTATTCCTGATTATGTGATCAATAGATTGAAAAAGACAAAGAATTTAGAAACAATTTTAGATAGGGCTCTTCGCTCTGAATTCAATAGGGTGAAAGAGTTCGCAATTGAAGAGCTGGGACGGCGTAAGGCTATAAATAAATTATTTATATTGTTTGATAATGAAAGAGTGTTTGATAATAAAATGAGGCTGCATATATTTAGAGCATTAGTTGGATCAATAGGTGGAGATAAAGATAGGTTGGAAGATCTTATAAAAAGAGTAAATGGTGAAAAGGATCAAGCATATCCCCAATCCATGATTAATGCTTTAACTGCGCTGGGCTCAAGGGATGCGATGCTTCAAGCTTTAGAGCTGGGAGATGAACGCATTTTTGTTTTAGCTAAAAAAGTTTTAGAAGAATGGAATGACCCTGCTCATGAAATATCTTTGGTGCCTGTTTATACAAGGATCGCAGGAGACGTTACTAAAAAAAATGAAGTTCGATTAGCTGCAATTCGTGCATTAGGAGAAGGTCAGGCATCCACTTCTACAGAAGATTTTTTGATCTCTCTTTTAGACAGTTCAACTAATCAAATCCATTTTGCTGTGCAAGAAGCATTGAAAGGAAGAGAAAAGCTAGATAATTACTATTCTAATCTCTTAGATCATCCAGAGGATGAACTGATTTTTACGGCGTTTGATTACTTTGCAAAACATAGAGGTCCTCTTTCTTTAGTTCCAAAGTTAGTTCGATTGTTAAAAGATGTTGAATTTCAAAATGAGGATGAGAGACGTACATCAGGTGAAATTGATATTTTTGAGTTTGATGATTTTGATGTAGTGCTCCCACTAGCTAGGACAATAATTTTAAGTGGTGGTACGGAATATAATCCTTTGTTGATGAAAATACTGCGAAAGTATGGTGGTGGTAATGCATTGGATAGGTGGAGTCTAGATGAGAATGGCAACCGGAGTGACAAAACTCTATTTGATGATATTGTGGATAGACTATTAAAAACTAATCGTCAGGAAACACTCTCTTTTTTTACAGAGATTGGAGATTTGAGATCCATAAAGGTTTTAGGTAAGCATGGCGGGAAAGATGAATTAAACTTTTTGGTACAACCCTTTATAGGAATATCTGATCACTTTTTTAAAGATCAGAAAGACTATTTTGAGTGGAAAGATATTTGTGTTGATAGTGCGATCAAAGCCATTTGTAAGCGTGAGAATCTGAAGTCTAGATCATATCTATCTGCCAGAAAAAAAAATCAGAAAGGGAGTTTCCCTAATCAGAAAAGTTCTGGTCCTAATAGTAGCTCCACCACCCAAAAAGGATTTACGTTATTAGAATCTGTTTTCGCAGTTACGCTTCTTTTGGCTGCCGCAGTTTTTGTACCAGTTCTCTGGCGCGGAACTACAATGAGCTCTTGGTTAAAAATCCTCATGCAACATTGGCAAATAACATCTATCACAGGAGTAGTGATTATCTTTGCGACGCTATTGGTTTGGAATTTATTCTCTAAGAGAAAGAGAGTAGAGAAGGGTTCAGCTTCTATTGCTGTGAGCAGGCTTAAGCGGTTAAAGGGAGAAACATCTAGAGAGAGGAAGTCAGTCACGACTCATGTAAACAAGTGGTGGTTAAGTGCTTTGGCGGTCATGAAAATCGCGGTTCAATCAATCGTTTTTGGTCTTATGGGAACTGCAGGGGGCGGCGTTGGAATACCAATCAGTGGCGCTGGCAAAGGAGCAAAGAGAATCCAACTCCAACAAGAAGATTTAGATTTAATTGAATCTAAAATTAGCAGCATAAAAATTCGAATGATGCTGGAGCGTTTAGGCGCTGAGGCGTTTCCTAATGGCAGCATGGTGTGGATGAAAAAATGGACAAAATCGTTTCCATATCGAAACAGCCGAGACAGTAGGATCGGACATTTGGTCACAGCTTATATTCGGGTTGAATATAATGCCAAGAATAATTCATTGTCAGTCATGATTGATCGTGTTTCAGGTAAGTACAAGGATTACGGTTTAACTGTTGATATTCCAATACGGCTGGATGGTGGAACAGGACTATATTTTTTCTGGGATGGAAAAGAACTTGAAATGCAAACATGGGAGAAAGATGATTCTCAACCAGAAGGAAGAATCGTTACTTACAAGGTCAAAACCACAAAGCCTCTGGAGACTTTAGCTTTGGATGAATCACAATCGTCCCCAATTTTCACAATAGGTTTATCCAAGGAAATTATTGATGGTTTTAAGAGCCAAGGGTTCAGTCGTTTTTCAATGAAGACAATTCCTAAACCGGGGTTCCCTTCCATAGCCATTGAATTAAAGGACGCAGAGATAATCAAAGCAGAAAAGCAAAGGGTTCCTGTGATGACTATTGTATCCAGTCTTCTTGTGATTGGTCTAGTTTCAGCGATTATTTTTGGATTTGGCTTAAGCGGTGTTAGTTATGCAATAGGTCCAGGGGATCAGCTTTTGGGCAAAGGGATGGGTGAAACTCTTATGGCAGCATCCCCGCTCCTTTCTGTGCTGTTAGGAAATTTAAGGCATTTATATCAAAGAATTTTTGGTGAAGTTTTTCCACACGAACAGGAAAAAGCGGTTGAAGAGATGCTGGATGTTTTAAATAAAAATCATGCTCAGTTTGAATGGGAACAAATCAATATTAGTTCTCTTCTTCCCGATGATTACGTTGGAAAAGCATATATTCCTGTTCGGGAGATTCATGGTCAGGGATTATTTGAACATATTTCACGCGACGGCAATATAAAGATTGAAAGGCATAGAGAAAAGGGGCCTGTTTCTGCTTACAGAAAAGCAGAGAATGAAAATTGGGAACGTCTGCAAGTGATAGGATCAGCCATTAGCGCCAACAATGCTCTGCCTTATTATAAAGTTCGCAATTCGAATGTTGCAATTGGTTTGGATAAGGATTTAGTTAAGATTTATGAAATTTCTCATTTTCTGCCTCATACTAAAAAGAGTATTTATGTTTTGGAAACCAAACAAGTTTTAAAGATTGAAGATCTTCCTTTCAAGAGCGCTCAAGTTTTAAAGTTAAAAGGGTCTAATCCAGTATCAGCTGAAAGAGCCGGGATTCAATCGCTTGCTGCCCTAGGAATTGAAAATCAAGAACTTTATATAGATCTTTTAACAGTTTATGTGGGAGGATTAAGCACAAATCAAATAGCTGAAAAGTCTGGTGTTAGCGAGAATGTGATTAAAGCATTTTTAGCTAGGTCTTTTGTGCCTATTAAATCAGAAAGAAGAAAAATTGAGATTTTTAATACAGCTGCGCTGAGGAATTTAAATCTTCAAACTGTTACTTCTGAGGATAGGGCTTTGATGAAAGTGTTTAAAACGCTTTACTCTGATCTTGGATATGATCGAGCTCGGTCAGGAGCTTTAGCAATTGAATTGAGTCTCTCTCAAGAGGATATTTTGAAGATTTTGCAAGGCGCTTATCAAGGACAAAGATTAGCTTTAGCAAGAGCAGTTGCTTTTTTAAAAAGTAGAAAAGTAATGGCTCTTAAGACACCTTCCCGTTTTATTGGAGAGGCTCAGATGACTCTCCCTATTCTTCATCAGGTTTTTGATATTCGCAGGGCTTTTGCTCAGAAACTAAGCGCTGCCAGGAGACGTCATCAACTTTTAAGCAAAGAGATGGAAAATTCTCAATTTAAGTTCAACTTTTTACCTCCTCATAAAGAGTTCCACACAAGTTCCAATAAAGAGCGCATCAGAATTCATGAGATGCGGGAGGGGGATTGGAAAGTAAGCGCTCTAAATTCAGAGCTGCCTTATCCAAAGGAATTGGGATTCTCTTCAGTCCAAGATCCTGCTCAAGTGTTGAATAATCTTAATTTGGGTATTGAAGGATGGATTTTTAAGATTGAAACTAGTTCAGATTTATCTGACATTGCAAGAGCATTGGCTCTTAAAGTTCAGGAGATTGAATCTGGCAGGATTGAGAATGCCAGACTTCAAAGTTTAGCAATTTCTCCTCGCAGTTTAATGACACAAGTTGAAGTGGATGAAACCTCAATCCCCGCAGGACTTTTTGATGTAGTTGCATTTTTCTTTAATAATTTAGAGAACTTGAAAAAATTAGGTTTAACTCCTCAACTTGCTTTGCAAGTTGAAACAGTTGAAGAAGCGTTTTTCTGGAACCAAGCGCTTGCGAAGTTAGAACAGTCCCTTGGTTTAGAAAAAGGCGCAATAAAAGTTTTTATCCTTGTGAAAAGTTATGGAACTTTATTTGAATTGGAAGAGATTCTTTGGGTCTTGCAAAGCCGGGCTCAAGCCATTACTCTGGGTGAAAGAATGCTTAATTCTATAGCGGCTTCTAGGGTTGGGACCATTGCGGAAAAAAGAAAGGTTCATTTTATCAGTGATCTTAATCTTAAAGAAACAGCAGAAAGTGATATAGAGGTGGATTATTCTCAAGCTGCGGAAAGCAAACTGAATGAGATGAGAAAAGGAATAGCTTTGGATAAAGATGATCTTAAGAATGCGATTTCAGATGCATTCGAGACTCTGTATGTTCATTTAGGCGGGGATACTCGCGGTAATTCTTTTACCATACAGGAGATTGATCAGTTAGAGATGCAGCAGCTTAACATCTGGAATGCAGCGCATACGGGTAAAGAGACTGAGGTTCAACACTATTTGAATTTATTTTCAGATAGTTTGATTAAGAAATATAAAGAGATGGAAGTACGGCTGGAATTAACCACAGGCAAAGATTTTCCAGAAATTCGAAAACATCTTACTTTAGCAGCCTCGATTTTACAGCAAGCAATGGTTAACTCTAAAGTTTTTGTTCCATTGTCTCAGTTAGTGGAGATTGTGGCCAGTGATTTTTCCAATCCTGACCAGGCATTAGAGAGGATGGTTCAGTTTGCAGAGTTTTCTAGCCAGCCAAATATTAGTGGGCTTTATGCTGCGGCAAAGTTTCGTTTATGGAATGGAATATTCAAAGACGTTTTTTCTAATAGGGATCATTCTCCAAAGAATCATCCTCAAGTGAAGGTAGGTATAGAATCGTCAGAGCCGCTAAAGAATAAGAATCCAAGCAGACCTATTATTTTGTCTCAAATTGGAGGAATTTTAGCATGGCCTTTACTGCCAATAGATCTTAAGTTGGAGGTAGTGAGCTTTGTAAAGAATTTTGTTTTATGGGCAGCTGCGCATCCTTTGATGGCCATTGTAAGCGGAGTTTTGCTTATGGGAGCTTTGGTCTTAGCAGTGAAAGCATGGATTAAGCCTTCCTCTTTTGCAGAAAAACTGATTAAGGAACTTACACAACTTGCAGAGTTAAACAATGTTGCTTTAGCTAAAAGCAAAATGGAAAAAAGATTAGAAAGATCAAAGAACAGAAATGAGCGGGCGTTATTTTTAGGCGCTTTGCATGCCATGGGCGGGGATGTGAGCAAAGGATTTGAAAAAGATTATAAAGGGAGTGTCATAGAAATTATTAATGAGAATGTGCCTGTACAACCAGTATTACAAGCGTATGCGGAAGAACATATTGGTTTTAGAAGAGTCATTATAAAAAAGAATGGTTTTGAGAAAATTGTTCAGATTGAGGATGCAAAGAAGGACAAAGAATATGAACAGAAATTTAGAATGGGTTATAGCGCGGTTCAAATGGCGCGAACAAGCATGGAACAAAAGTTAGAAGGTCAGGCTATTGGAATTTCAGAATTGAATGCGAATGACACAAAAGTAATTGTAGCTGGAAAAGATGGAAGATATTCTTTAGCCTTCCTGAATCAGCAGTTAGATCAAATTGAGCATGGCAGCCAAAGAAAAGTTGTGCTTACAGGCAGGAAAAATGAGATTCAAAGATTATTGGGTAGTTTAGATAGTGAGAGAAAGAAAATTTTAGAAACCCGTTTGGTAAAAGACAATCAAATAAATGGCAAACAAGTAAAAATATTGCCTGAGTCTAGCGGTAAAAATGGCAGGGTGAACATTGGACAGTTGTATGAGAGACTCGTTAAAATTGGGTGGGCGCACAATCTAGAAGTATTAAGTGAAAATCCTGAGGCAGAAATTGAAGAGAGCGTTTATTATTCCATGTGGGTTACGATTTATAAGATCGTGTCTGAGCTGGAACTTCAGAGAATGCGGGGAATGAAAGAGCTGATGGAAGAAAATAGAGTGAAGCGGCTTATCGAATTCCAGGCGTAAATTATGGGAATTTATTTTTTAGATAACTTATTTAGAAAAATCGTAGAAAAGGTGGAAAGAACGCGTTCCATGTCCGTACTAGTAAGCGTTCCTAATTTAGCCAGAACTTTTTCTTTTGATAGCGTGGCTAGCTTAACTAAACGCACTGTTGATGGTAAAAGTAATCCAGCTTCTTTCCATTCATTTAAAGGAACATCTCCTAAACTAGGATTTGTGTATCTTAATATTCTGGAAGTTATTTGGCACAGGATTATGTCCGGAAGCTCTTTGCAAATTTTTTCAGATCCAAGGATTAGCGCTGGTCGCGGTTTAGATTCGGATAAGTCGGTAAAAGGAAAAGGGATGAGAACTACGTTACCTGGTTTGAAATCGGTCATAGATGGAGTCTTCAGAGGAAAGCCAGTCATCAGCGAACGATTTTTCAGAGAGTTGACTCCATCCCATGTCCTCTTCGTGTTCCAGATATGAAAGTAACTCTTCCCGTTCTTCTTCGGTTAAAGAGGCAATTTCTTGCAGAATGGTTTGTGTTCTTTGAGTCATATTTTTCTCTTTTTAAGTATATAGTTAGAAAGTGGTGTTGTCAAGGGCACGAATTGCTCAGTGAGAAGGGTGTAAAGTCTTAAGATGATTATGGATTATTTAAATAAGAGGGCGAGTATGGCAATCATTTGGGTAATCCAGAGAGTCACCATCCATTTAAGAATATCAATTTTTATTTCTTTAAGTTCAGCTTTAGTGGCGAGCTTTTCAAATATCGTTTTGCTGTTTTCTTCTAAAGCTGTTTCAATTGCAGAAGCTATTACTTTAGCTTGCTGTTCATCGAAACTCTTGCGGAGAACTTCAAATATTTTCAAGGTATTTGCTATCGCCATATAAAGCTAAATATAGCAGACAATTTTTAAAATGTCAATTTTGAAAAATGAAAGAGAATAAAGTGAGAAAATTAATCAAGATAGGGGTTGGTTTATGGATGTCAATGAAAAAATTTTTTAGGTGTAGAAATTTTTAGGAATGATGAAAGCATAAAAAAATAAAACAGGAAGACTTAAAATAAAATTGAGTATTGACACAAGATTTTCATAAATGAAAACGTTATCAGTAAACGATTTAAATTAATAATTAAAGGAGAAGTAAAATGATTAAGTTCTGGAATAAGAAAAGCAATAAAAGTTGGAAGCAGCTAACAGCGTCGTTAGTTGTGTTTTGTTTTTTGTTTAGCACCCTGAGCGCGCCTTTTGCGCAAGCTTCGTTTTGGAGCGAGCGGCGCAAAGCAGTGGAGGAATATAAGAAGTCCAATTCACAAAACTTAGGTTTTCAGGTGGCTTCAGCTGCTGGGTTTTCTGGCGCTGAGACAGGAGCTTTGGGATTGAATTCTATCAGCAATAAGCTGGAAATGAGCGGAATTGAATCTAAGCTTTCATCTCAGGTAATGAATCGGGTGATGGATAAAGTAAAGTCCAGGGGATCTTCTAGGATTGCAAAAAGAGATCGCGTTTCCCTTGGGCTTCCTTCTGAATTAGTGAACCGTATAGAAACTTATGGTGAGATTGAACAGGTTTATTTATCCAAAGGCATGAATTTAAAAATGGAGGTTCATAAACTTGCGCTTTTTGGGCAAGCTCTTTCTCCAGCTTCTAATTCCTCAATTTCTTCTAATCCTTTTGTGATTTTGATTCAAGAAGCGCATGACATTTATGGAGTGCAGGCAAATATCGCTTATCTTTTAATGGATGCGATAAAAATGGGTGTGGAGATTGTGGGTGTGGAAGGTTCCCGCGGGATTATGCAAGGGATTGAGAAGTGGAGAAATCATCCAGATAAAGAAAGCGTCATGGGAGTGGCTGGTTATTTGTTAAAAGAAGGGCTTCTATCTGGAGTAGAGATAGCGGGGTTGTCCACTCAGGGAGGAGATAAGGCAATTTTTGGAAGAGAGAAAGGCTACGCGCAAGGGTTGTCCACTCACAGTGGAGAAAGGTCTGTGCAGTTTTATGGAGTGGAAGATAAAGAACCTTATTTAGAGCAGGTAAAGAGTTTTAAAGATACTTTAACTTTTAGTCAGGAAGTGAAAGATTGGCAGTTGGGTTTAGAGAAGAAACTAGCTGAATTAAAAGAAGAAACCTATACGCCAGAACTAAAAGATCTAGACCAATGGAAGAACGATTACGAAGCTGGCAATAAAAAACTGGCTGAATGGGTTGAATTTCTTCAGGTGACTCATTCTTTATTGAACAATCATTATCCAAATGTCGCTAAATATTTGAAAGCATACAAGTTAGAGAAACAGATTGATTTTAAAAAAATTGAAGCGGATCAAAAAAAGATTTTGCAAGCTTTAGCTGAAAAATTAAACCGAGGCGAATTAACAGAACTATTGGAAGATAGTTTGTTATATCGTTTAGGCAAAATGGGGTATGGGGAGTTTTATGAAAGCATAAGAGAAAAGTGCAAGAACGCAAAAATTAAAATAACTCCTGACATGGAACGCTACATTCAATATCTGGTTGGAGTAGAGGGAATAGAAAGAGTCAAACTTTTTCAAGAAGTAAAAGAGTTAGAAAATGAAGTTTGGACTATGGTGGCTGGGACACCTAGTGGAAGCCACAACAATCAAGCAACTGCTCAAGTTGTGCAGGCTGACAAGGATTACAGATTAATAAAGAAAGGATTGGACTTTAAACTCAATGTTGAGGAATGGAAAGAGTATGTGAGCAGAGCGGATGAAATTGAATCAGGAATTTCCGCGCTCTCTCTTAGTCCATTTACAGGCGCAGTGAAACAAGCTTTGGAAAATGTAAAAAGATTCAATCAGCTGTCTGAAGAAAGAAACGAAATTTTCCTTAAAAATTTATTAGGCGCGATGAACCCCAAAGATTCCCTGAGAACGCCTGCGCAGATTGTAGCTTTGGTGGCAGGAGGGTATCACGCGAGCGGAATTGAGGAAAGGTTAAAGAAAAAGAACATATCTTTTATTACTATTCGTCCTAAAATGCAAAGCAGTGAGATTAAGAAGGAATATCATCCATTAAATAGTTTTAAACGCGACTTGCTTCCTTTAGAAAAAATGTTCATGCATGAGAAAGTAACGCTTGCTCCGCAAAGAGCCATGGGGACTGTGGTTATGGATGGCGCGGTCATAAGCGAAATTGGAGTGGAAGGCGCATTGCGCACTGTGGTTCCAGTTTTGGGTTTTGCGCATGGAAGGGCGGATGTAGAAAATCAGATTGAAAATGAGAGAAAAGAGGAAAATAGCGCTATAGGAGAGGTAAGTCTTGAAGATGGGTCTAAATTTGAAGTAAAGGTTTTTGGCGCTGAGGCTCAAGTTCAAGAAGCAGAGGCTAAAGGCGGCGCAATAGAGATAGAGACAGATTACAGTTTTGTAGAAAATCAAGGCAAACCAGAAAAGCTAAAACCAGAACATGTTGTGGTTAAGGGAGTGGGAGGAAAATTTGGACGTATCAAAAAAACAGTGTTAGCCGCAGGCACTTTTGCAGCCGCACTTGTTGCTGGAATTATTATGCTTCCATCTCCCGGAGATACAAAAGAGTTGGTTAAAGAAATGGCTAAAGCAACTGTAGAAAATGCGCAAAAACATCCAGAGCCAAACTGGTGGTTAGTTCTGCTTGTAGCCGGAGCAGTCATTGCTGCTATCGTTTATCTTATAAGAAGTTTTAGGGGAGATATTCCCGGATCTGAAACTTATGTTTTGCATGGGTATGAAGCTCGAGATCTTATTAAGTCAGGTAAAAAATCTTATGATCAAGGAGATTATGATCAAGCTAATAAAATTTTTAACGCAGCGGAACAGTCTTTAGAACGCGCGATTGACTTAGATTCAAGAGGAATCTATGGACGGTCAAAAGGTTACGATGAGCTTGCTGGGGTTTATCGTGGAACTGGTCAGGAGGATAGAGCAAACTTAATTGCTGGTTATCGCAGCGATGCTTATAAGTATCACCATCCTTCCTTACAATTTGAATCCGCAAAACCTAAATCTCGTGGACGGCTTTCAAGAATGTTTATGCTTGCCCTGACCCTTCCTTTAGGAATAGGGTTATCTATTGCGGGTACAGGCTCTCTGGAAGCTATTACAGAGTATAGTCTAGCTGAGCAGGAATATTTCCGCGCGGATCCAAGAAGAATCACTCAAGGAAAAAAAACAATTGAACTTGAAGGCGCGCAAGTTAGAGTGTTACGAGAGTTAAAAGATTTTGAGGACTATTTGGATAAGATGGGTGTGTCGCCTGAATTGCGTGAGCAGGTTTTAGAAAGATGGGATCAACACTATGCGGTCTTTGAAATTAAAAATGAAAAGCTTGGATACACGGCCTATGCTTCCATGCACCGTCTTACAAAAATTGTAAGCTTTGCGGATTCCATTGATGGAACTTTTCGCGCCATGGGCGGGGTGCGGGTAAAAATTGACGAGCTAGATGAAACAAATATTAAACGCGGCGTTTATCTTTCTGACGCGGATGCTCTGGGAGATGCTTTGGAATTGTCATCGGAGATGAGCTTTAAAACTGCAATGGCTAATCTTAAAGTGGGCGGGGCTAAAACCGCGATCCGCATGAAAAAATCTGTGGCGGATAACCAAGAAACCCGTAAAGCCGCTCTCTACAATTTTGCCGCGGTAACAGAAGCGTTGGTTCCTTACCTAAACGGCGGATTTTTAACTGGTAAAGATGAAGGAGTTACGGATAGTGATATTTTAGAGATGCATAAATTTGCTCCTACTTCCATTATTCCGCATGTGAGCGCTCACCTTGCGGAAGGCAAAGGGAAAGAGCCTTCGCGCCCGACCGCCATAGGAGTTTTGAGCGCCATGAAAACTCTGGCAGAACATCAATATGGTTCCAGCAGTTTGGTTGGTAAAGTCGTGGCTGTGCAGGGGCTTGGGGATGTGGGCGGGAGTCTTGTAGATTTTCTTATGAAAGAAGGCGCGATCGTTGTTTTTGCTGATTTAGAGAAAGAAAAGTTAGATAAATTTTTAAGTAGGTATCCACATTACAAAGGTTTATTAGGTGATCGCTTATTTCCGTTGATTGGGAAAGACGCGGATTATCTTTTTAACCCACTTGAACAAGGTTCTCCAATTAAGGATCAATTGGAGGCGCGAGGCATTCACAAAATAAATATATTTTCGCCTTCCGCAGCGCGCTGGCAGGTCAATGAGAACACAATTCCAAGAATTGCAGCAGCAGGAGTAGATATTATCGTCGGCTCTGCGAACAATATGGTGAAAGACCGCAAGAAAGACTCCGAAACCTTGATGAAGCTCAATATTACTCTTTTTCCGGATTATGGGGGTAACCCTGGTGGAGCGATTGTGGCGAACGGCCATTTAAAAGGAAACAATATTTCCAATGAAGCGATTTACGGGTTAGTTAAAGATAACACCAACAAAATTATTGAGGAAGCAAAATTAAGAGGAGTGACGCTTCTCGTGGTTGCGGATGAATTAGCAAGAAAAAAATTCAATGAACTGCAAAAAAATGCTGGCGCGCCTTTGCCAATAGGACGTGAGACTTCCGATCTTGATAAAGATATGGAGCATGAAGAGTTCATTATTCCACATGAGTTTACTGTGGCTTTAGGCCCTTTACCAGATAGAGATTTTAATAGTTTTGTGATGATGGTGAGGGATCAGGCTTCTTCCAAAATTAGGGCTATCTTAGAAGGGAACGATGTTGAAGATGGAGAGAAGGAAGAGAAAATCATCAAACATTTAACCAAACTATTTGCTTCCACAGGAAAGATCAAATCCATTCAAGTTCTGAATGAGGATCGTAAAGAGATTCTTGGACATTATGAATTCAGCTATCTTTCGGACGGCGGTTATTACCGCGTGGAGCTGCTTCAGGAGAAATTTGATTTAGTGAACAAATCGAATTTAGCGGTTGGAACTTTTATAGCTATTTACGATTTGGAGAATAATTTGGTGGGTTCAATCGCTTTCATCAACGGGCCGATTACAACCATGCTTGTTACAAACGGTAAAGATCAGATAAAACATTTTGCCTACAATGGCCAGGAATTTGTATTGCGCGAAGATAAGCTGGACTTATCTAAAGCAACGAATAAAGATAAATCTCCCGCTGCTTTAGGCGGTAACCTCATAAAATGGCCCGCTCCATTTCAACAATATTACTTAAGCCATGAGAGGGCTATCCCAGGATCTGATGGAGCCTCGTCACCGCTTAAAACGCGTTATGGCGGAGTACGCGAGGAAAATACCAACAGGCAAATTTCAGCGCTTGGCGCCAACCTTTATGAAATTTTAATTAATAACGGGTTTATGGCAGAGGGGTTATCTCCGTCTGTCTCCAGACTTATTGCATCTTTTGTAAAGGCCGCTGGCGGCGACGCGGCTGCATTGACTTCAAAAGGGTTTCAAAAGATTGAGGACGTCCCTATGGATGAACCAGTGGTGCATCTCTATGCGGGCAACATGGGTGTGGTTCAAAAGATAGCGGAAGATCCAAAATTTAAGGAACCTGCGGACCTCAATCTATTGAGAGAGAGCCGAGCTCCGCCTGAAGAAGTGATAGATATGTTTAGCCCGATTGAAATAGAGGATTCTATTGAAGAAGATACTCTTGAATCAACCCTCCTCAAACTTCTTCCTTCAACAGAAGAAAATCAAGATATTATTAACGCCATGTTGGCTGTAGAGCAAGTTGCCGCGCTAGTTCCCGGTCTTTATGTTACCGGAGGCAAAGCAACAGGAGAGGTGGATTCCGGCGGGGCTGATCAAAGAGAAATAGACAATATCACGGACGGGCTTTTTGCTTCCGCGGTAAAACCATATGTTTGGGCGTATCATTCTGAAGAGGGGATGATCAATTATGAGGATGGAGAAGGGAAAATTTTTGCTTTTATTGGGGATCCTCTGGACGGTTCTACAAAGGTAAAATCAAACGGAGGCGGGGGAACCATTGGCGCATTTTTACATCTTCCAAATTCACCGGATTCCGATGGAAAAAGAAAAGAAGGTCTTATAGAAAATGCAAGCGGAAGAGATATTGTTGCATCATTTTTTGTGACCTATGGAGTGGAGACAAAACTTGTGTTCGCATATAAAGGTTTAGGAGCGCGCGAGTTTGTGTTGAGGGGCGGAAAATTTCAGTATGTGGGGCAAGTTAAATTTGACTCCGCAGAAGATCAGAATAAACCGATTCGCGTTGCATTGGGCGGTTCTCGATCCAAGTGGCCGCAAGGTTTCCCTGCTTTGAACGATCAATGGGAAAGTCAAGGGTGGGTTCAGGGTTATGCCGGAGCTATGGTTACGGATATGTATGGAGCGATCCAGCATATTCTAGGTGGAGGCAGGGCAGTATTTGCATATTTGGAAAATAAACTTAGGGTGCGGTACGAAATCGCTCCCATGGCGTTTATTATGGAAGAAGCGGGCGGAGCGAGTCTTACGCACGATTGGGGCGAAGGAGATAAAAATCCACAGGCGGTGAATGTAAGAAGTGTGTTGGATATAAAATTTAGATTTGAGAAAGATCAAAAAGCTCAGCAGAAAGCTCCTGTGGCTTTAGGTGACCGCGCCACCATTGCGCAAATTCGCCGCGCCATTGAGAGAGATTTAAGCGAAATTTTGAGTTCTAAAGGTTGGCCCGAAGATATCGCGGCTGCCTATGCGAGCGAAGACTATCTCAAGATTGAATCCATTGCGATGGATGAGAGTCGCGAATATGGGGAAGCGCATCGCAAAAAAGCTGATCAATCTGTTGAGGCTTTGGTTGAACTTATGAAATCTGGGAATACTAGCATGGAACCTGTTTTCTACCTTCAGGTTTCAAGAGCGATTTACAGAATTGCCACTAAAACCACGCTTGTTGGAACTCAAACCATGACAGATTTGCATGGTATTTACGCTAATTTAAGAACATCCGGTAAACTGCCTGGAGATGTTTTGTTTTTTATTGCAAGGAATTTTAATTTGATTGTTTCAGTTAGAGGAATCCGCGGAATAACTTTTAGCTCGCTTACAGGACCTCTTGATCCTGTTGAGGCAGAGAGAAGACTTGCCAATTTATTAAAACAATCTAATACCGGTCGTATAGTCGCTGGGGATAATGGTGAGGGTGGATTTACTTTTTCGGAATTTATTCCGGCTTTAACGGTTTTCTTTGCGGCAGTAGTTTTTGCGCCTCTTATGTGGCGCTTTGCATTAACGCACGCTTTCAATAAGAATTTCCGTGGAGCAGTAAACCAGTTGTTCTCTCTTCGTACATGGCAGATGGCGGTTCGGTTGGGTGCATTTGGGGCTATGGGTGCGGTGGGAGAATCAGGCTCGTCCGATAGCGGCGCGAAGCGATCGATTGCCCAAATTCTTGGATGGAGTGCGGAAGAACGCGGGAATTTTCTGAACCTCCTATTCTCAATTTATTTGGTCCAAAGATTACTGAATTGGTCGGATAAATGGTATGAAGCTCCTCTCATGAGGGATTCAACCGAAGTTGAGGAATCAGCCAGGGTGGTTGCGGATGCCAAGAGGGCCGGTATGGCAGGAATTTATTATAGTAGGGATTTAAGGAAAATCTATGATAAATCGCTTGAGGGTGGACGCATTATTTCTGCTTTTGCCATTGCCTTGAATGGAATGGCGGCAGGGGTCGAGGGGTTTGCGGTAGACGATGCAAGAAAACCAATTGGGCTCGCGATTGAAGAAAAAGATTTCCGATCGCTTGGGAAAATGGTGAGGTTGATCAATAGAGAAGGGTTGGTGGGTTTTAGCGATTCCGAGATAGAAACATGGAGAAACCTATTGTTCCAAAATGGCATTACTCCGCAAGAGGAAGCGCCAATCGAACATAAGACTATCGATTATTATGATGAAGCGTTTTTGGGCCGCATCGATAGCGTTAGAAAAGTTAAAGAATTCAATGCGGAACAATTTAAAGATCTAATTGATCAACTCATAAAACAATCCAAAGAAGGTACTTGGTCCCCTGATAGGGACATAATTTGGGAAGCGCAAATCTTAATGCTCGCTGCGATAAGAGCGCGTAAGGAGGGCATCGCTGACGAAGATTATAAGAGATGGTACCTGAAAATCGTTGGCACCCAATATTTATATCATATGTATAAGTCCTTCTTTGTGCAACCGGCGGTGAATGCCATCTTAGAAGAAGCGGTTGATAACGGAATGTCGTGGGTAGATGGCGAGGTGGTTGATTCGCTTATTGATTTTTGGATTCTGGAGACGGCCGATGATCCATGGTACGGCTTAGCATCATTCGATGAGTTCATTGAGTATCCGGAAATTGCAAGGAGAATGGGTACCGCAGACCCGTTGAAGATGAAGAGAATACTGCTTGGGCTAAATCAATTCGCTCTAATTCCTCAGGCCAGAGCAAGTTTTGCAGTTTCAGTATTTGGCAACCAGCGCGCACAACTGGCTCGTCCAGAAACAGATGCTCTTCTATCCAGGGCGATCGAATTGGTCTTTTCTCACAGAAAAAATCTCTTAGATTTTTACACCCTGTTTGTACAAGAGAACAGTAGCGAGGAAATCATAAGATTTCTCTCTAATTTGGAAGAGTTGGAGTCGCAGAGGAGCGTTGGAACTGCCGGAAGTGATGAAGGGACCGGATCAACAGCTGAGAAAAAATACGGTAGTTCTGGACCCAGTGTGCCCGGGAACGGTTTTACTTTGGCGGAATCTGTTACTGTGTCCGCACTTTTTATTACGGCTGTAGTTTTTGCGCCTCTTATCTGGCGCTTTGCATTAACGCAAATATCGTTTGTTGCTGGGGTTGCGCAGTTTGTCGCGCTTCATGCAGCGCCCATCGCATTGATTGTTGGCGGAGTAAGTGTAGCGCTTCTTTACGCTTTCAATAAGAATTTCCGTGGAGCAGTAAACCAGTTGTTCTCTCCACGTACATGGCAGATGGCGGTTCGGTTGGTAGCATTTGGCGCTATGGGTGCGGTGGGACGCGAAGGTACTGGCACATTGAGTGAGGATGTGAAAGAAGACTCTGCTGGAAAAACGGAAGTTGTGGAGACAGGAGTGCGAGTTGAAGTGCGGGTGGAGACTCAAGACAAGGGACAAACTATAGTGGCAGATAAAGTTGTTAAGACAACTGCTGCCAACAAGCATTTTTTAGGTATAAGTCAATTTCCGGATGGCGTCTATGATGCTGAATTTCCTATTACAAGCTTTTTAATAGGAGCAGGTGCATTGGCATCCAGCTTTATGCATGCGTTGCAGACAGCTTTGAAGTTGATCGTACTGGGCTCTTTGGGCGCTCTTGGTGGCGGCGCGGGTGGTATGCCGGCAGATGAGGCGGGATTACCAGTTGGTGATACGGGTGAGCCTACTGATAAGGGCGGTTCTCAAGAAAAGCCATGGAAAAAAATTACGAGTTTTGAGGATGCGGTGAAGGCATGTGATATCTTTTATAGTGTAGTTAAGAGAAGAAAAGGGCTCAGTTCTACACTACTAGAAACTCAGAACGCACTGGCAATCTTGAGGAATCTTACTTATACCTATCGTCCTTCACATCCGGCATATGAGTTTCGTCTTAGTTATCGGATAGAAGAGAATTTCATACTTTTAATTGATGCTAACGAATTATCGGGTGAAAAACGTTTTAATATCACTTATGAGAATGGTTTTGGTGTTTATTTAATTGATGATCAAACCGTTATTCTGGAAACGCCGCAAGGTACTGTAATGATTCAGAGGCAGAGCGAAGAAGGAGGCGATAAATTTAGGGTTGAGCTTATTCTAACCGCGGAAGGTCAGCCAGTAAATGCAGTGCCGACCGATTCGCAGATTGCTGAAGCAGAGACGTTCGCTAAGGAAGCCAATATTACTAGCGATGAAGATTTTAAGAATCTGGTAGCGATGGGTGTTCCAAGTGCGATGGAGATTTACATTGAAAGAGTTATTCGATCAATGGGGATGAGGGTTACAGATAGGGAAGCTTTTCATCTATTTGTTGAATCATATGAGGATACGGTCGCTCGATTTGTCTCTTTGCATACGAAAAATCCTGACATGATATCTCATACTGTTCTTAAACAAGAGGAACGGTCTTTATTTATGTTGATGCTGATGTTGGATTCTGGTCGAGGTAAGTGGCTGGCAGTGCCTTCTAGGGATCCGGCAGAAATGGAATCATCTGAAATAATGGATGACGAAATCGCGAGCATTGTTTGGCCGTTTCGTATTGGGAGAGTTCCATCAACAGCAGCTTGGGAAGTTTTAAGTGATGCGTTTTGGGTTTATGAGGGGAAATATTTTGATCAGGCTGTAAGTTCCTTTATGGAATGGTGGGAAAATGTGGAACTGGAGCTATTTCCTAGCGGTAGTTCTATGGATAGTTTCATGAAGTGGAAAAAAGACAAAGATAATACGGGAAAATCATTGATAGAGCTTTACGCGGAGTGGTGTTTTGAAATTGATCAGGAATATCGGAAAAATCCTGAGTACAACAAGTTAGGGTTCGTGACGTCGCTTTTTAACGACGGACGATCTCTTTATTGGCCGGTGCATGAAGCGCTGTTCGCAACATTAGAACGCAAATCAACGGAAGGAGACGAAAGAGCTGGAGAAATCCTTTCTGAAATCGTTGATTTGGAAAATGCAACCTTCAGGATATTTAAGGTTCAAGTAAAGGGTGGAGGTGAGGTAAGCGCAGAAAGAATGATTAATATTATGGGTAGAGGAAAAAGTTCCAAACCAAGGGCCACACCTGAGGGTGGATTTACTTTTTCGGAATTTATTCCGGCTTTAACGGTTTTCTTTGCGGCAGTAGTTTTTGCGCCTCTTATGTGGCGCTTTGCATTAACGCATGGGGTTGCGCAGTTTGTCTCTCTTAACGCAGCGCCCATCACCCTGACTGTTGGGGGAGCAGCTTTAGTTTTAGTCGCGCTTTTTGCAGTTAAACACCATTCCAACTTAGGAACCGCGCTTGCTCGATTCACAGCGCCAGACACGGCGTTTGGAAAGATCATCCGCGTCCCGTTATTTGGCGCATTGATGATGGCTGGCGGCGGTATGGGCGTGCTTGACGCGGGTAGCCAGAAAACAGATGTTGCTTCCTTATTTCACAACAGTGTTCAGTTGCCTGATCAGTATAAGGGCGATGCGGACTTATATGATTCTTTATTAAATTACTGGGAGAGACAAATTAAAGGGGAGTCCTCTGATACGGCTAGAATTTTGGCGTTGGGCCACTTCATTTCGAAAACGGGCAGACGTTACAACAGAACCCAGTCTTCAATTGATTATCAGTTATCTCAGATGACGTATAGAGAATTAGCTCAAATTGCCAATGCAGATTATAAATTGCGCGAAAAACTAAGAGAAGAACATTTAAGCAGCCATCTGAGCGCAGAAGATTTGGCATTGATAACGGAAAAGGAGAAATCAATACAAAGCATGGCGGCTCAGACTCTTTTACAGCCGTATGAAAAGGTAGGAGTCCATCAAAGCTTAATTCCGGATTTCTTTAAACCGGTTGCCATAGACGCTTACCTGCTAGTAGATTCCGTGAAGTTAACTGTGGAATTTCGTCTTGTATTATTGAGAAAAGTAGTCCAAGAAGCTAAAAACTTATTTCGTGGTTTAAGACGCAAAGGCTCTGAATGGGTTGATAGTTTAGGGCAGCGCTACACTCAAAATCAAATGACTCAGCTTGGCAATTTTAGGTTTACCGGATATTGGTTTGATTGGGTCTCTTTGGCGATGGCCGGTCATATGAGTGGTTTTTCAAAAGGATTAGACCTTGGAATTAATGCTCCCGCAATTAAAGACTGGAGCGAAGAAGACCAGTCTCATTTTGCGAATCTTGTTCATTATATCTTAATAGTTCAAGATGAACTTAAGAGGTCTGGGATCAAGGAAGGAGACGATGGGAAGTTATCTTTTAATATAGAGTGGGTTAGAGGTTATTTGGAGATCATGATTGATGTTAAACGGAATGGTATGGTTGGAGTCAAACTCCCTAACATAAAAAGATTATTCGATGCTGCGCTTTCAAAATCTCATGATGTCCATGTAAATAATTTTGGGAAAATTGCAGAATCCGCTCAAAGAGCTGGCGTAGATGGATTTGATGAAGAATATTTATCATCAGTAGAATCAAATGTTGCGAGTCGAACAAGATGGTTGCCAACCGACCTTAAGTACGTTGAGTATGAAAAATTCGTAACGAACTCTAGTCCGCAAGAGGTAGAAAACCGCATTATGGAAGCCCTTCAAAAAACTCCTCGTAGTCTCGATGCCGCGGAGTATAGAGAAGCGCTGGATCTGATGGAAATAGCCGTTCAACAGCGTAAAGAGATTAGTGATGAAGGGTACTTGAGTCTCTATCAAGAGTTCCTTAAGACTGAATCTTGGTCCAACAAAGGTCATTCAAGGTTTGGGAGTGATTTCATAGTTCTAATTTTGGGAGAGGCAATCAGTTCAGGCAGGAAATGGATGAGCGTAGAAATGGTTAAGCGATGGGCTTTTGATCGCGGAGCTTTTACCAATACCGCTTGGACGGACAGTCTCCTTGTTCCTGCGGTTCAGCATGGAATTGTAAGCGATCCTAAAATAATTAGGGAGTGGATTAGCCGTTTAACATCTCTTGGATATCCCACAAGCGCCGCGAAGATTGCGGCCGCTGCCTATTCCAACGAACGGAAATTGATAAAACGAGACGATGTTGAAGAAACCCTTGAGAAGGCGGTTGGATCTTTACCAGCGGACGGGAAAGCAGATCTTTTGAGAATATTCAATACAAATGAGGCGCCAACGATCACCGCGGAAGGCAAGTCGCAGGGAAGTTCTGGTGCACAGATCGTTACCGGAATAGTTGCGCTTGTCGGTTTAACTGCCGTGCTTTCTGCTGGACTTATTTTGTCTTCACAACTTCCCGGTGGCGCTGAAGTTTTACACTCCGTTGCTTCTGTTGCCGGAGCAAAAGCGAGCGCGGCGGGCGCGATGGGCAACTTGCATTTTGATTCTTCGTTGATGAAATCAATTGGTTATGGCGCGGTGTTAGGTTCTCTCTCCTCTTTCTGGGGCGGCAAGTTTTGGAGTAAAGCGCCGTCCGAGGTTCAGTTGGACGTGCGTCAAGCGGATGAGGTAACTGCGATGTCGCAGGAAGAGTCTTGGGGAAGGCACCCAACTCATGTATGGTACGATGAAATCTACAAAGGTATTGGGTTAACCAGTATTTTGTTAACTGTTGGGGGAGTCTTGAGTATTAGCGCCATTCTTTGGGGATTTTCATTTGGAGATGTCGCGAATGCTATGGGGCTTGGCGGGGCTTTGCCTGTGGCACAGGCCGCGAGCTGGGGCTCTGGGGCGGTGCTTGCTGCTGCTTCTGGTTTAATTAATTTTAGGGAGCAGGCGCAAAAATTGGTGATTCGCGAAGATATTTGGAGAAAGTATCCGGAAATTTTTGGCAATAGAATTGTCAACGGGCGGCCTGTGGGAGTGGAAGACCTTATCAGGAAATTTACTCTTCAATTTGGTCCAGAATTTTCCGATCGTTTAAAAGATCGCAGAGATTTCTTAAAAGCTGTTGCGAATGGAACTGCAAAATATGGTTTCCAGCCGCTGGATGAGGTATTTGAAGATCCAGATGGAGAAGAATTGACTGTAGAAGAAATAAGAGAGCGTTTAAAAAATAATTTCTATGGCGCTGAAGGCAAGGAGGGCTGGAGATTAAATGATAAAACTCCTGTGCCTCAAGAAGTTTTGCGCCCTGGATTGCAGGGAACGGGACCCGCGCACGCTTTAAGAATGATGATGAGCGCGATCAACGCCAAGACCTCTTCTTGGATGTTCGACTGGGAAGACGCAGGAGACGACTATGATGATAAACTCTACCGGGCTTGGAAAAATTTAAAAGAAGTTTTAGCCGGAAAATGGGAAAACCGCGAATATACGGAAGGCGGAAAAACATCTTCGATAAAACTTCCGCGCGGGGAGTGGGGATCTATTTTCCACCGCTTGCCTGGTCTCGGCATTAGAAACAGGCAGATGTGGATTGGAGGGGAAAGAGTTCCAGCCACGATTGCGGCCATGGTGATTCATGTTTTAAATAATTATGAATCCTTAAAGAAGAATGGCTCTGGAATTTATTTCTATATTCCAAAAATTGAGACCCCGCAAGAGGCATTGCTTATCGGCAAATTGTTGAAAGCTCTGGAAGAAGAAATTGGTGTGCCTAGAGGGACTATAAAAATCGAGATGCTGCACGAACGCATTCGGTTTACTCAGAACCAAGAGATCATCATGTGGGTTTTGCGAGATTGGCTGATTGGACCTAATGTTGGACGTTGGGACTTTATTGCCAGCCGTGTTGAAATGGGTAAGGACGATCCTAAAATGGTTCTGCCTAATCCG
Source organism: Elusimicrobiota bacterium (assembly GCA_016180425.1). GTDB lineage: Bacteria > Elusimicrobiota > Elusimicrobia > 2-02-FULL-39-32 > 2-02-FULL-39-32 > 2-02-FULL-39-32. The sequence goes on from JACPBF010000016.1 coordinate 45,291, forward strand.
CATGACATGAAGATGACAGAAGCCTCTATGACAGAATATACTCGCAGAAACGCGATTCTTACTGTGTTGGCTGCGGTAAAAAATGGGAAGATGGTGAACGGCATGCCCATTGGCGGAATGTCCGCGGTGATGGAAAGAAATGTTCCTGAAGAAGGGGAACCAAGAGAAAAAATGCTTGCCGCAAACGAAAAAGCAGTTCGAGATATCTGGTTTGATAAACTACGCGAACGGTTAACGGGTTTGATTGAAATTAATGGCATTCAATACGACACCTATCGCCAGAGCTGGGTGGCAACCATTACGGAAAAATATGTGCGTTCAGGTGAAGAGCCTTTGATCGCTTCATTGGATGAATTGCAGGGATTGGTAGATCGGAGTGATGAGAGCGAACTGAAACGTTTAAAAGATTTGGGTTTGGTCAATGAGCTTGGCAGGATTCAATACTACGTTGTTACCAAAGAGGATATAGATAATCTCTGGTCACCTCAAAAGTGGGACGATCTCACTCGCGTTCCGAAGGGGGATATTTCCATTGACGGCATTGAGTACGCGGCCACCATGTCCGCAGAGTATGGTTTTGGTGTGCTGAATGGAAATCAAGCTGTTAAGATTTTTGACTATAAGAGCGATAACGGAATGATGAACGACTTTGCCACGCACGAAATCTTTTGGCATTGGATGTGGACTCTTGCCAAACATGAAGTTGTCTTAACCAAAGATGGAACCATGCGGGATGGCACTGTAATAAAAGCTGGAACAAAAGTTACCCCTGAACTTCTTAAGATGGTGCTGGATAAAGTTTATGTTTCCGCTGAAAAGAAGATTGACTATCTTGAAAGCCAAGGGCTTTCCAAAAATGACCGTAGATTTTCTCCGCTCATCATGAAAATTTTGGAGCGCCAGCTTATTATTGACAATGGAGACCACACCTATTCCATGCAGAATAAGTGGGTGACATACGGTTCCCGCATCCTTCTTTCTATCATCGAACTGGATCCAGAAAAAGACGCGAAACTCATTGACCAAATCTTGGACGCGGTTTACAGCGATTCCAGAAAAGATGTGGCAGAAAAAGTAAGGTCAGGCGAGTGGGATAAAAAAACTTTGGAAGCTTATGATTATGTGTTTGATAATCCGGACGCAAGAGAATTCGGTTCTGTTCAAGGAATAGCTAGAAGAGTCTATTCTCATTTTGTAGGCGGGGCTAAAATTGCGGGCATGACTTCTTGGATTATGAAAATGAGACAAAATATCTCTACGCTTGATCAATGGATGAAATCAGACCGATTTATCCGTATCCATAGGACTCGGCCTTATTCAGCTCGAGAAATTTATGCTATTCGCGGCGCTGTGTTAGACGATACAACTTTTCATGATCTTATGACAAGAAAACTTTTCTTCCTTATGGGAGAAGCTCAAAGGACTGGTATCCCTATTGTAACAGGAGGGGTGATGGACGGCCCTTCTGCCGCTGCAATGGCGCAAAAAGGAATGAAAGCTCTTTACTTTAGCGGCTGGCAAATGTCGCATCACTGGGGTGAACCAGACTTGGCAAAGTATCCGGACGATACAGTTCCAAATAAAATTTACGAGATCAATCATTATTTGCGCAATCAGCACGAAGACCAAATAGGTCGTTATAAAGAGATGTCTGATAAGCTGGAGGATATTTTTAAGGAATTCTATAGAACCCTTCCTAGAACTAAAGCAGACGATTTAGTGCTGCGCACGGAAGTTAGAGATGAGTTCATAGAAAAGTTTATGAACGCAGTGAAAGACGATCTTCCGATCTTTGTGGATGAGTTAAGAGAAGATTCAGAAACCGTGCTTTACAATCTTTTTTCAGAAATTGTGGTGCAGGCAATCGCCCAGTATGTAAGCCAAGGAAGGATCGCTCATGAACAAAGAAATGCTCTGAGGGAAACAGTATTCCAAACTTTGGAAGGCTACCTGATTGATTATTTAATTCCGTTTTATGCGGATGGAGACACCGGACATTTATCGCCGGAAAAACTGGTTCAATATTTTGTTCGGGCTGGGGCAGCAAGCATACATTTAGAAGATCAAGCTGATGGGGAAAAGAAGTGCGGCCACATGGCTGGTAAAGTTTTAACTTCCATGAAAAAGCATTTTCAAAGACTTTTGATAACTAGTAAGGAGAGGGATCGGCTCCATTCAGAGCTTCTGATTATTGCCCGAACCGATGCCCAGGCCGCAAAGCTCTTGCAGAGCAATGACGATCCCATGGACCATTATTTTATTCTTGGCTCATCAGTAAAAAATCTTCCTTCCTTAAAAGATGTGATCCGTTTGGCAAGAGGAGACATGCCTGAGTATGCTTATCGCGGGGATAACGAAGCGCTTATTGACCGAGCCAAAGATTTAATGGCCCGGGTCAATCATCAAGAGCTTGAGAATATCTTGCTTCCCAAAACTCCTGCGCAGGTTTTAGAGATGTGGGAGCAAGAATTTCCTGAACTAGCTAAAACCATTCGTGATATTTGGAAATCTACAGGAAGAATAGATGGAAAAAGATTGGAAACTGATGTTTATTTTCTTAAAGTCAAAGATCCTCGGTCAACTGAAGATGGCAATTTGTTAACTTACAATACGGTTTGGGTGCATCGGGAACTGATTGAACATGGAGAATATCCTTATCTTGAACTCGACACTTTAATGGAAGATGAAAACGGCAAAGAGGTGACTGTTAAAGAACTTTTAGAAAGGGAACCAGTTCATCTTGCCAAAGAAGAAGCTGCCTTGCAAAAATTGACTGAAATCTGGAGGGCGGAAGCTAAACTTAAAACTTATTCTCAAGCAGTGGGGGAGAAGATTCTGGAGATGAGAACATCCCGGTTTATTTCTGAACAGGGTAGAGAAAATATTAAGAAATGGTGGGAAGATGCCACGAATCCTTTAACCAACACTCTTTCTCTTAATCAGATGAAGTCTCTTGCTAAAACAATTGGAATTGAAATTGATTGGGATTGGGATAAGCCAAGGGTTTATGAAGGTTTTTATCAAATTGACAGTGGGTTAGGGGTATTAAATGCTTCTATTCGGATGAGACAGTATGCAAAGATTGCGGATGTGGCATGGATGGAACAGGACAGACCTAATATTAAGCATGCCAGAGAATTCCATGACAATGTGGTAAACGATCCGCACAACCCTGAGTCAAAAAGTATTATTTTTGCTCTAAATCTTTCTCCATCTTTTAACTGGAGCGATCCAGAAGGATGGTCGGCTGTTCTAACTAAAGAACAGATTGAGAATATAAAGAAGGCAAAGTTATTAAAAGGGTTTAAGTGGAACAATCCAAATAGTTGGGGAGAATATGGAGATGATGTTTTAGTGATGTTAGAAGCGATTGCTAATTTTAGCATAGATATGGGCAGAGCTGGTTTTGGATTCCAGTTTGTCACTATATTTCAAGATCATACCAGCACGCTTCATATCTCTAGAACCGCAAAGGAGATGTTACGCTTAGGCGCAGCAGGATTTGTCTTTAATGTTCAGCAGATGGAACAGTTAGATGGGGTTATATTCGAAAAGCATCAAACTGCGGCTGGAGTGAAAAGAGTCAGCAAAGGAGAACGTGTTATCATGCGAGGCTCTAATGCTACTGGAGCGGCCGGCAAAGATTCCACAGAAAATCAGTTTGGGGCAGGCGATGATTCTAATAAAGTAAAACGCGGATTGATCTCGATGGATGATGCCAGCTTAAAAGAGTTTGCGGAAAATTCTCTGATGGTTGCTTCTTGGCTGGGAACTGTGGGATTGCCTGCGGCAATTGCTTTTGGAATTATAGCGAATGCGGTAGATGCATACTCTGGCGGAGCGTTTAGCGGCTGGAATATTCTGGAGTTGTCGCTTGGTTTGGGCAGTTTGTTTGGAGGGATATGGGCGGCGAAACATTTTAAACCCATCAACCTTATAAAGAATTATCTCTCCCCTCAAAAAGGTTGGGAAGGCGGCGCACTGGGAGATATCTTTGAAAAGAAAGAGCTGAGCCCTAAGGATATAGAAAACTTAATTAAATATACCAGCTTCATTTCACAAGAAACTCATGAAGTTGAAATTCCAAACAGAGGATGGGTAAAATTTCAGCTTGTTCGTGTTACCAATCCTGATCTTGTGGATGAAAATGCAGTTATGAATAGCGGAGATGAAGAGCAAATCAATAAGCTTCTTGCCGGCCGTTTGTTCAAAGAAAATGGAGTCATGGGCAGTTACAATTTGGCCGGTCTTCCTTTGGAGAATGGTTTGAGTCTTGGATTGAACTACATCTACATTCAGGATGGGTTAACTCCGGAACAAGAATATTTTCGTATGGATCACGAACAGCGTCAACTCTTCTGGTACGACACACTCTATTGGAAGCTGGGATACAAAGCAACAAAGGAATGGACAGCCCAAAGGGCCGCGCATATCATGGCTTGGGGAGATCAAATCATCGCTAATAATTATAAATCGTTCAAAGAGGTTCCTTTCCTTAATGAACGGATTGACCAAATTATTTCAAATAGAAGCAGTGATCTTGTTTCTTGGAATCTGCTAAAACAGATTGCGTTTGCAAGGCGAGAAGTTCAGCATTCTATTCAAGAGGAATATTCAAGGGATTATCCTGATTATCATAGAGGGCTTAATGCTATTCTCGCGTTTGAAGAATCTCTGCGCGTTCCTGCGCTAGCAGAAATTGGCAAAGCGGATTTTAGTCTTCGAATCTTTAACCCTATTGATCTTGATAAAGTGATAAAAGCGAGTGGGCTTCCTGGAGATATTAAAAATATATTAGAGGCGAACAACGGCAAAGTTCTTACCGCTTATCAGTTTCTTGATCAGAAAGATTCTTTTAAAGGTGGTTTTAGTCTTTCTCCACGACCACAGTTAATTGGTACGGCCGATAGTCCTAGAGGCGCTCTCGATGACGTGTTCGAAGTCTTCTCAGATGTTGCGGGTCTAGTTGTCACCCATGTGCCGTTTACATACCTTATGAATAGTGGTTTTGAGAGGTTGTTGAACCAACTCACTTCTCAGGGAAAACCGATTGTGATATTTGCGCCTTCTGTTCTTGAACGTTCTCAAGATATGGACTATTTCTATCAGTGGCTTCTAGATAAGCATGTTCGTTTATCTAACCTAACTTTTGTATTTGGCGCTTATGATGTTGTCTCGCAAAACGATTATAAGAATTCGCAAGTTTTTAAATATGCTACAACCTCGGACCATAGAAGAATTATTTTTGAGCAGGCTTTGCTCAGCTATAAAAGTTTTGTGAAAGATACATCAATCATTGTTCTTGCAACAGCAGTCATTGGGCTTTTGGCAGTTGGAACGGTTGGAATGCTTGAATTGATTCTTCCCGGCACGAGTCACGCAATGTCTGCATTGCCCGCATTGCCTTCATTGCCTGCGCATGGGTTCGATCTTCCCAAGGATCTATCTTGGTTAAATTCTTCTACACTCTTAGTAGGTGGTTCTGTAGCTTATTTAGCAAAGACTGTTCTTTTTAAAGGCAAGGATAGTTCTGAGGTTGAACGAAGCGTGCGAATGGCAAGGCATTTGAATCAGAAGGAATTCTTGGCGCGCGCTGCAACTTTAATTAAAGTACACCCTAAAACACTCAATTCCTTAGTAAATCAAATTCAAAATGCGAGCGAGTCTGAAAAGATTGAAAAAATTGAGCAAGCTCTTTATGCATTGGGATATGAATATAAATTAAGCGGGGATAGAGCGGCGTTAAAACAAGGGACAGATGCTATCTTAAGAACTGTTTATAAGGAATTTAGTGTGGAAGTTCCAGTTATTAAGGAATTAACCTCTACCTTTGATGAAAGAGCGGCTGTGTCAGCTGAGGATGCGCAAGGGGTGCAAAAGTTAGCGGAAATTGCGCAGCTTTTTGATCCTCAAAATTATAAGAAAAGGGCTCTTTCATTTGAACAAGCAGAAGAGTTCAGCCAAATCGTGACAGAAGGTTACAGAAAAGCGTTCCTAGATAAAGGAATTGCCTCTATCAAGAATGTGAAATTGTCTGGACTTTCAAAAGAATCAGAAATGTTTGAGTTGTCCGCGTTATTCTTGAGCGATCCAGAGTCTGCTTCTGGCGCTAAGCATCTGATTACTCGACTGCACGAACGCGCTAAAAATGGAATTGGAGAAGGAGAAAGAATTCTCTTATCTCGTTTAGGGGCTGAAGATTCATTTAGAATTGAACTTAAAAATAAATTAATAGAGAAAATGGGAGTCCAAGATGGGGAAGCTCTGTACCGCATTCTGGATGAGGGATATAGAGCTGGACGCGTTAAGTTTCAAGGCGAGACAAGAGAGAGCGCTAAAGTCAATGTTCCTAAGATTTATAAGGATCTTGGCTGGTGGCTTGGGCCCAACTTCCGCATTATTACAGATGACGCAAGTCGTCTTGCGCTTGGCGATTTGAATGAAACCAAAACCATTGTTCAGATTATTGAACTTGTTTCAGGCATAGAAGGCAGGGATGTAACCCGTTTAGTGATTGGCATAGAAAAGAAATTCAGAGGCAAACGCGTGGTTGACATCCAAGCGTAATTTGCCTGATTGTTCAGGAGTTTGAATGAAGAATCAAAAGGAAACGACAGCTGTTATTTTACAGCTGCCTTTTCCTTAGTTCAATGAAAGCTTTCAATAAACTGGCACACTTACTTTTTTATGCGGTTTTATTTTTCCTTGAATGGCTTGATCCATTCGTTCAGCTTCACGGCCTGGGATCCAAATTTCATTACATTGTTCGCATATTTGAACGGAAACCTTCTCAAACAAATATACGTGTCCTTCTACCATTCGATCAATGGTTGTTTTTTTATTTTGGAGTTTTCCTCCGCATATGGCGCATAAATTATTTTTCATGGTCGTTTCTCCCTTCTTGTTTTAGGATCAAGCCATTTTTCAGGGTCTAGCCAGTGTACTGTAATAATATGAACGATTTCACTCAAGCCACAAAGTACGTAAAGAGGACGATGATATCTTACATATCCTAGAATTAAGTAAGTTGGATAGGGTTTATCATGAAGATAGCTTTCGATAATCTCTCCCGTGAGGATAACATGTTTGATTTCTTGTAAAGTTATTTCTCGTGTGTCACAACGATTTTGAGCATGTTTGGTAATGCGATATTTGCTATGAATAATTTTTTGTTGAATCTGTTCTATCACTTTCTATGATGCCTTTTTTAAAAAGTGTAGCAGAGATGAATTATGAAGTCAATTGCTTGACATGAGAGTCGAGAGGTAGTCTTTACAAAAACTATGATTCACTTTTGGATTTGTAAACATAATAGGAGCTGGATGCAACTCACGGCAGCCGTGATTGTATGCAGCTTTTTATTTAACATCCTTAGCATGCCGTTTGCTGAGGCTTCTCTATGGAGCGAGAGGCGAAAAGCAGTAGAGGAATTAGCTTCTAGGAGGAGTGGGGGGTATCAAAGGAATAAAGGAACTGGAGGAGTTGTCAATAACCAGTCTTCTAGCTCCGATTCTTCAAGTTCAGATGCTCATCTTCAGTTGGCTTCTGCCGCAGGTTTACCGATCTATCAGAGGTCATTGCTACAAGGACTTGAAACTCAATTTTCTTCTGAGCTGATGCAGCAGGTGATCGCTAAGGTACAAAACCGAACATCTCAAACCAATCACACAAAAAGCCGCAAACAGTTAGCCCTTCCTTCAGAATTAGTTTCTCGCATTGAAGGTTATGGGGATATAGAAAGAGTATATCTTACGAACCATAAACATCTAAAGCTTGAAAAAGGAAAACTTCAGATTGATTTTCAACCATCAGTTTTTGGGATTCACCAAGAGCTGAACAGCCCTCAAGTTACAGATACTAAATCCCAGCTCAACTCTTTAGTTATCTTAGTTCAAGACGCGCATGGTATTTATGAGGCGCAAAAGAATATAGCTCATTTAGTAAAAGAACTCACAGGGATGGGTGTGGGGTTGGTAGGAGTAGAGGGGTCAGTAGGAAGAATGGAAGGATTAGAGAAATGGAGAGGATATAAGGATAAGAAAATATTGATGGGGATTGCAGGCTGCTTAATGGAGAAGGGTCTGCTTACTGGTGTAGAGGTAGCGGGTCTGGCAAGCGGGGTTGAGGGAGTAGTTTCTAGCGCTAGTTCTGTTGAGTTTTATGGAGTAGAAGATAAAGATAAATATCTGGATCAAGTAAGGTCATTTAAGGAGACGCTCACGCATAATAAAGAAGTGGAAAAGTGGAAGGAACAAATAAAGAAGCAGATTGCAGCTTTAAAGGAAAAAATTTATACAGAGGAACTTAAAGAATTTGACGATTATAAAAATAAATTTGAGAATGGTGAGATTAAGTTAGGAAAATGGTTGGAAATTTTATCTGCCCAATTTATTGAGCAAAGAAGCCCAAATATTAAGCGATATTTAGAGGCTTATAGATTGGAAAAAGAAATCGAGTTTAAGAGAGTGAGTGCGGAGCAAAAAAGGCTTTTAGAGCAGTTATCAGCTAAACTCAATAAGAATGAGTTGATGGGTTTATTGGAAGAGAGTGTGGCTTACAGGTTAGGGAAGATTGGGTATGGGGAGTTTTATAGCGGAATTAAAGGAAGATGTGATAAAGCGGGTATTAATATCACCCCAGAGCTAAACAAATACATAAGGTATGTGGCGGGAGTAGAAGGGATTGATCGGGATCAGTTATTCGTAGAGGTTAAGGATTTGGAGGATGAGGTTTGGAGGAAAGGAGGACTAGAGGGTTCTAAAAGTAAGAATTCCTTTAAAGGTAAATTGCTGGAACTAATCCGGATTGACAAAGACTATCGTTTACTAGAGAAGGCGATTAATTTTAAGTTAAGCCCAGAGGAGTGGGAGGAGTATAACAGCAGAAAACAAGAATTTGAGAATATAGCGCAGAGGATAGGCGCGCTTATTAGAGATGAACAATCTGAGAGTCAAAAGTTGGAGACAAAGAATTTAGGCAAGGGCTATTCAAAGATAGGTTCTGTGAATGAGAAAGAAAATAGATTTTCAAAAGAGATGAATCAGGTACTTGCTTTAGCTAGGAATGAAAGTATAAAGAAAGTGATGAAGAGCGTGGCAGATTTTAATCGTTTGTCGCATGAGAGGAACCATATTTTTGTAGAGAAACTTCTTTCTAAGATTGAACCCAAAATCATAAATAAAGAGTCCAATTCCTTGAATCTTGAATCCAGAAATTTAGCTGATAAAAGAGGGCTAGAAGAAGGAGAAAAGCAAGGCAGTTACAAAAATCGTGTAGGCAGCCTATCCATTCTTGTAGCAGGCGGGTATCACTCAAGAGGGGTAGAGGAGCTGTTAAGGAAGAGGAATATCTCTTATATCACGATTCGGCCGCATCTGAACACAGGGGAGATTGCTAAAGATTAT
>JACPBF010000017.1:0-36566 GCA_016180425.1 Elusimicrobiota bacterium
TCAGGCTACAGGCGGGATGGATCCAAATGAAATTACACCAGAAGAAGCTGGAGTGGATGGTACTCTCTCGGTATTGACTGAGGCGATTGTCCGCATCCAGGCTAAACTTCGTTCTCAAAACATTCATCAGGATTCTAACAAGCAAGGAATAAAAGAGCGTGAAGAAGCGTTTCAAAAGATTGGTAATCCACAAATTTTCAAACCAAAATCGCCTATATATAGGGAAGAGGTGTCTTATAAAGAAAGAGAATACCAAGTCTTTAGCGCAGACAATGAGGATGAGAAACTAAGCAAGAGACTTTTGAATGATCCTCAAGGCGAGTTAGAGGCGGAAGAGATATTAGATGGGGCAAAGAATGTATGGTCTGGGCAGATGAAGGATCCATTTACAGGGGAAGTTGGTCAAACTTTTGCGGTTGGGGAGAAACCAGAAAATGTTTTAGCGCAAGTTGCTAAAAGAATAAGAGTCACTTTGAATAATAGTACCAAGGATAAAAGTAGCAAGATAATAAAATTTATAAAAAGAGTTCTTGAGCGCAATGAAATAAAAGCTGCTGCTTGGATTTTTGGCGTTCCTTTATCTCTGATAGCTTATCATGGCATTCATGGGAATACATGGCTTGCCACAAGCTGGGCAATTGGAGCAGTTCTATTTTTGGTTTCCAGCGCTTTTATTTCTCTTTTGATCTTAGTTATTTTTGGCAGAAGATCGGAATTTATACATCTAATAATTATCAGCAGGCTGCCTCAAGCTCTTCAAAGAATTTGGTACCGCATTACCATTCCGGTCTATCCTATAGAGATTTCCGGTTTAAGATTTGTTCGTCTTAAAGTAAATCAGCCAAAAGCGAAAGTATTGGTTATTGAGCCTCTTAGCCTAGAGATTATCTCTGAACTTAACCGCCGTTTTGGCGATATGGATATTGATCTCTTGGATATAAGGTCTGAACTTGTAAAAGAAGGAGAGAGTTGGAAGCCGGGGATACATGGAAAACTTTTAGAATTGGTCAAAAGCCAGCATTATGATTACGTAGTAGGCTATATCAATGAAAACTATGATGAAGATTTTTTTCGCGAGGCAAAATTAAAGGGGCTCATCCTTTTTTCAACAGCCATTCATCACATTGATCTGGATGCAGCCACAAAATATGGCACAGTGGTTACTAATGCTCCTGGCCCAACCACCATTCCTGTTGCTGAAGGGCTCATCGCTTTTTTTCTGGATGTGATTTTTTCCAATAAAGTACAGACTAAAAAGTCTAAAGGTTATACCCGCTTAAGCGAACTTAAAAGCGACCCAGAAAATTCTTTGGTAATTGCTCAGGCGCTTTGGTATTCGCTCATGCGTAATGTATTGAAACTAGAAGAGATGTTTAAGTTTGGAGCGAGCGACAAATATGTGCGCGTTGGCGTGGGAGAGGAAGCAACTGTTTATCATGGAAAGATCGGACAGAGCGTATATGATGAAAGCTCGCCAACCATTGGCATTATTGGTTTAGATGAGGTGGGTTTGAAATTGGCTGAAATCGCCATGGCTCATGAGCCAGCCATTATTTATGTTTTGCAAGATGAGCTCAATGGCGCAAAACTCTTAAGACTAAATTCATATAAGGAAATCCTAGAACAGACATCTACAACAGAACGTTTGGCAATTCGAATCCAGCCGGTGAGCCTTTCTGAACTCTTAAAACATTCATCTTATGTTTTGCGGACTCCTGCGGGAGTTCAAAGGATGAAAGGTTCCCGCATGAAAATAGCTAGTGATGCAAATCAAATTTTTATAAAAGATTTGGATGAGCTTATTCATTTGACAAGTCCAATAACAGTAGGGGTTCTAGGTCTTGGACGTATTGGCGAGGCGAGCGCGCAAAGATTTATTTCCTTGGGCGCGAATCTCCTGATTCAGCAAAGAGATCCTGGCAGACAAGAATATATAGAAAAACGAGAGCGCCTTGCTCAGCTTGCAGAGGTAGTTGGAGGAAGGCTCAATCGTTCCATTGACGTGCAATATGTTGACAAAGAAATTTTTTTAAGAGCAAGCAATGTAATTTCTCTTTCTCCTCCTAAAAAAACAAATGAAACAGTAGGGTGGGTGAATAGAGAGGGTTTAGAAATTTTTGGGGAATTGGCGCAAGGGAGTTTAAGAGCAATTATCAGCATAACCAAAGATGTGGTGGATGAAACAGCCATGATTACCTATTTAAATCTTCATCCTGAGGTGGAGTATCGTACAGATGTTGCCAGTGATGAAGAAAAAGGAGGTTTTTTTAAGCGTTTTATAGATCCCAAAGGGAATCGGCTTAAGAATGCGAAGGTTTCAGGTCATACCAGCGCAGCTCATGGAGGAAGTAAAAAAGCTAAACAAAGAATTGCATTTAACAATAATTTAAGGCAGCTTATGATAAATAAGAGGCCGGCAAATCAGTTAAATGATATGAGATTGGATAGTTCTGGCGTTACTTTTTTGGATCAGACTTCAGAGGCTATAGCTCATGCGCAAGGGCCAGCTTCAATAGCAGCAGCGCCGCCAGCTTCACAAATCCAAAATTCTCATGCACAAGCGCCTCTTGCTCAAACTCAAATCCCAGCTCCTGCAACGCAATCACCTTCTCCTCAAATTACAGCGCCTCCTATCCCTGCAGGAACGCCTACTGTAGTTACTTCTCATGGCCCTATGGGTCAACTTGCCAAGACAGCAGCAGAAATGATAGAGGCTGCATTCATAACTTATTATGAAAAATTCTTTACCATTACTGCCAGAGCCAAGCGCCGTTTTGATCAGATGGATTGGGAGAACTTGCTTCAAGATGTGGAGGAAAGATTAGGTCTTTATAATAATACTTTGAATGATTTAGAGAATAGTTTGAGGGCTCTTCTTAAAAATAAACTACGAGATATCCCAATGTGGATAGAGATTCAAGGTCTATATTCTGGAAATCTGATTGACAATAGAATTTTGGGAGCAAATCCATATGTCATTGGAATGGTATTTTGTAACTCAATTGCAAAAAGAATTTTTGGCCCGGAAGCAGATGTCTTTGAATATACGTTTGAGGAAGATTTTGAAAACAGAACTTTAGAAACAAACGAATCTTTCCTCTACTCCATGTATCGCAATCGCCTGCCTATGGAATATATTCTTACAGACATCTTGGTTAAGCTTGAATTTAGTAAACCTTTAAGAGATATTCGTAAGGATATTAGAAGGGCTGTGTCTAATATAGATTCTGAACTTGCAAAATTAGGTCTTACTCAGGATCATATTAATGAGATTGAAGTTGTTAAAGCGCCATTTTTCCGCAACCGCGACTGTTACGTGATTGGGAGGATCACTACAGATACCGGATTTTTGCCATTCGCTTTGTTTTTAAAGAACACAAAGCAGGGAATCGTATTGAGCAAAGTTTTGTTAAATGCGGATGACATCTATAGGCTTTTCAGCTCTACCCGGGCAAATTTTCATGTTCTTTTTTACTATCCTTTGGAACTGGTCACTTTTTTAATAACCATGATACCCAGAGATCCTGTCTCTATTTACGCATCTTTAGGATTTTATGAATTTGCTGAGCAGCTTCTCTACAAAAAGACGATGAATGAACTGGCTGAAGGGAATAAAGTTTTTCAAATTGCTGAAGGGTTGCCTGGAAGAGCCATGGTGGTTATCACTCTTCCTGGATTTCCTTATGTGCTTAAAATCATGAAAGATGTTTTTGAAGGAGGCGCAGCTCTTACTAGAAACGAAGTGGTAGAAAAATATCGTGAGGTGAGTGTGGATCCAATGGGACGCATGTTAAACACATTTACATTTGATACCCGTCTTCCTAAGAGATATTTTCATCCTGATCTTCTAGCTTTATTAAAAGAGAGCGCTAAAGAGTCTGTAAGAACCGAGGGAGATTATCTTCATATACAACATTCTTTTGTTCAAAGAAAGATCACGCCCTTAAATCTATTTTTAGATCGTGAAGGTAGGAGCTCTCTTGCGCAGCGAGTTGCGCTGGATTTTGGCAAAACATTGGAGGACATACTTGCAGAGCAGGGGAAATTCCCCAAAGCATCCTTGGGAGACTTTGGCGTGACGGATGACCATCGAGTTCTTTTTTATGGTTTTGATAAAATTGTTCCGCTTACCTCTGTCACTTTTGATGATCTGCAAAATCTTTTATCTCTTATTCCCCAACAGTTCCATGACCCATTAAGATCCAGACATCCTAAATTGTATGATCCAGATTATTTTCGCGAACTTCTGGAAAAGGCATCTCGTCCTAAAAAGAAAAGAAGCGGTTCAGGAAAAATAGTAACAGGGATTGCTGTGGGTTTGGTTTCTTTTGGGCTTTTGTTTTCTAAAGATAGCGTGGCTTTAACTCCAGGATTTATCGCATCCCTGTCATTGGATACTGTTATCGGCTTAGCTCTGCTTGCTGCGCTTTTTCTGATTTCCACAAGGCCAATTCGATCCTATTTAGAAGGTAAGAGAATACATATCTGGCTTAAATTTATTCTTAGCTATTCATTGCTTGGCTTTTTGGCATATCTGCTTTATGGTTCTAATCTAAATTTCATTCAGATTCCCTTTTTCTCTTTATTAGCCAATATTTTGTTGTTTGGATTTTTTACCACTCTTTCAGATTTACTGGGGCAGTGGATGTCAGGGAGAAAAATCAACATTAAACAAACTTTACATGCATTTCCGGCAGGATTGTTTATGGGCGCGGTTACTGCTGTTGGTTTTGCCTTACTTAACAATTATTTCCCAAAAGATTCTTCCTTACCTTATTTGCTTTTGGCAATGATTCGGGTGGTTGGCGCAATGGTAGTGGTACGGGCAAGAACCTTTATTTACGCCCGGTTGGTAGAGAAGATGAGTGCCTCTCAGCAATCTGAAAAAAAATGGGATTTGAAAGAAATCATTAAAGCCTGGTTTAAAAGCCCGAGCCAGGATAAACAGTTCGAATCATTTTGGATGACACGCATCCCTTCATTTATTAAGAATTTCATCATTCAGATGTTTGTTCCTGAGGGAATGTCTGTGGCTGCCGAGGGGGTTGCCACGCAATTTTTTGCGTTATTTTATAGCTGGTCAGTCAATAAAGATTGGTATCTGGATAAATCCCTGCGTTGGCAGAAGTGGCGTGAGGAGAAGCCTTTCATAAAGAACCCAGCATTAAATGTAGTTTTTGTAAGGGCTTATCTTATTTTTTATCCGGTTCTCTATCTTATTTTTATGATCAGTTCCTTTGCCTTTAAGGGTTTTATTCAGCAAAGAAAGAGGTTTAATGAGGGTATTTTAGCGATTGAAGATTTAATCAATCGGGGTGAATACAATAGAGCAACACTTATAGCTCAAAGATTGTTGATCTATCCCTATTCACCTAAACAGAGTTATCTGCTTTCCAAAATTTTTGCTGAAATCGGGTTGAATGAAAGCAGGAAAAGGGTTAACTCTTCCTTTACATTTATGCAGTCTTTGGTGCTGGCCCGTCAATACTTGGACAAGAAATATCCAAAGCAACATGTTTCAATTTTTGGTCAGGAAGAATTTGAATTTTTGTTAAGGGGTATGATTCAAGCTGGACATAACGATGTGCTATTTAAAATTTTAGCTGAAGAAGAAGATAGACAAAAAGAGTCAGACGATCCTACCCGTTATGAAATTTATGCTCAGATGGCAGCGGAATATTACCGCATGGGCGGTCAACAAGATAAATTGGACCTCTCATTTTCAAAAGCTGTGAGGCTTGCGAACAAAACTGATTTAGAAAATTCTCATCAATATATCATAGAAAAGCTCGAAGAAGCGGGGATAACGGCTGATGTATTTATTTATTTGTTTGGATTCGTTCCTAAGGAGGATGGATCAAGAGCTTTGACATCAGTCCGTTTTGGAGAAGCCTATTATAAGTTGGCATCAGATCAAAATAGCGAAGAATATTTTGCAAAAGCTGAAAAGATGTTTGAGTTAGCAGAGGAAACCGCAGATCAAATCAGGGATGATGATTTGAGATCAAAACTCTATGATCTTATTTCAGCCGCTCTCTTGAGCATCCATAGTTTAGAAGAGGCGAAAGAGACACTTTTTAAAGCTCGCAAACAGATCGCTCCATCTCAATCTTCTACTCATTCAGGCAGACAAAAGCAGGAGACTGAATTTATTGCTAATACAAGGGAAATAATGGATGAGACTGGATTTATTAATAAGGTAAGAGAAAATGTGGATGAAACCGAATCTTTTTCCCTGCGCATGCTGAATGAGGCAAGGCGCGTTTCTTTGAAAAGGTCAAAAAAATATCTGGATGGTTTTATTAAGCCCGCTCAACCCCACTATAAACAGATGTTGGATAGTCATGAGAGGAAGTTAAATTCAGTGCAGAGGATGTTTGCTAATTACCGCAAAGCATTTTTGCGAGGTTTGACACATTCATTAAAAATTCCAATGTTTCTTTCGCTTGGGATGGCGGGCGGTATAAGTGGAGGCGGTGCGGGCAGAGACTCAGAGCTTAAAAATATAAAGCTGCCTTTATGGAAAAAATTTGTCATTTCCTATCTCATACTAGGATTTTCTATTGGTCTTTTGTATGGTTCTGGTTTAGAGAAGATTAAGGATCCTATTCTCTCACCAATCCTTAATATTGTTTTGTTCGCTTTATTTACTGTTCTGAATGATATTCTTGCTCAGTGGATCACGGGCAGGAAGTTTCAATTAAAACAGACTTTATCCATGATCCCTATAGGAATATTGTTTGGGATATATATGTTTATTGGTTTTTGGATGATTAATTTTTTTATGTCTGCAAATGCTCCTTATCCATACATTGTTGTGGCAATAGTGAGGATTCTTGCTCATTGGGGATTGGGATATGGACAGGTCACAATCTATGCATTTTTTGTGGGCAAGTCGAAAAGTGTAAGTGAGGGCCCATTGAGTCGTCAAAAAAGTGATGAAGCATTTCTCATGGCCAGGATTCCTGGATTTATTAACATCTATATCATCCAAATGCTTTTGCCAACTAATGTTTCTATAGCGGCAGAAGGAATCACAAGCCAACTTTTTAGATTGTTCTACGCGTGGGCAGCCAATAAGGATGGTTTTATCATTCAATCTGAAAGGTGGGGTAAATATCGTAAAAATCCATTATTTCTTATTTTCTTCCCTGTAATTATTTTTATATTTTTTCCATTTGATTTTATTAGAAGTCGGATTGCTTATAATCATAATAGGAAAGGTGAAAAAAATAAGGAGTCTTCAACAAAAGAAGTTCTAGAAAAAATATTGGCGGTTGAAAAACCAAAACGCCACTTAACATTGGAATTCTACCGTTATGTAATGACATTAATTAGAGGCTCTATAGCGGAAGATTTAAGAGAGCATATAGGCAAGCAGGCAGGGGAAAGAGATCAATTGCATCGTTTTATAAGAGAGAAAAATATTTTAAAAGCATTTGATGATGTAGTAAAGGAAATTAAATCTGAACACAGAGAGATGCGGAAAAGGGGTTTTGCATTGATTGACTCATCTGACGTCCCCAGGGAAGATCCAAGATTTGTAGAGAGTGTGGCTCAGAATATCTACAATCTTGACCTTGCTGAAAGAATCGTATGCGCGTTTCTTTTATTTAGAATCATGCGGTTCTATTTTCAAATTGCTTATGAAGATAACGATAAAGATAGTCCAACATTTTATTCGTGGCTCAAGCAACTTAGGGATGAGATAGAACAAAAAGGCATGGATTCATTGATAGAATACGCCCAATCTCAATATTCCATGAGTCCTGAGGAGCTTTCTCGTTTGGAAAGTGCTATGAAGTATCGTTTAGATTTTTATTTTCAGAAAATTGACGGCATTTATGAATCTTATTGGAGAAAGAGTAAATCTCCCGCAGCTCTTACATGGGATGTAGCGGATTTAATTTTTAATATACAGATTAAGAATATCCTTTATTTAAAGCAGAGTAAATTTTTTGAACCCTACTACAAATCTTTCGGATTAGTTTATGCTGATCGGACGATTGCGCAATTCGATCAGGAGAAATGGAAACCAACGGCCGCTAGACGAAAACCCACACGGAGTTTCCTTACAGTTCTCCTCACTGCTCCACTAGGAATTTTGGGCGGATTGGGAATGGCGGGCGGGGCTACTGTCGTGCCAGTAATTAGAGAAGAACCGCATGATCTCCTTATGGGATCTGGCGGCGGCGTTTTAAAAGCAAGGCGCAGTTTACTCAGCCAATGGCTGAAGGAAAAAATGAGATTTACTGATGAACAGATCGATTGGTATGAAACAAGGATCGCTCATTTTGAAGCCTGGCCCCAAGGGATATTGGTTAGCGCTATTCACGGCATTTTAATCTTGTTGATCTATAGCGCTTTTGGGGTTTCTATTGATCACCCATCCATTGTTGATCTTTTAAGCGCGTCTGCAATCCATTTAATTCTTCAATCAATTTTTGGGGGACTGCTTGCGGAATTTTTAATTAAAATGCATGAAAAAGTTGGCAAAAATGTAGGACGGGGTCCGCCTGAATCCCATTTTATGGCATCTTCCTACTCCTTTGTTGTTTATGCGATTGTTTTATGTTTTTATTTTCTCACTCCCTATTTTCCAGACAGTATATCTATAGTTATTCTTATTAATTTTCTCAGTTATACGATTGCAGATGAAATTCATCATATTTTCTGGAATTTATATCATCCCAGCGGCCAGCGCCGCAGTTTAATCCCTCTGAACCCTATAGAATCACAAAGAGCGATTTTAAGTTTAAGCCGATCTTTTGTAACAGATGTAAAAGCAAAGCTGATAGCTAAAGGGTTGGATGATTTGGCAAATGAATTCCAATCCCTTATATTAGAGCTTCATCCTTTTATTAAGGTTAGCGCTAAACATGGCAGATACAGGCTGGTGAATGAGGAAAAGGTAGAACGTTTTCTTTATATTACAAAACAAGCAGGCTTTAATCTGGATATTAACGGTTTTATATGGGCAGAACTTTTATATCACTATTTCGAGTCTTATAACCTTTTAAGTTTGGGAGGAGGATACACAAACATTGTTTTTACCACACAATATCAGGTTCGAGATTTTTTTGAGAAGATGAGTAAAGAGTTCGGACTTGAACTACCCACAGATTACGAGGATAAGCGGTTGGTTCCCTTGACCATGCAGCTTTATGTAAAGTTTTGGCTGCAAAGAATAGTCCCTGGACTTGATCCAAAGGTTTTTGGTTTTCATATTTTTGAAGGATTTGGAGAAAAAATTGTGCGTGCCTTAGACGGCACATTGCTCTGGCAGATAGAGTATTTCTTAAGCCTTTTAACTCCGGGAGAAAGATACGCAACTGGTTATGCTCATAATTTAAAAGAAGGAAAAGAAAAAAGTGTTGAGGAAGTTCGAAAAATGATTCTCAATCGGCTTAAGATAAAAGATGAGTCGCCTGAAACCGAATTTGAAAGAATGAAAGAAGCGTACGCTAAATATAAAAAAAGTTCATATGGATTTCCCATATTAGTTACTTTGCCCAAAGCAGGAGAAGAAAAAGTAGGAATAGAGCCGATTTCGCATAAGAAGCTAAATAAGATGAGTCAAATCAATGGCGCGGTCAATATTCATGATGATTTTGAGATCAGTAAAGATGCTATAGGTCCAGTTGAAAAGTTCGATGAAATTAGGGAACAAATCATTAGTAAAATTCTCTCAGCGGATCGTTTGGGGTTTAAGGGAATAGTTTTTGATAAAACGTGGATTCAAGAAATGGAAATTAAGGTTTATCAAGATATCGCAAATATTATTATTGATGTTCTAAGAGAGATGGCAAGTCAAAAAAGTCTTCAGTCTTTGGAAAAGGTTGCGATCGTTTTACCTGAAAAAGTCGAGGATGTTGTAGCTCATCAGAATGCCCGAGATATGCCCTCAACGGTGTCATTATTTCCAGAAGATTTAAAAAATGGCGATATTGTCCATATTCAAAGCCCATTTAACTATTTAGAGAGAGCTGTACTTTTTGAAGAACCTGCATTAGAAAATGGTTTTACCGCTTCTCTGCTTCCCATCCATCATTGGTCAGACGATCTGTTTGGTTTTTTAGCATCTAAACGTTATCTTGATAAGAGGCAGGTATCATCTCTTGTGGCATATCCTGTCTCCTCTTTAGTTCGATATGGGCTTCGCATTGAAAGGGAGACAGTTCAAGAAGATGATTATTTAATCAAAGTAGGGCAGAAGTTCTTAGTTACTCATGATGATATCCCTTATTCAGCTACAGTCATTGGAATCATGCACAGGCATTTTATTTTTATTTTGAACGCGCCTTTGAATGAAAAGGTTGAAAATCTGGGCGGCTATGCGATGTATATGTATATTGAAAATGCAGAGGAATTGGTTAAAAAGGGAGAGTGGGAACTTATTGAAGAGTGGAGTAAAGAAGATGTTCGTGGCGTGGGTGGGATCATTCCTTTTGTTAAAGATCCGATCGTAGGAATGCTTGAAAAGCTCTTTCCAAAAATCGCTAAGGAACGTTTAGAAAAGATTTACAATGTAGGAATTGCGTTTATAGCAGATAACTTATTTGCATTTAGAGTTGGTGGTTTAATCCCTTTGGCGCTTGCCTTGCTAATGAGCGGAAATTTAGATTTTGCTTTCAGGGTTGCTTATATTTTTACTTGGCCTGCGCTAACTTTGCTGCATTCATCTGTACTTAACCTAAGGCTTGGCTCTCGCGCGCCTCCGCCAGAGAACATTTGGTTAGCTGCATTGATCAGCATGATTAATCTTTCCCTTTTATTTTTTCCTCTTTCCACTTCAGACTTAATCGCCTTCTCATTTCTTTCTCATTTCCTAGTGAATTTAACCGCATCACTCTTAGGAGAAATGAAGCAGATGAGAGGAATAGTTAGTGCGGCCCGGCAGATTTTTTATGGTGTTCTTCCCATTTTATCCAAGCTAAAGCTATTAATGCAAACACTAAAATTGACAATCCGGTTATCATATTACTTTTCACCCCCTGACGATGGAGATATAGCTATCGAAAATACACTAAATGACAGTCCTAAAATAACGACTAGGAATTTAGTCAAAACATTATTGGCTGTCCAAAATATTTTTTCATCCATTATTTTAACTATAACACAACACCCCAATAGAGTCAAGGTAACATTAAAGAGAAGGAATTTCCTTACCATTCTTCTCACTGCCCCTTTAGGTCTTATGGGTGGGATGGGGATGGCAGGGGGATTGGGTGGACTAGGAGGGAGGAATAAGAAGCAGAAGGTAGTAGATCAGGTAAAGAGGGAAATTCAGAAAAAAGATTTTGAGAAAGCAGTTAGAAGCGCTGAAAAATTTGATCCGCAGTTTATTTTAGACCCAGATTTTCTTTTTTTGGTAAAAGCAGTCATAGAAGCTGGCATGGTTGAAACTCTTTATAAAGTTGCTGGGCAGGATCATTCAGAAAATCAATTTAAAAATTATGTGGCAATTGGAAAGGAATTGTTTGAGAGACAGAAGGAATCTAATGCCACATTAGCTTTTATTCTTGCTGGAAAAACAGCTAAAAAAGCAGAAGATTTTCTTTTTATTGTTGAAAATTTATTGGAAGTTGAAAGAATTCAATTCGCTTACTCTTTTGCGCAAAAAATTAATTTTTTATCTCCTTTGCGGAATCAAGCTTTTGTAAAAATCGCTCTTGCCTTTAGAAAAAAAGGGGAGAGGGAAAAGGCAAAAGAAACTGTTTTTAAAGCAAGAGCGCCAAAAGAAATTGTTGCGGAGGATGCCAAACCAATCTTAGCTGCCAGTCCTAAACAAGAATCCCTGACCTTTCAAGATTATTTGAATGCGATTTTATCAATCACTAAGGATCTAAGAAGAAAAGTTATTCAAATTTCTGGGTTAGATATTGAAAAAAGAAAATTGGCCCTTGCGCTTTTGGAAGAAGGAGCCATTGTGATCGTCTCTGACCCGGACGGGAAAAATATACAGCTTTTGTATGACGGATTAGATGCAGAAAAAAGGAAAGAGGTTGATCAGAGACTATTTACTTTTAGAGGCAGAGGAGTTTATTCCTTTAAAGACTTTCCAGACACACAAGGAAGTTTAAAAAGGCTGATGCGTCCGGGTTTAAGAACCAAGCTAGGGATTCCTGGTATTGATATTTTTGTAACGGATAAGATAGATAACAATTTGATCCTAAAACTTCAAAAAGCAAAGGTAGAGCAGTTGATTGTTCCTCTAGTTTTAGAAGATGGATCTATAAAAGAGCTTAAAAGTTATAGTGTTGCTGACTTGCCAGTTGTCGCTAATAGTCAAAGCGCTTCACAAACTCAAGCCAAAGCCAAAGCAACTTTATCATTTATAACTGAAATATCTAAACAATTAGCTCAGATTGTGAAAATGACAGGAGTTGAGGTGGAAAAAGCTTTATGGGATCTGGCTCATCAAATTCGGACTGAAGATAATACAATTGCTCTAGAAAATCATGATTTAAGCCCAGTTTTAAATGCGATTTATAAAGGCGGTATTGAAGATCAATTAATTCCGCCTATTGTAGTTGTCAATCAGCAGGGTGAACCTATTGGAACCATTAAGGATGGGGATAGAGCAATATTTATTAATTTTAGAACAGATCGAGCAAAACCAATCACCTACGCGCTTACTCCTGCCGCAGGCTATGAAGGGCTTGAAGGTGGATTAGTAAGTAATTTTCCTAAACCCAAAGTTCATTTTGTAACCATGACAAATTATGATGATGCTTTTGTCGAACATGTGCAAGTAGCATTTGAACCAGCGCCGTTTGGCAAAACCTATTCTGAAATTATTGCGGCTCATGGTTATAAAGAGGTTCGATTCATGGAATCTGAAAAATGGCGCGCTGGAACCTGGTTTTTAGATGGACGAAGAAACATAGTGGATCAGTTGGGAATTGATGTGCGTGTAGTCCCTTCACCTAAAAAAGCTTCTTATGTGGAAGTGCCTGAGATGAGCGCAGTTGCATTAACTGATGAAGTCATATCTGTGATTGAAAATGATCCTTCTGTTACTGATATTTTTGTTAATTATGCCAATCCAGACATGGTCTCTCATGCCTTTGCTCAAGTAAATCCAAAAGGAGATTTTGACGCTGTAGTAAAAGCGATACAGGTTGTAGATGAACAGTTAGGAAGGTTGGTGGAAGCAGCTTTGCAAAAGGGGTGGGTGATTGCAATCACAGCGGATCATGGAAACGCAGAAGAGCTCTATGATAAAGAAGGAAATCCCATGCCCGGGCATAGTACAAACAAAGTTCCATTTATTTTGTTGAGTCACAATGATTGGGAGCTTAGAAATATTGATTTTATAGAGGATGGATCATTATCTAATATCGCTCCTACTCTTTTAGAATTGCGTGGAATAGCTGCTCCTAAGGAAATGACAAGCGATAGCCTTATTTTTTCCCATGTAGATTCTGATCCTAGTAGAAAAATAATGCGCATTGTTTTGGATGGATGGGGTTTAAGCAAGCAAAAAAAAGGAAACGCGATTGCGCGCGCTGGGGAATTAACAAAACTGAATATGGATCATTGGTTGACAAGCCAAACTTCAGGACCTGGCAGGTGGTTAGATAGGTATCCACACACTGCTTTAAATGCTTCTAGTGTAGAGGCAGGTTATCCTATGGGCGTTGCAGGAACTACAGAGTTTGGTCATGTAAATTTAGATGGAGGAAGACATTTACAATCTGATCTTACTTTAATCAATCAGGCTTTAGAAGATGGATCTTTTGCAAAGAATATGGCGTTGCTCAACAGCATGTTTGAGGCTTTACAGAATGAAACCTCTCTTCACCTGATGGGTCTTGTTTCGCATGGATCAAAGGGAGATATCCATGCTTCTATGGAGCATCTTTTTATGCTTTTAAGAATGGCAAAAGCAGTTGGTCTTAAAAAAGATCAGGTAAAAATTCATGTTTTTACAGATGGCCGAGATTCTGGCCCGCAATCCGCAGTTCAGTTTATTAAATTATTGCAAATTGTGTTAGATGATTTAGATCTGGGGATGATAGTAGATGTTATGGGACGAGGCTGGGCCATGGATAGGGATAATCGTTGGCTGCGGATTAGTTCTGCTTATGATGCTATGGTCGGCGGCATTGGCGCGATCTATGTTCAAGAATCTTTTACAGACCCTTCAATAACAGCTCCTAAAAAAGAAAAAAGCGCAAACTGGATTGAAAAATTAGGACAGTTTAGCAAAGTGATTTTACTGGCAATGGTGGTTCAGGCAGCTTCTGCCTGTTTTGATTCTTCTGTCTCTAAATCTCAAGCCAATCCTATCAGTCGTCCTGGAGCTATAGCAGCGCCCCAACTTACTCCAAAGCCACAAACTCCTATAGCCACACCCTCTCTTCCCATAGGAATAGATGTCCTTGTCTCTGAAGCTGCTCGCGCAGAAGCCCGGGCAAATATTGAAAATGGTTTAAAGGGAACTGTGACGGCTGAGAAACGAAAAGTTCTGGAAGATTTAATGCAAAAAATTGAGGCGCGCATTGCAGAATTTACTAACACAAAAACCGGGCTCCCTTTGGACACAACTAAAAAATTGGATAAGACTACTACTAGTAATATTGGTAAATTTATTGAATTAGTAAGCGTTGCTGAAAAATTAGAAAGAAAAATTCCTTTTAAAGATGGGTTAACTCATCAGGATGTTGTCTTGTTAGGGCTTAAAAGTTTAGAGTCTGCAACAGATAACTGTCAGTGCGATGGTTTTACTCCCACACACCTTTATCATGATAACCCTTCTAAGCTCGATCCAAACTCAGATATTTCCTATCTGGATCAAGGAAATTTAATCCCTGGAATGGAATCAGCCAGAATGGTTTTTAATGGGAATGCAGAAACTGCGCGGATCGCTTCTAAAATTTTAAATGGGATGAATTACAAACTTCTTCTTAGGGACGATACGACCAGATGGGCTTTAAAAGATTATCTTTTAGGAGGTGGAGCAAAGTTCCTTGGCCCGGGAAAAGTTTCTTATATTAGGGATTGGGGGCTGAGAGGTCATACAGATAACTTTTGGCTCTTTATAGGCGCGGTTGGAACTGAAAACGAAGCGCATAGAATTTTGCCTCAATATCTTTTTGCTAAAGATAGAGAGGGGGATGAAACATTTGAACTTGTTCCTGGTTTTCCTGTAGTGGCGATTCCAGCAGATGTGGATGATAAAAGACGGAAACAAAATGGATTTTACCATCGCAATTATGATGACGGAGCTTTATTCTCAAGAGCCATGCCAACTTTAGATACAGTTGGTTCTTCTTATGATGCGCTGGCTCTTTCTGAATTTATTGCCCAGATCGCTTTTGCCTATACTCGCGGCTATCGTTGGGTTGGGATCAGCGCTGCAGCAGATTCAAGCGGGGTGGAGTACAATGGTTATGGTAATACAGACCTTCGCGAATCCGCTCCCCATTCATCTGCAATGCTATTGGGCAGGAATCTTAAGCTGGATAATTTAATAATTGAAAATTTAATGCGCTACCCAACTTTTGAAGGAGTTCCTACGGATGCGGTTAATAATGGCACAGGCGAGTATGCGCGCCAACAAACTCTTTGGGACATGATGCTTTTATATTTGGCTGTTGCCAACTATCTTTATGAGGATACTCCAAGAAATCTGATCATGCAAAGCCCAACCATTAAAAATGTTCAAGCTCGCGCTCCGGAATATTTTTCAGCTTCGAACCCAGAAAGATTAAAAGAGTTAGCGGATAAAAAAGTAAAAGATCTATTAGATTTTATTGAGCGACAAAAATTTTCTAGCCTTAAAAGTTCAGCAGCTCCTTCCTTTGGTGTGAGTACTCTTTTAACTAGAAGAAGCAATAGCGCAAAAATGAGATGGGGGTTGACTGCCAGCCTGAAAACTTTTCTTATTTTTGGTTTCACAGGGGTTCTAGCTTTTGTTTCAATTGTAGATAAGGCGATGGCGGAAACAGGTAAAGCGCTAGATCCTCAAGTGGTAAACAATACAGCTGGATATTTATCTTTAAATTCTATTCTTTTACCATTAGCAATCATAGTTTTAGCAGGCGCATTAGTTGGATTTTTAATTTATTTAGCCCGCAGACAAAAGAGGAGTAGGAGTACTAGTTTGCTTGGGTTTCAAGGAATAAAGACTTTTGTTCGTACCTCTAGGTATGGTTTAGAGGGGCAAACTGAATTGAGCATGGAAGATCAACAACTCTTAAAACAAGGAGCGGATCAGCCTGATTTTGATAAGAACAGCCCCTTAGATGCTTTTGAAAAGCCTGCGGATGTTACTAGAGAGGATTTTTCCGCTGCAGGGTCCTTCTTAAGAGTTGTTCAGCTTTTTGGCAGAGGACATTTAAAAGATCGTGATCCACCTGCTATATGGCCTACCCGTCCAAAGGACAATTTCGATTCCCGAGCTCCTCCTAGTGACCCAACAATTGTTTCGGATGCCAATGCTCTACCTGAAAGCCAGCAGTTTGTTGCACAAGAGGCTCCAGCCTCAAATTCCGATTTTAATCTTCTATCCAAAGGTCAAGAGTTTTCTCAAACATTTTCCCCAAATCCAGTTTCTCCGCCTAAACTCAATAAAGATGAAACTAGAGCTATCTTCCGAAAAATATACATTCATCTGGATGGAATTGGTTTGGCTTCCACCATTGCTGAATTTCATAAAAATAATATCTTTAAAATTTTGTCTGAAAAAGACGGCATTTCCATGCAAGAAATAACTGATTATTTGTTGAAACAGGGTAAAGTAGAAAAAGTGAATAAAGGTCACATGCATGCCGCAATGGTATTGTTAGAAATGCAAGGGTGGTTAAAGCGCAAAGGGAAATCCGCTTCTGATTCCATGCAATTTTATTTAACTCCTCAAGGGAAAATCGCTTTGGATCGTGTTGAGCCCTATAAAGAAGTTACAGATTTTGTTCCAGTTTTAGCTCGAATGAAAGAGTTTTTGTTTGATTCAAAAACCCCATTAATCATCAATCAATTTAGTTTTCAGGAACTTGTGAAAAAATCACAAAGGCAGTGGGATATTCTACAGGGAAAACCTGATCCTCAAGATAAAACGGATGAAGTCAATCTTCGTATTGCAGATCATTTGAGAGGATTTTTAATCGGTCCTGTAATGGTCGCGCTAAAAGACGCTAAAGTATTTGAGAAATTCCATCCATTAACGCATTCTTTGGACTTAACAAAAATTGGAGGTAATCTGTTTAATTTAAGGTCTGCGTTTGATCTTTTAGAGCAAGAGGGATGGGCAGTTCGAAACGGCAATGTGGTTACATTAACCCGCAAAGGAATGTTTGCTGCTGAAAAAGCCTGGACTTATGGGGTCACGGTTTCTTATTTGCCAATGTTTAGCCGTCAAGGAGAATTATTTTTTGGTGAACATCCAGAAAAAGTATTTGAACGGGATGCAAACAACATTGAAACCCATTTAAACCGCCCCATGAATTTATCTGCCTGCACAGCTATACATGACAGGTACTTTAAGGAATTAACTAACAACCTTAAAGAGATTTATGACAATAGTGATTTTGAGCTCCAGCCATCTTACATTCAAGATACAGGCGGCGGGGATGGTTCACTTCTTTTGCATATGCATGAGTATATTTTAAACAATACTGAACGCGGACGGCTGATGAAACAAGAATTGGCTGAGACCGGTAAGATAGAAAAATATAAAATCAGTCTGATTGATGTGGATATAAATCCTGAATCTTTGGAGATTGCTCACCAGGTATTAAATAGAGAGGGAATTCCAAACTTAGTTTTTGAAGGTACTGTCAATGATCCTAGAGCGATTGCTCAAGAATTAGTCATGCGCGGTATTCCTTTGAATAAAATTCTTCATGTCCATTCTTTTGTGGATCATAACCGGGATTATCAAACTCCCAAAGAGGATTGGAGCTTAAGAATCACTTTCGCTGATGCTGCCTTTGTGGATAAGGTTACTGGCCGGACGATTTCTAACGAAGAATTACAGCAAAATTTAGTTGAACATTTTAGAGATTGGGGAGTACTGATTAATGAATTTGGATTGCTCATGATTGAGTCGCATGTTTTGCCTGCTAGTTATGTGGCGGAACATCCAGGTGAAACGCTTAGCATCCCATTTTATGCAACTCATGCGTATTCTGGTCAATTCACCCCTGAGTTAAAAATTAGCAACGAGGCTTTATTAGAAAACGGTTTAATCTTGAAAAAACAGAGCCTCTTCCCAAGTGAAGGAACTCCAACTATTTCAGTCAGCCGTATTGTTTCTCTAAAATCTAGTCCGTTAGGAACAGATGAATCTCACAGTTCTCTAATAGAGAATAGCGATCATGTTCTTACCTTAGATTTTAGTAAGGATGAGAACATTAAAGCTCAGGCAGAATCTTATCTTATGCAAATTCGCTCAACTAGAGTTCCAGAACTGCTAAAGACTGTTTTAATCTTTAATGTTTCTTTTGAAAAATTAGACCCAGAGTTATTCAAGTTTGAGCAGGAACTGCTTTCTTTGGTTCTGGAGAACAAAATTACCATGGAAGAATTTTATGCGGTCAGGCCAAATTGGATTGTGACTTCGCGGGAGGAGATGAATGGTTCTGGCATTATTTTGGCTGAATCTGGAAAAGTTGCAACTGAACTTTTCCATACTTGGGTTTGGGCTCAAGCTCAAAACATGGGCTGGCAGCTAAGCCATAACTTTGCTCTTTCTATTGTGACGCAAGATGCCAATCTATGGCAGTCCACAGAGAACAGGTTTATTCAAATTTTCCAGATATTAACCAACGGAACCATTCTGCCAATGAGCCCAGAATTAGAACAGGAAGAAAGAGAAAAAAGCGTATCCTCCATTAGTTCCTAAACCTTGTCCTAACTTTCCTGACCTTCATAAGCGCCAATCCTATTTTCATAAGTGCAATATTCGGGTTTAAGTTTTAGATAAATCATTTTTATTCGAGAGGGGAAATTTCTAAAATTTATTTTAGACTTTTGAGAAATTTACTATAGGTAGGAGCATCAATCCAGAGATTAAATTTTTCTACCAGAAGATCTGCTAGCTCAATTATTTTTTCCTTTGAGCGAATTTTTTTAGATGCTGCAAGGTTTAGCAATCCTAAGGTTCCTAATGTTAACAAACCGCGTGTGGCAAGAATATTGCGAAGAAATTTGTCATCTGCTAACACCACTGTAGGATGGATTGAATGAGCCAGCTCAAATACAGACCAATCTGCAAGACTCCCTGCTCCTTTTAAGGGGGGCTGGATTTTGACTGGTTTAACCTTCCAGAGTTTTAATTCGTCTTTTAAGTAGATTTTTTCTTCTTCGCTGAGAGTTGAATCCAAAACCTCATGATAAACAATTGAAGGAATATAATAAGGACCTTTAAAAAGATCTTTTATAAGACTCAATTCCTCAATCTTACTTAAGAAAATAAGAGGAGAAGCATCGGAAATAACGCTCATCTATAAATTAAAAAGATGTTCTTATTGTTTCCAAGTCTTTTTCGAATTCTTGAGAATCGTAATGGATCTTTCCACCTTGTCGCCCTAACTCTGACAAGAATTCCCAAACTGTTACGCCCATCAATTCTGCGGCTTTGGATAGGCTTGCCTTACCTTGGCTATAGGCTTTAATCGCGCTATTTTTTCTATAAGTTTCCATTCCCAGTCGCACAAGTTTGCGGATTATAGAAGATCTGTCTTCACCTTCCAACTGAGCAAGAAGGCTCACCATTTTTGACTCCGCTGGATCTAGGCGCGCTGAGGCAACCTCGTTTTTCATTATTGACCTCCGTTTACAGAATACAGAATCTGTATACATAAGAGTATAGCAGGGCAACTTGATTCCGTCAAGTGAAACTTTTCATTTTTGTCACAAAAAATTTACAAAAAGTTTAAGACAAAAATACCCTTCTTAAGATATACTTTACCTATGAATATTTTAGTTGTAGATGATGAAAATCAAATCACTTCACTTTTCCAAGACTATCTGGAGTTGTGCGGGGCTTATAAGGTCTCTACTGCTTCTAGCGGTCAGGAAGCATTGGGTGAGATTAAAAAAAGAAAACCAGACCTGATTATTTTGGATCAGGTGATGCCTGGTTTAAGCGGGGTGGAAGTTGTGGATGAACTAAAGAAGAATTCTAATACTCGCCATATTCCCATTATTATTTTTTCTGCTTCAGAATCAGCTACTGATGAAGAGAAAAAGGATCTTGGCATATTGGATTTTCTGCCAAAACCAATTGATTTTACAAAGCTCAATCAGATTTTAGAAGAAGTAAAAAACACAAAGAACTAGAATCTAAAGGATTGTGAGCAGTCACTGTTATTGCAACAGGCTTTTTAAACTAAAGAGTTGCTTTAGCGCCTTGAACTAAAATCAAAATAAACAGATTTCTTTAGAACCCTAGGAATTAGCTAAAATGTATAAATGTTTTCTCTCTACTGGTCACTTCCCTGCGCTTTCCTATTCTTACTAGCTCAATCTAAGTCATTTCTTTTTTTTATCCTTTCTAATCCCCTTTCCTTTAATTTAAATTCAGTTTTACAACTTTTTTCTCATAGTATAGATATAGGATCTGTTCTTTTTCTTTTTTTAGGTTTTTCTTTTTATGGGGAACTGTGCTTTAAGAAACGAGTCCAATTTGAAAACAATCTGGAAAGATTCCTTTTTACCTCTCTTATAGGAGAGGCTCTGGTTGCTGTTTTTATTCTTTTTTTTGGTATTTTAGGTTTTTTTTCTCCTTGGTTTTTTTGGACTCTCTTTTTTTTCCTGCTTCTTGGAGCTTTTTTCAAAAGACAGATATTGATTGAGGCTGTTTCCTATTTTTTTAAAAACATTAAGCGCAAAGTCACTTTGTTAGAATTTCTGCTTTTTGCCATTCTTAGCGCAGCGCTTTTAAGAGGATTGATTGCAAGCGGAGCCCTTCCCACAGATTGGGATTCCCTTGCCTACCATCTTGCATTCCCAAAATTATTTTTAGAAGAGGGAAGATTTTTTAGGATACCATGGGCAATGAATGCGCATTACCCGCTGAATACAGAGATGATTTATACTTTTATTTTAGCCATGAGAGGGGATTTAGCCTGCCACTGGCTCAATTTTTTTCATGCCATTTTACTTTTAGCTTTAATCGCTTATTTAGTTAGAGTTTATTTTATTCATTTTTTACAAAATTCTTCTATAAAGAGCTCTAATTCTATCAGGTCAACACTAGAAAGCTATTCTAGCTCCCATTTTTTAGCGGCGCTTCTTGCAGTCGCAATTTTTTCTGTGCAGCCTGTTTTTCAAAGAGACCTTGGCAATGCATCTACAGATTTTCCAGTTGCTTTTGCCTGTATGCTTTCATTTTTCGCTATGATTAAAGCTCAAACCTTAGAAGATAGGAGGATCTCTAACTCATGGTTATTTTTAGCAGGCATCTGTTCCGGCATAGCTATGTGCATCAAACTTACTGGTATTTGGTTCGTCTTATCTTTATTGACCTATAACCTATTTTGTTTTCGTTCGAGTTCATCTTTTTTATCATATCTCTTTGGAACCATTTTATTTGGCTTTCCTTGGTATCTAAAAAATTTTATTGTTACAGGGAATCCCATTTGGCCTTATCTTGGGGAATGGTTTTGGGCAAGCCCAATAGAGATTGATGCCTGGCAGAGGATGAGGCTTTCCGTTACTGAAGGGGTGGAGAAGAATTTTTTTAATTGGATCACAATTCCTTTTCAGATGATTTTTAAAAATAAAGCGTTTTCTTATGATTCTCATTATTTGTTAATTCCATTTTTAATGATTTTATCTCTTAAATTTTCACTTCTTCGTTCTTTTACCCGCATAGAAAAGAGTCTCTTATTTATTTTTATTTTATTTTCAACTTTTTGGTTTTGGTCATATCAGAGTTGGCGCTATCTTCTGCCACTGGCTGGTTTTATAGCGCTTTTAATTGCAGTCTGGTCAGAGGAGCTATTTCAATTAAAAAAATGGAAAGGAATTGTAGGAGGAATCCTTATTTTTTCCTTTGTTCCCATTGCCCAACTCTCCATTAATAATGAAGCATTTATATTTTTTAACTTAAAATCTAAAAGTTTTCCGCATGTTTCAGCAAAACAAAGATATTTGGAATTTTCATTAGGCGCTCCCTATAAACTCTCTGAGGTTGCCAATGAAATCTTGCCTAAGAACGCAAAAGTCCTTTTTTTTAGAGATGTGCGGGGGTATTATTTAAATAGAAGTTATGCGTGGGGGGATCCGCTGAATCCTGGAGTTTTTTCTTACACCGAGTTAAAGAATAGCTTTGAACTTTACCAGAAGCTAAAAAGTTTAGGTTTTACTCATATCCTTTACAATCCAACCATAGGAAATTATAAGGGAGATTTATCTTATTATGCCCGTTCTAATCAGATGATGGAAGAAGTTCTTAAAAATTATTGTCTGCCTATTTTTCAATATCATGGCATGGGAATATTTGAAATTAATCCGGAACATTCAGTTGCAGGGGGATCAGGGGATGGGGTGGAGCGCCATCTCCCCTTCTTTTAACTTTAAAGGCGGGGGAATACGGATGCCGTTATCTGTAAAACCGCCGTCAGATTCTGCAAGAACCATTCTACTTTGTCCTGCAAAGCGGTTTTGAAATTCTTTTCTCAAATTTTTATCTAATTCCAATAAAATCTGAACTCGTTTTTGGAGTGTGTCAGGAGCATTATGCTCTTTTAATTTTAGAGCGGATGTTCCAGGCCTGTCAGAAAAGGGAAATACGTGCAGACCATTAAAATGTTTTTCTATAAAGCTATAGGTGTTTTGGAAATTTTCTTCCTTTTCTTCTGGAAAACCAACAATCACATCTGTAGTGAGACCAACATCTGGCAAGAATTTTTTAATTTCAAGAATTTTTTCAGAGAAAAATTTAGAATCGTACCATCGCCCCATTCTTTTTAGGATAAAATCATCGCCGGATTGTAAGGGCAAATGAAAATGTCTGCAAATTTTCTTATCACTTTGCGCTAACTCTAAGAGTTCTTTTGTCACTTCTGTAATTTCTAAGGAAGAGAGCCGAATCCGATAATTTCCATTTAAGCTCAACAGTTCTTTTAAAAGAGCCGCTAGATTTCCATGAATTTTGCTCACCCTTCCTCCACTAGAGTTAAGTCCATAACTGCCCAAACGAATGCCAGTGAGCACAATTTCTTTATAGCCTTGATTCAAGAGAGCCTGAACCTCATTTTTAATTTCATCTATAGAACGACTTTCCATTTTAGGCCTGACTTTAGGGATGATGCAATAGGTGCAAGTCGCATCACAACCATCTTGTACTTTCACAAAGGCTCTGGTGTGTCCATTAAAGAGTGTTAGGAGAGCGCTGTGGGGCGCTAAGAGAGAGCAGCCAGTAAGCGCTTCTGGGATCATCTCTTTTTCTTGATTGGAAAAGAGTTCAATTCTTGAAGAAATTTTTTTAATTTCATTCGGGTTTCTGGTTGCATAGCAGCCTGTAACCACAATTCTTGCTTTTTTATTTTGGCGAAGAGCTTTACGCACAAATTGGCGGCATTTTCTATCCGCTTCACTAGTTACAGAACAGGAATTAATAATGCAAAGGTCGGAATGGGCTAGTTCTTGGGTGGTCTTGTAGCCTAATTGAAAAAGTTTTTCTCGAAGAGCTTCAGTTTCATATTGGTTTACTTTACAGCCAAAGGTATGGAAATAGACTGTTTCCAGAGTGGTCATTATTTTTTAGAAAATTTTAGAAAAAAAGTCATTCCAAAGAGAGCCAGCTAAGGGAAAATAACACTTTTGGATGAAATTTTTAGAAGCTGATTCCAACAGTGGCGCGATGGGATCCCGCGGTCTTTTCAACCTGTAAAGGGAACATAAATCCATAGTCAACAATTATAGAAAATTTCTCAGTTAGCTGCTTACGATAGCCAGCTCCAAAACCAATTTGGGACAGGTCAGAACCTGATCTTATAAAAACAGTTTCCTTTGCCAGAGAGATTTCAGCGCCAAAATGAGGAACAATTTCATTGGAACGTAAAGAGATGTCCAAAGGGAATACGTTATTTTTCCATTGATAGGCCAACCCTAAAACCATTTCTTTAGGCAGTCTGTCCGTCTCTTTATAACCGATATTGGGTTGATTTAGAGATTTTAAGGAGAGGGCTACAGAAAGATTAGGGAATATGTCTGGTTCAGGGATTGAATAAAAGTGCAAATCAAAAGTGGTTGCATTTTGAATCCGTCCCTCTTTAAAAACCGGATCTCCAATGGTTCTTTCATCCATCACAAATCTGCGCATCAAATATCGAATGGAAACTCCAGCGCTTAAAGTTCCATTCCATTCACCTAAATAAGAGGTTAGGTCATGTGAGTATCCTGTGACAATGGTATCTTCCCTATAGATGTTTTGAGCGCCAAAACTACCCCACCCTATTGCTAGAGAATGGCCGGTTCCTAAAGGTTGGAGATAACTAAATTGACTTAAACTTAAAGATACCTCATCTAATCCCGCAAAAAGCCGCGCATAACTAAAATTCGCCTGTTTGCTTTGAGTTTTATTTGTAGCAGCCATGTTGTAAAAAACTCCTGTAGCGTCATTGGAAATGGCATGAAAAGCTCCTGCTAAAGCTCCTACCCTGGCAGACCAATAATTTTCCTCAAATGCCGCTTGCGCAAGAGAAGAAAAAGAAATAAAAGCTAAGAGAATATAAATTCCTATTTTTATTATATAACCATTTATATTTTTCATTTTGCCACTCCAATTGTGCCCGAGACCAGTGTTTCACCGGTTTTTATTTGGTAGAGATAAACACCGCTTTGCGCAGTTTCTCCACTGTCATTTTTTCCGTCCCAGATATTATTATTTTCTATTTTTTTTATCCTTTTTCCAGAGCTATTATAAATATTAATTTCAAATTGTCCGGATACCCCAAATTGCGCGAAATCATTGATGCCGTCCCCATTGGGCGTAATAATTTTTTCTTTTGTTCTAATTTCATCCGTTTTACTCTCTCCAGCGGGCAATAATCCATAGATGCTAAAATGGGAGACCTCGCCTGTCACTGTATTCGTGTTTTCATCCACCTTGCCTCCTAAGTTTCTCCAAGAAAATCCGTCGTACCAAAATAAGCGCAACTCTTTTTCGTTTAAATTAGTTCCATCTACAATGCCGTCTTGGTCTGAATCTGAATAATTTAATTTCATGGTGATCGGGCGATTAAATATTGTTCCTTCTGGCCCAAACTCAAAACTATTCACCGCAACTTGTCCGTTCATGGAGGGAAGGGCTTGAGCGTTTAATTTTTTTGCAGAAATTTTTATTTCATTTCGAATGCTTCCTGCTGGAAAAATAAGTTCTGTGGCATTGCCGCTGGAATCCCCTTCCTGCACTCTAAATTTTCCGCCGCTAGAGCTGATAGAGTCAGTTACAGGGCTAAACTCATTCAAGATTTCCAGTTTTATTGGCACTTGAATATTCCCCAGTGAAGTTTTATTAAAACCGTCATCTCCCACAATATAGTATTCTATCTCTCCTTCTTTGAGTTCTTGTTTGGCAAATGTGATCTGGGCAAGATACTCAAAAGGATTTTGGATATTTTGTGTTAAGGTCATAGGACGAGATTTAAAATCCGATTCCTCCTTATATTTATAGAATAGAGTGGCTGATTTAATTTGAGTATCATCTTCTAATTTTGCTTTAAAGCTGATCGTTTCATTGGCAAAGAACGCTTTTTTATTTTGTTGGATTTGGCTCACCCTAGGGGCTTTGGTGTCAGGGGCTAAATTAATCACTTCAAAAATAATTTTAGTTTTATATTTGCCTGGGGCGCTTTTGCCGTTAGGGATCTTGGTGCCAAGATAAAGGTACGTGGTTCCATTGGAATTAATCTTTACAGAAGTGGTTTCTTTTTTTCTTTGGGTAAAGTCCTTATTATTTTTGTCCTCAATAGTTT
The DNA here is from genome assembly GCA_016180425.1 of Elusimicrobiota bacterium. Classification (GTDB taxonomy): domain Bacteria; phylum Elusimicrobiota; class Elusimicrobia; order 2-02-FULL-39-32; family 2-02-FULL-39-32; genus 2-02-FULL-39-32. The sequence goes on from JACPBF010000017.1 coordinate 25,935, forward strand.
TCCATGAACTTTCTGTTTCTTCTGTAAGTGTGAAATCTTGAGCTTGTGTTGAAGGAAAATCTAGCCAATAGAGAGGGACTCTGGTTTTTAGCGTGCTGCTTAAGATTAGACCGCTGCGGTCTAAATCTTTTTCTCCTTGCCAATCGCTATTATCCGTGTAAATATGGATCTCTTTATACTCCATGTCTTGGTAAATAAGTTTATGATACTGTTTCGCCAGCCAATGGGTTTTATTTGTGCGAACTCGTCCAAAGTCAATGATAGAGGACAATTGATTGTCTCCAACATTGCGTAGTTCAACTTCTAAAGAGTATCCAAGAGCGCTCTTTGCCAAGGCCATTCCCAGTATAAAAGCAACTTTTAGAAAGTTCATATTTTCTCCAGTTCTTTGCTTTATCTCACTTGGTTTTTTAGAGTGTGCAATCATCTAATTTTCCTTAAATTTCCCCATTAGCTTTTCTTCAAGGGTCTGATCACTTAAAATGATTTTAAATCCTTTCTTGTCCATTTGGATTTTATCTTCCATATCTTTATAAAAAAGTTTTAAAGTTCCTGAATCCAAAGAGTAATTTTTTTCTAAGGGAAATTCCGCAGTAAAGTTTATCTCTTCTTCAGGATTAATCTCATTGATCTTTGGATCTAGAACTTTGGAATCTAACTCACCCATTAAATTGCGAATTTCAACAATTAACTTTGGCTTAATTCTTATATTCCCTTCGTTTTTTATTGCGCCATGAAGCAAAATGGATTTGTAATTTTTTTTAGCTTCTACTTTAGTTAATTTTGCTTTTACTTTTTCAGTTCCTTTGATGCGCAAGGTTAAAGGATGAAGATAACGAATCTCCATAAAAGGTTCTAATGGGTTTTCAGTTCTAATCATTACAATGCCCAGAAGTTCTCCTTTAGCTTTTTTAGGGACTTTGCAGGTTAGCTGGATCGTTTTACTTTCTTCTTGGTTAAGGGTGAACTTTTTTTGAGAAAATTTAACCCATTTTTTCCTATTCATTTTTTCATCCGAGCTGCAAGGCAAAAAATGGAAAGTAACTTTCACTCTCTTTTGGTTTGTATTTTTCAAAACCATCTGACTTTTTATTTTTTTTCCAACTTCTGCTTCTAAAGTAAAATGTTGCGGAGATATTTCTAGGGCAACAATGCCATCCGCCAGCGGCAGTGAAAAAGCGCTTAAGAGTAGAAGGAGCTGCCATTTAAAAATTTTCTTAAAATATTTTTTCATTTTGAGAGAGTCTCCAGATTGATTCTAAACAAGATTCCTGAACTTATCCCTTCCCCAAGATCGTCAGGTGAAACCCGTAAGAGGTACTGATATTTTTTTCCATAGAATTTTTCCTTTTTTGGCAGTTTTAAACTTATTTTTATTTTTTTAGATTTCCCGGCTTTAATTTTTATTTTATTTGGTTTAATACTAATTTCTGTTTCTTTGCTTCCCCATTCCATGCCTTCAGGCGGTTCCATGCCCAATGAGCTTCCATCCACAACTTCTATTTTAAATTTTTTGTTTTCAGAGCCAAAATTAATAATCTTAAGCGATCCTTTACTATTTTTAAGAGCTTTAATTTTTTTGCCAAGGAGCGTTTTTTTAAGAGTTGCCATCCCCGGATCCAATTTGAAACCCATATAGGAGCTTCCCTGCGTGAAATTTTCAGGGTTATTTTTCTTTTCCGCAATGGTCAGCAATAACCTGCTTTTAGTGCCTATCCCCATGCCAAACCCCCCGCCTTTTTTTGCCACTCTTGACCAAAGATAAACAATGAATTTTCTCCCTAATAAAGCGTTTTCATTGGGTATGGTTATAGTTACGTTCGAATGGATCACTGTGCTTCCCTTTGTCTCAAAAATATTCGGGTTCACATGGATCCATTCCAAATCTGGAATATTTTCAAATCCCTCTTTTTTTTCATTTTCTTCCGGCAGAACTGGATCTAATTTTAAAATAACTTCTGAACTCCCTTCATAAACCACTTCCAGAGGAAATTGCAGTAGGGTGGTTAGGTTGTAAGTTGTTCCTGGTTGTAAATGTCTTAATAAAAGTTCACCCATATTTGAGCTTAAGCGCTCTCCTGCCTTAAGAGGCTGGAAATTAAAGCTAAAGAAAAAGATGAATAAAATAGTAATTTTCATTGTCTGTTTTTTAATCCATTTTTCAAGGTAAGCGCATAAATGTTTTTTCATTTAAGCGCTCACCTTGAATCGTTTTGTTCCTTTAAAAGGCTCCTCATGGAACTACGACCGCGGATACATTGACTTCTGCTCTTGCGCTGCCAGTGCCAGAAGCTGGAGCATCTAACTTAATAAAGAGATTTCTCTCTTCATTGGGTTGAACATTGTTCCCTTTGACTCCATCTGTTAAATGGGTTTCAGTGTCATTGAAGAATTTTGTATTGGTGCTGGTGTCGTAGCTTGTGGTCAAGATATCGTTGTCCTGGAATTCAGTAACAGCTGGGGTCACATCCCATTGGTGCCAAATCGCGGATAAACGATATTGATTTGCTCCTGGCAGAGTGATCACAGGCGTCCAGTTCCCGGTTGTGCCGGCTATTTTAATGGTAAAGTGCTCTGCGTCGCTTCCATCATTTTTATAAATAGCCCGGTCAGTGACTTTACTTGCTCCCGGAGCCACTCTTATATTTAAGGCAGCATCGCTCAGCCTTGCAACTGACACATTTTGCAGTGTCATTATTACTTCCACAGATACATTGTCTGCTCCAAAGGCAAAGCCTGAAACTAACAGGGCTATGGCTGTGGCTAGCTTAAAGGCAAGTACCTTATTTATTGTTTTACTCATGATTTTCCTCCTTATAATTAGTCAGATTTCTCGACGAACCTTAAGGTTCATTGAGAAAATCTCTACTATAAGGTTACCCCAAAGACTAAAACTATTCTTAAACAAACTGTAAACTTTTTGTAACACTTTTGTATTTTTTCAGGATTTTAATGGATTTTAAGGGGTTTTAAGGGTTATTTCTGCCTAGATTGACTATTTTCTTGCCTGGATCATTCATAAGCTTAAATTTTTCAAAAAAAAATTCTTTTTTCCCGCCCTTGACATTTACTAATTTCCTGTTAAACTTCTATTAGTATTGAACGCGTAAGAATCTAACATTCTTACGCGTGTTCTTTTAAAGGTCAAAGAGTCACAATCACTCGGTCCATCCTAAAAGTTTTCTTCTAATTTAAGACTTGTAGGAGAAAGATGGGCAGAGATCACATAACTCGATAAAGGCAACTTCTGGTAGACACCAGAAGGCGCAAAGCTCAAAAGCCAAACCTACGATCTTAATGAAGCAGAAGTTTTCCTGCATTTTAAGATTTTGGTAGGGAAGCTGGTTTGAGTTACCGAAGGTTATGATAAAAAATAGTTCTCATCATCGTCATTCATTTTGGCTACGTCATACTTCGTTATGTATGGCCGTAGTCTTTTTTTATGTACAGGTAGGTTATGGAGTTATAGAGCCTTTGGCTCAGACTCAAAAAGAGAAGAAGTACGCAAAACTGTGGCAAGAAAGAAAAGAAGCAGCGAATAAACTAAACAGCAAAGATCATCACAGCCAACAGCTACTCAAACAGGAATCAGACCCAACAGTATCTCTACCAAAACAAACTGAAGGACTCCTATCCCAACTCCCGTTTCTAGAGACAAACTTTTTAACAAACTCCTTTCCTCAAACCCAAGAGTTTGGCAGGGATTTCCCTGTAGTATCCCCTAGTGAACTTGAAGTAGGGAAATTATCTCCTTCTCAATCTAAAACTCTAGGTTCATGGCTGAAGGCGCTCCCTCCAAGTTATGCATCTTTAAGAGACCTCTATATCCCGCCCAACTGGCAGCCTCAAGATTTGATGGTGTTTCATATCCAAGATGCTCATGAAAACTTTGAAGCTCAAAAGAATATCGCCAGGATCATTGAACTTCTTGCAGAAGCTAGGATTGATAATTCAGGTTTTAGGGTTCGTGCTCCCACCAAATCATCTGGGAATGATCTAAACGGACATCAGAATCAGAGGCACCAACTGCGAATGGTAGTTGGCTTAGAAGGAGCGTCTGGCCCTATGAACTTTGAGCCTTACCAAACATTTCCAGAGCCAGGAATTACAAAAGAGATAGCAGACTACTTTTTAAAAGAATCGTTTATTAGTGGGGCAGAATATGCGGGAATGACTTTGAATTTAAACAGGGGGTTTGGGAATCGGGTTATAAAGAACTTACAACTAGATTCGATCTTTGAGAAAGAAACTTTCGGTAAATTACCCGAACCTCCTGTATTGTTCTGGGGAATAGAGAGTAAAGAACCGTATCTAGATCATATTAGAGCTTACAAGGACTCTATTCCTTTACAGCAAAAAGCAAAAGAGATACATCAAGTGCTTTTGTCTTCAGTTAACCAGATCAAAGCAACCGTATTCAACCCTAAACTTAAAACTTTAGATGAGAAGATAACCCGCTACAATAAAGGAGAGATCAAATTAGGAGATTACATTAAATTCCTATTTCAACTACAGCCAAAAGTTTCTAGCCATTACCCAAACCTTCGTCAATTCTTAGATGCCTTATCTTTAGAAGAATCCCTTGACTATGAGAAAGTAGAAGAGGAGAGAAGAAAATTAACTAAAGAACTCACAGAAAAACTACCAAAAATCGAACTCAATAACTTAGCAGCCGCCAGTGTCTCTTACCGTTTAAAAACAATCACTCACGGCTCTTTCTACCAATATCTCAAAGATTTATGTTTTGCCTATGGAGTAGGTTTATCCCAATATCCAGATATGGACAAATATATCCGCTATGTTTTGACCAGTGAGAAGATCGTGTCTGATCATCTGTTTGATGAGATCAATCTCCTAGAGAGAAAGGGATTAGAATCGAACATCAGAAACAGGGATGAAAAAAAGCTGATCCAGATATCTAGAGATTTAACTTTAATAGAAAAGCTGATCAAATACGAGCTTAGCCCTATGGAATGGGAAGAGTATGCCAATAGAAAAGAGGAAATTCGCAAGGTTCAAGAGAGAATCAAGGAGTTTACTAAAAAAAATATTGACAGCATTCAAAATAAAACAGCTGAGTTCGCACATAAAGAAATTGAACAGAAACAAGAACTCTTAAATTATATTCATGCTTTTGAGAAGTTCAACCAAGCAGCTATTAAAAGGGATGGACTGCTGGTAGGTAACCTTCTCAGTAAGGTTAAAGAAACAAAGTCTGGTTCTACCCTAATAGGGATCATGGTTACAGGAGGGTTCCATACTGCTGGCATTACACGGCTGTTAAAAGATAAGAAGACGGCATATGTTGTATTGTCGCCAAGAATAGGAGAAGTTAAAGGGTCAGGTTCCGAATATTTGGATGTTTTCACTAGAGATAAAACCCAGCTTGAAAAACTCTTCACTGGAGAACGGATCACTCTTAAATCTCCTCTCCCCACTGCTCTATATCAGGCTGGGGAAGAAATCCCTACTCAAACCTATGTGGTGGAACGAATGTTTACCCTGTTTGCCTCTGGAAGGTTAGTCAAGAAAGCTCTACAGCAGTTCTCTCATCTTACACGAGAAAATAAAAAGCAAGTAGAGAAGGATCTTTTAAGTTGGATGGAGAGTATAAAAAAGGAGAAAGGGTTTACAACCATTGATGGGATTACCATTAAAAAGATTGAGGAATTTAGGAAATCCGATGGAACCATAGAGAAGCTGACAGTTAGAATTAGTCTTTATGGGAATGTGAATGGGGAGAGAAAAGAGAGTAAGGTGGCTTTGGAGATCAGAACTGAATGGTCAGCGCCCGCAAAGGATGATTCAAAGGGAACTGAAGGATTTAAAGTTCCAACGAAAGAGCAGAATCGTCAAAATCTTGCAAATAAAATCAGTGAACTGAAGTTTGAAAATGAAATCTTCACAATTTATGTTCCCCAGAGTGATTTTATAGAGAGAGCGCTGGATGCCATCAAAAATCAGCTAGGATTAGTTTCTAAAATTGTCAAAAAGAACGCGGATCGTAAGATATTCCTCCAACTGCCAAATATACCTATGAAAATAATACCTCATATAACCAAGATAGCAGCCATTCTATTAGGAATTAAAATAGTCACACTAGCTGCGCCTGCTTTTGCAGCTGGAACAGGAGCTGATATCGTTACTTCTGTAGCGAATTTATTTCTAAATGTCTCTGTTACTTTTGCCTTCATCATGCTTTCTATTCCGCTCATTTTCATGCCAATACTCGATCAGTTAAAGGAGCAGGAGTTAGACCAGAAAATGTTTAGTTCTTGGAAGCAAAGAATCAGAACTCTTGAAGAAAGACTGCCTAAAGAAGAATCAGTATTACTATCTGTGATGATGTTAGCGGGGACATTAATCTTCTTTTATTTTATTTCTTATATCAATAATGTACAACTGCCATTATTTAATCCAGAGCTAGTTGATCCCTACTTAATTGAATATAATTTCTCCCTCTTTGAAAAATTCGTTGGAACCTTTGCTTCAGAAAATCAAATAAATTTTTATTTTTTTAGGTATAAAGCATTGCAAATGTTCACTGGTTTATTTTATCTTTTTTTAGGAGCATCCATAGTAAACGCAACCATAAATCTTACCCATGCTGTTTCCTATTGGATAGAAAGAATTCATTATAAGCTCTTTGCGCAAGAGATTGCAGCGAAAAATGATCCAATAGCTAGAAAATTAAGATTAACTAAAGTCCCCATTAACCCTCCAAAGAGAAGTCGGGAACGTCGTATCCCTTTACGTAACACGGTTTGGCTTCAATCTGGCGGCTATACTATAAAATGTTGGGTTGCAAAGACAGGAGAAAATGAGCAAGTGTTTTATCGCCAATATGATGCAATGAGTGGAAACCCTCTGTCAGATTCTAAAGCAGTAATATTCCAAGGAACTAACTATCCCCCTACTTTTACAGTAGTTCCTCATATAGAAAATCTAGGTATTTTTAATGGGGATTATGATACCCATCTAAAACATTTTAAAATCTCAATGGAACATCTTAAGTCCGGTTCATTCGCATTCAAGTTATACGATTATGAATCTGGAGTTACTGTGGTGCAAGATAGAAAAATAGAAAAGGAATCCACGGTCACAGAAATAAAAAAAGAGGTAAGCAACGTCATTATAGAAACTAATGATCCATTGAAATCACAAGAAGACGGTGAGGAAGAGATAAAAAGAATTTTACAGAGTGGAGAGATTCCATTAGATCAAATTTGGTCAGCTATAGGAGATGGGGACAGTTTTGGGGATACCAATAAGGTGGATAGCAAAGATTTGATTGGCACATTAGGGAAACCTGATTCAACTCGGGTTCTTTTCTCTAATAGGACGCACCGATCTATTTACAAAGAATTAAGAATAGTGATGCAAGAGAAAGCGCAAGAGGATGGAGGAGTGGTATATCGCTATGTGGGCGGAGATGAGTTCATGCCAGTTTTTACAGGAACAAGAGAAGAGGTTAAAGAGAAGTTAGATGGGCTTGTAAAACATGTGAATGAATATTTTAAAGGTAAATATGCGATCTTTAGGATCAGTGGGGATAATCTTTCAAAGCAGCAGATCAATAGTTTAAAGAGAATGAAAGGATCATTGGTGTTAGCTAGACATGGGAAGGGTTATAACATTTTATTTGAGAGAAATGGGGAGATAGAGAGTAATTTAGAGGCTTTATTTAAAGGAAGAGAAGGGATTGAGGTAGCTCCTATAGACATAGAAACAGAGCTAAGAGGGTTAATCACTATTTCTATTGGAGCTGTTTCTGCAGAACAGGTGTTGGAGTATATTGTGAGTCAGAGTGCGAAAGAGAAAGTTAGAAAGGAAGAGAAAAAAATGAGGGCTCAAGGATCAACCAATGATCAAATTCATGCAATGGAAAAGAGGATAAAACAAGAGATTAGGATGGAATGGATTACAATAAAAAATGGTCAAGAAGTGATTCAGCAAGAAAAGTTAGATGAGTTCTATCTATGGAGCATTAGGATCGCAAATGATATGTTAAAAAAAGCAAAGGAGGAAGATGAGAAGAGAGTAAAGGGAAAAGGGAGGAATAGAGCCGAATTGCCAACAACTCTTAAAGAAAATATTACAGATTATTTAGAAAAAATACATAAACCAATCACTCCAGCTAAGATTCAGGAATTACAGGAGAAGTTAAAGAAACATAAGGATCAAGAAGGAAACAAGGGAGATGGATTAGATGGATTAACAGGAGCAGAGTTGTATGAGGTGTTTAGAGGTAAAGTATCTAAATCAGATTATGGCAATCTCATGTTAGTTGCCATGTTGAATTGGGGTTTAGGTCAGAAACGAGCATTCCATGAGTTGCAGGATATAGTTGGGTATCTTTCTGGGAACGAAGCGATTAAATTATTGTTTGACCAAATTCAATCTACTTTGCAAGAGATAGAGAATCTGCAAGGAATAAAAGAAGGAGAAGAATTCTATTTATCTCGCGGTCCTCCAGACAAGGCATATACCTATAGCACGAATGTAAGTTTGCGTGGTCCACCAGAGCTGTTTGAGAGACTTAAGTTCTTGGTAAAGGAATTAGAAGAAAAACTGAATGAGAAATTTAAAAAGGAGTTAGAGGAACTAAAAGAGCAAGAAAATTTTAAAGAGAAGTTTCCAGATTTTGATCAGTTACGCATTCAGTTAGTAATTTATGATGTATCGTTAGATGAGTTAAAAAAGCTTAAAGAGAGAAGCCCAGAATTAGCCAAGAGGCTGCAGAATGGGTTTCAAGCCATAGATTTAATGGGTGGGTTAGTAGATTCTGCTTCAGTAATAGGGATGGATAGAATTAAAGAGGTATTGGATGTAAGGGAAATTAAGATAGAGGGCTATAAAGATATTTTGGTATTAGGGCTGCCATATAAGGATGGGAATCTAGATTTAAGAAGAATTGAGAAGTTATTAGAGTTGTATGAAGAAGCAGAACAAAAGATCGCAGAAGAAGCTTATGAGAATCTATTAGTAAGTCGAGGAATAGATCCAAAGAGCAGGGTGAATCCATTTAAAGGGAAAAGAGCGATTGAAGTTGCAACAAAACCAGAAACTAAAAAGGAAGAAGTTTCTAAAGGGATTATAAAAAGAACAATAGATTTAGTAGTGAAAGAAGAAGGAACTTCTATGGTTGAATATGGGATTCTAACAAGTTTAGCTGCGTTAGGAGCAATAGTTTTATCTTTGTTTGTTCCTTTGATAACTCCTATGGTAGTTGCATTAACGACTATATTAGGATATCCAATCACAACTAAAGATGAGAAGGTGGGACGGAACAAGAAGGGAAGATATTGGAGCAAGGATAAAGAGGGAGAGATCCCTATAGGAGCAAAAGTGGGTATAAAGGAAAATTTTCAAGAACAATTAAAGAAAAAAGTCCCTTTCCATATTTTACCTGAAATAGAGAAACTAGATTTAAATGAGTTAAATGAAATTGAGAAAGCATTAAGACTAGAACTAGACAATGATCAAGTAAAACAGATGTTAAGAGCTATTCATTTATTAACATACGCTGAACTGTTTGAAGGCGATTTTAAAGAGAAAGATGAACCAATAGGGGAACTATCAGATTTGTCAAAAGTGATTGGGTATCTTTCTTTAGGAGAGCTAAAGAGTGTTGTCCAGAGATTTAAAGAACTCTATAAAGAAGATCGTAAAAAGGCAGAACAGTCCTTTGGAGTTTTTGCAGAGAGATTGTTTAGGCTTGGAGGAGAGTTCAGCTATGCTAATGACTATGCAAGAGACAGCTCTGAAAAATATTTTGAAGAATTGTGGCAATCCTATTTAGGTTTAAGAGTGATATTAGCTCCTCAACAAAAACTCTCTCAAACAAAACTTAAGCAAATGAAACAAACAGCATTAACTGCCTATCATCATGGAGCTGGAATGAGCGGGAAGTTTAAATCCCAACCATTCCCGGACCAAATCCCTCAAGACCATATCCTAGAGTTCCATCTATCTAGCCTAGATGGGAATGGAATCCAATCTCTGGTAGAACAGATTAAAAAACAGTTTGTAAAAGAAGAAAGAAACATAATTTTAATTTCTACCCATAAAGAGGATATTACAGAAGAATCATTGATTTTTGCTTTAAATGGATTAGGTATAAATCAAGATATGTTACAAGCTTTATTTCCTTTTGGATTAGGGGAATATTTAATTACAAGGGATGAAATAGAGAAGAAGCAGCTCATAGACCCAAGAATAGAGATTGAGCCTGATGGTTTATATGAGATCGTGTTGGAAAAAGTCAGAGCAATTCATGGAACACAAATTACAGAGGTTACACTAGATATTTTTACAGATCAGATGATCTTTAAAGAGAATTGGAAAGAAGGATTGAAGATTACTTTAAATTTCCTGATCTCTCCTACTCGAATTGTCCCAATCAGCTCGCAGATGGGAGAACTCTTTAAAGCAAGAGAACTATTGGCGCTACAACAGTAACTGTTCACCTCTCTAATTCAATTTAATCTTTTCACACAGCAGGTCTGCAAATAAACGAGTTTACGCTGCCTGATCTACAGATTTCTTGCCTTTTAAATTAAGTTCAAGCAGTTCCAGCCCATTGATGATGGAAGTGTTTTTCTTTAACTCTTTTAAGATTAGCCAATATAT
>JACPBF010000017.1:36593-37150 GCA_016180425.1 Elusimicrobiota bacterium
ACCTGATATTCTTTTAGGAAAGCGATTACTTCTTCTTTGCTTAATAGCTTGTTTTCATCTGTAACAATCACGAATTCATAAGGTCTGGTTCCTTCTGCTGAACTATCCTGCTTGCCTTGAGTTAAGTCAAGGGGTCTGCGGTCATTAGTTGAAGTGACTCCTTCTCTTGAGTTATCCTCTCTTCCTTGAGTTGAACCAAAGGCGTTATTTTCCAAACTTAAGGCGATTCTTTCTGCTTCCTCTGCAAAACTTTTTAGTTCATTGAGTTTATATGGATTCTCTTTTAAATCTTTTATATTCGCAAGAAATCTTACACCAGGATCTTCAATTTTTCCCATGACCTTTTGATAAAAAGAGAATAAACCTTTAACTAGTTCTGAGTCTCCCAAGATTTGCGCTGTTTTTTCTATAAAAGGATCAACTTCATCTGTTGAATTATTCTTTTGGTTGTTTTGATCTTTGTTTAAATTGCCATTCAATAAATGAAACCCAGCTCCGCCAGTTATTAAAGGAACTAAATCTATAAAAGAAAGTCCATTTGTAATAGCTGGAACTAA
>JACPBF010000018.1 GCA_016180425.1 Elusimicrobiota bacterium
TTATCAAAAAAAATTATTAATTAAATTGTTGCGTAATTAATTACCAAATGATGCGTATAGAGATTTTACAGCCGTTAATACATACACTTGGATTATTTTCATTGTTGGTCACTTTTCAAGCGGTGGATGGACATCATCGAAAGCGCATAATATTATTGCCGTACTTGCAATGGTCATAGGTTTCTTCAATATATTTCTACCTGCGGTACCTGCTTTCTTATTAATCACCGATTCTCTTGTTATCCCTACAGTTTTTGTTGGGCCAATCTTAATTCACTTGCTTGTCAATCTTTTTGTGTCCTTGGCATTTTTTTAAAATTCCTAATCGAAAAGTTTTGAAATTTTTTTTATTGTTGCCTGAACAAGAGGCTTTTTGATATATTTAAAACGCCAATCCACTATGCTTTACAAGAAATTTTTGAAACCTATCTTATTCAGCCTTGATGCTGAAACAGCTCATGGTCTGGTTGTTGGCTCATTAAAAACTATTGACCAGATCCCCTTTTTAAAGAATTTTTTATCTCAACAATTTTCTTTTTTTCATCCTGCTTTAGAATCTAGTATTTTAGACATGCGGTTTAAGAATCCAGTAGGTTTAGCCGCTGGCTTTGATAAAAATTGTGAGCTATTAAATTCTTTGGCTTGTTTTGGTTTTGGTTTTATAGAAGGAGGCACTGTGACTGCATCTCCTCAAGCAGGAAATCCAAAACCAAGAATTTTTCGTTTAAAAAAAGAGGAGGCTTTAATTAATTGTTTAGGGTTTAATAATCTGGGCGCTGAAAAAGTGAGAGATCATTTAAAAAAGAGAGCAAATCCTAAAATTCCTATTGGGATCAACATTGGAAAAAGTAAAAAGACTGCTTTAGAGGAGGCAGCTAAAGACTATCTTTTTTCTTTTGAAAAACTCTATCCCTTTGCAAATTATTTTACAGTCAATGTTAGTTCCCCCAACACCCCGCGTTTAAGAGAGCTGCAAAATGATCTTCTGCCTCTTTTATCTAAACTACAGGAAAAAAATCAGGAACTATCCAATTTAACGAAACAAAACTTAAAACCTCTTTTTGTTAAGATCGCTCCTGATCTTTCTATCCCTGATTTGGAACAGATCTCCGGAATTTGTATAAAAGCAAAGATCGCTGGAATCATTGCCGCCAATACCACTGTTACTAGAGAAGGAATTGAAAATGTTCCAACACTAGAAGGGGGTTTAAGCGGAAAACCTTTGCAAACAAAGTCAACCCAGATGGTGCGCCATCTTTATAAGATGATTGGCAAAGAGCTTGCGATTATTGGAGTGGGCGGCATTTTTTCCGCAGAAGATGCGTACAGAAAAATTAAAGCTGGCGCTTCTTTAGTGCAGATTTATACAGGCTGGGTCTATCAAGGACCTTGTTTGCTGAAACAAATTAATCAAGGACTTGTTTCTCTATTAGAAAAAGATGGTTTTAAAAACATACAGGAGGCAGTAGGAGTTGAAGCTTAATCCTTTAATTTTAGCCTTAGACGTAGAGGCAAAAGTTGCTAAATCCTTAATTCAGGAATTAAAAGATACTATTGATATTTTTAAAATCGGGAGCCGTTTATTTACTGAAGCAGGGCCCGATTCAATAGATTGGGTTCATGCTCAAGGAAAAAAAGTTTTTTTGGATTTAAAATTTCATGATATTCCTTTAACCGCGGCTGAATCTTCTAGAAATATAGCTAGTTTGGGCGTGTGGGGCTTTACTATACATACTTCAGGCGGATTTGCTATGATGAAAGCAGTTGTCCAGAGCGTTCAAGAAGAATCTGTAAAACAAAAAAAAATTAAACCTTTTATTTTCGGCGTAACTGTTTTAACCAGTCTTTCAGAGCTGGAACTAAAAGAAGTGGGAGTAAATTTTAGCCCAGCTGCTCAGGTAGAGAGGCTGGTTCTTTTAGCTAAGAAAGCGGAATTAGACGGGATTGTCTCTTCTGGCCTTGAAATTGAGATTGCAAGAAAGAGCGGAGGAAACAATTTTTTAATTGTAGTCCCTGGGATCCGTTCAGGGGAAGAATTAAAAATTGAGGACCAAAAAAGAGTGATGACTCCCCAAAATGCGATTAAATTAGGCGCGAATTTTTTGGTAGTTGGACGGCCAATCTTAGAAGCCAAAGATCGGATTAAAGCTGCTCAAAAATTGTTGGAACAAATTAGATTTTGAAGTTTAAAATTTAGGCGGTAAAAATTATGAATGAATCTGAAGTTAAAAAATTGTTTCAAGAAAGAGGCGCGATTTTAGAAGGCCATTTTCAGCTTACTTCTGGCCGCCATTCTGATCTTTATATTCAGTGCGCGCAGATTTTGCAGTATCCGGATATTGCGGAAAAATTAGGAGAGCAGTTGGTCGCGCGATTAAAAGAGGAACATGCTGGAATTCCAGTGAGACTGGATGCGGTCTGTTCTCCTGCTTTAGGCGGGATTGTGATGGGGCATGTAGTGGCGCGCGCTTTAAAAGCCCGAGCTATTTTTGCAGAGAGAGATGCTGGCAGCGGACTGCTTAATTTGCGCAGGGGTTTTGAGATTAAGCCCGGAGAATCTATTTTAGCTGTGGAAGATGTCATTACCACAGGCGGTTCTTTAAAAGAAATTGTGCAGTTGGTGCATGCCAGAGGCGCAAGGTTAATTGGAGTAGCCGCAGTGGCAGAAAGAAGCGCATCCCCTATTAGTTTTGGCGCGGCAAAAACCATTCTTTTAAAGCTTCCTTTAAAAGATTATCTGCCGGATGATTGCCCGTTATGCCAGAAAGGGATCCCTGTAGTTAAACCCGGAAGCCGTGTTTGATAAGTAGTTTATGCTTAAGAAACTCATTTCTACTGCGATTATGCATAAGCAATATTTTAATTCATAATTAAATGACCACCTATCAAGAGTCTGGAGTTTCCATTGACGCAGGAAACGAACTTGTCTGTAGAATAAAAAAAATCGTTTCTTCTTCTCCTCTTTCTTCAAAAGCGATTGGAGGATTTTCCGGATTGTTCCCCCTGCCTAAGCCTTTAAATTCTTATTATCTTTCCGGCTGTTGTGATGGGGTTGGAACTAAACTCAAAATCGCTTTTCTTTTAAATCGCCATGATACGGTTGGCATAGATTTAGTAGCTATGAATGTGAATGATTTAATTTGCACAGGAGCAAAACCGCTTTTCTTTTTAGATTATTTTGCCTGCGGTAAATTGGATGTGGAAAGGGCAGAAAAAGTGATCTTAGGAATTCAAAAAGGGTGCGTTGAATCTAACTGCGCGCTTTTAGGCGGGGAAACAGCTGAGATGCCGGGATTTTATAAAGAGGGAGAGTATGATCTGGCTGGATTTGCTTTAGGTCTCCTCAATAAAAAATCTCTTTTAAAAAAAGAAAGAATAAAACAGGGAGATATTCTTCTTGGGATTCCTTCCAGCGGGCTTCATTCCAATGGCTATTCTTTAGTGCGTAAAGTTTTTTCTGAAGATGAATTAAAGAAATATGGAGAAGAGTTGATTGCCCCAACCCAAATCTATGTAAAAAAGATTTTATCGCTTTTAGAGAAATCTTTTGGCAAGAGCGTTAAAGGAATCGCTCATGTTACAGGCGGCGGCTGGTATGAAAATATATTGAGAGTTTTTCCTAAAGGCACTGGAATTCAAATTAAAAAAGGGAGCTGGGAAATTCAGGAAATTTTTGAAAGAATTCAAAGTCAGGGGAACATATCAGATCAGGAAATGTTTAGAACTTTTAATATGGGAATAGGTCTTATTTTAGTTGTGTCTAAAGAGCAAGCCTCAAAAATAATGGATTTTTTAGGGAATGCGGTTCTTTTAGGAGAAGTTAAAAAAGGAAAAGAAGAGGTGCTTTTTATATGATTCCTCGCTATTCCAGGGATCAGATGGCAAGGATTTGGACTGAAGAACATCGTTTTCAAACCATGCTGCAAGTAGAAATTGCAGCTTGCGAAGCCATGGTTTTAGAAGGCAAGGTTCCTTTAGCTGATCTAAAACAGATAAAGAAAAAAGCAAAGATTAATGTTGAAGAGATTTTAGAGATTGAAAAGATTGTTAAACATGATGTGATTGCTTTTTTAACCCAAGTGGAACGATCTGTAGGCACAGCTGCTCGGCACCTGCATTTGGGCATGACCTCCTCTGATGTTTTAGATACCGCGTTAGCCCTGCAGTTAAAGGAAGCCGCAAAGCTTTTACAGCACGATCTTTTTGTTTTGATGGAAGGTGTGGCGCGTCTTGCCAAACAGCATAAAAACAGTTTAATGGCAGGGAGAACCCATGGAGTACACGCAGAGCCCATTAGCTTTGGCATTAAATGCGCGGGCTGGTACTCCGAACTTAAAAGAGATTTAGAACGGCTTTTGCGAGCGCAAAAGATGATTAGTTATGGAAAGGTTTCAGGCGCAGTTGGCACTTATGCGCATTTAGATCCTTCCATAGAAAGCGCGGTTTGTAAAAAACTTGGGCTTAAACCAGAGCCTGTTGCCACTCAAGTTATTCCTAGAGACAGGCATGCGGAATATCTGGCGATTTTAGCTCTTGTTGGCAGTTCTTTAGAAAGGTTTGCTCTTGAGATACGTCACTTGCAAAAAACAGAAGTTCTGGAAGCGGAAGAACCTTTTAGTGAAGGCCAAAGAGGTTCTTCAGCCATGCCACATAAGAGAAATCCTATTCTTTGTGAAAATATATGCGGACTTGCAAGGCTTTTGCGTTCTTACGCTCAAGCCTCTTTGGAAAATGTGGCTTTGTGGCATGAAAGAGATATTTCTCACTCTTCCGTGGAACGGGTTATTTTGCCGGACGCCACAATCGTTTTAGATTTCATGATTGACCGCATGCATTCTGTTTTAAAAGATTTAAGAGTTTACCCAGAAAAGATGCGGGAAAATCTTCAAAAAACTTTTTATGTTTTAGCTTCCCAAAGATTGATGCTTAAAATATTAAAATCCGGCAAGAAGAAAGTCTCGAGGGATCAGGCTTATAAAATGGTTCAATTGCTGGCGCAGCGCGCTTGGACCCAGCAAGAAGATTTTAAACAACTGGTTCTTAAAGATTTAACGATCCTTTCCTATTTGAATCCATCTCAAATTGAAGATTGCTTTGATCCGGAATATTTTTTGCGCCACACCAAAACTATTTTTAAACACGCGGGTCTTTAGAATGGCATGTTTTGTCCTTTAAAGAATCCTAAAGAGGATTGGAAGTAATTTTTTTTTACTCATGCGGGATTTAACTTTAAACCCGGATTTTGCAATAGGACGTTGGATTTGACGAATGATGACGGACTTTTTTGTCCTCAAAAAGTTCGACCGTAGCCAACGCTACGCTCTCACTTTTTTCGTCGAAAAAGTCTCGTCCTCATTCGTCTCGGTCCTAACGCCTATTGCAAAATACGGGTTAAAGAAAATTTGTTTGGTTTTAGGCATGACACTTTTGTTGAATGGGGACTCTTTTTGCAATGGAGAAAAACCTTTGTTAGAAAAAGTGATTAAATCTAACGCGGAGTGGAAAAAGATTCTTACGCCAAAGCAATATTATATTGCTCGGGAAAAAGGCACGGAACGGGCTTTTAGCGGGGAATATCACGATCATAAGGGGCAAGGGGTTTATCAATGCGCGGCTTGCGGGAATGAACTTTTTAGTTCAAAGACTAAATTCGATTCGGGCACGGGCTGGCCAAGTTTTTGGGCGCCAATCTCTCAAGATAAGGTGAGAGAAGAAAAGGAACATGGTTTTTTTATGAAGAGAACAGAGGTGCTTTGTAATCGCTGCGACGCGCATTTAGGGCATGTGTTTGAGGATGGTCCAGCCCCCACCCATTTGCGTTATTGCATTAATTCTTTGATTTTAAAATTCGTAGAAAAAAAAGAGCAGAAATAAATGGAACCAAGATTATCCGCATCCGCATTAACTCTTTTTCAAGAATGTCCGCATTGTTTTTGGCTGGAAAAAAATAAAAAAATTAAAAGACCCAGGGGAATTTTTCCTTCTTTGCCCAGCGGCATGGATAGAATCATTAAAACCTATTTTGACACCTATCGTTTAAAACAGATGCTGCCTCCGGAGCTAGAGCGGCAAAAAGAGTTTCAAGGAACAGCTCTTTATGCTGATCTTGCGCAATTAGATAAGTGGAGGAACTGGAGAACCGGGTTAGAGTTTAGCGACGAAGACGGTTCTAGTTTAATTGGCGCTTTAGATGAATTGATGGTAAAAGAGGGTCTTTACATTCCATTTGATTATAAGACCAAAGGGTCTCTTACCACAGAAGAAGATGCCGTTAGATATTATCAAAAACAGCTGGATTGCTATGCTTTACTTTTAGAAGAAAACCATTTGCCTACAGCGGGTTATGGTTATTTACTTTATTTTTCACCTAAGAGCGCTGCAGATGAGGGAAAAGTTTTTTTTAATGTTCAAACCATTAAGATACTCACAGATACTAAACGCGCGAAACAACTCTTTAGAAACGCGGTCAGTTGTTTAAAAAAAGAGATGCCAGAATCTAGCCGAACCTGTGAATTTTGTCTTTGGCTCTCTCAAAGCCGTCCTTTCCTAACCCAAGAAAATCTTGTTTTTAAATTAGACAACTATTGAACCCAAATATTTGGGTTTAAAGAATAGACTTAAGTTTTCCACATTTTTTCTCGATTTTCTTAACCTCTTAGGGTTTGACTGATCTTTTGAGATGATGTATGATTTAGAATCTTCCCCACAAAGCATGGTGGGGAATACTTTTTTATAAGAAATTTTATCAATGAAAAAATTATTGATTTACTTTTTATCTCTTTTTTTAATAACCTGTTTTCTTCCTTTAAAGGCAAAAGCAGATGATTTTTCTGAACGCCCTAAAAAAAGCAGGTGGAAAAGTTACTTTACTCCCCGCAGTTCTTACAAAAAACATAAAAGCAGCAAGGACGATTATGATTCTGAGGAAGAAAGCGCTCCAGAGGGCATGGTGGATTTGATAGATGTCCCTACCACCAATGTCATTGATTATGGAGGCTTTAGAATTAATTTTCGTTTTTATTCAAAAGGGGGAGTGTTAAGCCACCTATCTTTTGGAGTTTTTAGGCGCTTAAATTTAGGAGCTTCCTGGGACATAGAAAAATTTATAGGCGCGGACGATCCAGACACCAATGTGCCGACTTTAAATATAAAGCTAAGAGCTTATGATGGCGGCCATATTCTCCCATCTTTAGCTATTGGCTATGACGGACAGGGACGTTTTTATGATCGTTCTAAGGATCAATATAAAGAAAGAGAAAAAGGACTTTTTGCTGTATTGGGGCGGGAGCTCTTTTTGCCCAATTTAGAATTTTTTGCTGGAGCGAACATTTCTCAGTTTAAAGAAGAAAAAGTTTTTGGTTTTACAGGCTTGAGCTATAATGTGGAAGAAAAATTTTATTTTATGAGCGAATATGATAATTTGCGCTCTGCTCCAGAGAATAGAATAAATCTGGGAATCCGTATTTTTCCGCTTTCTTCTTTAGGCATTGATTTTGCAGTGCGCAATTTAGCGGATAAGGAGAATCGCGAACGGGTTGTGCGCATTAATTATGTTGGCAGTTTTTAAACCTAAATATTCGGGTTAAAGAGCGGTTATGGCAGAAGAATTTCGCGGATTAGAGTTTGAAAAACCTATCTTAGATTTAGAATCTAAAATTTCAGAAATTAGAAGTTTAAACTCCCTGCAATCTGTGGATTTAGATCAGGAAATTAAATCCCTGGAAGAAAAAAAAGAGCAGTTGATGCGGGAGATATTTTCTAATCTTAACCCTTGGCAGAGAGTGCAGTTAGCCAGGCATCCTAAACGGCCGCATACCTTAGATTATATTCAAGGGCTTTTTACGGATTTTATAGAGCTGCATGGGGATAGAAATTTTGCGGATGATCCGGCGATTGTAGGAGGCTGCGCTTTTTTAGACGGGGTGCCTGTGATTCTGTTTGGCCAGCAAAAGGGACGCAATATTGAGGATTCCATGATGCGCAACTTTGGCATGATGCATCCAGAAGGCTATAGAAAAGCATTGCGTTTAATGAAACTGGCGGAAAAATTTGGCAAGCCGATTATTTCATTTATAGATACTCCAGGCGCTTACCCCGGTGTAGAAGCAGAAGAGCGCGGCCAAGCTGAAGCTATTGCCAGGAACTTAAGAGAAATGGCTAAACTAAAAGTGCCTTTTGTGAGCGTAGTGATTGGAGAAGGCGGTTCAGGCGGGGCTTTAGGCATAGGCGTGGCAGACCAGATATTGATGTTAGAAAATGCTTGGTATTCTGTTATTTCTCCTGAAGGATGCGCTGCAATTTTGTTCCGCGATGCCTCGCGCGCGCAAGATGCCGCCAAAGCTTTAAAGCTGACGGCTCAGGATTTGTTGTCTTTAAAAGTAATAGATGAAATTATTCCAGAACCTCTAGGCGGCGCGCAAAGAGATTTTGATCAAGTTCTTGCTAGCTTAAAAAAAAGTTTAATTCGTCATTTAGCCGGGCTTCAAAGTTTAGAAGCTTCGAGTTTGCTGGAGAAACGATATCAAAAATATAGAGTCATAGGTTCTTGGGTGGAAAAATCCCAAAAAGAGGTAAAGAAATCTGCCTCTAGAAGCCGCTCTAAAAAAATTGAAGAAAAAAGTAAAGTAAATTAAAGGAGGATGTATCATGGTTGTGCTTGAAGAAGTAAAAGAAGAAGTGTCCCCAAAAGATTATTTTTTAAATTTGTCCGCGGGAAAGTTAACAGGTTTAAAAAATGTTACAGACAAGGATGGAAAATTTAAAGTTTTAGCTTTGGATCAATCCAACTCTTTTAAAAAATTTTTAAGAGCCTTGTATGAAAAACAAGGAAAAAAAAGAGAGCCCGCTTACGAAGATATTATGAACGCGAAACTAGAAATTACGGAGATCCTTTCTCCTTATTCTTCCGCAGTGCTGTTGGATGTGAATTATGGAGCCAGACAATCCTTAAACTCAAACGCGTTAGCCCATGGAGTGGGCCTCATAGTTCGTTTAGAGGCTTCTAAAGATCCGGGGATTGCCAGTGAGTTTGAACCGGGTTGGTCTGTAGCGAAAATTAAAAAGATGGGTGGAGCAGCAGTGAAGTTGTTGGTCTATATGGATGTGGAAGACAGAAAAGCTACTGACGGCCAGATGAATTTTGTGAGACTGGTTTCTAAAGAGTGCAAAGAAAACGATATTTTGTTGATGACTGAAGAGCTTTCTTATCCTAAGTCTGGAGAAGATAAAAGTTCACCGGCTTATATTTCGAGAAAACCATCCAATATTTTTAGTTCTGCGGAAATGATCGGGACTTTTACCGACATCTTAAAATTGGAATATCCTGCGAACATTAAAAAAGATGATGAGAAAACTCAAAAAGTTAATTTGGAAACTTTAAATAAAAAAGCGATTCGTCCCTGGGTTTTACTTTCCGCAGGCGAGAAGTTTGACCTTTTTGAAAAACAGGTGGAACTAGCCATGAAAGCAGGCGCAAGCGGCATTATGGCAGGACGGGCTATTTTTCAGGAATATTTTGAATATACGGATAGAGGAGATCAGAAGAAATTTTTGCAGACCACAGGCATTGCGCGCATGAAGAAATTAGCAGAGCTTGTGGATAAACATGCTGTTTCTTGGCAGAATCGTTACCACATCACCTCATCTGAACATTTAAACCGCGTGGTTCCGGATTGGTATTCTAAAGGAGCCATTGCTTCCGGAGCGGATGTAAAAGGCGAATATTGATTTATGGCAAAGAAGATTGGAGTCTTAACTGGAGGAGGAGATTGCCCAGGCCTTAATCCAGCCATACGCGGCTGTGTCTTGCGCGCTCAAGATCATGGGTTTGAGTGCATTGGATTATTAGAAGGATGGAAAGGGTTGGTAGAAGGGAATACCATGCCATTAGGTTTAGAAGATGTGACAGAAATTGTTAATAAAGGCGGCACCATTCTGGGCACATCTAGAACCAATCCTTTTAAAAAAGAAAATGGGGTAAAAAATTGTTTAGACAATTTTAAAAAATTGGGGCTAGATGCTTTGGTTGCCATGGGCGGAGAAGATACTTTAGGGGTTGCGGGAAAATTTTACAAAGAACATCAGGTTCCTGTTGTAGGAGTTCCTAAAACCATGGATAACGATCTTTCCGTTACAGATTATACCTTTGGTTTTGACACAGCCACCACAGTGGCTGTGGATGCGGCTGAAAGATTAAGAGATACAGGCAGATCCCACCGACGAATTATGGTGTTAGAAGTGATGGGACGCCATGCGGGCTGGGTGGCGCTTTTTACAGCTTTAGCTTCTGGAGCAGACTGGGTTTGTCTGCCAGAAGAACCTGTAGAACTAAAAGCGATGTGCAGCCACTTAAAAAAAATTCATGCTCAAAGAAAAGTTGCCTTGGTCATTGCTTCTGAAGCAGTCACGATCCCTGGGGAACAGGTTGCAACAGAAGAATTAGATGATTTTGGTCATATGCTTTTAAAGAAGCGGGGTGTGGGAGAAAGGCTTTCTGAGCTGATTGAAAAAGAGACTAAAATAGAAACGCGCGCTGCTGTGATCGGCCATATTCAACGAGGAGGAGCCCCAACTCTTTTTGATCGGATCCTTGGGAGTAGGGTTGGAGTAAAAGCAGCGGATTTAGTCGCTCAAAAATCTTTTGGTCAAATGGTGGCATTAAAAGGCAATGAGGTGGTTGGAGTTTCTTTAGAAGAGGCCACAAAAGAACTGAAAGTGGTTCCTCAAGACTGGCTAAAATTCGCAAAGATCTTCTTTAAGTAAAATAAAAATTATTTAATCAGCCACAGAATTGAAGGTTTTGACATACTGCTTCGTTCTTCACCTGTGACCCTGTCTGTCCCATACAAAAATAGAAAGCTTGAATTCAAAACACTTTCTCCGGAAATCTACTTCTTTCATAAAGGGATTACCTTCCCATCAAGATCAGGAGAAGAAAAAAGGAACAAGGATATGCAATACATTTATTTCATCTTAAGATCGTGTCCGAAAAAAGGTGAATTTTTGGAAGAAATTCTCAAATTAAAAAAGCATGAGTACTTTCCTGTGTTTCGCGATAACATTTTGACTTATTTGGGAGATGTTTCCTGCCCGGGTTATCCAAAGCTTGGAGAGATGCTGGGCATGGGCTATGAGCGAAGTTATAAGGAAATTGAAACAGCGTTTCGTCCTTTAATTGAGTTGTTGAAGAAGAAGTGAGGCGCTGAATATTGCCCGAAGAGCATGGCAGAAAAATGGTTACAAGAACTGAAACCACGGGCGTAATATTCTGTCCTGGTCTCAAAAACGAACTTTTGAAATTCAAGTCTCGGAAACATTTGTAGCATTTGCCCCAATAGTGTATGATGGGAACTCACAGCCTAATCCTCCTTATTTGCCGACGACAATCGGTATGGTTATGAATCCAACACCATTATAAGTTTAGGGTTAGGCTAGTTCAATTTCTAATTTGGACACGTGTGAAGAAGCATAAATAAATGAAATTTTAATGAGTGAACAAGTTCAATATATCACACAAAAAATTATGATAAAATTCTTTCATGATTTCTTCCACTTCGGTAGTTTAATGTCTTTTAAAATGAATGCAATTAATAATGATTTTTGAGTAGGATATTTATCCAATGGCTAAAAAACAATTGAGCAAAACTAAAAACACTAATTACATATTACTGTTAAACAGAATTGGCGAGATTATTGTTGGTGCCCGTCGTCATGTTGTGCGAGCAATTGATATGGCTCAGGTATTTGCATATTGGCAAATTGGTATGGCAATTGTAAGGCATGAACAACAGGGTCAAGTTCGTGCTATGTATGGTCAGCAAACTCTTATTCGGCTTTCACAAGATATTACAAATCGGTTTGGAAGAGGTTTTTCTGTAGATAATTTACAAAATATGAGAAAGATTTATATTTCATTCCCAAAACTGTTCAAGATATACGAGACGGAGTCTCGTAAATTACGACATGGAAAGGAAATTAAGAAATACGAGACAGTGTCTCGTATTTTGTCATGGTCGCATTACTGCGAACTCCAAAAAGAAGAAAATAAACTTGCTCGGTCTTTTTATGAAAGAGAATCAATTGAAAACAACTGGTCGGTACGGGAACTGAAACGCCAAATGAATTCTATGTTATTTGAGCGATTAGCGTTAAGTCGCAACAAGAAAAAAGTCTTAAGTTTGGCTAAAGAGGGGCAAGTGATCGTAACTCCGGAAGATTCAATTAAAGATCCTTATGTCCTTGAATTCTTAGGCTTAAAGGAAAATTCAATTTATACGGAAACCCAGCTTGAACAGGCATTGATTAATAAACTTCAAATATTTTTGCTTGAACTTGGCAAAGGGTTTACCTTTGTGGCACGTCAAAAACGTATCACCATTGCCAACCGGCATTATCATATTGATCTTGTTTTTTATAATCGCTTTCTAAAATGTTTTGTTTTGGTTGATTTAAAATCGGGAGAACTTGATCATGCAGATTTTGGACAGATGAATTTTTATCTCAACTATTTCAAGAAAAATGAAAAAGGAATAGATGAAAATGATCCTATCGGTCTCATATTATGTGCAAAGAAAGACGAGGTATTTGCCAAATATGTGTTGGGTGGTGTAAATAATAATATTTTTGCTTCAAAATATAGACTCACTCTTCCTTCAGAAAGAACTTTACATAATCAATTGATGTTGAAGCACAAGATTTAACATTTGTAATAAATAGAAGAAAATTTAAAACTATCACTGATCGTGAATATTTTATGGTGATAATCAATATTTATCCAAAGGCGAACGGAATGGCGGCCAAGATTACTCCCCGGGATATCCCAGAAAAGGTCACTGAAAATCAGCGCAAGATAATCGGAGCCATTATAAAAAATTCAAATATCATCATTACCGAACTGGGCCAACTAGTTGGTATCTCTGAACGAAAAATTAAAGGGAACATATCTAAACTAAAAGTAAAGGAGATAATCCGCCGCATCGCCCCAGATAAAGGTGGTCATTGGAAAATCATTAAGGAATAATTTTTTATAAATAAGTAGGAAATAAATGGCAAAGATACCTAACGTTTCTATTGATCTCTGGAAAAATCTTTATAGCGCCGCTCTAAAGTTTAAGGATTTAAAACCATGGGAAACTTTTGAAGATACCCAAATTTTTGGTGTGAAAGATCCTGTGAGCGCTCAGATGGGCTATGGTTGTATATTGGGATCTTTAGGTGAAGTATTGGCTCTTTGTCTTTATCGCGGAGCGGAAGGTTTTAGCATTCATCAGAAAATGCAAAAGGGAAATATAAAGAAAAACGAAATGCTCGTTATTCAAAACTGTCTGATGGCAGAGTTTACAAATCAAGGTTTTTTGGAAAAAGCGGATATGGAAGTTATTCAAAAACTTGGGCATCATTTTCGTGGGCCTAAAGCATGGCCATTTTTTCGCAGCTATTTGCCTGATCACCTTCCATGGTATCTGACTGAATCCGAAGTGAGCTTTTTAACGTTCGCTCTATCTTGCGCTTGTGATGTTGCGGTTAATACAAAATCTGGCCAAATAAATATAAATGAAAAGTCCAATCAAATTTTTTGTTATGCGCAAAAAAATGAAAGTGAAATAGTCACCCCAATCTTTGAAACTCGATGGGAACCCCACCCCATTTATAGGCCAGAACCATTCCCACCATTTCAGGTGGATAGTGAAAGGATCACTCTGATTAAAACAACATCTCTTAAAGAAAATGATGTTTGGGAGGCGGGCTCATTTTTTCTGCCCATGACGATTATGGATCGGGATAGACCTTACATTCCTCGTTTTGTGCTTATCGTAGATCGTCACTCTGGTTTTATACTGAAAGGGGAAGTGGTATCACCAGAGAAGTCCTTGCCTCAATCTTTAGGTGAGGCAATTTTAGATTCTATTGAGAATTATCAAGCTTTACCAAAGGAAATTCATATAAGGGAGGAATCTGTAGTGACCTCTCTTTCGCCATTTGCAAAATCTTTGGGGATTCAGTTTAAATCTGTTGAACGTCTTGTAGAGGTTTCACGCGCATGGAAAGAAATTGAAAAATTTTCAAAACGTAAGGAGTTTCCTGAAGGATTTCCAAAGATAGATGAGGATAGGGAAATAAATGATGCAGGTGAAAGGTTGCCGATAAAAATTCCAGATCGGCGCGCGATAGAAGGAACACTTTTTGAGATGGAACAAGCGTTAGACGAAAAAGAGTTCAAATCCAAAGAAGAATTTGAAGAGTGGCTTGAAGGAGTGAACAAAAAGCAGGAGTTTAAGAAGGCACCACCAAAAAATGCTTTAAACGTTTCCCAAAGAATTATGTACGAAGCTTGGGATGCGGAAGATCCTCAGAGGCGTATAGAGTTAGCTGAAAAAGCGTTAGTGGTATCTCCAGAATGCGCGGATGCTTACAATCTTCTTGCAGAGGAATCTGCTGAGACGACAGAAGAGGCATTGGATTTGTATCAGAAAGGGATGGAGGCTGGGGAAAAGTCTCTCGGATCACAATTTATAAAAGAAAATTCTGGTCATTTCTGGGGAATGATTGAAACAAGACCGTATATGCGTGCGCGGGAAGGGGTGGCTCGAAGTCTTTGGACATTGGGAAAGCATGACGATGCGATTATTCACTATAACGCACTGCTTAAACTCAATCCAAATGATAATCAGGGGATTCGTTATAGTTTACTCTCTTGTTTGGGAGAGCTTGGCCGTTTTGAAGAGATGGAAAAATTGATGAGGGGTGGATACGAAGACGATTGTGCGCCTGAGTGGCTCTATACTAAAGCTCTATTAACTTTTGCAAAAGAGGGAAATTCCTCCTCTGCTTCTGCTGATCTTAAAAAAGCTTGGGACGAAAATAAACATGTGCCCGATTACTTGTTAGGGAGAAAGAAAATTCCATATCTCCTTCCAGACCGTATCCAATTAGGTGGAGAAGATGAGGCTTATTGTTATGCTTCTAGCTTTATGGATACGTGGAAACGAGTGTCAGGGAGTCTAAATTGGCTTCAACGGGAAATATTGAAGCTAATACCTCCAAAGATAGGTCGTAACGAACCTTGTTTTTGTGGTTCCGGCAAGAAATATAAGAAGTGTTGTGAAAATAAAATCAACTATTCCTGAGAACTAGTTAATTGGGATAAATTTTCACTGTTACATCTAGACCTAAAAATATATTTAAGCTGTCCCTAGAATTTTCTGTAAGAGCGTATAAACAAAAATTTGTAAATCTCCCGTAAAAATAATAAACTTAAAAATTCTTGGACGGGTGGCCGTACTTTATTCTTATTCCTTTACAATAAGGAAAAAGTACAGGCCGCCAAAACTAAAGAAATTTTTTTAAGGACGGGTGGCCGAGCGGTTAATGGCACAGGTCTGTAAAACCTGCGGGCTGACGCCCTACAGAGGTTCGAATCCTCTCCCGTCCAAAATTTTTTGATGGGGCTGTAGCTCAGCTGGGAGAGCGCGTCGTTCGCAACGACGAGGTCAGGGGTTCGACCCCCCTCAGCTCCACCATATTGAATTAGTCGCCTCTCTTGAAGGGATTCGCCCCTTGCTTCGGCGGCCAAAAAGGTAACTTAAAATTATGTCCTATCTTGTTTTAGCCAGAAAGTATCGTCCTCAAAAATTTGGGGATTTAACTGGTCAGGAAATCACAGCCAAAATTTTGCAGTCCGCAATTTTGCATCAAAGGGTAGCCTCAGCCTATCTTTTTTCTGGACCCAGAGGCACAGGCAAAACCACTACAGCTAGAATTTTTGCTAAAGCCTTGAATTGCCAAAAAAGAGTGTCCTCCTCTTCAAAAATTGAGCCCTGCGATAGTTGCGACTCTTGTTTAGAAATTTCTAATGGCAGTTCCATGGATATTTTAGAGTTGGATGCTGCCAGCCATACCCAGGTAGAAAAAATCAGGGAAGTTATTATTGATTCCGTAGCTTTTTCTCCTGTAAAAGGGCCTTACAAAATTTTTATTATTGATGAAGTGCACATGCTTTCCCATCATAGTTTTAATGCTCTCTTAAAAACTTTAGAGGAGCCTCCAGCGCATGTGGTTTTTATCTTAGCCACTACAGATTTTCATAAGATTCCGCTCACCATCACTTCCCGCTGCCAGAGATTCCGTTTTTTGCCTTTAACTCAGAAAGAGATTTTTTTAACTCTGCAAAAAATAGCGAATTTAGAAAAAATTTCAGTGGATGAAGAATCTCTGCCGCTGATTGCCAGAGCTGCTCAAGGCTCTATGCGGGACAGCCTTTCTTTGTTTGATCAGATTGTGTCCCACATCCCAAGCGCCGCAGCTAAAGACCTTGATTTAGCCAGCCAACCCTCCATGCGGATTGAACGCGCTAAAGTGGAAGAAGTTCTTGGCACGGTGAGGGAAGGTTTTTTAACACAGTTCATACAAGAGCTTGCGCATAAGAATTCAAAAAAAATTTTAGAGTTAACCTCGCAACTTTTAAAAGAGGGTTATGATCTCACCTATTTTTTAAAAGAATTAAGAGAATCGTTTAGGCAGATGCTGATTGAAAAATCCGGTTTCCAGGATGAAAATAGAATTAAAAAAATTGTTTTGCCTGTAAATGAGTTTAGCTTAGAGGAACTTTTGCGCGCTATTCAATATTTAACTAAATGCGCAGAACAGATGCGCTGGAATGATTTGCCTCATATTGTGTTTGAATGCTGGATGGTTCGTATTTGTCAAAAAGGGTTAGATGTAGAGCAAGTGATGTCTCGTCTGGAAAATTTGGAAAAGAAAATTGTTTCTCCTTCTGGGAAAACTAAAATTCTATCTTCACCCAGTCCCTCTTTTGCATCTGGTTCTTTGATCGAGACTTCAAATAGTAATTCCTCTATTGCGGGTTCTGCTCAACCCTCTTTATTGGAGCCTGCAAAAATTGTAGCGCCTCCAGAATTTAGCGGGATTTCATCATTCAAACTGAGGAGCGCTGCTGTTTTAGATTCCCTGCCTGCCGTAGATTTAATGACTGAAGAGAGAAAATCTTTTTTAGAGAATAAAGATATAGAGATTCAATCTCAAGAGCGCTCACAATCTCAAATTGATTCAGAAGCTGAAATGTCTGTTACAACTGTTTTAGAGAAACCTGAAAACAATTTTGAGGAGGATTGGAAAAAGATATTAAACACTTTGCAGCAAACCAAACCAATGCTATTGCAAGGGCTGGAGGACTCATGCGCGCAGTTGAAGAATAATCATTTAGAAATTTTAGTTTCTAATTCTTTTCGGCTTACCACGGTAAAGAGAAATAATAATTTTCTAGAAGAGTGCATTGAGAAGGTTCTAAAAAAGAAAACCCCGATTGTTTTAAAAGTAAGTGAAGTGAAAATAGAAAATAAAGAGAGAGATCCTTTAGATGCAAATTTACCTAACGCGGAAGAAGCTGCTCCATTAGAGACAGGTCAGGAAATGGAAGCTTTGGAAGAGGCTGCTGATTCGGAATTGTTTAATTTAACGGAAGATGAAAAAAAAGTGAGCGTGGAAGACGATGGAGTAAAGCGGTTCATGCGTCATTTCCCAGGGAAAATAGGAAAAATAGAAAAACATCCATGATTAGCCGTCCAGAAATTTTAGATAAACTTTTTCAGGTGTTGCGCTCTTTGCCTTCTGTAGGTCCTAAAATGTCTGAAAGGATCGCTTTTTATCTTTTAAATTCTTCTGAAGAACAAATTAAAGATTTTTTAGGGACTGTTCAAGAAGCTTATGAGAAGGTGCGCCCCTGCTCTATTTGCGGCTATTGGGATGACTGTTCCCCTTGCAGGATTTGTCAGGATTCTAGCCGGGACAAAACTTTGCTTTGCGTGGTAGAGACTCCGCAGGACTTGGTTGCCATGAGCCGCATTAGAAATTTTGAAGGTTATTATCATGTATTAGGAGGAGCCCTGTCTCCTTTAGATGGGATTGGGCCGCAGGATTTAAGAATTATGCCTTTAATGAAGCGGCTTGAAACAGGAGAATTTAAGGAGATTGTTTTAGCTTTAAATCCAGATACTGAAGGGGAAACCACAGTTCATTATTTAATTAAACAAATTCAGGCGCTTTATGAGAAATTAAAGGCTGAAAATCCTGAAAAGTCTTTGGAAATTAAAATGACTCGCTTAGCCCAAGGACTTCCTGCCGGGGGAGAGCTGGAATATATGGATGAAATCACTTTAATGCGCGCATTTAATGGCAGATGCTCTTTAGAGCCTTTAGAATCTTGATTGACATGGGAATAAAAAGTTGGTATATTTATTTTTAATGTTTTCACCCCATTTTAACCTGCATTTTTAGTTCTCTTGGGAAATCTTTGAAAACCCTTAATTTTTAGGACTATTATAAGAGAAATTTTAATCGTTTTTAGGATTACAGTTTAGCAAGGAGGAAATTATGGAAAGTCAATCTGGATCAGTTTCACCACGGAAAGTTACAGTATGGATTGGAGGAGCTGCTGGCGATGGTATTGCTTCAGTAGCGGAAACATTAGCTAAAGCCTGCGCTCGCACTGGTCTTTATGCATTTGCTTATAATTCTTATCAGTCATTGATTCGAGGCGGCCATGTCTATATGCAGATTCGTATTGGCAGCAAAAAAGTATGGAGCCAAGGAGATTTTTCAGATTTTCTCATTGCCTTAAATACGGATACCCTTCAAAGACACGCTAAAGATGTTTCCCCTGGAGGGGTTGTGATCTATAATAAGGAAAAGATTAAACTAGAACCAGGACTGATTAAACCAGGGGTTACGGATTGTGGGCTTCCCTCATCTACCATTGCGAATAAATTTGGGAAAAGCGCTATCATGCAAAATACAGTAGCCTTAGGAGCCCTTTCTTATTTAATGAATTTTCCTTTTGAACCTATTCAGGATGTATTAACCAGCACTTTTAAGAGAAAAGGGGATGTTGTGGTTAATGCCAATGTAGGCGCGGCTAAAGCAGGATATGATTACGCGAAAGAAAATTTTAAAGCAGTTCCTCTTACTTGGCAGTTTACACATAAGAAAAGAATGTTTTTAACTGGCAATCAGGCGGTTGCTTTGGGAGCAGTTGCGGCTGGATGCAAATTTTATTCAGCCTATCCCATGACACCTGCTACTGGAATTTTGCATTGGCTAGCTCCTAAAGGTCCAAAGTATGGCATGGTTGTAAAGCAATGCGAGGATGAGATTGCCGCGATGAATATGGCTGTAGGCGCTGGCCATGTAGGCGCGCGCGCCATGACAGGAACTTCGGGCGGTGGCTTTGCATTAATGACTGAGGCAATAGGTTTAGCAGCCATGATTGAAGCTCCTGTAGTGGTGGTTAATTGCCAAAGAGGCGGCCCTTCCACAGGATTGCCCACCAAAACCGAGCAAGCAGATCTTTTTCAAGCCCTAGGCGCTTCTCAAGGGGATTACCCTAAATTTGTTTTAGCTCCAGCCAATATTGAAGACGCGTTTTACATGACAACAGAAGCTTTTAACCTAGCTGAAATTTATCAGTGTCCAGTGATCATTCTATCCGATCTTTTACTTGCGGAACATTTTGAAACCGTGGATGATTTTGATTTTTCTAAAATAAAAATTGACAGAGGCGAGATGGTTACTAACTATTCTGGCAATGGAGAATATAAACGGTATTTGTCCACTCCTTCCGGGATTTCTCCTCGCGCTGTTCCCGGCACTGCTAACACTGTTTATGTGGCTGGATCAGATGAACATGACGAAGACGGCACTTTAATTTCAGATGTGTTTACAGATCCAGAAAAAAGAGTTGTGATGATGGAAAAAAGAATGAGGAAAATGACCACAGCATTAAAGAATTTACCAGAGCCTCAAATCATTGGGCCAGAAAACGCGGAGCTTACCTTGATTGGTTGGGGATCCACTTATTATGTGATTCGGGACGCGGTGAGAATGTTAGAGAAGGAAGGCATGCATGTGAACCATCTTCATATAAAATATGTTTGGCCTTTCCAATCCAAAGCGATTAGCAAAATCTTAAAATCCTGTAAAAAAACTTTAATCATTGAAAATAATTTTACCGGTCAAATGGAACGGTTAATTCGCCAGGAAACAGGGCTTTCTATTCAGCACAACTTAAGAAAGTATGACGGCGAACCATTAGGCCCAATTCAGGTATGCAAAAAAATAAAAGAAGTTTTAAGCGAGAAAAAAGTTGCTGAGCTAGTAGCTCACTAGTGGTCGAGTCCCTAACGCTTCTTTACAATGCTTGCCGTCAACTAAAGGTTGTAAAGCTATTACTGGGGCGCCACACTAGGGAGAGTTAAGTTGAGTCCAGAGGGCTCTTATTTTTTTATGCAAGTTTCTGGTTAGAAAATCTTTTCGCGTGAATTTAAAATGATTCGCAATAATATAAGAGAGGTAGTAAAAAATGGCTGAAACTTTAGAGATTTCAAAATTTAAATCTAAAATTGCTCCAGACTGGTGTCCAGGATGCGGGGATTTCGGCGTGCTTTCTGCTTTGCAAAAAGCATGCGCCAACTTAAATGTTGAGACTAAAGATGTTTTAGTAGTTTCTGGGATTGGCTGCTCTTCTAATTTGCCTGGTTTTTTTGGCTCTTATGGAATGCATACTTTGCATGGACGAGCAGTGGCTGTTGCAGAAGGAGCTAAATTAGGAAACCCAGACCTTACTGTAGTTGTGACAGGCGGGGATGGAGATGGATATGGCATTGGCATTGGTCATTTTATTCATGCCATGAGGCGCAATATTAATATGACCTATATTGTAATGAATAACCAAATTTATGGTTTAACCACGGGTCAATGTTCTCCCACCACAGAATTACATACGCAAACTAAATCTACCCCAGAAGGTTCAATTGAAGTGCCTATTAATCCTATTCAGCTTGCGCTTGTTTCTGGCGCAACTTTTGTAGCCAGAGGTTTTTCCGGATCCCAAGACTTACTTTCAGATTTAATGATGAAAGCGATCAAACACAAAGGATTTTCTATTGTAGATGTTTTTAGTCCCTGTGTTACTTACAATAAAAAGAATACGTATCCTTGGTTTAGAGAAAGAGTTTATAATTTGCAAGAAGATCATCACGACACGTCAGATTGGAATAGCGCCATGAAAAGATCTCAAGAATGGGATACCCGCATTGCAACTGGTATTTTTTACCAGACTGATGCGCCAACCTATGAAGAGCAAGATCCAGCTTTTAAGTTTGGAGCTCCGGCAAAACAAAAATTAGGCTTAAATGCGGAAGACGCAAAAGCTTTAGTTGAAAATTTTAAATAAGTTACCCCAACCGCCGTTTTAAAGAATTACATTCTTTTAAGAGTTCGTGAGGAAAAACGCTGTCGAACTGCTTAAAATATTTTTCATGATCTTCCTGCTCTTGTCTCCACTCATGAATATTCACTGAAAGCAGTTCTTGTAAAGTCCCTTTAGGTAAGGACAAGCCAGTTGTATCAATATCTTTTGGATAAGGAATATAGCCAATTGGGGTTTTTACAGCCTGTACTTTTTCTTCGCAGCGATTTAAAATCCATTCTAAAACCCGTAAATTTTCTCCATACCCAGGCCACAAAAAATTTCCATTTTTGTCTGTTCTAAACCAGTTTACATGAAAGATCTTTGGTTTTTTTTCAAGACGGTTCCCCATGTCCACCCAGTGTTGAAAATAATCCGCCATATTGTAACCGCAAAAAGGAAGCATTGCCATAGGGTCGCGGCGAATCTCTCCTAAAGTTCCTTCAGCTGCTGCTGTTTTTTCAGAAGCTACAGTAGCTCCCATATAAACCCCATGATTCCATTCAAACGCTTCATAAACCAAGGGCGCAAGCCGGGCTCTTCTGCCGCCAAATAGAATGGCGGAAATCGGAACCCCATGATGTTGGTCCAAGCGAAAAGAAATTGAAGGGCACTGGCTAATAGGAGCAGTAAAGCGGCTATTAGGATGAGCAGCCCTTATAGGACTGCCGGTTTCATCCACCATGCCTGGTTTCCATGGCCTTCCTCTCCAATCTAATGCTTCTTCTGGAATTTCTCCATCCGCTCCTTCCCACCAAACCGTCATATCTGGTTTTAAGGCAACATTGGTATAAATGGTATTTTTTTGGATCGCTTCAACTGCGTTTGGATTTGATTTTAAGTTAGTCCCAGGCACAACTCCAAAAAATCCTGCTTCTGGATTCACTGCCCAAAGTCCTCTATCGGAATCAATTCTCATCCATGCAATGTCGTCTCCCACAGTCCAAATTCTATATCCTTTTCTTTTTAGCCCTTCTGGAGGCACAAGCATGGCCAGGTTTGTTTTACCGCAAGCGCTTGGGAAAGCTGCGGCAATATATTGAATTTGTCCGCTCGGTTTTTCTATGCCAAGGATAAGCATGTGCTCTGCCATCCAGCCCTCTTTTTTTCCTAAGTAGCTGGCGATGCGTAGAGCTAAACATTTTTTGCCAAGAAGCGCGTTGCCGCCATACCCAGAGCCAACGCTCCAGATTGTGTTATCTTCAGGAAAATGTAAAATTAATCTTTTGTTTGGGTTAAGGTCTGCTTTTCCATGCATGCATTTGGTAAAGCTTCCATACATCCCAAGATGGTCTAAAACCTCTTGGCCTATGCGCGACATAATCCGCATGTTGAGCACCACATAAATGCTGTCTGTCAGTTCAATTCCAATTTTGCTAAATTCTGAGCCAATAGGTCCCATGGAAAATGGGATGACATAAAGGGCTCTTCCCTTCATAGAGCCGGAAAAAATTTCTCTTGCGCGTTTATAAGCCTCTTTTGGCTCCATCCAATTATTGTTTGGACCAGCATCGCTTTTTCTTTTTGCGCAGATATAGGTGAGTTTTTCAGAACGAGCCACATCGCTGGGGTCTGAGCGGTGCAAGAAACAGCCTGGAAGTTTTTTTTGATTTAATCGGATGAGTTCCCCTGTGGAAATAGCTTCCTCTTCTAATTTTTTCTTTTCTTCTTCCGAGCCATTTATCCAAACGATTTTATCTGGCTGGCATATTTTAGCCATTTCATTGACCCAGGCAATTAATTTTTTATGTTTTGTTGGCGCTTTCATTATTATTTTCCTTTGTTGGCTACCGAACCCTTTTGTAGGGCGCGAAGCATCATTTTTTAATACACTCCATTCCTAAGTAGGGTTTTAAAACTGGAGGAACCAGGATCGTTCCATCCGAGACTTGAAAGTTTTCCAAAATCGCGGCAAACAATCTTCCTACAGCAACTCCAGATCCATTTAAAGTATGGGCAACCTCTTTTTTTCCTAAGGACGTTTTAATTTTAATGTTCATTCGTCTTGCTTGAAAATCTGTAAATGAAGAGCAAGAAGAGATCTCTCTCCATCTTTTTTCCCCGGGCATCCAAACCTCCAAATCATAAGTTTTTGCAGAAGCAAAGCCAACATCTCCGCTGCATAAAGCCATGACTCTATAAGGAATGCCGATTTCTTTTAACACATCTTCCGCATCTTGGGTTAATTTTTCTAAATCTTGGAAAGAGGTTTCTGGTTTAGTAAACCAAACCAACTCCACTTTATTAAATTGATGGTTGCGGATGAGCCCTTTGGTGTCTTTGCCGTAAGAACCAGCCTCTCTCCTAAAACAGGCTGAATAAGAAACATATTTTTTAGGAAGCTCCAGCTCATTGAATAACTCATCTCGATGGATATTGGTAATAGAGACTTCCGCAGTGGGAATTAAATAAAGATTGTCCCGCTCTATTTTGAACAGCTCCTCTTCAAATTTTGGGAGCTGACCTGTGCCCTCTAGCGCCTTTGGCAGCACCAGGTATGGCGCTAAAATTTCAGTATAGCCATGT
This sequence comes from Elusimicrobiota bacterium, assembly GCA_016180425.1. GTDB lineage: Bacteria > Elusimicrobiota > Elusimicrobia > 2-02-FULL-39-32 > 2-02-FULL-39-32 > 2-02-FULL-39-32. The sequence continues at coordinate 23,786 of JACPBF010000018.1, forward strand.
TTTTTTACATGCAGGTCTAACATAAAAGAGATGAGAGCGCGTTCTAAAGCAGCCCCAGCTCCTTTTAAAAGCGCGAATCTTGAACCGGAAATTTTTCCCGCGGTTTCAAAATCTAGGATGTTTAATTGTTCTCCAAGCTCCCAATGAGCTTTTGGGGGAAAAGAAAATTCCGTTGTTTTATCGGTTTGACGGACTAAAACATTTTCTTCACTGCTTTTTCCAAAAGGCACGGATGCATCTACAAAATTAGGAATCCTTAAAAGCGCATCTGAAATAAGACGATCTTTTTGTTCGAATTGCTCCTCTATATTTTTTAGTTCTTTTTTTAGGATTTCTGTTTCCTTAACTAATTGGGCAGTTTCTTTGCCATTTTTTTTAAGAGCCTGAAATTCTTCCGCTAGTTTCTTTTTACGCTCTCTTAATTTTTCCAGCTCTTGCAGTAAAGTTTTATGAGTTTGATCTAGTTCAAAAAATTTTTCAAGAGAAAGACCGTTAGAATCTTTTCCCCAAGGATTTTCAATTCCTCTTTTTGCAAGCAGTTCTTTCAGCTTTTCTGGATTTTCTCTTAATTTTTTTAGGTCAAGCATAGGGGTCTATTCTATAAAAATTGCCTTGTATTTTCTAGGCTTGTCTGCTATACTAAAATCAAATGAGTGAAAATAAAATTGAAAATAGCAAACTTCCATTAGAGCCTTCCGGAAACGATGCGCTGCGCCAAAAGGTGGAGGAAGCCTTAGACCAAATCCGTCCTGCGATTGAAATGGACGGAGGTTTTGTGGAAGTGAATGATATTGTGGATGGGGTTGTTTATGTGGAGATGCGCGGGGCTTGCGGCTCTTGCCCTTCCAGCGCCATGACCTTAAAGGCGGGAATTGAAAGAATTATTTTAGAGCAGGTGCCAGGGATTAAAGCTGTAGAAGCTGTGTAAGTTTTTAAAATTCTCTTTTTTTAATTTCCTTCCATAGGTATCCTAAAGAAATTTCTTTAAAAAAATATTTAAAAATTTTAAAAAACTATTGACACATTTTTTTTTGTTTGCTATTATTTGAAGTTACCGAAAAGAATTTGTTCTTTGACATCGCAATAAAATTTCTTTTTTTCATGGAAATTGGCTTCGTGGTTTTGAACGCAAAATTTGTTCAAAATTTCGGGGCTGTTTTAATGAGAAAGAAAATTCCTGTCAACTGAAAATAACGGAACAGTTGATAGGGAGATCAATCAACGCCCTAATAAGGATCTTTCAAAAAGATCCATTAGAATCGAGAGACAATAAGTCAATTCACAAATTAATCAAACATAATTAGAGCCATTTAAAACCTCTATTATAAAAACTGATAAAGATATTTAAAGGGTTCAATTTTTTGAACTTCTTTAAAGAATTTTTGATTAGTTCATTTTATGTGGAGGGTTTGATCCTGGCTCAGAGTGAACGCTGGCGGCGTGCCTAACACATGCAAGTCGAACGGGTGTTTGGCTGTAGCAATACAGTCAAACACTAGTGGCAAACGGGTGAGTAATACATGGGTGATCTGCCTTTAAGAGGAAAATAATCCCGCGAAAGCGGGACTAATGTTCCATAAGACCACAATCTTTTCAAAAAAAGAAAGGGGTAAAAGTTTCGCAAGGAACACTTAAAGATGAGCCCGTGGCCTATCAGCTAGTTGGTGAGATAATAGCCCACCAAGGCAAAGACGGGTAGCCGACCTGAAAGGGTGATCGGCCACACTGGAACTGAGACACGGTCCAGACTCCTACGGGAGGCAGCAGTGGGGAATTTTGGACAATGGGGGCAACCCTGATCCAGCAACGCCGCGTGAAGGATGAAGGTTTTCGGATTGTAAACTTCTTTTATAGGGGACGAAACAGCCATTGAAGAAATGGAACTGACAGTACTCTATGAATAAGCCACGGCTAACTACGTGCCAGCAGCCGCGGTAATACGTAGGTGGCAAGCGTTACTCGGAATTACTAGGCGTAAAGCGCAGGTAGGTGGTTGAATAAGTCTGTAATGAAATCTCCCGGCTTAACTGGGAGGGGCTTATAGATACTGTTTAACTACGAGTGTGGGAGAGGTAACTGGAATTCCCGGTGTAGCGGTGAAATGCGTAGATATCGGGAGGAACACCAATGGCGAAAGCAGGTTACTGGCCCAATACTGACACTGAGCTGCGAAAGCTAGGGGAGCAAACAGGATTAGATACCCTGGTAGTCCTAGCTGTAAACGATGTAGACTAGATGTGGGGGGTATCGACCCCCTCCGTGTCGACGCTAACGCATTAAGTCTACCGCCTGGGGAGTACGGCCGCAAGGTTGAAACTCAAAGGAATTGACGGGGACCCGCACAAGCGGTGGAGTATGTGGTTTAATTCGACGCAACGCGAAAAACCTTACCTGGGCTCGAACGACTAGAAGTAAAATCTAGGAAACTAGAGATGACCTGTAAAGTCAGGAGCTAGCCGAGGTGCTGCATGGTTGTCGTCAGCTCGTGTCGTGAGATGTTGGGTTAAGTCCCGCAACGAGCGCAACCCTCATCTCCTTTTGCTAACCTTGAGCAATCAGGGTGCACTATGGAGAAACTGCCCACGATGAGTGGGAGGAAGGTGAGGACGACGTCAAATCCCCATGGCCTTTATGTCCAGGGCTACACACGTACTACAATGGCCAGTACAGAGGGTCGCAATACCGCAAGGTGGAGCCAATCCCAAAAACTGGCCCCAGTTCAGATTGTGGGCTGAAATTCGTCCACATGAAGGAGGAATCGCTAGTAATCGCGAATCAGAAGGTCGCGGTGAATACGTTCCCGGGTCTTGTACACACCGCCCGTCACACCACGAAAGCCCGCTGCAACAGAAGTTCCCGATTTATCGGGACCAAAGTTGTGGTTGGTGATTGGGGTGAAGTTACCCAGTTCCGGATAGAACCGGAACGAACGGCTTCCTAGAGAAGTAATTCTCTAGTAAAATCTAACTATATCGGTGAACCCCTAACTCTTATAAAAAAAAGAAGGGCAATACCGAGGGAAGTTGACCTAAATGTCTCATACGAAACATGCTAATACCATCAAGAAACTATCTTTAACTCAGACTGAATATCAAGTGACGATAGGGTCTGTGTTAGGAGATGGAACTCTATCAAAAGCAGGTAAGAATTATCGTTTAAGATTGGAGCATCAGTCCGCACATCATGATTATATTGAATGGAAGTATCATCATTTATCACGGTTGTGTATGACTAAACCAAAATACGTAAAACAACATAATTCATATAGAGTAGGAACAGTAGGCCATCCTGAATTGACTGAGTTAAGAAGTAAGTTTTATACAAATGACGGTATTAAACAAATTCCAAAAGTTTTTCTAGATTGTTTATCTCCAATGAGCATTGCAATCTGGTTTATGGATGATGGATATAGAATTCATAAAACTGTTGGAATAGCGGTTCATAGTTTTTCTTTAGAAGATGTAGAGTTTTTAAAATATATAATGAAAAAATATGAAATAGCATGTAATATACAATATGATGGTCATGGTCCACGGTTGTATATAAAAACAGAATCGTATGGGATATTTAAAAAACTTGTAAAGCCACATGTAATTCAAGTTCCATGTATGGCATATAAGCTGGTCTAACCCCGTAGAGACTACACGTAAGCTCCTTGACCAACAAGCAAGGATGAAGATATAGTCCAACCCTTCGAGTAATCGAAGAACATGGTTGCGTAACAAGGTAGCCGTATCGGAAGGTGCGGCTGGATCACCTCCTTTCAAAGGAGATAAATCTTTAAGATTAGAGCTTGTCTTTAATCCGGGATTTTAGGTCGATCTCTCGATTCTAAATGGGGCGTTGATTGATCTCCTTAAAGGAAAGCTCTTAGGAAAAAAATTCCTATTTTATTATAAACGTAAATTTTGCAATAGGATCATGGTATTGCTTATCCCATGTAAAATTTAAGGCAAAGGATTTTTGAGCTATTTTCGGACGCATAGCTCAGTTGGTTAGAGCATTCGCTTGATAAGCGAAAGGTCCGTGGTTCGAGTCCACGTGCGTCCACATGGACTTTAAAGAAAAAAATTTGGAAAAATTTTTGAGCATCCCAAACCATTTAATTCTACAAGGATTATAGGTTTAAGAGTTTTCATTGGGGATATAGCTCAGCTGGGAGAGCGTCCCGTTTGCAACGGGAAGGTCGGGGGTTCAAATCCCCCTATCTCCACTTTTTTAAGCGCAGATTTTTTAATCTTTCATCTTTGCGATGGTCTTTGACTCATAGGATTTTCTTGATTTTTAAGAAAATCCAATCGTTTGGTGCAATTTCTTCGGCTCAGAACCGGGGTTTGTATTGAACAAAATGTTAAAAAGCTAGAGTTCACAGTTCGCTCAATTTAGGAAATGTGATAAAAAAATATAGCATCACTCATTTTTTTAAAGAAAGTGTTTGCCGATGGATTGGCCATTTTCTAAAGAAAATCGTGTGATGCGGTTAAGTAAAGTAAGAGCGCATAGTGGATGCCTTGGCGAAAGCCGCAAGAAGAAGGACGTGCTAAGCTGCGATAATCCACGGGGAGGTGCAAAGAACCTTTGATCCGTGGGACTCCGAATGGGGAAACCCATCCTGATGAGAATCAGGATACAGTACGATGAATTCATAGTCGTATTGATATAACCCAGGGAATTGAAACATCTTAGTACCTGGAGGAATAGAAATCAATTGAGATTGCGTTAGTAGTGGCGAGCGAACGCGCAAGAAGCCTAAACCTTTTTTAGAGTAATCTAAAAAAGGGGTTGCAGGATCCATCTCCATTTAATTGGGATGAGTGATCAACCAAATTCTTAATCGAAGAGCCTGGAAAGGCTCACCATAGAAGGTGACAGTCCTGTAGGTGAAAAGAGTTTGGCTCATGATGGACACCTAAGTACCGTCGGACACGTGGTATCCGGCGGGAATCCGGGGGGCCCACCCCCCAAGGCTAAATACGAGCTTTCGACCGATAGTGTACTAGTACCGTGAGGGAAAGGCGAAAAGAACCCGGAAACGGGAGTGAAATAGAACCTGAAACTGTGCGTTTACAAGCTGTGGAAGACCTATGGTTTCCGATTTATCGGAGACAATGGTCAACTGCGTGCCTGTTGAAGAATGATCCGGCGAGTTGATGAGTCGAGCAAGGTTAACCTTAATGTGCAAGCATCTAGGGAGCCAAAGCGAAAGCAAGTCCGAAAGGGCGATTAAGTTCGATTTATCAGACCCGAAACCAAGTGATCTAACCCTGTCCAGAGTGAAGTCTCGGTAATACGAGATGGAGGCTCGAAGTGTTGAATGTTGAAAAATTCCTACATGAGGTGGGGTTAGGGGCGAAAGGCCAATCTAACTTGGAGATAGCTGGTTCTCCCCGAAATAGTTTTAGGACTAGCCTTGTGAGTCTAAGCAAAGAGGTAGAGCACTGGATAATGTAGGACCTGCAACCCAGGTTCCGAATTTAACCAAACTCCGAATTCTTTGCCCATTGTCACAGGAGTCAGTACATCGAGGATAAGCCCGGTGTGCAAGAGGGAAACAGCCCAGACCGTCGATCTAGGTCCCAAAATTCATGCTAAGTGGTAAAGGATGTGAGAATACTAAGACATCTAGGAGGTTGGCTTAGAAGCAGCCACCCTTTAAAGAGTGCGTAACAGCTCACTGGCTAAGTGTTCTTGCGCCGAAAACAACTCGGGGCTCAAGCATGATACCGCAATCACGGCTGTTATCCGTTTCACAAAGTTCTTTTAGGCGAGTTGTTAGTGCGAATACCGACAGAGTCGGGCTGAGCAAACAACTCGAAAGATCAGGAGCATGATACCAAAAGAATTTTGTGAAACGGATAACGGGGTAGGGGAGCGTTCAAAGTGCCATAAAGGCATACCGTAAGGAGTGCTGGAGCGCTTTGAAGTGAGGATGTCGGAATAAGTAGCGATAACACCGGTGAGAATCCGGTGCGCCGTAAACCTAAGGTTTCCTTGAGCAATGTTCGTCAGCTCAGGGTTAGTCGGCCCTAAGTCGAGGCCGAAAGGCGTAGATGAAGGATAACAGGTTAATATTCCTGTACTTGGATTATTGCGTTTGCACCTAAGGGGGGACGCGTAGAGTAAGGTCAGCCTACGATTGGATGTGTAGGTTGATTGTTTTTTGGGTCTTAGGTAGGTAAATCCGCCTGGGAGTTATCTCGAGAGACAAAAGCGACCTTTGAGAAATCAGAGGGAAGTGACCAGACCTTTGCGCCAAGAAAATCCTCGTAGGGAGTGATAGTTCAAACCGTACCGCAAACCGACACAGGTAGGTGGGGTGAAAATCCTAAGGCGCGCGAGCGAACTCTCGTTAAGGAACTAGGCAAAATTGTCCCGTAACTTCGGAAGAAGGGATACCCCTGATTTATCAGGGGCCGCAGTGAAAGGGCTCTCGCGACTGTTTAACAAAAACACAGGTCTCTGCTGAAATCACAAGATGATGTATAGGGACTGACTCCTGCCCGGTGCTGGAAGGTCAAGGGGAGAGGTTAGCGTCCGTAAGGATGCGAAGCTTTGAACTTAAGCCCCAGTAAACGGCGGCCGTAACTATAACGGTCCTAAGGTAGCGAAATTCCTTGTCGGGTAAGTTCCGACCTGCACGAATGGAGTAACGAAGAGAGCGCTGTCTCAACGAGAGGCTCGGCGAAATTGAGGTAGAAGTGAAGACGCTTTTTAACCACGGTTAGACGAAAAGACCCCGTGGAGCTTTACTGTATCTTAACATTGAATGATGGAATCGGATGCGTAGAATAGGTGGGACCCTTTGAAGCCCTGGTTTTGGCTGGGGCAGAGGGAACAGTGAAATACCACCCTTTTAATTCTGCCGTTCTAACAAGGCTCTTTATATCAAGACCTTGGACATTGTTAAGTGGGCAGTTTGACTGGGGCGGTCGCCTCGACCGCCAATTATAAATTAAGGGGCTTTCGCGTGGTAACACGCGAATTCACATCTGGCTGTATGCTGGAACATCCGTTTGTTAATGTATTTTTGGATCTCCGTTCAGAAATCATAGACAATGCAGAATCTAGAGAGACTCATCCTAATCTAAAAGTTAGGATAGTAAAAAATCTTCTAGTGCGGACAATCAGCAGGGAAGTCGTTCCAACTTAGGTTGGGATTGACCCCTCAACGACTATACGCCGGAATCCCAACTTTAGTTGGGATATGATATAGTCTGATCTTCGCAGCAATGCGAAGTCCCAAAAGAAATTTGGGATCCAAGTCAACTAAAAACAATGAACTCCCGAAAAATAGAAACAATCAAGGCATCCTTAAAATTATCTGACAATCAGTGCGAAACACTGATCGGATTGTTGTTAGGAGATGCGCATCTTGAAACGCAAAATTATGGAAGAACATACAGATTGAAATTTGAATATTCTTCTGAACAATATGAATATGCAAAACATTTGTATGAGCTTTTTAAAGATTGGGTGTTAACTCAACCTCAACTGAAGCAGGATATTTCTCATAATAATATCTGGTTTCAGACGGTGAGTCATCCATCGTTTCGGTTTTACGCTCAGCAGTTTTATGTTGAGCGTAAAAAATGTGTGCCTAAAATAATTCATAAATTATTAACTGCGCGCGGCATTGCATATTGGTTTATGGATGATGGTTCTATTAAATCTCGAGATTCTAAAGGGATATTATTTAATACTCATTGTTTTTTAAGGAGTGATGTAAAGCGATTGATTAATGTTTTGCGTTTACAATTTGCTCTTTTAGCAAAGGAACGAAAACAAAAGGATGGATGGCAAATCTACATTTCAGGAAAGTCCTATGAAAGATTTCGTGAGATTGTTGATCCCTATATTCTTTTATCAATGCGTTACAAAATTCCAGTTGAAAGGAAACAAAAATGCCTAAATGGTAACGGAGGCGTTCAAAGGTCGGCTCAATCCGAATAGAAATCGGACTAGCGAGAGCAAGTTCAGAAGCCGGCTTAACTGCAAGGGAGACATCCCGAGCAGGTGCGAAAGCAGGAACTAGTGATCTGCTGGTAGAATGTGGCATTGCCAGCACTCAACGGATAAAAGCTACCCCGGGGATAACAGGCTTATTTGGTCCAAGAGTTCATATCGACGACCAAGTTTGGCACCTTAATACATTGGGGTGCTGCAGAAGTAATTCTGCACCAAAAATTCGGCTTATAACGGTGAAACCCGAACCCATTATTTTGTAAAATCAAAATAAATGTGGAGGGCAATACCGTGGGAAGTCTAACATCAGTACAACATGCAGTTTTAGTTGGAAGTTTGCTAGGGGATGGAACCCTTCGAAGACAAGGTACGAGAACAAATGCTTTGTTTGAAGTGAATCATTCCTTTAGATCGCAAGATTATGTCAATTGGAAGTGGAAGCACTTTCATGAATATGTAATAACTCCACCTAAATCTCGCAAAGGTAATGGTAATCGAATAGCCTATCGGTTCACAACAAGAAGTCTCCCAATCTTTACGAAGTACTATTGTTGGTTTTATAAGGATGGAAGAAAATCTATTCCTTTAAATCTTGAAATAAATCCAATCGCGCTAGCGGTTTGGTTTATGGATGATGGAGCAAGGAGTAGGAATTCTATCTACTTAAATACACAGCAGTTTAGTTTGGAAGAACAAGAATTCTTGATAAGTTTGCTCTATAAGACATTTCAAATAGAGTGTGCTTTGAATCGAGACAAATCTTACTATAGATTACGCGTAAATACTCAAAGCACAAGAAAGATGAAGCAGATTATGCTTCCTTATGTGCTAGAGTGTTTTAAGTATAAGCTGATGGATGACCCCGTAACGACTGATCCGAAAGGAAAGAGCTTATTATTTTAGATAAGCTAACACGCCGACTCCCATACCTTCAAAGTAATAGAAGGAGATCTCGTGGATATGGTTTCGACCTAAATCTAGAGTATGGGATGAAGATATAGTCTGCACCATAAGAAATTATGGATTATTGTACGATGTCGGCTCATCACATCCTCCCGCTGAAGTAGGTGGGAAGGGTTTGGCTGTTCGCCAATTAAAGTGGTACGTGAGCTGGGTTCAGTACGTCAAAATATAGGCGTCTTCCCTGAGTAATCAGGGAATGTATGTCTGACTCATATCGGTGGAATCCCGACTTGTCGGGACAATACCGAGGGAAGGTTATAAAATGGAAGAAACTCTTAGAGCATACATTGCAGGGTTTTTAGATGGAGACGGAAGTATCTATTTTCAATTAATTCCTAGACCAGGAAATGTCTATGGTTATGAAATTAGAGTTTCTGTGTGTTTTTATCAACACACCTCCAATAGAAGAATACTGGAATGGCTAAAAGAGAAGATTGGTTTAGGTTATATTCGTGATCGTGGCGATGGTGTAAGTGATTATACTATCGTTGGTTACGAAGAAGTCCGAAAAGTGTTAGAGCTGGTTGCTCCATACGTTTTTCTAAAGAAAAAACAGACGGAAATGGCGCTCCAGCTGTTAAATGGACTTAAGAAACGAATAAGGCTTAAACCACGAGAATTCTTAGACATGGCAAAATATGTTGATGAATTCTCTACCCTAAACTATTCCAAAAAGAAGCTGCACAATATGAAAAGTGTGCGTGCAATTTTGGAAAGCAAGGGTCTTATAACCCCTGTAACGACTGAGGACGAAAGTCCAAGGTAGCAGCATTTTGTTTAAAAAATTGTTGCTGCTACAACACGTCAGCCCCTCGAAAGAGGGTGGAGGTATAGTCTACACCACCAGTAATGGTGGATTATGTGCGTGAGACAGTACGGTCTCTATCTACCGTGGTCGTAGGAATCTTGAAGGGAGCTATCCATAGTACGAGAGGACCTGGATGGACGAACCTCTGTTGTACCAGTTGTCCTGCCAAGGGCATCGCTGGGTAATCATGTTCGGTAGCGATAAACGCTGAAAGCATCTAAGTGTGAAACGCACCCTAAGATAAGGATTCCCGTGGTCGTAAGACCCCTAAAGGCTCGGAGAAGATAACTCCGTTGATAGGGTGAAAGTGGAAGCGTAGTAATACGTGGAGCTAATCACTACTAATCAGCCGTGTGGCTTAACCGCATCACTCGGTTTTTTTTAAGAAAGGCTTTTTAACATGAATATTCTTTTATCTGGACACTAGAAAATTCTACATAGATTTTTCTGGAGTCCAGATAAAGAATTTGGAACTTTTTTCCCTGGCGCTTATTCCGGAGGGGCAACACCCGTTCCCATTCCGAACACGGCAGTTAAGCCCTCCAGGGCCGATGGTAGTTGTCGCGTAAGTGACCGCAAGAGTAGGTCGGTGCCAGGGTTAAAGATTTAATTAAAAAGCAGACATGGAACTCTAATACTTATTATAGAGACCATGGTTGCTTATAGTATAACTTGAATCATTCACTTAAGAGAATTTGCTCTTCCTAATAATGGCATGTGAATATTTAGGTTAAGTAGTAGAAAACTTTTAGTCAGAGACAGTAGGTGTCGCTTTTTCTAGTTATTGTAAGAAATTGTAAAGCGGCTTAAATTTTCCTACCGAGACAAGAAGGGTTTAATTCGTTTTTAGATAACACCTTTTTGATCTTGAAAAAGGTGTTATTTTTTTTTAGGAGGATGAAGAATGCCAAATCAAAAAAATCAGGAATCAGTTAAGAAATTAGAAGAAAAAATTAAACAGAACCCCAACTTAGTTGTAACTAATTATCAGGGTTTGACAACTCCTGAGTTAAATGAGTTAAGGTCAAAACTAAAACCTGTGGGATGCGAATACAGCATTGTTAAAAACACTTTAACCCGCATTTCTTTAAAAAATGCCGGCTTGGAAGATTTTACAAAGTATTTTACCGGCCCAACTGCGGTGGCTTTTCAAAAAGGGGATGCTGCTTCTCTTGCAAAAATTGTAGTTGAGTTTTCAAAAAGCAATGAAAAATTAAAAATTATCGCGGGATTTTTGGCCGGTAAAATTTTAAGCGACAAAGAAATTAAAGTTTTAGCGACACTGCCGTCTAGAGAAGCGCTGCTAACAAAAGTAGCGATCAGCTTAAATGCTCCTTTGCAAAATTTAGCCACAGTGTTGAATGCTCCCTTACAGAAACTGGCAATGGTTTTAAAATCTTTGGAACAAAAACAAGCAAAAGCTTAAATATTTTTTAATCAATAATTAAGGAGGAAAGTCCAATGGCAACAAAAGATGAAATCCTAGAAGCGATCTCAAAAATGTCGGTTCTGGAATTAGCAGAGTTAGTAAAAGGAATTGAAGAGAAGTTCGGAGTTAGCGCAGCCGTAGCAGTGGCAGCCGCTCCTCAAGCAGGCGGAGCCTCATCTGGAGCAGCTCCAGCTGGTGAAGAAAAAACTGATTTCACCGTAGTTCTAGCAAGCGCCCCTGCAGATAAAAAAATTCCTATCATTAAAGTGGTGAGAGAAATTACTGGTCTTGGTTTAAAAGAAGCCAAAGATTTGGTAGAAGGCGCGCCCAAAAATGTGAAAGAAGCTATTCCTAAAGCTCAAGCTGAAGAGATTAAAAAGAAATTAACTGACGCCGGAGCTACAGTAGAAGTAAAATAAGTTTTAAAAGAGCTTGTTATTTTTTAACCCCAAACAGCTAACCCGAATAATCATTTGGCAGTGAGAATCAAGTGATGTTTCGGGCACATTTGGGGTTAAAATTTTTTCGGGATGTGGTGTAACGGTAGCACGCGTGCTTTGGGAGCATGTAGTCCGAGTTCGAATCTCGGCATCCCGACCAAGAAAGTAAAAATAAATTTTAAGCTTGAGAGCTAAACAGTGAATGGAGTTGGTGATCTTCTTTAAGGGAAGGAGGTTCCAGCTCAACACCTTGAATGGTCAGTTCTCTTCCGTTTCTTTCAATTCTTCCTCTCCCTTCTAAATTCCTGATCCACTGATCAATCCCTGCATTAAAAATCTTATCTTTGGGCAAGACTATCTTAATAGCTACCCCCACATCCAATATCTGTAGAACTAATATATGTATGTCTCTCACGGTTTTACCCAACTCATCCATCAGATTTGACCAAATCCCTATATTATCAGAATCTGCTATCAGCCTTACTGCATAGGAACCTTGTTTTAATAGAGCTTTTGTTTGAGAAATAGCCTGTTCTGGATTAGAGACTGTAGAAAGAATGCCTTTAATACCCAATATACTCTCTAATTCTTCTATTGGCTTTGGTTCATCCATCACTAAAACAAACGATAGATCTCATGGATCGTTCTTAACAAAGCTATTTGACTTGCTTGATCTCTTGCTCCAGTTAAGTCAACTAAATATAGTTCTGAACCTTTTATATCCTTTGACCATACGCCAAAAAGAGTTTGAATAAGAGTTGCGAAATTGAGATTAGGCTCAAAACTTAAAGATTGTAGTTCTGGCTGGGATGTTCCTAACTTATCCGCTATGAGCTCTATCTCCTGAGATAAGAGTTCTTGAGGATTTAATCTTCTCTTCTTGTAAGCATCTAACATATCTATGGTAAAGTGAAGAGAACTAACTGACAAAAGAGCAAAGGAAACTAAACTAGGATGAAACGAGATAATAGAGATAAATAAGAGGTTATAAAGTAAGGTGTGAAAAGACTTAAGAGACAGGAAATCTTTCTTTAATTCCATCTTCCATCCATTCCAATCCACACTCTTCCTTTTTGACAGCCAACGCACAATAGTATGAGAGAAGAGAAACCCAGCGCTACTCCAAACAACTCCTAATATCTGACCTGAATTAAAATCTAATCCAAAATAGGAGATGAGAACAGAATCAAACCCATATAAAGATAAGAGAAGCGGCAGACCAACTAATCCTCCCCACCTATATATCACCTCTTCCCAACTCCCTACAAACAGATAATAAGCAGCTTTGGCTTTCCATGTTTTAAACCTGCTTTGAGGCTGAACCAGAGGTTCAAGAATATCTGTAGCGCTGTTCTCTGTTCTCTCTACAAACCCTTCACGAGTGAGACCTAGTTTAGAGTGAGGGAAGACTGCCATCAACGCATTCATATAACTCCCATGAAAGTATGGAGCTTTCCGATTATCTATCGTCCCACCCAATCCCCATACAGTAAAATGAGCTTGTGTGATTCCATAGATTTCTTTCCTTAAATCATGCACTTCTCTATCATTTAATTGGGTGATCCTTTCATACTGTCGCATGATGTGCGGCGCTTCTCTGGACAAAATATATTTAACTGATTGAATCCCTCTCTCTTTACTAGACCAATCTAACTGAAATCCCAATGAATTCAAGTTTAGTTCAGGGAACACTGCCATCAAGATATTTGTATAACTCCCATGAAAGTATGGAGCTGATTCCTGAGTCATCGCAGCGCCCAATCCCCATACACTAAAATGAGCTTGTGTGATTCCATAGATTTCATTTCTTAAGTCATAAATCTCTCTATCATTTAATTGGGTGATCCTTTTATACTGTCGCATAATATGAGGTACTTCTTTAGAAAGAACATATCTCACTGACTCAATCCCTCTCTCTTCACTAGACCAATCCAATCGAAATACTAAAGGATTGAGATTTAAATCAGGGAAGACTGCCATCAAAGCAGTGACATGACTACCAAGAAAGTAAGGAGCATGCGAATAACTTATTGCTGCACTCAATCCCCATGCCTTAAAATGCCCTGAAGTGATCCCATAAATATCTCTCCTTAATTTTTTAATTTCATTCTTTTTAAGTTGTCCTAAATTTTCATAACGCTCTATAATATCCGGACGATTACTTCTAATAGCTTCTCTTACATTCCATATACCCGACTCACGAGTCCCCCAACCATACTTTCTTTCAAAAGTGGCTTTTCTAAAATCTTTAAATCCTTGTAAATTCAATTCTAATCTTGGATGATTGAATACATAAATAAGGACATCCTTATAACTCCCATGAAAGTAAGGAATTTTCTGACTATCCATCGCCCTATGCAATCCCCATACCTTAAAATGTGCTTGTGTGATCCCATAGATTTCATTTCTCAAGTCATGCACTTCTCTATCCTTTAATTGGGTGATCCTTTCATGCTGTCGCATAAGATGAGGTACTTCTTTAGAAAGAATGTATCTAACTGACTCAATCGCTCTCTTTTCATCTGACCAATCTAATTGAAACCCTAATGGATTTAAATTTAAATCAGGAAATACTGTTATTAAGGCGGTGATATAACTCCCATGAAAGTAAGGAGCTGATTCCTGGGTCATTGCTGCACTCAATCCCCATATTTTTAAATGACCATATGTAATCCCATAAATTTTGTTCCTTAAATCGTGCATATCTCTTTCGTTTAACTGGGAGATTCTTTCATACTGTTGCATGATGTGTGGTACTTCTTTGGAAAGCACATATTTGACTGACTCAATCCCTTTCTCTTCACTTGACCAATCTAACCGAAATCCTAATGGATTTAAATTTAGTTCAGGAAATACTGTTATTAAGGCGGTGATATAACTCCCATGAAAGTAAGGAGCTGATTCCTGGGTCATTGCTGCACTCAATCCCCATACCTTAAAATGGCCAGAGGTGATCCTATAGATATTCTTCCTCAAAGATTCCTCTTCTAGTTGTCTCTTTCGGGGATCAAGATGATCTAAATTCTCATATCTCTCAAGCAGATCAGGACGATTCTTTCTAATCCCATCTCTTACATTCTCTATCCCCTGTTCTCTAGTTACCCAGTCATATTGATCCACTCCTACTCCTGCTTTTGTCAATGGAGTTAATCTCCATTTTCCTAAAGGACGAGTGAAATTAGATATAAGGTTAAATAAATGGTGAGTTAAAACATTAATAGGATAACTAAGATATGCGATTGAAAGAATAAGTTTTTCTGTGCGATTTGGCTTATAGCTAGTCTGAATAAATTTGTTAAAGTGGATAAGTTCCTGTACAACTACATTAAGAGCTGATCTTTGCTGTTTGAGTTCACTATGTGAGCCACTGGTTTTCTTGAGTTGGTTTAATTGATCCTCATTTTCTTT
>JACPBF010000042.1 GCA_016180425.1 Elusimicrobiota bacterium
ATGATTTAGCCTTATTCCTGCAACAATGGAGAGAGAACCAATGAATGAACTAAGGAGGGTAATACTTAAATGGTTAGTAGGATTCCCAGACAAAAGAAAATCTATCCCAAATGGAGCTCCAATCATGGCTGCTACCATTGCACCCCAGATCAATACAATCCCTATGGCTTGTCCTAAAGTCTGTTCCCTGTGGCTCTTAAAGAACTGTACAGGATTAAAGGTATCTAAGAATTCATAATGTGGAGCAAAGAAAAGTTGAGCGATCCAACCATTAGGATTCATTCCTCTGTTTAGAGCTTTCGTGCGTGTGTCTTCTGACATCAGAGGAAAGCCTGGATATCTATTATCCATCTGTTCTCTCATAAGAGTAGAGTCTAAATCCCCATCCCCACTATTTTCTATCATTGGATTTGAACCTGATTCTTCATTCTTAAGAATCTCTGCTATTACACTAGAGCCCGCACCCTCATCCCCAACAGTCTCTCTCATTACACTAACACCTAAATTTTCATTTTCACTAGTTCCTGTTCCTAGACCAGCGCCTGAACTTCTATTCTCAGTTCTCTGTATAAACCCTTCACGAGTCAGCCCAAGTTTAGGGTGAGAGAAAACCGTTAACAAGGCATGGATGTAACTCTCATGAAAGTAAGGAGATAAACGACGATCCACTGCTCCATTCAATCCCCATACTTGGAAATGCCCTTGTGTGATCCTATAAATTTCGTTTCTTAAATCATTCAGTTCTCTATCATTTAATTCCGCGATCCTTTCATACTGTTGCATGATATGCGGAACTTCTTTGGACAAAATGTATTTGACTGATTCTATTCCTTCAAAACATTCATATAACTCCCATGAAAGTAAGGAGCTACTTTTTCAGTCATCGCCCCACTTAATCCCCATACTTGGAAATGACCTGAAGTTATCCTATAAATTTCATTTCTTAAATCATTCAGTTCTCTATCATTTAGCTGGGCGATCCTTTCATACTGTTGCATGCTATGCGGAACTTCTTTGGAAAGTACGTATTTGACTGACTCAATCCCTTTCTCTTCACTCGACCAATCTAATTGAAACCCTAATGCATTCAAATTTAAATCAGGAAACAGCGCTATCAAAGCATTAATATAGCTTCCATAAAAATAAGGAGCTAATTTTTTATTCATTGCAGCGCCCAATCCCCATAGATTAAAATCCCCTTTTGTGATCCTATAAATTTCATTTCTTAAGTCATGAATTTCTCTATCATTTAACTGCTCTAATCTTTCATACTGCTGCATGAGATGTGAAACTTCTCTAAAAAGCACATATCTTACTGACTCAATCCCTTTCTCTTCGCTCGACCAATCTAACTGAAATCCTAATGGATTCAAATTTAAATCAGGGAATACTGCCATCAAGACATTTATATAACTTCCATAAAAGTAAGGAGCTATTTTTCGATTCATCGCTGCTCCAATTCCCCATATATAAAAATGCCCTTGTGTGATCCCGTAAATATCTCTTTTTAATCTTTTAATCTCATCCTCTTTAAGTTGTCCTAAATTCTCATAACGGCTGATTATATCTGGACGATTATTCCTAATAGCTTCTCTTACACTCCAAGTCCCTGACTCAAGAGTCTTCCAACCATACTTTCGTTCAAAAGTGGCTTTTCTATAATCTCTAAATCCTTGCAGAGTCAATCCTAATCTTAGATGACTGAATACAGAAATAAAAACATTTATATAACTACCCTGAAAATAAGGAGCTGATTGACGACTCACCGCCCCAACTAATTTCCATACCATAATATGAGCTTGTTTGATCCCATAGATTACATTTCTTAAGTCATGAATTTCTCTATCACTTAATTCCGCGATCCTTTCATACTGTTGCAGGATGTGTGGTACTTCTTTGGAAAGCACATATCTAACTGATTCTATCCCTTTCTCTTCACTAGACCAATCCAACTGAAATCCTAAAGAATTTAGATTTAAATCAGGAAACACTGCTATCAAGACATTTATATAACTTCCATAAAAGTAAGGAGCTACTTTTTGATTCATCGCCCCACTCAATCCCCACATATAAAGATGCCCTTGAGTGATTTCATAAATTTCGTTTCTTAAATCATTCAGTTCTCTATCATTTAGCTGGGCGATCCTTTCATATCGTTCCATGATATGCTGTATTTTTTTACTGAGAACATATCTCACTGATTCTACCCCTCTCTCCTCATTTGACCAATCTAATTGGAATCCTAATGGATTCAAATTTAGATCAGGAAATACTGCCATCAATGCGACGATATGACTCCCATGAAAGTAGGGGTCTGCTTTTTGATTCATCACCCCGCCCAATCCCCATACTTGGAAATGACCTGAAGTTATCCTATAAATTTCATTTCTTAAGTCATTCAGTTCTCTATCATTTAATTCCGCGATCCTTTCATACTGTTGCATGATATGCGGAACTTCTTTGGACAAAATGTATTTGACTGATTCTATTCCTCGACCAATCTAATTGAAATCCTAATGGATTCAAATTTAGATCAGGGAACAGCGCTATCAAGGCATTAATATGACTCCCATGAAAGTAAGGAACTTTTCGTTGATTCATCGCAACGCCCAATCCCCATACATTGAAATGGCCAGAGGTGATCCTATAGACTTCGTTTCTTAATGATTCTTCTTCCTGCTCTCTTTCTTTTGGAATAAGCTGATTTAAATTCTCATATCTCTCAAGCAGGTCAGGACGATTTTTTCTAATTCCATCTCTTACATTCTCTATCCCCTGCTCTCTTGTAACCCAGTTATATGTATCCTCCCCTACTCTAGCTTTTGTCAATGGATCTAATCTCCATTTTCCCAGAGGACGAGTGA
>JACPBF010000019.1 GCA_016180425.1 Elusimicrobiota bacterium
AAAGTTCGACCGCAGCCAACGCTGCGCTCTCACTTTTTTCGTCGAAAAAGCCTCGCCCTCGCTCGTCTCCTCCGACACGCCTATTGCAAAATACGGGTTTAAAGTTCTTGCCGGAGTTGTTTTTGAAGCTCTTTTTTACTTTTAGAACGAACATAGATTTTTGAGCTCTCTTTAATTTTTGTAGAGGGCTTAATTTTCCACTTCTGCCGTAATTTGATTATTGAAATTTTTTTCTTTTTTTTCATTTTGATACTCATCCCTTAACGCGAACTTCTGATTTGAATCATGTTTTTCCAGAAAAAATAATCCTATAAAAGAACCGCAGCTGTCTATCATGACGTCAAAGATAGTTCCGCCCCTGCCATAAACAAAAGATTGGTGCCACTCATCGCTCATGGAAAAAATTAGGGTGAAGAAGAAAGTAAGAATAAAATGGTAACGAGGGTGATTTAAAAAAGTTTTTTCCAGAGCGCGTTTGCTAAAAATTCCTAGAAGTCCATATTCTAGCAGGTGCGCAATTTTTCTAAGAATAAATTTTGATGCTCCTAACCAGGTTTCAAAGCTAAGGCCTTCTCCTGTATAGTTTGGCTGACTGGAAAATATGGTGATTAAAAAACACCAGAAAATGACCCTTCCCCAAAGCTGGAAAAGCGTTGCGGATGAAGATTTTTCAATAGAAAAAAGGTTCACACTTATTTATGGTTGTTTTCTTCTCGAGCGAGAAAGGATTTCCACTAGAATAGAAATGGTGCGAAGGGTTTCCTGATAAATTTCCTCTTCAGAGGTTTCATTAAAAATCGCTTGGTTCATTTTGGAAGAATCTTGGTCAAAAATTCTTCTAAAATCTTTAATACTTTTATCTTGATCGCTGTATTTTATTCGATTTTCTGTAACTTTTTTTTCTATTTCTTTTAAGACAAGAGTAAGAGGCTTTGTTGGTTCTTTAGTTAAAATTGGAAGATTAGAATTATTTTCATTCATTACAATTTTACTATATCATACTCCTTAGGTGAGATTCAAGGGGAAATTTTTTACAGAAATTTTTTACTTCTTGCGCAATTTTTTTAAGTTCAGCTTCATTCCCTGTGTTTTTAAGAGCCCGATCCATCCAAAGTGAAATTTTTTCCATCTCTTTTTCTTTCATTCCGCGCGTGGTTAAAGCAGGAGTGCCAATCCGTATGCCGGAAGCGATGAAGGGTTTTTGAGGATCATAGGGGATCGTATTTTTGTTGACGGTCATTCCAGCCTTGTCTAAACTTTCTTCCGCAACTTTTCCTGTAAGATTCTTAGATTGCAAATCCACTAAAAACATGTGGCAATCTGTGCCGCCAGTAACAATTCTAAATCCCATTTTGCTTAAATTTTGCGCAAAAGCTTTTGCGTTATTCAAAACTTGGGACTGATATTTTTTAAAGGAAGGTTTTAGGGCTTCTCCCAGGGCTACTGCTTTTGCCGCAATCACATGCATTAAAGGCCCTCCTTGAGTGCCCGGGAAAATAGTTTTATCCAGAGTTTGCGAGTATTGGGCTTTGCACATGACAATGCCTCCCCTTGGACCCCGCAAGGTTTTATGGGTAGTGGTGGTTACAAAATCTGCGTAAGGGATGGGGGAAGGGTAAAGGCCAGCTGCCACAAGGCCAGCATAATGAGCCATGTCCGCCATAAAAATAGCTCCGATTTTATCACAAATTTCCCGAAAGCGTTTCCAGTCAAAAATACGGGAGTAAGCTGAAGCCCCTACGCAAATTAATTTTGGTTTGTGCTCTAGAGCTAATCTTTCTGCTTCTTCATAGTCCACCAGCTCTGTTTCTTTTTTAACTGTAAAGCCAATCACTTTATAATATTTACCGGAAAAGTTCATGGGGTGACCATGAGAAAGATGGCCTCCATGGGGTAGATAAAGTCCCATGATCGTATCTCCAATGTTGAGGCAGGCTAAATAAACAGCGATATTTGCCTGGGTTCCTGAATGCGCCTGAACATTCGCATGTTCGCAGCCAAAAACTTTTTTAGTTCTTTCTATGGCTAAAGTTTCAGCCACATCTACCCACTCGCAGCCGCCATAATATCTTTTCTGCGGCAAACCTTCCGCGTATTTATTGGTCAGCACAGAACCCTGGGCTTCAAGTACGCTGGCTGAAACATAATTTTCTGAGGCTATGAGTTCTAGTTTTTCCATTTGTCTTTTAGTTTCACCTTGAATGCTTAAATAAATTTCTGGATCTGTTTTTTTAAGGGTGTTCATAACGTCTCCTTCTTTTGTAGAGTTGGTTTTTTTAAGAGCGATAATCAGAGTTTATTTTAACGTAATCCAAAGAAAAATCGCAGGTCCAGTAATGAGCGGATGCTTTGCCCTCATGTAAGTTAAGAAAGATTCTGATTTCTTTTTGGCTTAATATTTTTTTTGCTTTTGTTTCAGAAAAGATGACCGCTTTCCCATTTTTAGCAAGAGTTAAATTTTCTAACAATACATCTATTTTATTTGGATGGAAATTGACGCCTGATCGGCCTGCTGCGGCTAAAATTCTGCCCCAGTTAGCATCCTCCCCAAAAAAAGCTGTTTTAACTAAAGGGGAAGTTGCCACCACTTCGGCTATTTTTTTTGCTTCTCTATTGGAACGCGCCCCACAGACAGTAATTTGAATTAATTTTGTGGCGCCCTCTCCATCCGCAATCATTTTTTTAGTTAAGGATTCACACAGACTCTTAAGTTCAAAATTAAATTTCTCTAGATCTTTTGGCTTTTTGATTTTTGCGCTTAAGCCATTGGCTAGAAAAAATACAGAGTCATTAGTAGAGGTATCTCCATCCACGGTGGCAGCATTAAAGGATTGGTCGCAGGAGGTTTTTAGCATTTTTTTCATGAGGGGAAGGGGTAGCTCCGCATCCGTCAGGATAAAGCTAAGCATGGTAGCCATATTGGGATGGATCATCCCTGCTCCTTTAACGCACCCCCAGAGCCTTACTGTTTTGCCTTCTATAATAAATTCTCGTTTTTCAAATTTAGGAACTTTATCTGTGGTCATGATGCCATAGACCGCTTTTAAGGGGTTGTTATAAATTTTTTTATTTTTAGGGTTAAGCTGAGAAGAAAGATTTTTAATTCCCTGTTTCATCTTTCCTATGGGAAGGGTTGAACCAATGACGCCTGTAGAAGCCACCAGCACATCATTGTTTTTTATTTTAAAAGAATCTGCAACCAATGCGCACATTTTTTTTGCATCTTTTAAGCCCTGATCCCCGGTCGCGGCATTGGCGCAGCCAGAGTTAGCTACAATCGCTTGAGCGGTTCCACTCTCAAGATTTTTTTGGCTAACAACGATTGGGGCGGCTTTGACCAGATTACGAGTGAAGATTCCTGCCGCCTTACAGATGCGTTCAGAGTAAATCAGCGTAAGGTCTGCTGGTTTATGTTTTTTAGCGATTCCGCAGTAAACCCCAGACGCATAAAAACCTTGAGGGAGCTGAATGTCAGACACTATCTTCTCTTAAACTGTTTTCTTTTAGAGCGGCAATTTGGACACCTTTTTGGCGGGGTGAGTCCTTTCATTTTAAAAAATTGCTGTTCTCCTGGTTCAAAAAGGAAATCCCTTTTACAGTCCACGCAAAACATTTTTGCTCCATCCTCATTTTTACCATTTCCTTTATCTTTTTGTTCAGGGGTATAAGGTGAATATTCTTTATCTTTTCCAAACCAACGTTCAAAAAAATTTCTAATTCCCATGGTACTTCCTCCTTTTTAACCCAAATATTTAGATTTTTTCATCTTTTTTCTCATTTAACCCGAATATTCGAGTTCAGTTCCTTTGTCCCAAATCCCTTGTTTAGAAAAACTACTGTTCTTTTCATTTTTATATGGGGGAAGTTTGGGCCTATAATAGTCCGCACGTCTCCTCTAAACCAAACATTAGGTTCATATTCTGAATTGCTTGAGAGCTTGCGCCCTTTCCAAGGTTGTCCAGCGTTCCAATCACAATCGCTCTATTTGTTTTTTCTTCCAGATGCACTCCAATTTGGCAAAAGTTAGAGTGTTGCACAGCCTTTAACTCTGGAAACGAACCTTGAGGCAATACTTTTACAAAGGGTTCGTTTTTATAGAAAGAGCGATAGAGATCCCATAACTCATTTAAAGAGGTTTTTTTAGTTAAATTTGCATAAAGAGTCACAAGGATGCCTCTGTGAATAGGGAGTAGATGGGGCACAAAAGTTATTTTTATTTTTGGCTGATCTTTCCTTAAATTGGAAAGCTCCTGTTCAATTTCAGGGGAGTGTCTGTGTCCGTTTACAGCATACGCCAAGAAGTTTTCATTTGTTTCAGTAAAGAGATATTTCAGTTCTAATTTTTTTCCAGCGCCAGAGACCCCGGATTTTGCGTCGAGTATGAGACTATTGGGATCACTCCAGTTATTTTGAACTAAAGGGCTTGCGCTTAAAATTGCGGCTGTGGCATAGCAGCCTGGATTTGCCACCAAAACTGCTTTGGCAATTTGTTTGCGGTAGAGTTCAGGCAAACCATAAACAGCTTGTTTTAGCAAAGCTGGGCAAGGGTGCTTGGTTTTGTACCAGCTTTCATAGAGAGAGCTGGAGCGCAGTCTAAAATCAGCGGAAAGATCTATGATTTTAATTTTTTTAGGATAGAACTCTTTGACTACTTTAGAAGCTTCTCCATGCGGCAGGCAAATAAAAATAATGTCGGAATCTTTTGCAATTTTTTTTACATCACACTTTTCCATGAACCATTCTTTTTTATTTTTTAGCTCCATTTTATGCGCGAGATTCGGGTGGATCAAAGACAGGGGTTTTCCCACTTGCGATTGAGATGTGCAGTGCGCAAGGGTTGCTTCTGGATGTTTCAAGAGATAATGTAAGAGTTCTCCGCCAGTATAACCCGTAGCCCCAATGATGGAAACTTTCATTTTAACTTGGCTCCTTTAACCCGAACATTGCATTAAAAAATGGAATTCGACAGAAAATCTATTCATTTTT
Source organism: Elusimicrobiota bacterium (assembly GCA_016180425.1). Taxonomy (GTDB): domain Bacteria; phylum Elusimicrobiota; class Elusimicrobia; order 2-02-FULL-39-32; family 2-02-FULL-39-32; genus 2-02-FULL-39-32. The sequence goes on from JACPBF010000019.1 coordinate 4,987, forward strand.
TCTTCACAAAAAAGTTCGCGAATACTTTCAAGTATTCTCTCACTTTTTTGTTTCGAAAAAATGAATAGATTTTCCGTCTCGGTTCTCATTTTTTAATGCAATGTTCGGGTTTAAAACAACAGTAATTTCTCCTAAGATTTCTTTCTTTTGCATTTTTTCTATTATTTCACTTAAGGTTCCTTCCATCACCTCTTCAAATTTTTTAGTCATTTCCCTGCCAATAAACGTAAGGGTTTCTTTTCCCCAGGTATCAGCTACTAAAGAGAGGGTGTTTAATATTCTAAATGGGGATTCAAAGAAAACCACAGTGGTTTTAAATTTTTTAGCCTCTAACAACTCTTTCTTGATTTTGCCGGACTTGCGGTGAAGAAAGCCAAGAAAAAGAAAGCTTTTTTCCGCAAAACCGCAAACTGATAAAGCGCAAGATATGGCTGAAGGGCCGGGAATAGGCACAACAGGGAACTTTAATTCTTTTACATTTTTTACAATGGATGTGCCGGGATCAGACAAGGTAGGGGTTCCAGCATCGCTCAATAGAGCTAAACATTCCCCTTTTTGAAGCAAGGCAAGAATTTTTGGAATTTCTTTTTTTTCTTTGGGACCGAAAATGGTTAAAAGTGGTTTTTGTATTCCAAAATGGTTTAATAGTTTTAAAGTTATTCTGGTATCTTCACAAAGAATCTGGTCAGCTTGCTTTAAAACTTCCAACGCTCGGATTGTAATATCCGATAAATTCCCAATTGGCGTTGAAACAACATACAAAATTCCTTTTTGATCTTTTTCAGTTCCATTCCCAGAAATTTTCAAATACGGACTGATCTTCTTTTCCATTTCTTATAAACGCTTGTCCTTGTGGAATCTTTTCCTTTTCGTTTTCAAAAATTTTTACAAATGTTTCTACTACTTTTGGGTCAAACTGGGTTCCAGCCTGATTTTTCAGCTCCCCAATAGCCTGCTTTTCAGGCAGCGCTTTGCGGTAGGGACGGTCCGTAGTCATTGAGTGAAACGCAGCCAGAACAGAAACAATTCTGGATCCTAAAGGAATTTCATTCCCTTTTAGTCCAGAGGGATATCCTTTTCCATCCCAGTGCTCTTGGTGGTACAAGATCATGGGCCCAACCGGCAAAAGAAATTTCACTTTTGAGACCCAATCATGTCCTTTTTTAGGAGCCTTTTTAACTTCTTCTAATTCTTTGGGGGTCAAGTTGCCTGGTTTATGCAAAATGAGCTCATTCAAATCGCTTTTTCCAATGCCGCGGAGAATTGTGGCAAATTCAACATACATCGTTATAGAGTCAGGCAGTTTTAGCTCTTGAGCGATTTTTCTTGCATAAAACCGCAAGGTTTCATTTTTATCTTTAGATTCTTCCGCCACTAATCTTTCTGCCAAAGCCTCAACCATTTCACAATAAAAGATTTGCAAGTTTTTATATAACCCCAAATTTTCCAGAGCAATCGTGCTTTGGCGAGCCAAGATATTTAATAGACGGATTTTTTTTTCTTCAAAGATATGGTGCGGCTCATCCGCAAAAATTGAAAGTAAGCCCATGATTCGGTCTTTTAACTTTAAAGGAATCAGCATGAGAGATTTCCCTGGAAGATCCAAACCAGAAACCCTTGCCTCTTTAGTTAAATCATCAAAGATTTTAATTTTTCCAATTAAGGCAGCCTCACTTAAGAGACCTTCCCCAAGTTTTAACCCTAAGGATGCGCAGGTTTCTTGAGAAATATCTTGCGCAGCCACAATTTTTAGCTCTTGAGTTTCTTGGTCCAAAATCATTAATGAGCCAACAGCGCAACCCATGATTTGGCAGGCAGAGCTAAGGATCATTCTTGCAAGAACTGGTTTTGTTTTATCCCCAAAACTTTCTAAGACTATTTCATGGACATTTGCTAAAAGATTAACTAAAGAATCAGTGTTGACCACCTCTTCTCTAAGGCGGGATTGAGATTCTTCAAAGTTTTTAAGCGCAAGATTATGTTTTTGGCGGTTTCTTAAGTAATAGGAGAGATAGAATAACCAGCTCCCGGCTAAAAGCAAAATAAGAAATGTGACTGTGAAAATCATTGGGGACATCTTTAAGTCTCCTCCTAAATGAGGGCTAGCTCTGATAATAACAGAAGAAGCTAAGATTGTCAAGTTTCTTGATGTGAGATGGTAATTATGTTAAGATTGTGTTCAATTATGAGGGTAGATTTGATTGATCTGAATCTTTCATTTGGTTATGTGAAGCATGAGAAAATATCCTCAGTCCAACTAAGAGATTCAGGCTAAATACGTTTATTAGTTATCCTTGAATATTCATCTAGTTAACTTTTTTTAATTCATACTATTTTATGAAAATATTAGTGACTGGTTCCAATGGAATGGTTGGAACTGAACTTAAAAAGCATTTAGATAATGCCTTTTTCTTCAAACATTTTAATTATCCTGATTTAGATGTAACTAATCGGCATAGAACTCAGGAAATCATAGAATATCACAGGCCCGATGTGATTATTCATCTTGCGGCTAAAACAGATGTGGATTGGTGCGAGTACAATCCTGAGGAATGTTTTGCAGTTAATGTTGAAGGCACCAGGAATGTTTGCGAAGGCGCGCAAAAAGTAAAGGCTCTTTTAGTCGTTCCATCCACTTTTTATGTTTATCCCGGAGATAAAGAGGGTCCTTATGATGAGCGTTATGATCAGGTAATCCCAGATAAGATCATAGGCACTTATTCTAAAAGCAAGTGGATTGGTGAAGTTGTGGTCTCGGAATTTAAAAATATGAGACATTTGATTGTTCGTTTTGGTTCTTTATTTGGAGGGGGCGAGAAGGATAAAAAATTTGTAAGCAAGGTTTTGAGGATGGTCAGTTCCGGAGTAAAAGAAATTAGAATGATTGATAATCGTTTTATCCAGCCCAGCTCTGTTAAAGACACTGCCCGTAATTTGTTGTCGTTGATTGAGAAAGAAGGAGAGGGAGTTTTTAATATGGTGGGGCATGGGACCGCCAGTTATTATGAATATGCTAAGGCAGTGCTGGAGTTTGCCGGGGTTAAAGATGTAAAAGTTATTCCCATTAATTCAAAGGATTTTAAAGAGACAGCGCCAAGAGCTGTTAATTTAAGCGCAGTGAATGGACGTTTAGGTGAAATGGGGTTGGATCTGATGCGGGACTGGCGGATAGCTTTGAAAGAATATATTGAGGAAATTAAAAGCCAAACAAAACCTTATGCCTAACCACTCGCAGTTTGTTCATTTGCACGCTCATTCTGAATATTCCCTTTTGGATGGAGCCTGCAGAATTACGGATGATCGCGGTAAACCCTCGGAACTAATTAAATTTGTTGCAGCCCAAAAAATGCCGGCTTTAGCCATGACAGACCATGGGAATATTTTTGGAGCCATAGAATTCTATAAATCTTGTCAGGCTGAAGGCATTAAACCCATTATTGGCATGGAAGCCTATGTGGCTCCAAAATTAAGGAATGACCGCTCCGGAACCCTTTCCACATCCAATAACCATTTGACCCTTTTAGCTAAAAATGAAAAAGGGTATGAAAATTTAATGAAACTCACTTCTATTTCTTATTTGGAAGGGTTTTATTATAAACCTCGCATAGACTGGGAAATTTTGGAAAAATATCATGAAGGTTTAATTGCTTTGTCCGGCTGCTTAAAAGGAAAAATCGCGGAGACTATTTTGCAAGAAAAATCAGACCAAACCTTGGAACTTGCAGGAAAATATCAAGATATCTTTGGCAAAGGGAATTTCTACTTAGAAATTATGGATCATGGAATTGAGGCTCAAAAAAAGGTAGATCGGACATTAACGGAACTTTCCCAGAAAACAGGGATCCCTTTAGTGGCCACTAATGATTGCCATTACTTTAAAAAAGAGGATGCGTTCGCTCACGATGTGCTGCTTTGTATTGGCACAGGTAAAGTTGTAACTGAATCTAACCGCATGCGTTATGCTTCTGAAGAGTTCTATTATAAAAGTCCGCAAGAAATGGAAAAACTTTTTTCAGAAGTTCCCCAAGCGATCCGTTCCACTATAGAAATAGCTTCCCGCTGTAATCTAGAAATTAAATTCGACAGGATTCTTCTTCCTCAATATCAAGTTCCTCAAGGGGAAACCATGGATTCTTATCTGGAAAAACTCTGTATGGACGGAATCCGAAAAAGATTTGGACAGATGTTGCCTGCATATAAAAGCAGATTAGAAGAAGAACTAACTGTGATCAAACGCATGGGATTTTCTGCCTATTTTTTGATTGTTTGGGATTTTGTAAGTTTTGCCAAAAAAGAAGGGATTCCGGTTGGGCCGGGAAGAGGTTCAGGAGCAGGTAGTTTAGTGAGTTACTCTCTTGGCATTACAGACATTGATCCTTTAAAATATGGTCTTTTATTTGAGCGTTTTTTAAATCCAGACAGAAGAACCATGCCTGACTTAGACATAGATTTTTCTGATGAGGGCCGGGAAAAAGTCATTCAATATGTAAGGAAAAAATATGGAAACGATTCTGTGGCGCAAATTATTACCTTTGGTTCCATGCTCGCGCGTCTTGTGGTTAGAGATGTGGGAAGAGTATTGGAAATGCCTTTACAAGAATGCGACCGGATCGCAAAAATGATTCCAAAAGAGATAGGAATTACAATCTCTTCAGCTTTAAAACAGGTGCCAGAACTTAAAAATCTTTACCAAAATAGTCCAGATGTAAAAAAGTTATTGGATGTTTCACAAAGGCTGGAAGGTTTAAAACGCCATACAGGGGTGCATGCCGCCGGCATTGTGATTGTGCCAACCCAGGAGAATCAAGATATCACTCATTATATTCCGGTAGCGCAAGGCAGTAAGGATGTCATTACCACTCAGTACAATGATGACAGCCTTTTAAAGTTAGGGGTTCTTAAAATGGATTTTTTGGGTTTAAGAACCCTTACAGTTTTAAAGAATGCGGAATCTTGGGTGCAAAAACGGCATGACCCTGAATTCGATTTAATAAAAATTCCTTTAGATGATCCAAAAACTTTTAAATTTTTAAGTGAAGCAAAAACCATTGGCATATTTCAGCTGGAGTCTTCTGGAATGAGAGATCTGCTGCGCAAATTAAAACCAAATAGTTTAGAAGATATTATCGCTCTGGTTTCTCTTTATCGTCCAGGGCCCATGGGCAGCGGCATGCTGGATGATTTTGTGGCTAGAAGACACGCTCATTCTAAAGTGAAATATGATCACCCCAGTATTGTGCCAATTGTTAAAGAAACTTATGGGATTATTGTTTATCAAGAGCAGGTCATGCAAATTTCAAGAGTGATTGCCGGTTTTTCCGCGGGCCAGGCTGATGTTTTAAGAAAAGCAATGGGAAAAAAAATTCCGGAAGAGATCACTAAACTTAAACAGAGTTTTTTGGAGGGAGCTAAAAACAAAGGGATTGATTTGAAAATTGCTGAGAAGATCTTTGCCCAGATAGAACATTTTGGAGGGTATGGATTTAATAAATCTCATGCCACGGCTTATGGGCTACTGGCCTATCAAACCGCATATTTGAAAGCGAACTATCCGCATGAATATATGGTTTCTTTAATTTCTTCCGTGATTGGCCATTCTTCCTTTGCCAAAGAAGAAGGCAACAAAATGGTGGAATACATTCAAGATGCTCAGTCTTTAAATATTGAAGTGCTGCCGCCTAATGTTCAAAATTCTTCTACTCATTTTAGTTTGATTGGGAAGGGGAAAGAGACAAAGATCATCTTTGGTCTTTCTGCCGTAAAAAATGTGGGGGAAGGTGCAGCTGAAGCTATTGTAAGGGAAAGAGAAAAAGAGCCTTTTTGTTCTTTGCAAGATTTTTGCCAAAAAGTTGACACTAAAGGTGTGAATAAAAAAGTCATTGAATCCTTAATTAAAGCCGGCGCTTTTGATTTTGTAGGCGAACCTAATACAAAAACTCGCGCTCAATTGGCTGGTTCTGTTGAGAAAATATTACAGTTCACTTCCAAACTGAGGGATGATCAGACAATAGGACAAGCTTCCCTTTTTGAATCTTTGCAAATTACATCTCAAGAAAATCCCAGTGAACTTGTTTCAAATATTCCAGAATGGCATGAACATGAATTGCTCTCATTTGAAAAAGAGGTGCTGGGTTTTTATTTTTCCGGCCATCCATTAGCTAAATTTAAGGATGAACTTAGCTTTTATTCCACTGCCTCTTTAGCGCAAGTGGGAAGCAATGGCCAAGCAAACGGGCGAGTGCGTGTGGCTGGAATTATAGAAAACGTAAGGAGACTCATTTCCAAAAAGCAGCAAGTGCCCTACGCGCGATTTAAACTAGAAGATTTAGAAGGAGAGATGGATTGTGTGGTATTTCCCAAATCCTATGCAGGAGGTCTTTCTAAACTGATTGCCATCAATCAAATGGTGGTGGTTTCCGGGCGTTTAAATCGTTCAGGGAAAGAGGAGATTCAAGAACTGATTGTGGAAGAAATTTTATCTTTAGAAAAAGCCCGGGAAAGTTTAGTAAAAAAAATGGTTATTCACATCAACACTGCGGGGTTAGAGGACACGTCTTTGGAAGATTTAAAAAAATTTCTGCATAAAAATAATGGTCATTGCCCCGTGCAATTTTTGCTTTCCACCCCTAACCATGGAGAGTTTTCTTTAGACCCAAAGATAAAAGTAAAAATTACAGAGGAGCTTTTAACAGGATTAAAAGGCATGTGCGGGGAAAAATCATGGAAGCTCGTCCCTCTTTGAAGGTTTCTTAAAGAAAACTTTGAAAATAATGCAGCTTTTTTTTAAGATGCGGCCAATACTTCTTTTTTATGAAGAGCTTTATGCACGGCTTTAAGAAGATGATCTTTATGAATGGGCCTTGCGATCATGTCAAAAGCTTGAGATTGCAGCGCGTTTAACCAATCCTTTTCCTTGGTGCCGCCATTGGAGGTTAAAATTACAGGAAGCTCAATATCCCAATTATGCAGTTCCGCGAGGAAATCTGTGCCGCTCATGCCCACTAACTGAGTGTGACAAATGACAAGATCAACTTCTTCTCTTTCTAAAAGCTCCAGCGCATCTTCAGCGGTAAAAGCTTCCATGTGCTCATACTTATCCTGCTCTAAAGTTTTTTTAATAACCTCGATGTTTTTAGGATCTTCTTCTACGATTAGAATTTTTTTTCTGCGATGCATTTAAAGACTTCCTTTTTAAAAAATGTCATGCAGTCACGAGATGTGTTGTTTGTTCAAAGTTTAGCCCCAAAAGTTTTTTTTGTCAAGTGCCGCGGGGAAGTAAGCCTAAAAGAAAAACGATGAATGCCTTTACTTTTAAAGCTCAATTAGAAGACCGAGATAAAAGATTGGATCAGTTTCTTAAAGAAAAGATTCCTGATTTCTCCCGCAGCAAAATCCAATATTGGATTGAGCAGGGAGTGGTCCTGGTGAATCAAAAGAAGGGACGTTCAGCTCTTCGTTTAAAAGGGGATGAAAACATTTCTGGAAAAATAGTTGAAGAAGAATTAACGCTTGCGGCAGAACCCATTCCTTTAAGAATTATTTATGAAGATAAAGCGATTCTTGTGATTAATAAATCAGCCGGGATCGTGACACACCCGGCAAAAGGTCACAGAGATCACACGTTAGCTAATGGCGTTGCATATCACTTAAAACAAAATAAAAGCGAACTATTTTTAGATCATGAATCAAAAGGAAATGAGGAGCTTAGGCTTGGGTTAGTGCACCGGTTAGATAAAGAAACTTCTGGGGTGTTGGTGGTGGCGAAGACCTTTTTAAGTCAAAAATTGCTTTCCGAACAATTTAGAGATAGGAAAGTTAAGAAAGTATATCGCGCGATTACCACAGGCCGCTTAAAAGTTTTAAAAGGGGAAATTGAAGGGTCCATTGGCAGAGCGTATCATTCTAATAAAATGGACATTCAACCTCAGGGGAAGTTTGCCCGCACGGAATTTAAGGTTTTAAAACTTTTTCCCGAACATTCTTATATTGAGGTTTATCCGCAGACAGGCAGAACTCATCAGATACGGCTGCATCTTCTTAAGATTGGGAACCCGATTTTAGGGGATACCCTTTATGGGATAAAAGATCAAAATGTTCCGCGCCAGATGCTGCATGCGTTTCGTCTTAAAATTGAACATCCTATTTCAAAAAAATGGATCCAGTTTGAAGCTCCGCTGCCAAAAGATTTCTTGCAGACTCTTAAATTTTTAAAAAATAAAACAAAGTAAATTTAGTCTTTCCTTCTTTTTTTTCAATTCCCATAAGCCCTCCCAAAAGCTGAAAACTTTTAGCAGTTTTTAAACGATTATGACTGTAGGTCCACAAGGGAGCAAATCCAGTTGTGCTTTCCTCATCTTGTTTAGAATAAACTTTAAAATAGGGGGGTACAATCTGAATGGAGGTATCCACTCCTTCAAACTTCCAATATAAAGGAAAGAATATCTTAGAATGAAAATGTTCCTTTGTGTATTTAAAATATAAAGGAAAAAGATAAGCGCTATTTTTTTTAGGTTCAGACTCCTGCCAGTAAAGCGGAAAGAAAAATGTTGATTTTTCCTGGGTTTTATAGGAACTTTTTTGTAAAAAATTAAGAAAAAGCAATGAGGAACTTTCCGGGCTTTTTCGAACCCAAAACCCAGGGAAAAAAATAGTTTTTTCTTTTAAATCTGCCTGATAAGCCTTATAAAAAATCGGGAAAAAAACTGATGTTTTGGATTCTTTTTTTTGGGAGCGCCACCAAACAGGGAAAAAGATGTCTCGAGTCATCTGGGGCTCTCTTTCTCTTAAGTAAGGAATTAAAACCCGAATTGACTTTCCTTTTTCCGCAAAATACCAATAGAAAGGAAAGAAAAATGTTTTTCTTTTTTGTTCTAATTCATCGGAGCTTGAGAAGTAAGCTAAAAACCATTGTACCTGAGAAACTTCTTTCAAGGACTCTTCAGAGATTTTTTTCTTTGAATAATAAACAGGGAAAAAGAGATTTTTTCTTAAATGTGGACTCCTTTTCCAAAAATACGGGAAAAAAGTGCCCTCTACGATTTGTTCCTCTTTTTTTGCCCCCTTTACTTCATATTTCCAAAGGGGGAATGGAGCTGTGGGCATTGCAAATCCTTTACTGGCTGGGGTGCGATAAAAAGAAAAAAGAGGGTCTAGCCGGGTTAAAGAAGATTTTGCGGATCTCTCCCAATAGCTTATTAAAAACAATCTGCCGCGTATGGTTTTTTGGTTTTCTTCAATGATTTCTTTCTCAAAACGCGCTAACAAAAATGGCATCCAGAGATCCGTGCCATGGCGAAGTTTTCTATAAAAATAGAATGGAAGGAATCTGTGAGAGTTGGCCAGAAAATGTTCCGGCCCTTTAGACTTTGTCCTTGCCCAAAAAGGAAAGATGCCGGTCTCTTTAATTTCCTGATTCTCGAATTTATAAATGGGAAATAAACTTTTGAAACCCCAGGTAGGCCTTGAGAATTGGCAATAGAATGGCGGGAGGAACTGGTATTGGGTAGGACCTCTTTTATCCCAAAAATAGGGTAAAACAAAACCTTGAGTTTCTTTTCCCTCTTTAAGGTAATAAAAGCCGGGTAAAAGGAGACTAGAGCCATTGGGAAAACTGGCTCTGCGATAAATCGGGAATAAACCGGCAATCGCCTCTTTCCCTTTTTGGTGGCGCCAGAAGAGAAAAAAGTGTGTTGTCCAAGAGCGTTCAGGTACAGCTCTCTTCATATAGGCTGGAAAAAAGGTTGTAAAAGTCTCCCCTCCCTTTTTTATTTGAAAAATCAGAGGGGTCAAAAGAGAAAATTTGAAATCTTCTTTTTCATGCAAAGCGAACAAGGGGGGAAGAATCGTGGTTTTTTGATCTTCTGAGCGCACGCTCCAAAAAATTGGAAAAAGAATATGTTTTTGTAAACCGGGTGAATTTTTTTCTAATGCGGTTTCCTTTCTCCAAAAATAGTTTAAGAAAAAACCTCGCTGGACTTCTGGATCCTTGTCGCGGTAAAAAGCTAAAACAAAAATTTGTCTGCGGTCAGAGTCCCTGCGATAGCGCAAAAGCGGCAGGAGAGAAGTTTCAAAATGTTTTTGGTCATGATGGTGTTCCAGATAAAAAGAAAGGCATCTTAATTTAAAAAAATCTGGTTCTCCTCTATAATATAAAAAGGGAAAGAAAATCTCGCTTTTCCCACCCCAAGGCTCTCTTAAAAAAAAATTAAGGCCTGTGTGCCCCCAAATTCTTCCATTTTCATCTTTAAAACGGCTAAAAATAGGAGTGATACATTTATTGTTTCCTTTCTTATCTTCAGACTGAAAGAGCAAAGGGAAAAATAGGTTCCATTCTCCTTTCTCTTCTTTAGTCCTACCCCAGTAGAGGGGCGCAAAGGTTCTAAAGCTGTTATTTCCAGAACGAAGATAGATCCAAGGAAATGCGATCTCAAGTTCTTTTAATTCAGGATCTTTTTTGAAAAATCGCCAATAAAGCGGAAAACCAATTTGGGTTTTAGAAGACTCTGTAAGTTTCCAATAAAAAGGGGGCAATATTCCTTTTGAGGTTTTTAAGTCTTTATAGGACCAAAAAACCGGAGAATAGATATCTTGATCCTTCTCCCCTTTGACCCTTAAATAAAAAGGGAATAAGAGCTCATGTAATTTTTTTTCTTCTGTTAAAGATTGAAATGACCAATAAAACGGGAAAATAAGTTTTGATTTTAATTTTTCATCCTCGTTTTTAAAAAAAAGCGGAAAAATAAATTTTGTTTGTTCAGAAATAGATCTTTTTGAAAAATAGGGCCCTAGAATAAATAAACTTTTATCCCCTGTCTGGCGATAAAAGTGAATTGGCAAGAGCACCCTGACTTTATCTTGCTCGCTTTGAAAATCATAATAAAATGGCGCAAAAAGATTAAAAAGACTTTCTCGATCTTTTCCCCTCCAATATAAGAGGAGGGCCATTAAAAAAGAGCGGTCTTCCATGGGTTGGGATTCGTACCAAAATAAAGGCGGCAGTCTAAAATGAGAGGGCGAAGAGTAAAGAGGCGTAATGCAGCAAAGGAAGAGAAGGAAAAGGCAGCATATTTTTCCTGGTCTTATAGAATTCAATCTCAGTTCCGAGGGCGGCATTTTAAGGCTCAAAATCTTTAGGGCGATTTTTTCTATAGTTAAAGTAAAATAAAAGAGCATTCACTATTCTTTGCGCAGCTCCTCCATCTCCATAAGGATGGGAAACCTTAGCCATTTTTTGATAGCTGTTTTTATTTTTAATTAATTTGCTTACCTCAGCTATTATATTTTCTTTTTCAGTTCCTATCACCTTTACGCTTCCTGTTTGAACTGCTTCTGGCCGCTCTGTAATTTTTCTTAAGACCAGCGTTGGTATCCCAAGGGTTGGAGCTTCCTCCTGCAGCCCTCCGGAGTCTGTCACAAGAGCCCAAGATTTTTTTAAAAGATGGGTGAAATCACCATATTCCAGAGGAGGTAAAAGAAAAATTTTCGCTTGATTTTTCAAGATTTTTTTTACTACAGAACCAACATTAGGATTAAGATGCACAGGATAAAAAATAAAAACTTCTGGAAAAGAATCCGCTATGCTTTTTAATGCTAAACAGAGTTCCTTTAAAGGTTTGCCAAAATTTTCTCTTCTGTGAGCTGTGACCAAAATTGTTTTAAAATTTTCTTTTTTAGAATTGGAATTAAAAAAATTTTTTAAAAATGGATTTTGAAAATTTTGAGGATTTTGCGTAACGCTTTTAAGCGCGTCAATCCCGCTATTTCCAGTAACAAAAATAGTTTTTGCAGAAAAACCTTCCTTTAAAAGATTGGTTTTAGATTGAAGGGTTGGGGCAAAATGTAAAATGCTTAAGGCATCAATTAATCTTCTATTAGCTTCTTCTGGAAAAGGTTGAGAATAGTTATAGGTTCTTAAACCCGCTTCAACATGAGCCACAGGAATTTTAAGATAAAATGAGCTTAAAGCAGCTAAAAAGGCTGTGGAGGTATCTCCTTGGACTAAAGTCAAATCCGGGCTTTCTTTTTTTAAGATAGAGGGAATTCTGGATAAGACATTGTGAGAGAGTTGCTCTAAAGACTGGCGATCTTCCATGATGTTTAGATCATAATGAGGAGTGATGCCAAAAAACTTTAAATAAGGGTCTAGCATTTCCCGATGCTGGGCTGTTACGCAGACCTTAAGGTTAAATTTATCTTTTTCCTTTTTTAAAATTTTAAGAATAGGGGAGATTTTAATTGCTTCTGGCCTGGTTCCAAAGACACAAAATATTTTTTTCATGGTTTTATATTATCATAATAGTAACTCAGAATCGTCATTGGATTTAAAGGAATTCGTCTCGCTTCTTACAATTAATCACGATTTTGGGATACAAAAGAAGTTGACTAATTTGGATTCTTGTTCTATCATCAGACAAAAATGAACCAAGAGAATAAAGAGGTGAATTTTTCAGGACTTAAAGTTACAAGCTTTGAAAGCCGCAGGGCTTATGAAATGCAGAGCTTAATAGAGCGCCACGGAGGGAGGGCTACCATAGCTCCTTCTATGAGAGAAATTCCTTTTGAATTGAATCAGGAAGCGCTTGAATTTGGCAAAAAAGTGGTGCAAGGCAAAGCTGAAATTGTGATTTTAATGACTGGCGTTGGCGCCCGTTTTCTTTTGCAAGTGATTGAAAAAGAGATCCCCAGGGAAACTTTTCTAGCTTCATTGGCAAAAACAGTTCTTGTGGCTAGAGGCCCTAAACCAGTCTTAGCTTTAAAAGAAATGGGAATCACTCCTGCCATTAGTGTGCCAGAGCCAAATACTTGGCGCGAGGTTCTAGCTGCTTTAGATCAAAAAATTTCAATTAAAGAAAAAAAAGTTTTTGTGCAGGAATATGGCATACAAAATCAAGAATTTATTAAGGAACTAAAAAAAAGAGGAGCTCATGTTAGCCGTGTGCCTGTGTATCGCTGGGCATTGCCAGAAGACCTTTCTTTTTTAAAAAAAGCGATTTTTGACGTGTGCGACGGTAATACAGATATTCTATTGTTTACGAATGCCACACAAATTTATAATGTTTTAGAAGTTGCCAGTGAAGAGGGTTTAGAAAGTTCTTTTAGAGAATCTTTGGATCGGATGGCGGTTGGATCCATTGGCCCGATTGTTTCAGAAAATCTAAAGGAAAGCGGTCTGCCCATAGACTTTGAATCCAAAGAATCCAAGATGGGACTTTTTGTAAAGGAAGCATCCTTAGTCTGTCCAGCTCTTTTAGAAGAAAAGAGAAAATCCTGGCAAAAAGATCATAAAAAAATAGAAGTTAAAACTTATCCAATCAAACCCTTTGTTGCCGATCTTTATAATGAGAGCGCTTTTATGAAGGCTTGTCGCTTAGAACCTTCTAGCTATACTCCGATTTGGATCATGCGTCAAGCAGGGCGTTACATGAAGGAATATAGAGAATTAAGGTCAAAAGTAAAATTTTTAGATCTTTGCAAAAATTCAGATCTTGCTTGTGAGGTAACGGTGACAGCTCAGGAAAAACTGGGTGTGGACGCGGCTATTCTTTTTTCCGATATTCTTTTAATTTTAGAACCCATGGGAGTGGGTTTAGAATATGCCAAAGGGGATGGCCCTTTGATTTATCGTCCTGTGCGCACAGAAGAAGCTGTAGAAAATTTGCCGATTGTTAAGCCAGAAGAATCTCTTGGGTTTGTTTTTGAAGCGATTAAAAAAATACGCTCTTATCTAAATCCAAAAATACCGCTCATTGGTTTTGCTGGCGCCCCTTTTACTGTGGTTTCTTATATGGTTGAGGGAAAATCTTCAGAAAATTATCTGCATACAAAGTCATTTATGTATCGAGATTATAAAGCTTGGAATCAGCTGATGAGTAAAGTGACGGACTCTTCCATTGCTTACATTCTTGGGCAAATTAAGTCAGGGGTGCAAGCTGTGCAGATTTTTGACAGTTGGGTGGGTTGTTTGTCTCCTCAAGATTATAAAACTTTTGTTTTTCCTCACATGAAAAAGCTTTTTTCATCTTTGCCATCCACCACACCTATGATCCATTTTGGCACGGATACAGGGGCTCTTTTAGAGTTAATGAAAGAGGCTGGGGGGCAGGTGATGGGGCTAGATTGGAAAGTAGATTTGGGGAAGAGTTGGGATCAGTTAGGTTCAGTCGCACTCCAAGGGAATTTAGATCCACTGGTGCTTTTGTCTGATCATAAGACGATTCGGGAACAAACTAAAAGAATTTTAGAAGAAGCTAAATCTAGAAATGGACATATCTTTAATCTTGGGCATGGAGTTCTTCCGCAAACCCCGGTAGAAAATGTACGAGCTTTAGTAGAGATGGTGCATGAGCTGAGTAGCCGTTAGTGACCATGAATGTTGATGCGATCTTACTTTTTGCCTTTGGCGGTCCTGCAAAATTTGAAGAAGTAAAGCCTTTTTTAGCCAGTGTAACTCAGGGTCACAACATTCCTCAAGAAAGAATCGCCACTGTGATTGAGCAGTATAAACTGATTGGCGGAGGCTCCCCTTTAACTGAGATTACCTATTGTCAAGCAAAATCTTTGGAAATTTTTTTAAAGTCTAAAGGAATTTCTTTAAAAGTTTATGTGGGAATGAGGAACTGGTCTCCTACGATTCAGGATACATTGCTGGAAATGAAGAAAGATGGAGTTAAAAAAGCGCTTGGAATTGTGATGTCTCTTTTTCGTTCAGAGGCTAGTTGGGATCGGTACATCCAAGCTTTAAACCAAGCTAGAAAGAGCGTTGGGAAGTGCGCTCCAGAAATTGAACTTTTGAATCTAAAGCAGGACCATCCTTATTTGATTGATGCGATTGGAGAAAGAATTATGGAACTTCAATCTTTTTCTGCCAATGCTCTTAAAGAGGATTGTCACTGGATTTTTAGCGCGCACAGCATTCCTTTATGGATGGATGAAAAATCCAGATATTCTCAACAAATTTTAAACACAGCAAAACTGGTTGCAAACAGGTTCCTTAAAAAGAATTGGACCATCGCTTTTCAAAGTAGAAGCGGTTTTCCAGAAGAGGCTTGGCTGGAACCAGATATCAATGAAAAAATAAAAGAATTAAGCTCTCAAGGCGTGGGCTCTATTCTAGTCATTCCAATTGGATTTGTCAGCGATCATGTAGAAGTGCTTTATGATTTAGACATTAAAGCGAAAAAAACAGCTCAAACATTAAAAATTGATTTTTTTAGATCTAAAACTGTAGGCGACCATCCTAAATTTATCCAACTCTTGGCTGAGCTTTGCATGGAAAAGCTTTAACTTAAAATATTCGCTTATGATAATAGAAAATATTGCGTGATAATTAGTTAATTTAAATCTTGCAGTTGGATTGTGGAATTTGACTAAAAATTTTTCCATTTTTTCTTCACAAAAAAGAATGAAGATGCTTTTTAAAAGAAATAATTATGAACGGAACTAAATCTCCAAGAATTGTAGTGATTGGAAGCGGCATTACAGGGCTTAGCTGCGCTTATCGCTTGTTAAACTTAAGCAGGGAAAAGAAATTTCCAATTGAACTCTTAGTTCTAGAAGCTGGGAATAGAGTAGGCGGCGTCATTCAATCAGTGAGGGTGAATGATTGCGTTTTAGAACTAGGACCAGACGCAATTTTTACAGAAAAAAGAGCTGCGGTCAATCTTTGTAAAGAATTGGTTTTGGAAAATGATTTGATTGGCACTAACCCTAATTTTCGTCATAGTTTTATTGTCTGGCAAAATAAGCTGGAGAAAGTTCCTGAAGGATTTTATTTGCTCGCGCCTTCACGCTTTTGGCCTTTTCTTATTACCTCGCTTTTTTCTTGGAGGGGAAAACTAAGAATTCTTTTAGAACCATTGATTCCACGCAAAAAAAATTTGAAGATGAAACCTTAGATTCTTTTGTTAAAAGAAGACTGGGCATTGAGGCTTTAGAGAGAATGGCTCAACCCATGGTTGGAGGGATTTATTCTTGCGACCCGCAAAACTTAAGTTTGTTAAGCACTTTTCCTAAATTTTTAGAGTGGGAATTTAAATATGGGAGTGTTATTTTTGGCCTTTTAAAAGAAATGAGGAAGTTTAAAGGAAAATCTTTTAGCGGACCGCGTTATACCCTGTTTGTTTCTTTAAAAAATGGATTAGAAACTTTAATTGAAAAACTTTTTCTTAAAATCCCTCGGGACTCAATCAGGCTAAAAAGCGAGGTAAGAGAAATTAGTTTGAATCATTTGCAGGAAAAAAAATTTAAGATCAAGGGAGAAGATTTTGAAATTGAGGCTGATGCTCTTTGTTGCGCGCTTCCCAGCGCGCAATCCGCTAAAATTTTAAAGACTTTAGATCCGGAACTTAGTAATGAACTTGAAAAAATCAGAGCTGGTTCTGGAGTTACAATTAATTTTATTTATAAAAAAGAGGAACTTTTCCATCCTTTGAATGGTTTTGGGTTTGTAGTTCCTGAGATTGAAAAAAAATTAATTAGCGGCTGCACTTTTTCTAGTGTTAAATTTTTGGGGCGAGCTCCTTTAGACAAGGTAGTTTTACGAGTTTTTATTGGAGGGAAAAAGGCAGATGCGCTTTCTAATTTAAGCGATCCAGAGATAGAAAACGCGGCAAAAGGGGATTTAGAGAATATTCTTGGGATTAATGCCAAGCCGATTTCAACTGTTATTTCACATCATAAAAATGCGCTTCCTCAGTATGGGCTTGGACACCAAGAGCTTGTAGAAAAAATCAGGCAAAAGGTTTTAAATTTTAAGGGGCTTGTTTTGGCTGGGAATGCTTATTGCGGCACTGGAATTCCAGACTGCATTCAAAGCGGCACCGATGCCGCAGAAGAGTTATTTAAGAATTTTTTTAAATAAAGAATAAGCTCTTTTTTAGGTAGAATAAATTGTTTTCTCATGTTCATCGGAAGGATAAGATCATATAAAGATCCATAAAATAACAGGTGGTTAAAGAAAATAGGAATCCCAGCGCTACGAGAGATCTCCAAAATTTTTTGGAGAGATTTTTTTTAAGAGTTTGAGCAAATTCTGTCATGACAAAACATTCTAAAGCAAATGGCGGGAATCCTAAGAACCCTAGAATAGGCATTTTAAAGATTTTATTCTGAGAGCCTAAAAAATCTGGTAAAGGAATAGTATAAATCCATTTAGCGCCTGCCCAAAAATTCCACAATTCCCACAAAACTCCGCAGAACGCGCCTGCCAAAATAAGTTGGAATGTCCTATTCCAGTTTTTTTGCATCCATTCGCGAATTAGGGATTTTTTTTGCCAGTGGAGGAGGAGCGGGTCCAACAATAGAATAAATCCAACCCAAATCAAAGGGAAAAAATAGGCTGGGAAGATCAGGGGTAAAATGAGCATAAGACCCCCAGAGAGCATGAAAAGGATTAATAATTTTTTTGGAATTTCTAGATTGAAAAATTGAGAAAATTCATTTTTCTTAAAAATATTTAGATGGTCTAGAAAATTGGCAGTTAAGAAAATTCCAGGGAGAACCGTGGCATAGGAAAGAAATGTGAATGGCCAGCGAATCCAAATCTCTTTAGGCATATTCATATATGCCCAGTTTTGAATTCTAAAATTAAATGCTTCAAAAATAAACCACAAGAAACTAGAAAAAGGGACAAGAAAAAGAAAAAATTTAGAGAAATTATTCAACATCAATGACTCTCCTCCATGAAGATAGAGCCAGCTATCCAGCAAAGCAATATAAGACCACCAGACAAAAAGAAAATAATGAGTTTTAAAAGGCTCTATCCCTTTCCAAAGCAATAAAGTGGATAAGATCAGAATAAAAATTGAAAGGATTTGAAGGAGTTTTGCCAAAGATTCTTTCATAAGCCAAATTATATCATTTGTCCAAATCATTCAGCACAAACATTAGATTAGCCTGCATAATTCAGGTCTAACGGCGTCCACCTAGCCAACCAAAACTCCTTTTAAAAAATTCGTAAGAATTTTGGGTGTGTGCTGATTCCTTAGCACTGGCGTAGCACAAAGAAAATATTTTAAAAACTTTAAAAATACCGCTACGATTGGTATGATAAACCAATGAATGCGGAAATTCTGGCTATTTGCGCCTGACCTTTACCTAATGAAACGTATATTATTTTTACTTCTTTTATTAGTTCAATCCTCTTTAATTTTTTCTGATTCAAGCAATCCAATTCAAAATTTGGAAAAGAGGGTGATTGAACAAACCCTGCCCAATGGCTTAAAAATCCTCATCCTAGAACGACACCAAGCTCCGTTGGTTTCGTTTCAAATGATGTTTAAAACTGGCGGCGTGGATGAAACTTCCGGCAAAACAGGGCTAGCTCATCTTTTTGAGCACATGCTTTTTAAAGGAACAAAAACCATTGGCACAAAAGATTATGATAAAGAAAAGACGGTTTTAGAGGAAATTGACAAGACTGCTTTAGAAATTTTAGAGGCAGAATCGGATCAAGAGAAATTAAATCTTGAGAAGATTAAAGCTCTTAAAAAAAAGATGGAAACATTGGAAACTGAACATCAAAAATGGGTCATTCCAGAAGAATATGATCAAATCTACATTCGTCATGGAGCAGAAGGTCTCAATGCTTTTACAGGTCAAGACATGACTGGATTTGTGGTGAGCTTGCCGTCTAATAAGTGGGAGCTTTATTTTTTAATGGAATCTGAAAGAATGAAAAATCCGGTTTTAAGGGAATTTTATAAAGAACGAGATGTGGTCATGGAAGAGCGCAGAATGCGTTATGAAACAGCGCCGCAAGGAGCTCTTTGGGAGAATTTTATTTCTCTTGCGTTTAAAGCACACCCCTATGCTTCCCCCACCATAGGATGGACATCGGATATTAAAAATTTAACTTTAAGAGATGCTCAAGAATTTTTTAGCAAACATTATGTGTCTAATAATGCTACGGTTGTGATCGTAGGAGATGTGCGCGCTAAAGAGGTTCTGGAAAAATTTAATGCATATTTTTTATCTTTATCCTCCGGCGCCCTGCCCTCTTCCTATAAAACCGTAGAGCCTGCTCAAACAGGGGAAAAACGTTCCCTGGTTCATTTTGACGCGGAACCTTCTTTATTAATGGGTTTTAAAAAGCCTAACCCTCCTCATTCAGATAATTTTGTGATGGAGATGATGGAGCAGCTATTATCTCGGGGAAGGAGTTCCAGATTTTATAGAAACATTGTGGAAAAAAAGATCGCTTTGTCTGTTTGGGCATCGAATGGAAATCCGGGAGAACGATATCCTAACTTAATTGTTTTTGGAGGTTCTCCCAGAAAACCTTTTAAAAATAAGGATTTGGAAATTGCGATTTTGCAAGAATTGGGGCGATTAAAAAAGGAAAGGGTTTCAGAGCAAGAGTTAGAAAAAATTCTTAACCAAATCGAAGCGGATTTTATTAGAAATCTTTCTTCCAACAGCGGGATGGCTTCTCAGTTGGCATACAATCAAGTGGTTTTGGGGGATTGGAAATACCTTTTTCAATATTTGAAAAAAATGAGGCAGATTACGCCAGAAGAACTTCAAAAAGCAGCTCAAAAATATTTTGTGGAAGATACTAAAACAGCGACCTTTTTAGAAAGGGAAAGATTGGGATTGCCATGAAAAAATTTTTATCTTGGTTTGCAATATCTTTCTCTCTATTTTTTACAGCTTTAGACGCTCATCCGCTTAAAGAACCGGAATTTAAGTCTTTAAAATTTCTTCCTCCAAAAATAGAGAGCCATTCACTTCAGTCTGGCGCTACTCTTTTTATGTTAGAAGATCATGAGCTCCCTTTAGTTCAACTCACAGCTTTGGTTAGAACAGGGACCATGTTTGAATCAGAGAGAGAGGTAGGTCTTGCTTCTTTGTGCGGCGCTTTGCTTAGAGCAGGGGGCACTACAAAAAGAAAAGTGGAAAAGATGGATGAAGAGTTAGAATTTATGGGAGCGAGTCTGGAATCTGGAATAGATCTGGAATCAGGAAGCATTTCTTTATCTATTTTAAGCAAAGATTTAGATAAAGGCTTAAATCTATTTTTTGAGATGTTGACAACTCCCAATTTTGACAAAAAGAAATTAGAAATTGAAAAAGCCAAGATCATTGAAACCATTCGCAGAAGAAACGATGATCCTTTTCAGATCGCGCGCAGGGAATTTAGAAAACTCCTTTATGGGTCAAAGCATCCTTTAAGCCGCACACAAGAAATTCCTTTTATTAAGAAAATTTCCCGTAAGGATCTTTTTAATTTTTATCAGCAATACTATTTCCCTAATAACATGATGATTGCGATTTCCGGAGATTTTTCCAGTAAAGAGATCATTCAAAAATTAGAAAATTATTTTTCTTTTTGGAAAAAGGAAAAAAAAGAATTAGCAGGCGTGTTTTCATTAGAGGAGAAGGAAAGATTCCTTAAAAAAACCAGGGGTGTGGGGTTTGCAGAAAAAAAAATTAATCAGGCTTCAATCTTAATTGGCCAGCTTGGCATTAAACGTCATAATCCGGACCGATTTGCCTTAGAAGTGTTAAATGAAATTTTGGGAGGTTCATCTTCTTCCCGTCTTTATAAGGAAGTTCGATCCAGATCTGGTCTTGCTTACTGGGTAGGGAGCTCTTTTTCTGAACCCTATGACTATGGCATTATTGCGGCGGGCTGCCAGACTAAAAGCGAAACTTTAGGCCAGGCCATACGCTCTATTTTTAAGCAAGTGGAAAGTTTAAGAGATTCTTTGGTCAGTGAAGAAGAATTAAAAACAGCTAAAGATGCCTTAATCAATTCTTTTGTGTTTCGTTATAATTCTAGCCATGCGATTGTAACTCAAAAAATGAACCTAGACTATTTTGGCTTTGCTAAAGATTATCTGGAAACCTATACTCAAAAAATAGAAGAGATTACAGCCAGCCAACTTTTAGAAGTTGCTCGTAAATATCTAAAACCAGAAGAGATGACCTTAATGGCGGTTGGGGAAGAGGCGAGTTTTGATGTTCCTTTAAAGGAGTTTGGAACAGTTAAACCAATTGACTTAAAAATTAATGAATAATTTTTGGTTGGTAAAATCTGAACCTAAAGAATATGGATGGGAGGATCTTTTTAAAACTAGCAGCGCGATTTGGGATGGGGTGCGGAATTATCAGGCAAGAAAAAATTTAGCCTGCATGAAAAAAGGAGATTTGGTTTATTTTTATCATAGCGGAAAAAATCCAGAGATTGTCGGAATTGCAAAAGTAGTAAAGGAACATTTTCAGGACACAACCTCTCAAGACCCCAGATGGCTGAGCGTGGAATTAGCCGCTGAAAAACCTTTAGCATTTCCTGTAACTTTAAAAGAGATTAAAAAAGATAAAAGATTAAAGGAGATGAAACTTGTTAAGCAAAGCAGACTTTCTGTTATGCCGGTCACTGAAGAAGAATTTTACTTGCTTCTTTCTTTAAGCGCTAAAAAAGATGTAGAACTTTAAGTGAGGATAAAGAATGCAGGGAGCTTACTTAGAAAATGACACGATTGCTGCGCTTGCTACGCCCGTTGGGGTTGGGGCATTAGCTATTATTCGTATTTCAGGATCTAATGCGGTTCCAATCCTCTCATCTTTTTTAAAATTTTCAAATCCCTCCTCTCTAGAAACAACTCCTGCTCAGAAAGTTGCTTTAGCTTATTTTCAAGTTGAGAAAACGATCTTAGATCAGGTGATGGTTACTTTTTTTCGCGCGCCTCACTCTTATACTGGAGAAGATTTAATAGAGCTTACCTGTCATGGGAGTCCAGTTGCATTAAGAGAGATTTTAAATGTCCTATCAAAAAATGGGGCAAGGCTGGCAGAACCCGGTGAATTTACCCAGAGGGCTTTTTTAAATAACAAAATGGATTTAACACAGGCAGAAGCTGTGGCTGATTTAATCCACTCCCAAACCGAACTTTCTCAACGTCTTGCTTTAGCCCATCTTCAAGGCTCTTTTTCCAAAGAGATTTCTAAAATTAGAAATAAACTCCTAGAACTTTTGGCTCAGATTGAAGTGGGGCTAGATCATTCTGACGATCCAACAGCAGGGGTTTTATTTTCTTTGCAAGAAATAAAGATCATTTTAGAGGAAGAATCTAAAAAAATAAAAAAATTGGTTGATAGTTTTAAATTTGGCCGTTTATTAAGAGAAGGGGTTCATATTTCTATTGTTGGCAAGCCTAATGTGGGCAAATCTTCTCTTTTAAATTGTTTGCTTAAAAGCGAGCGTTCAATTGTCACCCATGTTCCAGGCACAACCAGAGATACGATTGAAGAAGGTTTTGACCTATTTGGAATGGCTGCGCTTTTAGTGGATACAGCCGGCATTCGCCAAGGAGTTTTAGATCCTGTAGAACAGATCGGGATTGAGCGCACTTTAAAATCTTTAGAAAAGTCTGATGCTGTCATTGTGGTTTGTGATGGAAGCGAGAAATTTAGTTTGGAAGATAAAAAAATATGGGAGTTGGTTAAAAATAAAGAAAAGGTGATCTTAGCTATTAATAAGAGTGATTTAGAAATTAAAATTAATAAGGAAGAAGTAAATGATTTTTTTCCAAAACTTCCCTTTATTTTTGTATCTAGTTTGAAAAATGACGGAATTGAAAATTTGATGCGGGAATTATCTTCGCAGCTTTTGCCAAAAGGAGATATAAAAGATGAAATTTGTTTAGGATTGGCGGTTAGTTCCCTGCGTCAGAAAAATGCGCTTTGCCAAGCCCAAGAAAATTTAAATCGAGCCATAGCTTTGTGTCATGAAAATTCCATGGAGGAATGTTTAGCCCTGGAGCTTAAAGGCGCATTGGATGCTTTAGGGATGATTGTTGGGGAAGTGGTTACGGAAGATTTATTAAAAGAGATTTTTTCAAAATTTTGCATAGGTAAATAATGAACATTAAAAACCATCACGAACATAGAGACAGCAGCCATTCAAAAAAAGCCTTGAAACTAGCTATTGGCGCTACAGCTGGAATTTTAGTGATTGAAGTGATTGGCGGGGTTTGGACTAACTCCTTAGCCTTGTTATCTGACGCTGCTCATGTTTTTATGGATCTTTTAAGTTTTATCTTGTCTTATACCGCAATCCTTTTAGCAGAAAGGCCAATTTCTGACACTCGCACTTTTGGCTGGCACAGATTGGAAGTTTTCGCAGCGATTATCAATGGGCTAACAGTTTTTTTAATTGCTTTTGCGATTTTTTGGCATGCGTTAAAAAGGTTAGTCCAGCCAGAAGAGATTTTAAGCATGGAGATGTTAGGGATCGCTCTTTTTGGACTTTTAGTTAATCTATTTGTGATTTGGAAATTACATCCTCATTTAGAGAATGATGTCAATGTGCGCAGCGCTTTTTTGCATGCTGTAGGAGACGCTTTAGCAAGCTGCGCAGTTGTCTTAAGCGGTGGAATCATTTTAGCGACCAAAAATAATGCGATTGATCCAATTGCAGCGATCTTTGTTTCCTTGATTATTGTGTTCAGCGCTTTTCGTATTTTTAAGGATTCAGTTCATATTCTTTTGGAAGGCGTGCCCAAAGGTTTGGACAGGGGGCTGATCATTGAGGAGGTGGAATCGCTTTCTGGTAAGAATAGCGTAAGGGATTTACATGTTTGGAATATCTGTTCCCACATTTGCGCGCTTTCCATGCATGTAACGCTTTCCGATGAAAAGATGCGGGAACAGAAATTTATTTTACAGAAAATAGATACCATTCTTCAGAAAAAGTTTAATATAATTCATTCTACGGTACAGATTGAGTCAGAGGAATGGCTTAGGAGGTAAACCCTGATGAAGAAAAAAAATAAAAAGACGAAAAAGAAAACCGCAGTAAAAAAATCAAAACTAAAAGTAAAAACCGCAAAGAAAAAAAGCTTAAAAAAACAAAAGCCAAAAGCTTTAAAATCTAAAAAGCGGATAAAAAAAGTAAAAAAAGGCTCTAAACCTGTCAGAGCTGCAAAAACCGCGCCTCAACCTTTGCCAACAGGATATCGTCCTGCCGCTAATGAAATAAAATTAGGGGAGGTAGAGGATTATTTTTCCCATATTGGGGTGGTCGCTTTAATTTTAGAAGCAGCTTTAGTTGTAGGCGATACCATACATATTCACGGACATACTACGGATTTAACCCAAAAAGTGGAATCCATGCAAATTAATCATGTGCCTCAAGAAAGCGCAAAAAGAGGCGATTCTGTAGGCATTAAAGTGAATGATAAGTGCCGTAAAGGAGACAAGGTTTATGGGGTAAGATAAATTTAATAGATGATATCTCTTTTTAAAAAAGAGATCCTTGCCTGGGCATTTTACGATTTTGCAAACTCTGCTTTTGCAACAACCATTCTTGCCGTAGTTTTTAATGTTTATTTTGTAAAAGTAATCTGCTCAGGCGGCGTTTTAGTTGGCAAGTTCTTAATCCCTTCTGAAGCCTTTTGGGCTTATAGTTTTTCTTTTTCTACTCTCATTATTTTTTTTCTTTCTCCAATTCTTGGAGCTCAAGCTGATCTGGCTAGTTCTAAAAAGAAATTTTTGATTTTATTTTCTCTTTTAGGCGCGATTTCTACTGGGTTTTTAAGCTGTTTTAAAGAAGGGGATTATTGGGCAGCAGCGCTTTTTTTTGTTTTGGCAAACAGCGGGTTTGCGCTTGCCAATGTTTTTTATAACGCATTTCTTAAAAGTCTTTCAACTCCAAATACAGTAGGACGGGTGTCAGCCATTGGCTGGGCTTTTGGTTATATTGGAGGAGGGCTTCTGCTTTTTATCAACCTATGGATGATTCAGCGGCCTGAATGGTTTTTTATTCCTTTAGAAAATCATTTGCCTACGCGAGCAGCCATTTTTTCAGTATCTATTTGGTGGATATTATTTTCTCTTCCTATTTTTTTCTGGTTAGATGAACCCAAGAGCCCGCAATTAGAAAAGCAAAGTTCAGTTTTTATCGGATTTCAAAACGTCTTACAAACTCTAAAAAATTTAAAAAATCACAAAGAAATTTTTAAATTTTTTCTTGCCTATTTAATTTATAATGACGGCATTGAAACCATCATTATCATGGCCTCTATTTTTGGAGCCCAGGAACTTAAGATGAGCCAAAGCGAGCTGATCCTCTGCTTTCTTTTGATTCAAGGGGTAGCATTTTTAGGCTCTCTTTTATTTGGGAGCATAGCAGACACTTGGGGTCATAAAATTTCAATTTGGATTACTCTTATTATTTTTTGCGCTGTAACATTGTGGGCAGCTTTAATTTTAAAATCAAAATTTGAGTTTTGGATTTTGGGGGCAGTGGTTGGGCTGATTTTAGGCGGCAGCCAATCCGCAAGCCGCTCTTTTTTATCGTTGCTGTCCCCAAAAGAAAAAAGCGCTCAATTTTTTGGGTTTTTTGCGCTTACAGGAAAAGTTTCAAATGTGGTTGGCCCTTTGACCTTTGGGCTTTTGGTTCAGTTTTTTTCTTTGCGCATCGCTGTTTTTAGTTTAACCTTTTTCTTTATTGTCGGTATTTTTTTACTTTTTTACGTTAACCCGAATAGCCTGAATAATGATAAAATAACAAATCCATGATTTCTTATTCTAAAACCTATGATGTTATTGTAGTAGGCGCAGGCCATTCTGGCTGCGAAGCCTCCTTAGCCTCAGCGCGCATGGGTTTAAAAACATTGCTTCTAACCATGAATTTAGATTCTGTAGGTCAAATGTCTTGCAACCCTTCTATTGGAGGGCTGGGCAAAGGGCAGGTGGTTAGAGAGATAGATGCTTTAGGCGGTGAAATGGCAAAGAATACGGATAAAACTGGTTTGCAGTTTCGGATTTTAAATTCTTCTAAAGGTCCTGCAGTTCAATCCCCCAGAGCCCAGTGCGATAAAAAGCTTTATCAATTTACAATCAAACATGTGATTGAGAAAGAAAAAAATTTGGATTTAAGGCAAGGGGAAGTGTCCGGACTCTTAATAGAACAAACCTTGGATGGTTCCAGGAAAAAAATTTCAGGGATTCTCACTAAAGCTGGAATAGAATTTTATGCAAGCGCAGTGATTCTTACCACAGGAACATTTTTAAGAGGTCTTCTTCATTATGGAATGCATCACCAGCCTGGGGGACGAGCTGGGGAAGGCAGAGCAGAATTTCTCACAGACTCTTTAAAAGAACTAGGTTTTGAAGTTGGCAGAATGAAAACCGGAACCCCGATGCGCCTGAACGCAAAAACAATTGATTTTTTAAAATGCGCGATTCAACCCGGGGACAATCCTCCACTTCCTTTTTCTCACTCTACAGAAAAAATCAGACAAGAACAGCTCCCTTGTTATTTAACTTATAGCAATGAGCTGACCCATCAGATTATTCGGGAGAATTTAGATCGTTCTCCGCTTTATACTGGAAAGATTAAGTCCATTGGGCCTCGTTACTGCCCAAGCATTGAGGATAAGGTGGTAAAGTTTTCTCATCATAAACGGCATCAAATCTTTTTAGAGCCAGAAGGGTATGATACGGAAGAAATTTATGTGAATGGTTTGTCCACCAGTCTGCCAGAGGATGTGCAATGGCAAATAGTGCGCACAGTTCCAGGACTAGAATCTGCAGAAATGATGCGCGCAGGATACGCTGTAGAATACGATTTCTGTCCTCCCACTCAATTATTTCCAACGCTAGAGACAAAGAATGTGGAGTCTCTTTATTTTGCTGGACAGATTTGTGGAACTACTGGTTATGAAGAGGCTGCGGGACAAGGGCTTATGGCAGGAATCAATGCCGCATTAAAGATAAAAAAAGAGGAACCTTTTATCTTAAGAAGAGATGAGGCTTATATTGGAGTAATGATTGATGATTTGGTGACTAAAGGGGTAGATGAACCCTATCGTCTATTTACTTCCAGAGCAGAGTACAGGCTGCTTTTAAGAAGTGATAATTCTGATTTAAGGCTCATGGATTTTGGTTATAAGTTCGGTCTTATATCTCAAGAACTTTATGAAAGATTTTCCGAATATAGAAAAAGAATAGTTCAGAAATCTGAAGGAATCAATAGTTTTAATGATGCCCCTGCCTTGAAAACCAGTTTTCAATCTCATTTGAGGCCAGGAGAGTCAGAGACGCAGACTTTAAAAGAAATTTTTCCATGGTCAGATGAAAAAGTAGAGCTTCAGGCCGGGATTCAAAAAAAATATGCGGGTTACTTAAACCGGCAAAACCAGATGATCGCAAAATTTGCAAAGATGGAAAGAAAACAGATTCCATCCAATTTTGATTTTGATTCAGTGCCAGGTCTTCTTTTGGAATCCCGGCAAAAATTTAAAAAAGTTTTGCCCAGGACCATAGGCCAGGCTTCGCGCATCCCAGGAGTAACCCCTGCTGATATTGGCATTTTATTGGTTTATCTTGAAAGATTTAATCGTCAATCCGCTTCCACATGTTCTCTTT
Source organism: Elusimicrobiota bacterium (assembly GCA_016180425.1). GTDB lineage: Bacteria > Elusimicrobiota > Elusimicrobia > 2-02-FULL-39-32 > 2-02-FULL-39-32 > 2-02-FULL-39-32. The sequence continues at coordinate 32,359 of JACPBF010000019.1, forward strand.
AAATTCTTAAGATATGAACTATAGAGTTTTGGGGAAAACTAATTTAAAAATTTCAGAAATAGGTTTTGGCGCATGGGCCATTGGCGGAGGCATGTGGGGAAAAACAGATGATCAAGTTTCTCTTAAAGCCTTGCGCCGCTCTTTAGATTTAGGAGTAAACTTTATAGATACTGCTGCGGTCTATGGCAAGGGACATTCTGAACAGTTAATTGCAAAAGTCTATAGAGAAAGAAAAGCACAGTTTTTAGTAGCCACTAAAATCCCACCCAAAAATTGGCAATGGCCCGCAAAAAAAGGGACCCCTATCAAAGAAGCGTTTCCTGCGGATTGGATTAGAGAACAGACAGAAAAAAGTTTAAGGAATCTAAAAATGGAATGTGTTGATCTTCAACAATTGCATGTTTGGGCACCGAATTGGGTAAAAGAAAATGACTGGTATGAGACCTTTCTTAAACTTAAAGAAGAAGGAAAAATTCGTTTTATTGGGGTTTCGCTCAATGACCATACGCCGGATGAATCTTTAGAATTGGTTCAATCTGGAATGGCAGATACGGTGCAGGTGATTTACAATATTTTTGATCAGTCTCCAGAAGACAATTTGTTCCCTTTATGCAAAGAAAAAAATGTAGGTGTGATCGCAAGAGTTCCTTTGGATGAGGGTTCTTTAACTGGAAAATTTACTAAAGATAAGGTGTTTGAAGAAGGAGACTGGCGCAGAGATTATTTTTCTCCAGAGATTTTAAAAGAAACAGTAGAAAGGGTGGAAAAACTTAAATTTTTGGTCAGTGAGGAAAAAAAGAGTTTAACAGTTGGGGCTTTAAAATTTTGTCTTTCTTATCCAGCAGTTTCTACTGTAATTCCTGGAATTCGTTCCATTCAACAGGCTGAGGAAAATATCTCCAGCTCTGATGGGGTTTTACTTTCTAAAGAATTATTGGAAAAATTAAAGACTTTTCGCTGGGTGAGAGATTAAAGTATCAGTTAGCTGGTTTTAAAGAATTCAATTAATTGCAGATTTCTCTGGTTCCTTGACATTCGCTGCATTCTACTTTGCCTCTTCCATTGCAGGTAAAACACTTATCTTTTATAAAGCCTTGCGCATGGCAGGTAAAACATTCAGTTCGTTTAAATCCACCGCCGCCGCAAACGTAACAGCTGTATTTTACAAACCCGCTGCCTTGGCAGGAATAACAAGTTTCCTTATTTGATCCAGTAAACCCTGCGCCTTGGCAAGTTTTACAAAGAGAGGTTAGTTGTCCTGATCCTTCACAGGTGTTGCAATGGTTATCAAAATATCTTCTGCCATTACAGGAATAACACTCCTTATCATGCTCTCCAGATCCAGGGCAATCTTGGCAGGTTATAAATCCGGTTCCACTGCATCTAGTACATTGATAACATGCGGAAAAAACAATGCCTGTCAACAACATCACCAGTGTAAACGATTTCATAAAAACTTTCATAAAGTTATTCTAACAGAATTGGAAGTGATTTGTCTTCAACTTTTTGTAAATTTTTTGTGACAAAAATGAAAAGTTTCATTGACTCCCTCTTTGCGGGGGCAATCGAGTCAATCCCTAATTTAGTTGAAATTTATAACAATGATTAAAATAGTTGGTATCCATACCGCAGTCCCACCCCTTTCTCTAACCCAAGAGCAGTCTTTGAAATTTATTCTTAAGAATTTTAAAACAAGCCCAGCCTGCAGAAAACTTTATAAAAAAGTTCTTACCAATAAAGGGATTGCTAAGCGCCACTTTGTCTTTGATAAACTTGAAGATGTTCTAGAAAAAGATCTTGATAAAATTAACCACAGATTTGAAGAAAAGGCTTTAAACTTATCTGCGCAATCTCTTCTAGGGGCTTTATCAAAAGCTAAAATTAAACCAGAAGAGCTTGATTTTTTAGCTGTGAGCACATGCACCGGATATCTCTGCCCAGGATTGTCAGCTCAATTAATTGGGAAATGCGATTTAAGAAAGGATGTAAGAACTCTAGATGTAGTAGGCATGGGCTGCGGCAGCGCTCTCCCTGCCATGGAACAGTGCCATAATTTTTTGCATGCCTATCCAAAAGCTGTTGCAGCGTTTGTTTCCACGGAAATTTGTTCTTCAGCTATTTTTGTAGAGGACTCTGCGGATTTGGTCATTTCTAATGGAATTTTTGCAGATGGTTCTGCATCTTTAGTTTTGAAAAATATGGAAGAAGCTGGGATTGCCGAACTTTGCATGTTTCACTCTTTAACTTACCCTGAATGGAAAGAGACTTTACGATTTAAAACTGAAATGGGGCGTTTACGCAATGTTCTGGGGAAAGATGTTCCGCAACAGGCAGGTAAATCAGTAGAGGCAGTTGTAAAACAATGTTTATTAAAGATGGGTTTGAAAAAGTCTGATGTAGCGCATTGGATTCTTCACTCAGGAGGTTCTAAGGTGCTAGACCAAATTCAAAAAGTTCTTGGGTTGAGCGATAAAGAGGTATTTCCTTCCAGGGAGATTTTAAAAAATTTTGGAAATATTTCTTCTCCCACGGTTCTTTATGTTTTAAATGAAATATTAAATTCCAGCCTGCCCCCAAAACCAAATGATTTGGGTTTAATGGTTGCTTTTGGAGCTGGATTTTCTGTGCATGGATGTGTCCTCCGGTTTTAGCGAATGATGACCTATATTTTTCGTCGAATTCTGACCGAGCTTTGTGCGACTGGAGGAGACGTCCCAAAGGGACAGTCCCTCAACGAAGTAGCACTCGTCCCATCGGGGACAGTCCCATTCCTTAGAAAAGAT
>JACPBF010000020.1 GCA_016180425.1 Elusimicrobiota bacterium
CCTTTCTAAAATGGATGTAAAGATTGCCTTAAAATTTTTCCTCCAAAAATAATATATGAATGCCATAAAATTTATACTGATTTTATTTGTCTTTATTTCTGGCTGCGCTAGAACAACAGCTCAATTTTCTGAAGGCAAAGCTCATTTTGTTGGTTATGGATGTAATACTTGCCATAGAGTTGCTGAGGTTGGAGGCATTCTTGGGCCTGACCTTACAACCATAGGATTTAGAAAAAAGGAAGAATGGTTAGATCTTTGGCTTAAAAACCCGCCGGAATGGAAAAAAAATACGCTCATGCCTAATTTTTATTTAAAAGATCATGTGCGCAAAGCTCTTGTGGAGTATCTTTCCAGCCTTAAAGGAGAAGATTTTAGAAAAGGAACTGCTCCTTGGGATCATCCAGAACTCATGCAAAATCCTATTAAAAGAGGAGAGGTTATTTTTAATAGGGTGGGTTGTGTGGGCTGTCATGCAAAGGAAGGAAAAGGAGGGTATCCAAATAATAATGTGTCAGGAGGAGAGATCCCTTCCTTAACTTTCGTGGCAGATGGTTTTTCTAAAGAAGAATTAAAAGATAGATTAAAAAAAGGTTCTAAACCGCTCTCACAAGATCCGCATGCGCCTGATCCAATGATTGAAATGCCTGCCTGGGGCGCGTATTTAAAAGAAGATGAGTTAGACGCTTTAGTAGAATATCTTTATTCTCTAAGGCCAGCGCTTTCAGCAGAAGAGGCTTGGTAAAATTAAAATTTAATGGAACGAACAAAATTAAATCATTTTGCGATTTTCGTATCTGTAATTACTTTTTTTCTGATTATAGCTGGCGCCATGGTTACCTCTACAGGTTCTGGTCTTGCAGTGCCAGACTGGCCATTATCCTTTGGAAAATTTTTTCCACCCATGACAGGAGGCGTGCTCTTTGAACATAGCCACAGGATGATTGCTGGAACCGTAGCAATTTTAACTGTTCTATTATCAATCTTTCTCTGGTTTAAAGAAGAGCGAAAATGGCTGGCATGGATCGGAACTGGCGCTGTTGGGATTGTATTTTTGCAAGCCCTGTTAGGAGGCGTAACAGTTCTATACGGGCTTCCCCCATTTATTTCTATTGCCCATGCGGTTTTAGCGCAAACTTTTTTTTGTTTAATGATAAGCATTGCGCTTTTCACAAGCCCTTCCTGGAACAGGAAAGAGCCGCTTGCTCTTGAGAAACAAACTCATTTAAAAACTTTATTTTCACTTGCCTTGACAGCTAATATCCTTATTTATATTCAACTTATTTTAGGGGCAGGGTTCCGCCATGGATTGGGGATAAAACCTATTCAATGGCACATGCTGAACGCGTTTTTTATTCTTTTAATCTCTATTTTTGTTGTCAGTAAAATTTTTAAACAATTTAAAACTGAAAAAGGACTTTTGATTTCAGCTTGGGTCTTAATCTCTTTACTGCTTTTACAGAATTTATTAGGAATAGAAACGATTCTTCCCATGTTTGGGGTTTCTATTTATTTTGATAGAAGATGGATCAGCGCTTTGCATGTTGCCTGTGGAGCTCTTATCTTTGCTGTTTCAATTAAAATTACATTGGAAAGTTTTCGTTTAAAAAATTTATGAACCAAAATTATGGTTGGGGATTACCTGTTCAAGCATCCAGCTATGCAGGCAAACTGGATGGATCTCTTTTTTTGCTCCATGGCGTTATGATTTTAATCTTTGTTCTCTGGGCCTTTTACATGATTTTTTGTTTAATCCGCTACCGTCAAAAAAACAGCGGCCGAGCCCTTTATTCCCATAAAACTCCTTTGTCATCTTATATTCCAGATGCATTAATGCTGATTTTTGAAATTTGGCTTATTTTTTTTGTGGGAATCCCAATTTGGGCTCATATTCGCGAAGAACTGCCAAAAGAAGAAACATCAGTGGCGCTCCATATTGTGGCTGAACAATTTGCCTGGACCATGCATTATCCTGGTCTGGATGGAAAATTCGGCAAACAGAATCCTTCCCTTATTAATGCGGATAACCCTCTGGGTTTGGATGAAAATGATCCAGACAGCTTAGATGATATTGTGAGCGTAAATGAACTCCATCTTCCTTTAGGAAAACCCGCTCGCATCCTGCTTTCCTCTAAAGATGTGATCCATAGTTTTTTTGTTCCAGAATTTAGAATGAAACAGGATGTTGTGCCTGGGATGAATATCCCGATCTGGTTTGAGCCAACAAAACTTGGGGCATTTGAAATTGGCTGCGCCCAGCTTTGCGGCACAGGCCATTACCGCATGAGAGGAGATGTTATTGTTCAATCTCCAGAAGAATTTGAGAACTGGACTAAGAGTAAAACAAAATCTTAAAATCGTCATTGAATTTAATGCCTCTTGATTATTTTGAATCTGGAATATAAAGAAAGTAAAAAATGTAGGATTCGTCCAAAAACTTTTATTTGTTATAGGAACTTTAATAATGCAAACTGAACATTTAGAATCTCATCCAGAAACTTTTATTCGTAAGTGGATTTTCTCTCTAGACCATAAAACTATTGGTTTACAGTATATGTTTACTTCCCTCATCTTTCTACTCTTTGGATTTTCACTTGTTTTGCTGATGCGCTGGCAGCTAGCCTATCCGGGCAGCGCTCTTCCTCTTATTGGATATTATCTTCCTGATTCTATTGCTGCCGGAGGAGTCATGCACCCTGCGGGATACAATGCCCTAGGCGCCATGCATGGCACTATCATGATTTTTCTTGGGGTGGTGCCTTTAGGAGTAGGAGCCTTTGGCAACTATTTTCTCCCTTTACAAATTGGAGCCAAAGACATGGCTTTTCCTAGAATTAATATGACCTCTTATTGGGTTTATTTTATTGGCGGTGTTTTAATGCTGGCAAGTTTTTTTGTTCCTGGTGGAGCAGCCCAATCCGGCTGGACATCTTATGTTCCTCTTTCAATCCTTTCTCCAGGTCAAACCATGTGGTTACTTGCAATGACTTTTTTAATTACCTCCTCTCTTTTAGGATCCATTAATTTTATAGTGACCACATTAAATCTGCGCGCGCCGGGACTTACATGGTCCCGTTTACCTTTATTTGTTTGGGCGCAGTTTGTTACAGCGCTTTTACTTTTATTCGCTTTTCCAGTTCTGCAAGCTGGAGCGATTTTACAGCTTTTAGACCGAATAGCAAAAACAAGCTTTTTTATTCCTTCAGGTCTTATAGTAGGCGGCGCTCCTGTGGAATATGCTGGAGGAGGCAGCGCTTTACTCTGGCAGCATCTTTTCTGGTTTCTAGCTCATCCAGAGGTTTATGTGCTTCTTTTGCCTGCCATGGGAATTGTTGCTGAAATCTTAGCGAATGGCACAAGAAAGCCGATTTTTGGCTATAAAGAGATTGCCGGCTCTTTTTGTTTTATCGGCGTACTCTCCTTTATGGTTTGGGCTCACCATATGTTTGTCAGCGGCATGAAAACCTCTTTAAGCTATCTATTTATGACCACAACCATGATTATTTCCGTGCCTTCAGTAGCGATTATCACCTGTTTTCTCTTAAGCCTAAAAGGAGCTTCTATCCAATTTAAACTTCCCATGCTTTTTGCCCTTGCTTTTTTACCCATGTTTGGAATTGGCGGTTTAACAGGCCTGCCTTTAGGATTTACCCCCACAGATGTTTACCTGCATGACACTTATTACGTGATTGGACACTTTCATTATGTGGTCGTCACAGGATCTCTGATCGCTTTAATGGGAGGCATCTATTATTGGTTTCCAAAAATGTTTGGCAGAAAAATGAACGAATTCTGGGGAAAGATTCATTTTTGGACTACCATTGTTTTTATGAATGGAATATTTTTTCCCATGTTCATACAAGGGTTAGCCGGGGTTCAAAGAAGGCTCTACGATCCAACCGTGCAAGCGCATAATTTAGTAGTCCAGCCTACTAATGTTTTAATGACCTATTCCGCGATTCTCTTAATGATCGCTCAAATTCCATTTATTGTAAATTTCTTTGTTAGTATTTTTAAAGGAGAAAAAACTGAAGACAACCCTTGGCAAGCAACCACTTTAGAATGGGCATGCCCTTCCCCTCCCTTGCCTCACAAAAATTTTGAAAAAATTCCAACAGTTTATAAAGGCCCTTATGAATATAATGTGCCGGGAGAAGCAAAAGATTTTTCTCCCCAGCATTTACCTTAAAAATGAAAATTAAAAATAAAATTCTAGATTTTTTTTCATTAAATCCATTTTCTAATTATTACATATAGGTTTAATTATGAATCAACCAGAGACGATTGAAGAAACAGTGACTGGAATCCCTAACGGCAAGTTAGGAATGTGGGTATTTTTATCCTCGGAAGTAATGCTTTTTGGAGGATTTATCAGTTCCTATGTGGTGCTGCGCACAGGGAGCGGATTTTTTCCAATTCCCGCAAAAGAATTATTAGGAATTCCCCTTGCCACTCTTAACACTTTTGTTCTGATCACTAGCTCAGTCACCATGGTTTTAGCTTTAGACGCGATTCAAAAAGCAAACCAAAAAGGACTTATTCGAAATCTGGCTATAACCATTCTCTTAGGATTTTGTTTCTTAGCCATTAAATCCTATGAATACCCGCATAAATGGCATGAAGGCATTACCATTTCCAGCAATCTTTTTGGCTCTTTTTATTTTACCCTTACAGGCCTTCACGGCTTACACGTGATTGGCGGAATAGCTTTTAATATCTATATCCTTGTCAATGCAATCAAAGGCTGCTATACTCAAGATCATTGTGAAAGAGTGGAGTATGCCGGGCTTTATTGGCACTTTGTGGATCTGGTCTGGGTCATTCTATTTCCAATTTTTTATTTACTATGAACAAATGCTACTGCGCTGCAAAAAAGGTATTTTCTTGAAAAAAATCTTTTGGCTGCGCTTTAAAAATCTTCCATGAAAAAAACCTATCTTACTGTTTTTGGAACGTTAGCTGTTTTAACCTTACTCACAGTAGGAGTATCTTATCTTCATTTAAATCGGGCAGGAGCTATTACAGTAGCGCTTTTAGTGGCGGGAATTAAAGTTTCTCTGATCGCGGCCTTTTTTATGCATCTTAAATTTGAAAAAAAAGTGATTCATGGAATTTTTTACACCGCTCTATTTTTTGTCCTAATACTTCTTTTTTTAATTTTTCCAGATATTGGATTGAGCCAATGAAAGTTCTAGCCTTGGCCATTGCGCTGGCCGCAACGATTCTAAAGAATCTCCCCTCCCTCTATGCCTGCTCAGTTTGTTTTGGCAAAGGAAGCGAAGATTTACAAAAAGGGTTTTATTGGGGAATCCTTTTACTGCTTTTGCTGCCTGTTGTTTTAATTGGAACCATAGGAACAGCCATTATTTATAGTTCAAGAAAAAAATGACAAAAAGTCTAGCTATTTCTCCTTTGCAAAAAAATTCAATAGCAGCGGCAAGACTCTTAGACTATTTCCAACTCTCTAAACCCGGAATTCTATTTGCTGTTTTAATTTCTACTTTCACTGGTTTTTCTTTAGGAAGTTCAAATGGTTTAGATCTAGCCAAACTCATCCATACTCTTTTAGGCACTGCCCTGGTCGCAAGCGGAGCCGGCGCTTTAAACATGCTGCTTGAACATAAAGAAGACTCGCTTATGGAACGCACAAAAAATAGGCCCCTTCCTTCAGGAAGAGTTTCACTTGAAGAGGCTTTTTTCATTGGGATAGTTAGTTCTTGCTTTGGGATCGTGCATCTTGCAGCAATGGTCAATCTGCTTGCAGCCTTTTTTGCGGCAAGCAGCTTAACCCTTTACCTTGTCTTCTACACCCCTCTTAAAAAAAGCAATTTTTTTGGCGCAATCGTGGGAGCAATCAGCGGCGCCATTCCTCCTATGATTGGCTGGAGCGCTAGTCATGGCGCGCCTGAAGTTCAAAGCTGGTCTTTGTTTGCAATAGTTTTTTTCTGGCAATTTCCTCATATCCTTTCTCTTTTCTGGCTCTATAAAGAAGATTTTGAAAAAGCGGATTTTAAAATGGCTTTGTTCAAAGATAAAACAGGCTCTACCCTTGCAAAAATCGCTCTGATTTTTTCTTTTATTTTAATCTGTACAAGTTTTATTCCCTACTTGCTGGGATTAGCAGGAACTCCTTATTTTATTAGTTCCATGGTTCTTGGTTTTTCCATGATAGCTTGCTCTATCTACTTTCTAAAAAAACTTCAACCCTTCTCTGCAAAAATATTATTTTTTAACTCTATCTTCTATCTTCCTCTCCTATTGCTTATTTTGGTTTTAAACTCCAATTAATCTAGAAAATAGCATGATTCGCATCCAGTCCCTCTCCTATCAATATCCCCATGCCTCCTCTAATAAAAAAATGGCTTTGGAGAATGTAAGTTTTAATGTGGAAAAAAATACGATTTTTGGTCTTTTAGGACCTAATGGCGGAGGGAAAACCACTCTTTTTAAAATCCTGACCACCTTTTTTCTTCCAACCTCAGGATCTGTTGAAATTTTTGGATTAGATATTTTTAAAAAAATGTCTGAAGTGCGAAAAAAAATTGGAGTGATTTTTCAAAACCCAAGTTTAGATAAAAAACTTTCTGTAAAAGAAAATCTAACGCACCAAGGACATCTTTATGGTCTTTCTGGCTTAGAATTAAAAGAAAGAATTCTTCTTCTTCTTCTGCAAGGGGGCCTTTTGGAAAGAGCCAATGAGCGAATAGAAACTCTTTCAGGAGGCATGCAAAGAAGAGTAGATATCCTAAAAGGAATGATTCATAACCCAAGCTTGCTCCTGATGGATGAACCTACTTTTGGCTTAGACCCTGCGGCAAGAATCGCTCTCTGGGAAATTTTAAAAAAATTAAAACAAAATGGAACTACCATTGTTTGTACCACGCACCTTATGGAAGAGGCAGAAAAATGCGATTGTTTAGCTATTTTAAATGAAGGAAAGTTAGTGGCTCTGAATTCTCCCTCAAATCTTAAAAAAGAGATTGGAGGGGATGTGATTGCCATAGAGACCAACAACGCAACCTCTCTTAAAGAAGAATTAAAGAAAAAATTTAATCTTCAAACCATGCTGCTGGATGAACAAACCCTTCACATAGAAAAAGAAAAAGGGGTTGAATTAATCACAGAGCTCATTCAAACTTTTGGCGAGAAAATAATTTCCATTAGTTTAAGTAAACCCAGTCTGGAAGATGTCTTTATCCATAAAACAGGACATAAATTTCATACTAATTCCAGATAAAAATTATAGATGAACGGAAAAAAAATCTTTTCGATTTTGGGCTCTTCATGGTGAAATTTAAATCACAAAAAACACGCCTTATTATAGTAGAGAGGAATTGCAGGTGAAGAATCTATTTTTAGCTAGCGCTAGCTTATGGGAAAGAGAAGTGATCCGTTTTTTACGGCAACCCTCTAGAGTGATCGGAGCTCTTGTTCCACCCATCCTCTTTTGGTTTTTTATTGGCTCTGGACTAGGAAAATCTCCTTTTCAAACTTTTAGCCCGGAAGAAAATTACATGCAGTATCTTTTCCCTGGAACCATTCTCATGATTGTGCTCTTTACCTCTATTTTTTCCACCATTTCAATCATTGAAGATAGAAAAGATGGTTTTCTTCAATCTGTTATTATCTCTCCCATTCCAAGAAGCTCTATTGTTCTAGGCAAAATTTTAGGAGGAGCTACTTTAGCTTTTTTTGAAGCTTTAACTTTTTTGCTTTTAGCCCCCTTGCTTAAGATTCATCTTAGCTGGAACTCGCTTTTTATTGCCCTTTTACTGCTTTCTCTGATTTCAATAGGTTTAACAGGGATGGGATTTATCCTTGCCTGGCAAATGGATTCTACTCAAGGGTTTCATTCTGTTATGAATCTTTTTCTTATGCCGCTTTGGTTTCTTTCCGGAGCTCTTTTTCCTTTAGAAAGCGCCTCCCCTTGGTTACGGCTTCTCATGATTTTAGATCCTTTAACCTATAGCGTAGCTGGGTTAAGAACTGCTTTTTATTCTCAATCTTTATACTCCAGCGGAAACTTTCCCTCCTTAACTCTTTGCCTATTTTCTAGTTTCATCTTTTGTTTGTTTACTTTCACTCTTTCGCTTTTAGTCTGCAAACGAAAAACATAACTAGAATAACCTAGTGATATGCAGTTGACCAATTCATTATGAATGATTCAAACTTAATGAAAAATAATTCTTTTTTTCGTTTACGATTTTTAATTCCTTTTTTTGCGATCGGCTTCCTTTTTTGTTTTTCTTTTGTTTTTAATCCAGGATCAGCCTTGTCTAAAACTCTCGATTCTCGACTTTCAAACTACGGAAAGATAACTCCCTTTTCTTTAATAGAAAGGAATGGAAAAATCATTGGTAATAAAGAGCTTTTAGGAAAAATTTGGCTGGTTAATTTTATTTTTACCCGCTGTAATGGCCCTTGCCCAATTTTAAGTTCTAGAATGTCTCAGTTACAAGAGGAACTTTCCAAAGATATCCGGCTTGTCTCTATTACGGTAGATCCAAATTATGATTCTCCTCAAGTGTTAAAAGAATACGCTGAACGATTCAACGCAGATGAAAACCGCTGGCTCTTTCTTACAGGAGAAAAAAAAGAAGTTTATGATTTATTAATTAAAGGTTTTCATATCGGGATAGAAGAAGATGTGGGGCAAACTAATCCTCAAGAGAGATTCATCCACTCCCAAAACTTTCTTTTGATTGACCAAAATGGATTTATTCGAAAAATTTATCATGGAGAAGATTGGCAGGATTTAAAACAAACCCTAACAGACACAAAATTATTATTGCTAGAAAAAAATAAACCTTGGGTCTTAAAACTTCCTTCCCTAAACGCTTTACTGAATGGCAGCTGCATATTTTTCCTTATGAATGGTCTTTATTTTATTAAAAAAAAGATGATCCCATTTCACAAAGTTTGCATGGGTACTGCATTTATAGTTTCCCTAGGATTTCTTGCTTCCTATTTAATTTATCATTACCATGCGGGTTCTATCCCCTATCAAGGTCAAGGCTGGATAAGAATTTTATATTTTGGAATTCTTATTTCCCATACCATTCTAGCGGCATTTGTTCCTGCCCTGGCGCTTCTAACTCTTTATCAGGCTTGGAAAGGACATTTTGAAAAACATGTAAAGTTAGCCCATTGGACTTTTCCAATTTGGCTCTATGTTTCCTTTACTGGTATTATTGTCTATCTAATGGTTTATCATTAATAGGCTAACTTTAAATTTAGATTCTATAGAGGCCCAGCTAAAGCGGGCTCTCCCGCTGCAAAGAGTGGAGTTTAAAAAATGAAAGAAGCTCAAATTCCTTTTAAAAAAATAATTTTTGTCTGCACTAATGTGCGGGAAGGAGAAGAGGCCTGCTCTAATCCTGAACGCGGCTCTAACTGCGGAATGAGTTTACTTGAAACTTTAAGAGAGGAGGTTAAAAAGCGAGGCTTAAAAGGAAAAATTAGAGTGGCAAAATCTGGCTGCATGGATCTATGCGCAGCAGGGCCGAACATCATGGTTTTTAATTCAAACGGCTCTCAAAAATGGGTTAGCCGCATAAGCCAAGCAGAACTTCCTCATTTTATTGAGGAACATCTAAAAATATAAAATCTCACCTAAAAGTCAAAATTGAATCCTTATGAGGTGCTATGGGTGGGGAGACACTGTGCCCCTTTTCGTCCCTTGAAAATGATGCATATCTAATATATAATTCGTATGTATTGACCCATTGGCTTGACATTCACAGTGCCAAAATCCGGGTTGAAGTTAATAAGAGGCTATAAAATGAGGAAAATAGTATGAGAACAACGTTAAATCTTCCAAACGATTTAATTAAACAGGCTCAACAGATACTAGGAACAAAAACAAAAACTGAAACCATTTTAGCAGGACTCTATCAAATCTTACGGACTGAAAAAATCCATGGACTCCTTTCATTAAAAGGCAAACTCAATTTAAATATTGATCTTCCTAAATCTAGAAAGAGAGCTTAAATGATGGTCCCGGCGCCCGCAGGGGCTGCACTATCCTACAAAGGGAACCTCGAATGAAAACCAGCCCATTAGTTATCGCAGACACTTCCACATGGATTGACTTTTTTCGTTTTGGAAAATCTAGTTCAGCCCAAAAATTAATGGAATATCTAGAGCAGGATAGGGTTTGCCTTACCCATGTGATTCAAGCTGAAATTCTATCAGGCGCGAGAACTGAAGTAGAATATGAAAGACTTAAAAATTGGTTATCCGCCCTGCCAATCTTGGAAGATTTTCCAGGATTTTGGGATAGAATAGCCCGCTCAAGATTTCAGTTGGCAAGAAAAGGAATTCAAACATCTATCACAGATTTGATGATTGCAGTTTCTGCAAGTCATTATGGCTGTAGATTGCTAAGCCTTGACAAAGAATTTCGTCAAATTAGCGCTGTTGTTCCTTTTCAACTAGAACAATAGCTGCCCTATCTGCCTAAAGGATGATTTAAAAATGCGGACCGAGAGTAAAGTAAAAGACCTGTTCGCCATCAGAAGTTCTTCTTGCCCAGTCTAGCTGCAAAACCACAGGAAAGGTTTGCAGCACAAAAGCCTGAAATCTTAATCCCAACCCAAAAGAATTGCGTAGATCGTCTAATTTATAACCTAACAACTGATCTCGGCTGCTCCAAACAATTCCATTGTCTGTAAAGATGGAACCATAGACATTTTTAAAAAGAAAATCAGGAAATAAAAACCAGATGTGATAGTTTAAATCAAAAAATAAAGGAAACCTCCACTCTAAATTTGAAATCAGAAAGCGATTCCCAACTGAATCCAAATCAAAACGGCTGTAACCCCTAAGAAGATCATCCCCTCCTACTCTAAAAATCTGCTTATCCCTGCCAAAACTGGAAGCGCCAAAAGCTCTGAATGCTAAAGCGCTTTCTTTAGGCAAAGGCGCAAACTGGTGCAGGGTCACAAAGATATTTCTGTAATCTACCTGGCTCCTCCACTGGTCATTAGACTCTTCTCCAGTCAGAATGATCCTATGGCCAGCAGTTGTTTCTAAATATCTTCCCTGCGTCACATCTTTAAAATAAGTCAATGAAAATACATTTTCCCTTCCTACTGACCGCAAAGAACCTAAGGAATCATCTGTAAATTGAACGCGCCTTTGCGTGGTTAAAAAGCGCGCTGCCAATTTTTCAAAGCGGTTTAAAGGATATTCTACTCCCACAAATTGAGCCTCTTCCCTGCGCACTTCCCGAGTGGTTAAGAGCACATTTTCTTCTGTATCCCCGGCAAAACCAAAGAAAATCTGAGGCCTGAACCGCAAATAAGAATAAAGGATTTGATAGTTCAAAAAATCTAAGCGCGAAGCATAACTAAAAGATGTCTGCATCTGGTGATTGCCTAACATTTCAGAAGCTCTCCAATAAGCGGAAAGAAATAAACCATCTGTGGAAGAATAAAAAAGAATTGGAAAGAAAAAATCAGTGGAGGCTTTAAAAACATAATCTTCTTTTGCATGAAAAGAGATGGGAGATTTTTCTGGTTTTTCTTTATTAAAAGCTTGGCTAGAATTTAATTTAAAATCTTTAACCTCTCTTGCTTCGCTAAATAGCGACTTAAGCTCAGCCCTATAAATTTGATGTTCTCCCGCTCTATAAGAAACAAAAAGTACCTGTTGGCTATCTGGGGAAATAGCAGGATTAAAATTTCCTCCAATAATTTCAGTAAGTTTTAAGACTTTTCCTTCTTTAAGTAAAAAAGCATAGAGGTTATAAATATTTGCTGTGTCATTGATGAATAAGATCGAATCTCCCAAAGGAGAAATAGAGGGTTGAGTTTCGTTCCCTGCAAGCTCTAAAAGTTTAGATTCTTTTCCAGTCTCTAAGGAATAAGACCATAAATCCCGTTCATAGAGATGGCTGGGATTATCCCAATCCCCATGAATCTTGATTGGTTGTAAAGATTGAGATGCGTTCCAAAAACCAATGTCAGTCCTCGAAATATTTTCCCTTGAAAAAAGAATTGACTTCCCATCTGGAAAAAAACGCAGATCATTTTCATCTTCAAGCGTATGGGTTAATTGTTGGAGCTCCTTCCCATTTTTATAAGAAATATAAATATCAGAAATTCCCTCTTTCATCCCAATAAAAATAATCTTCTTTCCGTCCGGAGAAAATTGAGGGGAATAGACGCTTTCTAAAGGGAACTTTAATTTTTTAAGCCGATCTCTTTTAAGGTCATAAAGATATAGAAAATCTTGCTGGCGCATTTCCCCGGAAAAAATAACTGTTGCGCCGTCCGGAGAAATAGAAAGAGCAGAACCAGTTCTTTTAATATTTTCAATCTCTTTAGAAAAACGCGCTTGAATGTTTAAAGACAGGGAACGATTTAAAAGAAGATCATGAATAAAAAGTTCAGTTACTCCAGAATGATCAGAAAGATAAAGGAATTCTTTCCCTCCCGGCATAAAAACAGGGTGGGTATTAAAAACAGGATAAATTTGGTCAGAAGTGGTCAGCTTTTTTGCGTAATGAGCAGGCTCTTTTAATTGAGAGGATTCTTCTTCATATTTTTCTTCCAGAGATTCTTTAAATTTCTGATCTAATTCAAAAATATTTAGCCCTAACAATTCCTGTAAAGCATTGTTTATGTCGAATTTTTCAGAAATGCTTTTAAGCAAGAGCCCCACTTTTTCAGGTCCATACTCTTGCGCTATAAAGTCTAAAGCAGCGTTGCCGGTTTTATAAGCTAATGTGATTTGGTTTGGTTTTAGATGACTAAAACCATGCAGCATGGTTAAAGAAAGTAGGGTATGAGATGTAACCGCATCTCGCAAAAGCATCTCTTTTTGAGGATCATCTATCTCCCCGCTGGCATATTCTGCCATGCCTTCCATAAACCACAAAGGATATAATACGGATTTAAGCAGCTTAGCAGACTTCCAAAAGCCTGAGTAAAGCACATAAAACTGAACTTCATGAGTAAATTCATGTTTAATCACATGTTCCAGCCATCTCTGACTGCCGTCATTAAAAATAAGGAACCTGTTTTTAAACGCTTCTGTAACCCCGCCGGTTCCTTCTCCCACATCCACAATATTATTTTGCTCAAAATCATTGTGGTTCAAAAAGAAAAAAAAGGGAAGACGGCCTTTAACAGGAATATTGAGTCGTTCTGTGACCTCTTCATACGCATGCTCCAGATGCTCCGCCACAAAGGGGAGTAAAAGATCTGCCCCTTGATAATGATATAAATCAAAATGAGCTGTTTTTAAAATACGCCATTTGAATTTCTTGGCAATCAGTTTATTTTGACTGGCAGAATGAGAGGATTGAATAAAAAGTAAAAAAAAGAAAAAAGGGATGAGCGCGTAAATTTTTTTTACGCGCGCCATCATCTTTTCTTAAGTTTCTTTTTTAATGTTCTTACTTTTTGATTTAAAAGGGAATTTTTAGGGGCTTTTTCCAGCGCTTTTGAATAAATTTCAAGCGCTTGTTCTTGTTTGCCTAATGCCTCATAAGAAGATCCTAAGATAAGAAAAAGCTCCTGCTCTTCTGGAAATTTTTTAAGCAAGTTTAAAGAAAAAGAAACAGCCTTTTCCCAATCCTGATGCGCCTTATAAAGCTGCGCAAGAGTTAAAGAGACCTCTTTAGTTAAAAGATGACCAGGGGAACTGGGTTCTAAAAAAGAAGCTGATTCTAAATTAGAAATGGCTTGAGCAAGGAAGGAGTCTAGCTGAACTTTTTCCTGTTCAGACAATTTTTTTTTCTTTAATAAAAGTTCCGCATTTTTTTGAAAAGCTAAACCACAATTGACCAAAGAAGTAATATCTTTTGGGTCTTCTTTCAATAGTTCCTGATATTTTAAAATCGCCTCATTCCATTTTTCCATTTTCCAAAGAAGTCTGGCCAACCTTAAACGAATCTGCCTCTCTTTTGGTTCATGCTTTAAAAACCTCTCATATTGCTTTTGAGCTTCCTCTAAAAGGGAAAGGTTTTCATAGAGAACGCCAGAGTAATAAAAAATCCTTTTATCAAAAGCCCCCTGTCTCCAGGCCAAATTAAAACTATTTAAAGATTGGGCATAAGTGTCTTTGCCCATAAAAAAATAAGCTACGCCTTGATCCACTAAAGAGACAAGATCATTTGCGTTTTTGGAATAGAGCTCTTGGCTTTTTTTAAGTTTTTTCTCTAGGTTGGTTTGCGAAGGGGGAGACTCTTCTAAACGAGGAAAAAATTGGGGTTCCGGCCTATGAGGCGCAAAATAATAAATCCCTAAAAATAAAAATGGAGCAAGATAAAGATAGGAACGAGTGTTCCAGTTCAATTAGGAATTAAATAGTTGCCCTAAAGCAGGACCAGGAGATTTTTTAGAATATTTTTCCGCTGCTGCCCGCTGCAATTGGTGTTCCAAACGTTTAATGGAAAGATAAACTCTTCTTTCTTTTGCGTTTACGTCAGTCACCACAGCCTCAATTTCTTCTCCTACTTTTATAACGTCCGTGGGATGAACAAATTTTTCTGAGGAAAGCTCTTGGTTTGGAATAAATCCTTGGAGCTGGCGGTCTAAATCAATAGTGGCGCCAGATGATTCGATTGCAATTACTTTACCCTTTAATTTAGACTTTTTTCTAATCGCTTCAAAAGGGTTGGGCTCTTTTTGTTTTAAACCAAAAGATATTTTTTCTTTTTTTGGGACGATCTCTAAAACTTTCACCTCACACATCTCTCCAACTTTTAAAAATTTTTCAAGGTTCTCAATTTTTTGAGTCCAGGAAAAATCAGAAATATGAATAAGCCCTTCTGGACCTTCTGGCAAACTAGCAAAAGCGCCAAAAGAAGCTAAAGAACTGATGCGCACTTGAACCAGAGAACCCACTCGATATTTAGTGGGGATAAGTTCCCATGGGCTTTGGCCCGCACGTTTAATGGAAAGAGAAATTTTTTCTTTTTCCCTATCTATCGCTAAAATTTTAACCTTTACTTTCTGGCCTGCTTTTAAGAGTTCTTTGGGTTTCTTTTTATCGCTATTCCATGAAATTTCAGAAATGTGCACTAAACCTTCTACATTGGGACAAATTTCCACAAAAGCGCCAAAATCTGTAAGGTGAGTTACCCTTCCATCTTGAATGGAACCTAAAGGAAATCTCTCCTCAATTTTTTCCCAGGGATGAGTGAGGAGAGTTTTTCTGGAAAGCGCTATTTTTTGGGATTCCTGATTAATCTCAATGACTTGCACTTCAATTCTTTGACCGATTTTTAAAACATCTTTTACTCTTTTCGTATGAGCCCAATCTAATTCCCCAATGTGTAAAAGCGCTTCCATCCCGCCAATGTCTATAAATGCTCCATAAGAAGTAATCCCGCGCACAATCCCCTCTCTCTTATCCCCTACTTTTAAAACACTTAAGATCTCTTCCCTTTTTTTCTGGTCTTCTTCGCTTTTCCATAATTTTCTGGATAAAACTAAATTATTCTTGCGCGCATCAAAATCCATAATATAAACTGTGATTTTTTGACCCATCCATTTTTTTAAATCCCGCACAGGCCGAACATCTATTTGCGAAGCCGGTAAAAATCCTCTTAAACCATTTTCACACTCAACTACCAATCCGCCTTTTATTTCAAGAACAATTTTAGCTTGAAGAGGGGTTTTTGTCCTTAATGCTTGCTCTACTTCTTCCCATGCAATCTGTTCCTGTGCCCTTTTCCATGAAACTTTTGCATGCCCATCGCTACTGTTTCCTTGAACCTTGCAAACAGGGATCATTTCCCCCGCTTTAAAAGGAATATTAGTTCCAAATTCTTCCATAGGAATTAACGCTTCCATTTTTCTGCCTGTATCCACTAAAACCCCGTCCTTAACAATACTAACTATTTCTGCCATAAATATGGGATTTTGATTTAAGGATTGAGCAGCGCTTTCCTGCTCAAGTAGTTCTGCCATTCCGATTTCTTCTTCTGGAGAGTCTGAACTTGCGGACAAAGGAGGTTCTGTTGCTTTAAGCTCTTCTATCATTTTTTAATTGCTGTTTTCTTATAAAATTTGGTTTTTAATTATAACATATCTGAAGGCCTTGCGCTCATCCCTAGTCCTTGGTTTGAAGTGAAGTATCCAACGCTTTTTAGATCATCATTCTAGATTTTAGTTCCGCAATAGAACTTAAAACCTGTTCTGAAAAACTCTGGTAATAGAGTTTCTGATTTTCTACCTCTGGAGCTTTTATGGGTTTGCCAATAAAAACTTTTATTTTCTTAAAACTAAAAATTTTATAAGAATTAGAGATATATATTGGCACAACAGGAACCCCTGTTTTCAAGCTAAGCATCCCCACACCTGCTTTGGCTTTGCCCAGTTCCCCGGTTTTACTTCTTCTCCCCTCAGGGAAAAGAACCACTGCTTCTCCTTGGGTAAGGAGCTTTTGCGCTTTTTTAAAAGCGCCAATATCATGCTCAAATCGCTTCACAGGAAAAGCATTCACCTGACTAATAAACCAGCCTATAACAGGCATGTGAAACAATTCTTCCTTTGCAAAAAAATGAATGAAGCGATCTACTGAAGCGGCAACCAAAGGCGGATCCGCGTAAGAAACATGGTTTGAAGCTAAAAGAACTCCTCCATTTAAAGGCACATTTTCCTTGCCAACAATCTCAAGCCTCCAAACAATTTTAAATAATAAAAAAGTCGCATTTTTTGCAAATAAATATAGAAATTTCTGAAACCCTTTTATTTTTTGATCCTCTTTCATAAATCCTTTGAACCGATCCGATCTAAAATTTTTTGAACCACTTCTTCTAACCCCAAAGAGGTAGAATCTAACACAATCGCTCCTTTAGCTATTTTTAAAGGTGAAGCTCTTCTCAAAGAATCGGACTGATCTCTTTGTTTTAAAGCTTGGCTCAGAGAACTTAGAGAAACTTGTTCCCCTTTTAATTTTAATTCCTTAAATCTGCGTTTTGCCCTTTCTTCAGGAGCCGCGTCCAAATAAAATTTAAATTTGGCTTTAGGAAATACAACAGTTCCAATATCCCTTCCCTCCATCACTACTCTTTGATTTTTTCCCAATTTTCTTTGATGATCCACCAATATTTTACGGATTTGTGGAATTTGAGCTATTGCTTTAGCCCATTGGCTGATGGTTTCTGTGCGAATATTTTTGGAAACATTTTTTTGATCTACAAAAACTTGGAGTTTTGCCGCATCATCGGCTTTTAAATTAATTTGAGTTTTTAAAGCCATGGGAATAAGTTTTTTTAAATCATTCAAATCTATTTTTTTAGAATAAGCTTTCCAGGCTAAAGCTCTATACATGGCTCCGGTATCCACATAAAGAAACCCTAATTTTTTAGCAACCAGCCTTGCCACACTGGACTTGCCAGCTCCAGCAGGCCCATCAATGGCAATGACAAAATTTTTTTTCATATCATTCTACATGAATATTGCAACTAGCTTTCTGTGGAATTCCATTTTCTGTTATGAAAATAGCCAAAAGATGTATTATATTCTTCATTTTCATCCTTCAGGGTGTGCGTCAGCTCATGACAACTAATGCAATATTCGGGTTTAATCAATGAGTTTATTTAACTCCTTTAAAAAATTTGGGAAAGAGATATTGACACAGTCAAAATCAATAATTTTAGTTTCCCCTTCTGCCAGAAGAGCAGCAATCGCTAAAGACATGGCGATGCGGTGGTCTTGATAGGAATTTAGTTTTGTCCCTTTTAAAAAAACAGGGCCAGAAATCAGAATGCCATCTTTTTTCTCCTCAACCTCTGCCCCCATTTTTTTTAATTCCGACACCATAGAAGCGATCCTGTCTGATTCTTTTACCCTTAATTCTTCAGCCCCGCTAATGGAGGTTTCTCCTTTGGCTTGAGTGGCTAAAACAGCCAAAATTGGAATTTCATCTATTAAAAAAGGGATCTCCTCTCTTTGAATAGAACATGCTTTTAAGCTAGAAGCTCTTACTTCTAAATCTCCTAAAGGTTCATTAAATCTCTCCTTTAGATTTTTAATTTTAATGTTCGCTCCCATTTTTTTTAAAACTTTTAAAAAACCTGTCCGGGTTGGATTTAAGTTCACATTTTTTATAACCAATAAAGATTCAGGAACTAAAAGAGCAGCTGCTATAAAAAACGCTGCGCTGGAAAAATCTCCCGGGACTTTTAGATCTAGTCCCTCGAGAGACCCCCCACCCCAGACACTCACCTTTCTTTCATTGCTCGTTATCTTGATGCCTAAAGCTTTTAAGAAACGTTCTGTATGATCTCGAGATTTTACAGGCTCTTCAATAGTGGTTTTGCCAGAAGCAAAAAGAGCTGCCAAAAGAATAGAAGATTTTACTTGAGCGCTCGCCACAGAACTTTTCCAATCAATAGGTTTAAGATTGGGATTCCCTTCGACTCTTAAAGGAGCATAATTATCTTTAAAAGCCTGGATCAAAGCTCCCATCTTGGTTAAAGGTTCAATCACCCGTTTCATGGGTCTCTTAGATAAAGAGGAATCCCCTGTTAAACAACTTTTAAAATTTTGAGCTGCAGCCACTCCTGATAAAAGGCGCATGGTTGTTCCGGAATTCCCGCAATTTAAATTTGAATTAGGCTTTAAAAAGGATCGAAACCTGGAGGTAGAACTTTCTTTTCCTCTAGAGACGATTAAAGCCTCTTTATGAATTTCTATGGGAACTCCCAATTTTTTAAAACAAGCGATGGTAGAAAGACAATCTGCGGAAAGCAGGGGATTTTTTATGCGGGATTCCTTAGGTGAAAGAGAGGATAAAAAAATAGCCCTATGAGTGATGGACTTGTCAGGAGGAGGAAAAAATTCCCCTTTAATTTTCTTTTTAGCCAAAATTAAAGAAGAAAATTGCGTTGGTTTCAAATTCACAATATTAAAAAAAATTTACACCTGAAACATATTTAAATTTTTATTGCCTTCCATTTTCTAATGCTTATCCCAACTTAGGATTTTTTTTAAGCAGCTCTTTTCTTGCTTTTTTAGCTCCAGAAAAAAAACTTTCCCATTCAGAAAAACTATTTTTAGAATTCTCAATCTGGTTTATAATTCTGGTTAAAAGGTCTCGATAGGATCTAATGGATCCTAAAATAAAATTTTCATTTTGAGAGCAGATTTGGGCCCATTGGATTGGATCAGAATCCGCTATGCGGGTTAAGTCTCTAAAAGAACCTGCTAAAAGCTGTATGGAATTTGAATCCTGTTTGATTAAGCGCTCAATAAACCGCACAAGTCCACTAGCTAAAATATGAGGTAAATGGCTGGTTTGGGCCACTAAAATATCATGGATTTCAGGTTCTAAAATAATAGTTTTAGCGCCTAAACCCTTCCAAAAATTTCTTAATTCAATTAAATATTTTTTTATCGGCTGAGATTCCAAAGGACAAAGGACCACAGTAGAGCCTTGATAAAGATCAGGGCTTGAATTGACCGCGCCTGTTTTTTCTGAACCTGCCAAAGGATGGCCTCCAATAAAAATCGGAGGATTCTTTAAAGTAAAGTAGAATGCCTCAACTTCTTTTAAAAGCTTCCCTTTTGTGCTGCCCACATCTGTAAGAATAGCTCCGGGTTTTAAATAGGAATAAATTTTTTTAATAGTAGGAACTATTTCTTCTACCGGCGTACAAATAATAACTAATTCCGCATCTTTTACGCCTTGAACCAGATCAGTTGTTACCTGATCGCAGATTCCAAATTTTAAAGCTTTGGACAAACGCGCCCTGTTTCTGCCAATGCCAACTACATGATAAGGAAGCTTTAACTTCTTTATGCTTAAACCTATGGAGCCCCCCATCAGTCCAACACCTATGATGCTAAGATTTTTCTTTTTCATTCCTTAAAAGAGTTGAGAAAGTCATACTTTAGTTGATCCCAAATTTTGCGCCATGTTTCATAAGCGCAGTTTAGGCAAATCTGCCAATAGCAGCAGCCACTTTTCTTAAATCATTCATCATCTTGTCAAACATCACTGGCAGCAAAGCTTGCATGCCGTCAGATAAAGCCTCTGTTGGTTTAGGGTGCACTTCTACCATAATCCCATCCGCTCCAGCGGCAATGGCTGCTAAAGCTATTGCAGGGATATAGTCCCTTACTCCCACTCCATGAGAAGGATCTACAATAATAGGCAGATGGGTTAAATGTTTTACCACTGGGATCGCGTTTAAATCAATGGTAAAGCGGGTAGAATTTTCAAAAGTGCGGATGCCCCGCTCACACAAAATAACATTTCTGTTCCCTTTAGAAACAATATATTCCGCGGACATCAGCCATTCCTCAATTGTATTAGCCATGCCTCTTTTTAACATGATCGGATTCTTTATTTGCCCCAGCTCTTTTAGCAAATCAAAATTTTGAGAATTTCTCGCTCCCACCTGCACAATATCCGAGTAACGAGCCACGACTTCTACCTGCCGGGTATCCATCACCTCGCTAATCACAGGTAAATTGGTTAATTTCTTTGCTTCTGCCAGAATTTTAAGAGCTGCAACTCCATGCCCCTGAAAAGAGTAAGGAGAAGTTCTGGGTTTAAAAGCTCCGCCTCGCAAAATATGAGCGCCAGAACTTTTTATCGCCTTAGCGCAGGTAAAAAGATTCTCTTTAGTATCTACAGAACAGGGTCCAGCCATGACCACCACGCCTTTTCCGCCAATTTTCACTCCATCAATCTCAATGACACTATCTTCTTTTTTAAATTCTCTGCTCACCAACTTATAGGGTTTAACAATTGGCGTAGCGCTTTCCACAATATCATAAGATTCAAAAATTTCCTTAAATTTATTTTCCCCCTCCCCAATCACGCCAATGATTGCTTTCACTGCTCCCCGGGAAATGTGCGGAGTAAAGCCCAATTTCTTAATTTTATTTGTCAAAGCCTCTATTTCATTTTTTTTAGCGCCTGTCTTTAATGTAAGAATCATCCTTTTAAAGCCTCCTGGTTCTTAAGTATCTGATTAAAATCTGTAGAAACTTTTTTACACTTTAAAACCATTTTGAATTTTTCTAAAAAAAATTCATTTTCTTCTTTTAAGCCAATGGTAACTCGAATATGGTTGGGAAACCCATATTCATCAATGGCGCGAACAATCACTCCTTGTTCCATCAGTTTTAAAAAAATTTCTTTCCCTTTCCATGGAAAAACATGGACCATTAAAAAATTCCCTGAGGAAGGAAGAGTTTCAACTCCCAGTTTTTTAAATTCATGGGTTAAATAATTCATCCCCTCTTTTACTAAAGCCAAACTCTTTTTTACATGCGTCTGGTCCTTTAAAGCTCCTATCGCCGCATTTTGAGCTGGGATAGAGACATTAAAGGGAGGCCTAATTCTATCCAAAGCCAAAACTATATCTCGGCGCATAATCCCATACCCTATTCTTAAACCAGCCAAACCATAAATTTTAGAAAAAGTTCTTAATAGTATGAGGTTCAATCCTTGCTTAAAATATTCTAAAGATTCTGGATAATCTGGAGACAAAAATTTAGAATATTCATAATAAGCCTCATCAAAAATAATAAAAGGGGAGAGCCTCCTTCTTTTTAAAAAAGAAAAAAATTCATTGACCTCTCTTCTATTCACATAAGTGCCTGTGGGGTTATTGGGGTTAGCAATAAACAGAGCTTTTGTGCTGGGGTTTATTTTTTTAAGCATGCCCATTAAGTGATGCTTATTATCTTTCATAGGAACTTGAATGGTTTTAGATCCCATGAGATCCGCAGCCATTTTATAACGAATAAAAGCATGCTCTGAAACTATCACGTTATCCCCTTTATTAAAAAAAGCCTTGCCTAAAAGCTCAATGATCTCATCAGACCCCGCGCCAAGAATAATTTCATTTAAATGTACTTTTAAATGTTTGGCTAAAGCCTTGCGAACATTTAAACCAGAACTTTCTGGATACCTGTAAATCTCTTTTCCGCAATCTAAATACGCGCCTAAAGCGCTGGCAGAAACGCCTAAACTATTTTCATTGGACGCAAGTTTTACAATTCTCTTTAAACCAAATTTTTTGCGAACCTCCTCAATTGGTTTGCCTGGGAGATAGGGTTTAAACCCATGAATTTCTGGTCTTAAAATTTTTGAAAGATTCATTTGATTTTTTTTAAAAACTAGGATTCTTAACCTGGATTATTCTTTCGGATAAGAGCCAAGGACTTTTAAGGAAAGACAAACTTTCTTTAGTTCAGCCAGGGCTTTTCCTATTTTTTCTTCTTTATAATGGCCAAGAAAATCCACAAAGAAAAAGTATTCCCAGGCTTTTTTCTTAGTTGGACGAGATTCGATTTTGGTTAAATTAATCTCAAAATTTTTGAAAATCCCTAAAATTTCATTTAAAGCTCCTACCTTATCCTTGATTGAAAGTAGAATAGAAGTTTTATCTTTTCCCGAAGGCGGAGGCGATTTTTTGCCTACAATTAAAAACCGGGTAAAATTTTCCTCAACATCCTCTATCCCGGGAGCAACTATTTTAAGATGGTGCAACTTTGCAGCTAAAGGAGAAGCGATCGCAGCAGCGCTGCCGTCTAAAGAAGCCTGACAAGCAGCATCCGCAGTGGAACGAGATTCATGGATTTCCACATTTGGCAGATGACTTTCCAGATAACGCCTGCATTGAGCCAGAGCCTGGGGATGAGAATAAACCCTTTTAATTTTTGCAATTTTGCCAGAAGCAGAAAGCAAGTAATGAGAGATGGGTTCTTCTCTTTCCGCGCAAATCACTAAATCTGATTCCACAAACATGTCTAAGGTGTGGTTCACAACCCCTTCAGTTGAATTTTCAATTGGAACCACTCCATAATCAGCCCTATTTTTCTCAACCTCTACAAAACAGTCGCTAATCGCCTTTTGAGGCAGCAAATCAGAACCCTTGCCAAAATGTTTGATAGCTAACTGATGCGTGAAAGTGGCTTCGGGCCCAAGAAAAGCGATTCTTAATTTTCTCTGCGCGTTTCTGCAAACATTAAAAATCTCCTGAAAAATCGTCTCCAAATCTTCTGGTCTAAGAGGCTTGAGATTTTTAGCGACTAAACGGTCTAATATTTCCCGTTCCCTTGAACTGGAATAAATAGAATCCCCGCTCTTATCTTTTTCCTTGCCAATCGCTTTAGCGCATTCCGCTCTCTTTTTAAGAGCTTCTAAAATGCGCTCGTCAATCTGGTCAATTTCTTTTCTAATGGAATCAATTTTTTTCATATTTTTTATCGCTGCGCTAAAAAAGACAACATTCTATTGTCAGAAGGTTCTCTCCTATAAGAAAAAAAATTAGGGCTGCAATAAGTGCATTGTTTAGGAGCTAAAATATTGATTAAAGATACTTTGTATTCTAACAATTGCTCTAATACAGCTTTTTTTAAACTAAGTTTAATTTTTTTTCCATCGCTTCCAAACCAACTGTTTTTAGGGAATAAAGATGCGACCTCCTCTCCCACTTCATAACAACATTCCTCAATATGCGGCCCTAAATAAATCTGTAAACTAGATGCATTTACCTTAAAAAAATCTTTTAAAGAAACTAAACAAGAGCGCACAATGCCGCTTTGAATCCCCCTCCACCCCGCATGTAAAAGCGCTGTAACTTTTTTTGTTGGATCATAAAGAAAAATTGGCATGCAGTCTGCTGTAAAAATTCCTAAGATCAAATCTGGTTGTTCAGTGATTAACCCATCCGCATTCAGAATTAATTTTTCCCTACAATCCTCTACTATGACAACTTTGTTGCTATGAATTTGTTTGCAGCAAATTAAATTCTTTTGGGACAATCCAAATTCTTGAAGCGCTATTTTTTGGATCTCTGGTTCTTTGGCGTTTCCCTGTTCTTTACAGCTAGTCCCTCCTAAAAGAGAATTTTTCTTAAAAAAATCCCGCATGCAAAATGAATAACTCTAATCACCAATTAGTCTTGGCCGACGACGCAAAAAAGCGGGTTTTTTTAAACTCTCTAAATCAATGCCATGATTAAAATTCTTATGTTCCAGCTCATTTTCTTGGTCATCCTGAGGCGGTTCCTGCAATTTCTTATGTTCAACCACTCTTCTATCCCTAAATGAGTTAATTGTTTTTTGCGCTGGGATACCTGTGGCGATCACAGTAATACGAATAGAATCATCTAAGGTGTCCTCAGCGCCTAAACCGCCAAAGACTCTTGCGTCTGGAGAAACCGCAGAATAAATAAAATTCATCGCATCCCGCACTTCGTGCATGGTGACTGTTCTTCTTTTACCAGAAATGTTAACCAAGAGTCCCTTTGCGCCATTGATCGAAACATTTTCTAAAAGAGGACTATCTATCGCTTGCTGGGCAGCGCGAATAGCTCGATCTTTGCCAGAAGCCTCTCCAATTCCCATTAAAGCCACTCCTGCATTAGCCATCAGCGCTCTTACATTCGCAAAATCCATATTCACTTCCTGCGGACGGGTAATGACGTCAGATATGGCTTGCACTGCTTTGCGCAAAACATCATCCACAATTCTAAAACAATCTTCCCAAGGGGTATTTTGTTCCACAACAGAAAATAAACGATCATTGGGAATAACAACCAAAGTATCTGTAAATTGGCGCATATTCCCAATACCAGATTCAGCCTGATGCGCCCGAGCCCTGCCTTCAAACTCAAATGGTCTGGTGACAACCCCTACAGTTAAAATCCCTAATTCCCTTGCGAGTTTCGCCACAATAGGAGCAGCGCCTGTGCCAGTGCCGCCTCCCATTCCAGCAGTGATGAAAACCATGTCAGCTCCAGTTAAAACATTTCTTAAATCCTCTTCGCTTTCTAAAGCTGCTGCATTGCCTTTTTCTGGATCCCCGCCCACTCCTAATCCTTTGGTTAATTTAGTTCCTAACTGCAGACGCATAGGCGCTAAAGAGGAATGCCTTAGCCACTGCGCATCTGTATTGGCTGCGATGAATTCCACATTTTTAATTTCACTTTGGATCATGCGGTTCACGGCATTTCCTCCTCCACCCCCAACCCCAATCACTCGTAAAACCGCAGGCTGATCTGTAAACTCTTCAGAAAATTTTATTTTAACCATTAAAGCAACTCATCCAGCCAGTTCTTAAATTTTTTGTACATGGAGGGCTGGCCTAAAGAACGATTACTTTTTGACCATTCCCCAAAGTGACGATACTTTAAAAGGCCAATCGCGGTGGAATAAATTGGATCCATCACAATTTCCGTAGCTCCTTCTACGGAAACAGGCCGGCCGCAATGCACATTCATTCTAAAAAGCTCTTCTGCTAATTTATCAATCCCTGGCAATTTAGAACATCCCCCTGTTAGAATAATTCCGCCCGGAACAACATCCGCATAATTAGATTTTTGAATCTCCTGATGGATCAATTCAAAAATTTCCTCCATGCGGCTTTGAATAATCTCTGTTAATGCCCGTATGGAAACTTGTCTGGGAGTGTGCCCATCCACTGCCACAAATTCTATTTTTTCATCCCCTGAAACCATGTTGGTCAGAGCCATGCCATATTTCTCTTTTAATCCTTGAGCCATGGCAAAAGAAGTTTTTAAACCATACGCGATATCTTTGGTAATGAGTTCTCCGCCGATAGGGAGCTCTTTTGCGTAACGCACGCTGCCATCAGCATAGATCACAATATTCGTTGTTTGTCCTCCCATGTCTAATAAAGCCACCCCTAAATCTTTTTCCTCTTCTCCAATCACGCAATCTCCCACGGCAAAAACACCATAGATCAGATCATCGCAGGTAAATCCAGAAAGATTAATTGATTTTACAATATTGCTTACATGGCTGGAGGAAGCCACTGCAATATGCACATCCACAGATAAATGCGAACCTTCCATCCCCACAGGATCTGCCACCCCTGCCTGTTTATCCACAGAAAAATCTTGAGGAACTGTATGCAAAATTTCACGATCCGTAGAGAGCTGAATCGCTTTTGCATTCACAATTACATGATCCACATCTTCCTCTGTAATTTCCTTATCCGTGCGGGAGATATTAATCGCTCCGCGATGGTTAAAGGTCTCTATATGCGGGCCGCGAATCCCCACCAAGAGACTTGAGATCGTTTCTTGGGATTGTTCTTCTGCCTCCTCTATGGCGCGGGTAATGGCAACTTTTGATTCTGGAATATTGACCACCACCCCGCCTTTTAAGCCCCGGCACGGAGCCCGGCCTGCTCCCAGAATAGTAAGAGCTCCATTTTTTTCATCCCGCTTGCCGATCACAGCAACTGTTTGAGAACTGCCTATATCTAAACCCACAGTAACAATAGATTTTCCCATAAGCTCCTTCCTTAATGAAGTAAAATTTTCTCCTGTAATGTTTGCGTAAATTCCCTGGGCCGCACAATCACCCGGCCAACCACCTCTTTTTGATTCAATACTACAGGAGTTTCTTGTGGAACTCCTCTTAAATTAACAGTTTCTGCTTGCATGGATTTCATCCTTAAATCTTTCCAAACCGCTTCCAGGGCGCTCATCTTTTCAGCAAAAGTTTTTTCTTCAAAAATTCCCCAAAAAATCTCCGCAGGATGCCCCGTCCTCGAAGGTTCTAATAGCTCTGCTGTAAATTCTCCCCACTGATTCACTCTTATTTTTTTTAAAGAGGCAAGAAAAATTTGAAATTCCTCAGTTCCATTTTCTTTATACCAAAGTTTTATAAATTGAAGAGTGGGAGTTAAAAAATTTAAATTTGGCAATTCAATTTCAGGCGCAGAACTGTTTTTTTCTAAAAACTCTCCTGAAAAAAAGATCCCTTCCTCATCCACATAACGAACCTGCCCATTTTTTTCTTTTAAATTCAAAACGACTTTAGCCGCTGGTTTTCTCAAATGATATTCCAGGATGACTCGATCAGGAAAAAAACGTTTAAACTTCACAGTTTGGATTTGAGGAACATTATCTTTTATCTGTCTAACGATCTTCCTTGAAGAAAAATTTAAGATAGATTTTCCTTTTAAATGCGCGATTTGGTTAAAAATTTTTGAGGATAAAATTCCTTCTTGAGGCTTAACCTCCACTGATTTAATAATAAAAGTTTCCAGTTTTGAAATTCTATGCCAGGTAAAGATGAGACCTAAAAGCACGGATATGAAAGCTAAACTTTTAAAGGACCTATAAAAAAAATGCGCCAAACCTCTCCATCTGGCAGATCGGATTTTGGTTCTTAAAACAACCTTTTGTTTACGATGTCTTTCCATCTGCTATAGAATATTTAACCATCTCCAAGATCATCCCTGAAAAATCTAAACCAGCGGCTTTTGCCGCTTCCGGGTATAAAGAGGTTTCAGTCATCCCTGGGATTGAATTTAACTCTAAAATCCACGGTTTATTTTTTTTATCTATTATAAAATCAACTCTGGAAAAAGCCCTACAGCCTAAAATGCAATGCGCTTCGTAAGCTAATTCTGAAACTGCTCTGGCGCACCTATAAGAAAGTCTAGCAGGAATAAGGTGCTGAGACATTCCTATTTCGTACTTAGACGCATAATCATAAAAATCATGTTTGGGAATAATCTCAATCAGAGGCAATACTTTTTTCCCAAGGATCGGCGCTGTGATCTCTTTCCCCTCAATAAATTCCTCTATCAAAACCTGTTTGGAATATTTTAAGGCTTGAGCAACCGCTTTTTTTAAATCAGGCTCTTTTTTTACAATCGCTATTCCAATGGCTGACCCTCCGTCATTTGGCTTAACCACAACTGGAAACCTTAAACAAGATCTGGAAGAACTAACCAGTTCGAACCTTGGCGTTGGCAGCCCTGATTCTTTAAAAATAATCTTAGACTGCGCTTTATCCATGGAAAGAGCGCTGGCAAGAACTCCAGAGCCTGAGTAAGGGATTCCCATGATTTCGCACAAACCTTGCACGGTTCCATCTTCCCCAAACTTGCCATGCAATGCGATAAAACAAAAACCAATTTTTTCTTTTTTTAATTTTTCTGGCAAATCATGGCTTAACTCAATCCCCACAGCATTTAGACTAAGATCTTTAAAAGCTTTCAGAACGCTAAGGCCTGTGCGTCTGGAAATTTCCGCTTCTTCCGACCAGCCGCCGTAAAGAACAGCAATTCGTTTTTTTTGCAGCCAGAGAACTGTAGAATCCATTTAAAAAATTTATTATCTAAAAATTATTTTCTCACTGTCCCACAAACTTAATTTCTGGTTCAAGATGGATTCCAAACTTTTTCTCTATTGCCCGCTGAATTTCAAAGATCAAATCTTTCATCTCCTTAGCTTTAGCCCCGCCCAAGTTTACAATAAAATTAGCATGTTTAGGCGATACTTGAGCCTGTCCGATTTTAAAGCCTTTTAAACCTGCGTTTTCAATTAATTGAGCTGCAAAATGTCCTTTAGGATTCTTAAAAATAGAGCCTACGTTTAAGGTTCCAATAGGCTGCGTTTTTAGACGATATGAAAGAAATTCTTGAACGATTCGGATTATATCATCTTTGTTTTTTTCTTGCAATTGAAGGGTTGCAAAACAAATGATGGATCCAGCAAGGGAAGAACAGCGGTATTGGAAATTAATCTGCTTAGAATCCAATTTTTTTTCAATGCCCTGCAAAGAAACTATTTCAACTGATTTAACAAGGGTTCCAATTTCTAAATCTCTAGTTCCTGCATTCATCATTAAAGCTCCGCCCACAGTCCCTGGAACCCCAACCAGAGCTTCTGCTCCCCCAAGCCCTTGTTCAGCGCATTTTTTAACCAGCGTGGGCAAGAATACCCCTGCCCCTGAGCGCGCGCAAGAGCCGCTAAAACTAACCATTTCAAATTCTCCTAAAAGACGGACTATAAAACCATCCAACCCCTGATCGCTAACTAAGATATTAGATCCTGCCCCCAGAAAAAAAATCGCCTTTTTTTTAGTATGAGTGATGCTCAAAAATTTTTTTAACTGTTCCAAAGAAAAAATTTCCAGATACCACTCTGCTGGACCGCCAATGGCTAAAGTCGTATGTTTAGACATCGGCTCATTCTCTTTTACACTGATTCCTAACTCTTTCAATTCTTTCATTGAAAAATGATACTACAAAATAGAGTAAGAGTGTGTCAAAATTTGTTAAAAGCAGGACTTTTTTGTTACTCTTTTTAAGATGGAATCTTTAGAAAAATTAGATAAAAAATTTATCTGGCATCCTTTTACCCAAAGCAAAGAATGGGAAAAAGAGATTTTTGAATTTCCTGTGGTGATCTCTAAAGGCAAAGGAGTCTATTTATATGACTCCAAAGGGAAAAAATATATTGACGGCATCTCTTCACTTTGGGCGAATTTGCACGGACACCAGCACCCGAGCTTAGATAAAGCGCTTTCTAATCAGCTTAAAAAAATTGCTCATTCCACATTTCTTGGGCTTACCCATGAACCCGGCATTCGACTGGCCAAAGAACTGATTGAAGCCGCGCCTAAAGGACTCACGCGGGTCTTTTATTCAGACAATGGCTCCACCGCGGTAGAAGCGGCTTTAAAAATGTCCTATCAATACCAACTTCAAAAAAATAATAGTAAGAAATCTAAATCGAAAAATCCAAAAAAAGTAGAATTTCTGGCTTTAAAAAATTCCTATCATGGAGACACTCTTGGATCTGTCTCTGTAGGCGGCATAGAACTTTTTCAAAAAAAATATAAACCTTTACTTTTTAAAACTAATTTTGTGATGTCCCCACATTGTTTAAGATGTCCTTTTAGAAAAAAAAATCATTCAGCGATAGAACAACAAGTTTACTCCTATTCCAATCAAAAGCCAAAGCCGGGAAATTTTAGACCAGAGACTGGTTGCCATTGGCAATGTTTAAAACAGGTGGAAGATGTTTTGAACAAAAAAAATAAAAAGATCATAGCAGCGATCTTAGAGCCAATTGTTCAGGGGGCTGGCGGAATGATTGTCATGCCAGAAGGCTACCTTTGGGGATTTGCGAATTTATGCAAAAAATATAATGTGCCTTGGATTGCGGATGAAGTAGCTGTGGGTTTTGGCAGAACAGGGACCCTATTCGCCTCAGAACAAGAAAAAGTTACTCCTGATTTTCTCTGTTTAGCCAAAGGAATCAGCGGAGGTTATTTGCCTCTGGCCGCCACAATTACGCAAGAAAAAGTGTATCTTGCTTTTAAAGCGGAATATAAAAAATTTCAAACTTTTTTTCATGGACACACCTATACGGCAAACCCTCTAGCTTGCGCGCTAAGCCGGGCAAACTTAAAAATTTTTAAGGAAAAAAAAGTTCTTTCGCATGTGAAAAAATTAGAGGTTGTTCTTGCCAGTCATTTAAAAGAATTGCTTCAACTGCCTCAAGTTGGGCAGGTGAGGCAAGCAGGCCTTATGGCAGGAATTGAACTTGTGCAAGACAAAAAAAATTTAAAACCTTTTCCTTTATCCCTGCGCATGGGAAGGCAAATATGTTTAAAAGCCAGAAAAAAAGGGTTGATCTTAAGACCTTTAGGAGATGTGATCGTGGTCTTGCCGCCCCTTGCAATTAAAGAGAAAGAATTAGTTTTTCTTATGCGTGGAATTAAACAAACGATACGGGAATTTTTTATCTCCCAAAAATTTAGCGGCTAGTCTGGAAGATTTATTGCCGCCTCCCTAGCTATCGAATGCTTACTTGAAAAGCTATCTCTTGAATAAAAATTACCTACGCTAATAGTTGTACGAAATTTCTGGTAAACTTTACTAGCGATTGACAAAAATTAGAACTAGTGGTATATCTAAATAGCTTTTGCTTAGAAAGTTTCAAAATCCAAAATTCCTCTATGAAGACACTTTCTAACCATAAGCTAAATAATCAGCCATGAAAATAAAACCAATCCTTAACCTTGAGGGAAAATATTCCCTCATCACCTTTAGATTTGTCATCCTTTTGCTTTTAATATTCTTCATGCTTTATGGTCAGCGTGAAGCGAGTCTCCGTCTGGACATTCACTCGGAAATAATGAAATGGATCTTGATCATCGCCTCCATTCATATTGGCAGCAATTTTCTCTTATTTTTTATTCCGAACCAATGGATCACAAAAAATTTATCCGCAGGCTTATTCTTTTTTGATACGGTCCTTATCTCTCTTGCGCTTTACAAAATTCAAGGTTTTGAAAGCGATATTTTCTTGGTTTATTTTCTAGTTGTTTTTATGACTGTGATTGCAAGAAAGCCAAGTTTAAGTTTTCTAGTTTCCGGGCTCGCCTGCTTACTTTATGGATTTTTATTTTTAAAAAATCACAGCATAGAAGATCTCATGCAGCCGGAAGTGATGATTCGGTTTCCACTGCTTTTAGTTGTCGCCTTTTTTTCCTCCATCATTGTCTATGAATCTGAAAAAACAGAATTTAAAGCTGTGTTTGCCCTTTATGAAATGAGTAAAGCGCTTTTTTCCAAACTTAAACTAGAAAATCTGCTTCCGCTTTTAGTAGAACATTCCCTTAAACTGTTAAAGGCAGATGATATTTCCATTATGTTATTAGATCAGGATAAAAATCTTTTTCTAGCTGCTGCCACTCCTCAACCTCATTTCCAAAGCAATGAACATAAAAAAACCACTCGCTTGGCTATTGGAGAAAGAGTTGCTGGTAAGGTCGCAGAATGGCAAGAAAGCGTGCTAATTGTAGGGCCTTTAGCAAACGACCCACGATTCTCTGGTATAGAAAGCAGGGAAGAGATACACTCTTCTCTTATTTATCCCCTACTTTCAAAAACGGATATTCTAGGTGTGCTTTGCGCTACCCGCACAAAAAATAAAATTCCTTTTAATCAATCGGACCAGCAATACGCGGATATTTTTGTCTCTTTAGTTTCTCAAGCGATTGATAATGCCAGACTTTATCAGGAACTGGAACAAAAAATTGAGATGTTGGATAAATCCTACAAACAACTTTCAGATACTCAATACCAGCTGATTCAATCAGAAAAACTATCCGGCATTGGACAATTAGCCGCAGGGGTTGCTCATGAACTGAACAATCCTCTCACTTCAGTGATTGGTCTGGTGGACCTTTTGTTGAGTGATGAGGGAGAGGATGATCCTTTGCAAAAAAAAGAGGATTTAAAAATTGTGAGGGAGCAAGCCGTGCAATGCAGCCGGATCATTTCCCATCTCCTTCAATTTTCTAAAAAACATCCTCCTCATAAGGAATTAAGTTCAATCAATCAAATTTTGGAAAAAACTTTGACTTTAGTGCAATACAAATTTAAATCTGAAATAAAAATAATTAAGGAGTTAGATGCAACGAACCCTTTGCTGCGGATAGATCCTTACCAAATACAACAGGTTTTTATAAATATTTTAAATAATGCTTATGACGCTTGCTTGGGAAAACTTGAAGCTCAAGTTCTGATTAAAACAACTGTGGATTCCAATAAAATAAACATTATTTTTAAAGACAATGGGGCGGGAATTTCAGAAATAAACATTCGTAAAATATTCGATCCTTTTTTTACCACCAAAGAGGTGGGAAAAGGGACAGGACTAGGTTTAAGCGTTTCTTACGGCATTATCAAAGAACATGGAGGCGATATCCTAGTCAATAGTAAGGTTGGCGAAGGATCAGAATTTATCATCCAACTTCCCGTGTAATTCACTTTAAACAATAAGCAATATAACTAAACCAATAATCTGCGATAAATCGATTGAATTTAACCATGCGTAAACCAAGGGGATAAAAAATTATCTTGCCTAGAGAGTTTTACGGAAGTGTTGAGGGGGATAAATTGATCTTGACAAAAATAGATTCTCGCCCTATACTTATTTGTAGGTTTGCCCTCAATGGAATTCCCTCCCTAAAGTGACCCCTTTACAAAGAACAGAGTTTGTAAAGTGAAAAGTTTTAAAAAAGGAGACATCATGAACCCTACATCTTCTATCAACGGCCAAAGTCAGAACACCGCCCGAATCCTATTACTTGATGATGATCGAAATATTCTCCACTTTCTTTTAAGAGCTCTTTTTAAACAGGGCTTTACCGTGCAGGCTGTGGACCAGCCAACCAAAGCCTTAGACCTTCTTGCACGCAATCGCTTTGATTTAGTGATTACAGATTTAAAAATGCCGGAAATGGATGGCATTGTTTTTCTTAAACGAATTAAAGAATCTTCTCCAACTACAGAAGTAATTCTAATGACAGCTTTTGCAACTGTAGAAACTGCTTTAGAGGCGATGAAATTAGGGGCTTTTGATTTTTTGGTAAAGCCTTTTAATTTAGAAGAACTTACGCAAGCAGTGCAAAGAGCTTTGCGCTATCTTTCCACTCGCAATGACCTAAACCAATTTAAAGATTTAGATCGGATAAAAAATGAATTTTTAAGCAACGTAACGCATGAATTGCGCTCCCCGCTTACTTCTATTAAGGCTTCCTCTAAACTTCTCTTGGAAGAATTTAAAAGTAAAGGAATGGACGTTCCCCTACATATTGTGCTGCAAATGCTTTCCATGATTGACAAAAATTCAAATAAGATGATTGGGCTGGTGGATGACCTTCTGGATACCTTCCGCTATCAGACCAATAAAATAACGCTAAATAACATGCCTTTTTCAGTTGAAAAACTGATTGCAAAATGCGTGGAGGAATTCTTGCTGCCTTGTCAGGAAAGAGGTTTGACTTTAAGCTGCCATATCGAAGGAGCCCTGCCAAATCTGACAGCAGATCCCATAGAAATAAAACAAGCAATTTTGAACCTTCTGGGGAATTCCATGAAATTCACGCCTGAAGGAGGCAAAATTATCATAGGAGCCCAATTCAAAAACCAACATGGGAATGGCGAAGAAAAATCCGCTGAGGGAATAGAAAAAAAAGAGATGATTGAAATTTTTGTAGAAGACACAGGAATTGGCGTCCCTGAAGAAGAGCAAGAAAAAATCTTTGAGAAATTCTATCAAGTGGACGGCTCTATTAGACGAAAACAAAATGGGATTGGGCTGGGTTTAAGCCTCACAAAATCCATTGTGGAAGCCCATCATGGAAAAATTAAATTAGAATCCAGCCCTGGAAAAGGAAGCATCTTTTACATGCAGTTTCCTTTGAAGAATGGTGCTTCAGAATCCTATGATATGCGCCGTTCTAAAAACTCCAAAAGCGAAAAACCATCTTCCCTGACTGCTGTTTAAAGAGGAAAAATAATGGCTGAAACAATTAAAACAAAAAAAATAATGATTTTGGATGATAATGCAAATGTGCTAAAAATTCTAAAAAGAATTTTAGAAAAAAAAGGGTATGAAATTATAACCTTTGAAAGGCCATCTCATGCTTTAAAGTACGCTTTAGAAGAACCCCTAGATTTAATCATTACAGATTTAAAAATGCCAGAAATGGATGGGCTTGAATTTTTAGTTCAAATGAAAACAAATTTTCCTGAACTAGAAGTGATTATGATGACCGCCTATGCCACAGTAGATTCTGCGGTAACCGCCACAAAATGGGGAGCTTTTAATTACCTAAAAAAACCCTTTGAGGTTCAGAAACTCTACGATACTGTAGCCCAAGCCCTGCACTAACCTAAAAGTTCTCCCTGCCTTAAAATTTAACGAAAAAATCATGGTTGCAAAAGTGTTGAGAGAGTGTTAAAATTCTACCACTTAATTAGTTTATGTTTAGAAAGTACTTTCGTAGTATAAATGACTCTTCATCCAAAGACTCATCATCCTTAATTTGAGAAAAAATTTATATATCGTACAATAGGAGGGGTGCTGGAGCGGATGATCAGGCCAGTCTCGAAAACTGGTAGGCCTTTTATCGGGCCTCGTGAGTTCGAATCTCACCCCCTCCGCCAAGTTTTCTAAAAGAGAAATTTAGCGGTCTGTCGCTAACAATGTTCGAACCGCTATTTAAAAAAACTTGGATGACATTTCGGGATAATGAATTTTAAAAACAGCGTTTATCATGCTCCCCATGGTCGCTTCGTTCCCTTCCCTTCGGCTTCGCCGTAAACCAAATAGGAAGTTATGCTTAATAAAAGAAAAACTTCCTTGCGGTCAAAAATTCCTTCCCCCTTCCTATCTTTATGCTTTACATTTTAATAATAAATGCTAACTATAGTATGTAGCACTAAAGTTAGCAAATAACTATACTAATAACAAGTCAATTTTTATGAAAAGAGAAATTTTAATTAAATTTGGTCAAAAAGTGCGTAACGAACGCAATCGGCTAGGATTGTCTCAAGAGGAATTAGCTTCACGTGCTAATGTTCATCGAACATATATCGGCATGATTGAGAGAGCTGAAAAAAATATAACACTAGAAAATATTGAAAAAATTGCCAATGCCCTTGAGATACCACTTAATAAGCTAATGAACTTAAAAAAATAAGTTTATGGGAACAAGAGAATTAAGTAAAAGAAAAAAGTGGCAACATATTAGCGGTGGAAAAGCTGGAACTGCGGAGAAGAATTTTTACAAAGTATTCTCAAAACACTTTAAAGGTTCTGATTTTAAAATAAGAAAAAGACCTAAAGAGTTTAATAATATTTACTTTAATGTAAAGCTCAGTGAAGAAGTGTTATCTAAAATTTATACTCCGAATATTGAAGAATGGAAGCATGGAGTAGCACCGGACTATGCCATAGATAATATGAAAACCAAAAAAACACTGTATGTTGAAGTCAAGAGACAGGATGGATGGGTAGAAGGAAAACCTCGTAGCGCAGGCAGAGGAAATGCCCATGAGAGATCTTGTAAATTTTTTACACCAGGACTGCTAAGAATAATGAGAGGGCAAGGAAATCTTGGCAATAATGTTTTGCCATTTTGGACTGTGTTTCAAGGTGATATTACGCGTGATCCATGTCGCGTAAGAGAAATAACCTGCTGGTATGATGACTACTCTGCGCATTTTTTTATGTGGAGAAACTCAGCAGATAGCGAATCACTAATCAATCATTTCAACGAAAAACTAAAACATCTTTTAATTTAAGAATTACCTATACCCTATTTTATTTCTTCCAGCCATTTTTTTTAAACGAGAACTGACTCACGAGAGTTAAACAACTCGAGTTCGGACTGACTTAACTTGGATGGCAACGATTCTTCAATTTCTTTAAGTACATCTAATCCCCATGTTGACCAACCTTTAAATTTTCTTCTTGCGAATAATTCAATGCGTTCCTGAGTCGGAAACATTTCTTCTATTGCTCGCATTACCTCTATTGGCTTCTCGCTATGTTCTTTTCTTGGGCTTCGCACTAATTGTTGTATATTTCTCACACCTCTTGGTTTTGGTATTTTACCTCGCTTGAACACCAAACATAATTCACAATTTGAAAGAGTGTATTGCCCAGGATTGTGATTCATTTTGTCCCAAACAAAGGCAACTGTTTTATAATCAAATCCCCATGCTCCACCTAACTCTATAGCTTGATCTAAATGTGGATTTGTCGCCCACATAAATAAAAGACAATCATCTTTTGAGATTTCTTGAATGGGAATTTTCATCATTTCGCTCGTTTTTAATGTTGGGTATTTAAATGTAGCTGAACTGATGAATATTTTTTTTGAAAGGTCGATTTTTTCTATACTTTTACTGCTTTTATCGAATTGTAATTTTCCATTATAGTGCCATGGTGGATCAGCATAAATTATGTCAAATTTTTTATTTGGCAACTCGGGATAAAGATTCGGCAATGTGTTTTGTTTTATTCGTTTTTTGGTTTCCTCATTATAAATCGAATATCCAGTTTGTTTATTTAATAAACTGATTTTGTTTCGCGATTCCTTTTTCATAAATATAGAATTCATTTTAGTGCTAACTTTAGTATACATATTATATATCAAATATTCAAGCTAACCGTCAAATGAATACTATAGCAATATTTTTAACTTTTGATTATCACTCCTAAAATAATTTGATAGAATACAGCAATCAGATTGCCTAAATGATTTTCCTTCTTACCTGCGAGCAAAAAGGAAGGGGGTTAGGGGGAAGGAATTTTTGACCGCAAGGAAGTTTTTCTTTTATTAAACACAATTTCCTATTTGGTTTACGGCGAAGCCGAAGGGAAGGGAAGGGAACGAAGCGACCGTGACAGGAGGGCATGGGGAGCATGATAAACGCTGTTTTTAAAATTCATTATCCCGAAATGTCATCCAAGTTTTTTGGGGAGCATGATAAACGCTGTTTTTAAAATTCATTATCCCGAAATGTCATCCAAGTTTTTTTAAATAGCGGTTCGAACATTGTTAGCGACAGACCGCCAATCTTCAAAGAATAAAGCTCCGCACAGCAAGTTCTGCGATATCAAAGGAGGTTACGCGCAGCAGGTTACTCAGAATTATCAAGGTAAAATTTTTCCAAAAGGTATCAAATAAAAAACTGTGAAAAAATTCTTTAAAATATTAATCAGCACTTTGGCCATTTTAGCTCTTCTTTTGGCGCTAGGCATAATCCTAATCAAACAGATGCTTCCCCCTGAAAAAGTGAAGGAATTTCTTGCCCTGCAGGTGAATCAAAAACTTAAAAGGGAGCTGACCTTAGGTGAAATAAAAATCGGAATTTTTAGCGGGATTTCCATAAAAGATTTTGCTCTTTCTGAATCCCCAAATTTTAAAAACGGCACTTTTGTGGAAAGCAAAAATTTTACTTTAAAATTCCAACTGCTTCCTTTGCTGCAAAAAAAGGTGCTGATTGATGAAATCACTTTGGAATCCCCAAAAGTTAGAATCGTGCAAAATAAAGATGGTAAAACATTCAATTTTTCAGATTTAGTTAGTTCATCCGCTGCGGCTCAAAAAACAGAAAAAACAGTTAAAGAAAGCTCTCCAGACCAACCCATTGCCTTAATGCTTTCCAAAGCAAAAATTTCTAAAGGAAAGATAGAGTTCGTTGATAAGAGCCCTAAAAAAATTAAAATTGTAATTAGCCCTTTAGACATCAATATTACCGGAACCGCGCTAAACAAACCCATGCTTGTAGAATGTTCTTTTACGTTGGATAGTTTACTTCTTGGCAAAAATCTTGCGGGAACTTTATCCACTAAAGCGAACCTTGACTTGCCTAAACAATCTGTTGAAATTGAAAATTTCAAATGGAAAATGAATGCTCTTACTTTGGAGCTAAAAGGAAAAATAGAAAATTTCCAAAAACCATTGTTTGAGATTAGTAGCCAAATCAAGGATCTTAATTTAAAAGAACTCTCTCCCTGGGTAGTTCTACCAAAAACAGTTGAACTTAGCGGGTCTCCTCAAATAGGAGTTAATTTAAAAGGCACTCAAGAGGATTTAGAATCTTCCATCAATTTAGATTTTTCTAACAACAGTTTAAAATTTTCCAATTTATTTACAAAAAAAGAGGGAACCCGGTTTCTGGCATCCCTGCAAGCAAGGCTTAAACAAAACAAAAATCTTGACTTACAATCCTTGAATCTAGAATTAGCAAATTGCCAAACCCAGGTTCAAGGCCAAATTCTAGATTTTAGTTCTACCAACCCCTTGCTGCATTTAAAAATTGAAATTAAACCTTTTGAACTTAGAGAATGCGCGGCTTTAAGCCCTTTAGCCGCACAATATTCCCCTCAAGGAACCATTGCTTTAAAAGCCCAGGCAGAAGGGCATTTAAAAACTTTGCGAGCAAAAGGAACTTTAAAGTTAGAAAATTTAAAAGCTCAATATGAAAAATTTATAGCTGCAAGTTTAAATGGTTCCATTGAATTTACTGAAAACTCTGTTCATATACCGGAACTTAAAGGAAAGTTAGGAACATCTGAAAATATTTTTTCAGAATTCCAAATAAAAAGTAGCGTAGAAAATTTTCTAAAACCAGAACTGACCCTAACTGCGCATCTGGGAGCTTTGGATCTTGGCATGTTTATGACAGAAAAAAAGAAAGGGGCTGAAAATAAAGAAGCCGCGCAAAAAGAAACAACCCCAGCTCCCCCCTATAAAGGACCAGAAATTAAAGCCAAGGGAAAAGTGACTATCGGCAAAATTGTTTATACAAAGTTTGAGGGACAAAATAATTCCTTTGAATGGAACTTAACTAAAATAACTCCTCTTTTGGATAAATGCAGTGGCGCTTTTAAATTTGAAA
This sequence comes from Elusimicrobiota bacterium, assembly GCA_016180425.1. GTDB lineage: Bacteria > Elusimicrobiota > Elusimicrobia > 2-02-FULL-39-32 > 2-02-FULL-39-32 > 2-02-FULL-39-32. The sequence goes on from JACPBF010000020.1 coordinate 38,962, forward strand.
TGAATCAAGGCAAAATAAAAAATGTTCCTTTATTAAACGCTTTAGATCCATTTTTAAAAATTGACCCAAATTCATTCTCCTATTCTCGGATGGGAGGCCATTGGGACGTTCAACAGGGAACAGCTAAAACTGAGGATATGGAAGTGCTCTCCCCATCCATAGACCTCTTTGCCAAAGGCGCTCTCCATCTTCCCACGAAAAAGCCAGACATGACCCTGACTGCTAAACTACCTAAAGGATCCTTAGGAGGAAGTGTGGGAGAATTTTCAAGCGATAAAGAAGGAAGACCTACTTTTGTCTTTAAATTAAAAAATGATTGGAAACCTTCCCTAGATGCCTCTCATGTTCAAAAACAAGTTGTGGAAAAAGCCAAAGAGGAGATAAAGAAAAAGGCTTCGGACCTCTTACAAAAAGAAGGCAAAAAATTGCTGGAAGGCTTATTTAAATAAAAGCATGGACCATCCCACTCAAAATATTAAAGCGTACGAAGAATTTTTTATCAGTTTTGGAAAAACACTGAATCGCACTAAACTTTATTCCTTTACCCATCCCATGACAGTAGAATCTATTGCCTATACCTATCAGTCCCTGATCAGCTGTTTCTCTGAAGAAAAGGAAATGACAATCTCAATCTCTGAAGAAAAACCATTAGTCAATGGAATTGCCATTTTAGGAGCAGGATCCACGAATTTGACTTTAACTAATCTTTTTGGCAAGTACAGCCTGCAAAGCTTAAACTTTCAAAAAGAGATTTCCATCAGTGAGCTGACCTCTTTCTTTAAATTTCTTATATCCAAAGAGGGGGAGGCAAAAGATCCTCTTAACCTTAAAAAATTTCTTGAAAAAGAGAATATAAAAAATGTGCGGATTAATAGCACATTTTATACAAAAATTTCTGAAGGAGAGGGGGTTAGGGCTGGAGCTGGAGCTGGCGTAAAGCTAGATAGTCCAACATCTAAAGAAACAGTAAAACAGGAAGATAAAGCAGAAGAATGGCATGAAAAAATTGAAGAGATGCCTTTGGAATCCAGCCTCTGGGAAATTACCAGCCGGTCCATACAAGACCCTAAAGAACAAAAAAAAATTTATGAAATTATATTAAAACAATTAAAAAATGAATTAGAAACATATGTACAAAAAGCAACTGAAACCATAGAAAAGGATAAACAGATTTTAACGCAGGAGCAGGTGAGAACAAAATCAGTCATTAACAATGTGGCGGACGGAAGTGTGGTGGTCAATGAAAAAGGTGAAATTGTGATGCTCAACCAGCAAGCCGAACAGATGTTAGGCACCACCTTAAGCCTGACAAAGGGAAAACATGTTCAAACTCTTTCTAAACAAGAAGTTGTCATTGCTTTAGCTAAAGAAATAGGACAAAATCTACAAGATGAAACAACTGGCGCGACTGTCATACAAAGCTCAGAAAATACTAAAGAAATTATAAAAAATAGCACCGCAGTGGTGCAAAATCCTGAAGGAAAAATTGTGGGAATTATTGCGATGCTGAATGATATTGCAAAACAAAAAGAGCTGCAAAGAATGCAGGATGACTTTGTGGGACATGTAACCCATGAACTGCGTTCCCCTCTTACCGCTGTAAAAATAGCCATAGGAACATTGATAGAAGAGCTAAACCCTACGCAACAACAAATCGTAACCATCGCGGATAAAAACATAGACCGCTTAGCAAGATTAATTAATGATTTATTAGATGTGACTAAAATCGGAAGCGGTAAAATGAAAGTGAACCCAAAGCCAACAGACCCAACTCCGCTAATACAGGAAACAGTTAAAAGTTTAGAATCCTGGGCCAAAAATAAACAAATTTCTCTAATTTTTGATTCTAAAAGCAACCTTCCTTATATTTACGCGGATTATGATCGCGTTATCCAAGTACTGATAAATTTTATATCTAACGCAATCAAATTTACTCCTGCAAATGGTAAAATCACGGTTAAAGCTATACCGATGGGAAACTCCTATTTAAAAATTTTAGTTGGAGACACAGGGCCAGGACTTTCAAAAAAAGATTGCCAGCATTTATTTGAAAAATTTTTCCAAGCAGAGCAGCTGACAAAATCTGACTCGCCCGGGACAGGCCTTGGGCTCTATATCGCTAAAACCATCGTAGAACTCCATAAAGGCCAAATTGGTTTAGAAAGCGAGGAAGGTAAAGGATCTACCTTTTATTTTACCCTGCCAATAGCTCCAGAACCAGAAAAAAAAGCGATCTCTGCAATTCAAACCTCAAGCTCTATAAAAAGGAGTTGGCTTTCAAAATTATTCGGTAAAAATAAATCTTGATTTAATCCAGAAATGCATTAGTCCAAATAATTCAGTTGGTTGCGGAATTATTTGAGCTAGTGTGGTGTAACAGTAACGGCTTTACAATGGTCATCGTTGACGACATTCTGTAATGTTTTTTCGGATACACCACACTAGTTAGAGGAGGAGTGCGTGAGTGGCTTAAACGGCCCGCCTGGAAAGCGTGTGTACCTTAACGGGTACCGTGGGTTCGAATCCCACCTCCTCCGCCAAGTTTTTGGGTAGATTCCAAATATAAGAAACAGCTAATTTACAATAAAAAATAAGGCAAAAGAAAGATTATTAATGCACTCATTCAAAGAAGATAATCCAAAAATCCCTTTAGGCTCTGTATGGTTAATGAATTCCATTTCCGAATTCAAGGGTAAACAGGACATTTATACGAAACAATCTCCGCAGATTTTAAAATCCATGATCGAGATCGCGCTTATTGAAAGCGCTGAATCATCCAATCGTATTGAGGGCATAACGGTTGAAAAAAACCGCCTAAAACCGCTCATTATCGGCAAGAGCAAGCCGCGAGATCGTTCGGAAGAGGAAGTAGCCGATTATCGCAAGGCGCTGGATTGGATTCACAAAAAATATGCGAGCTTGCGCATCTCACCAGAAGTCATTCAAGAATTGCATTGCCTCTGCCGCGGGGAATCATGGGACGCAGGCAAGTGGAAAGATAAAGACAACAACATCGTCAAAAAGCACGCAAACGGATGTATTGAAGTGATCTTTAAGCCGTTGAGCTCAAAAGAAACCCCAAGAGCCATGGAACAATTATGCCTCGTGTATGAAAATAGCATTACTCAATTAAAATATCCGGATCTTTATTCCATTGCTTGTCTCATCCTTGATTTCCTTTCCATTCATCCGTTTCGAGATGGCAATGGCAGAGTTTCCCGCCTATTGATGCTTTTAGCCTTATATCAACATAACTATCAGGTGGGTAAGTACATCAGCCTTGAACGCATTATCGAACAATCCAAAGAAACATATTATGAAACGCTCAACAAGAGTTCGCAAAAATGGCATCAAGCCAAGCACGATATTTATCCGTGGTTTAATTATTTTTTAGGGACAATCCTAGACGCTTATAAAGAATTTGAACAAAGAGCTGGAACAGTGAAACCAGCGCGAGGGGCAAAAACATCAATTGTGGAACATGCCATAAAAAACCAAGTAGGCAAGTTTACACTTTCAGACATTATAGGTGATTGCCCGAGCGTTAGCCGTGATATGGTACGCAACGTCTTTAAAAGGTTGGCAAAGCAAAAACGCATTCAATGTCTTGGCAAAGGCCAGTCCGCAAAATGGGAATTAGTTGCCAAGGAATAGGGTAAGAATAAGCTAAATAAGGTAATGAATAGGGTAATAATAATTGTCAGGAATTGACGTTGAAATGACCCATCCTCTTATCCCAACTGAAAGCATAGAAAGAAAAATCTTTATTATTAGAGGACATAAAGTTATGTTGGATAAAGACTTAGCCAAGCTTTATGGGGTGACAACCAGTAATCTAAATCTGGCTGTAAAAAGAAACATATACCGATTTCTCAGCGATTTTATGTTTCAACTTTCAAAGAATGAATTTAAAAACTTGATATTGCAATTTGAAACATCAAGATGGGGGGTACACGTAAATTGCCAAACGCCTTTACTGAACAAGGGGTAGCAATGCTTTCAAGCGTATTAAATAGTAAAAGAGCGATTTTGGTTAACATACAAATTATGCGAACATTTACCAAGTTAAGAGAAATGATTTCCACCCATAAGGAACTTGCCCAAAAATTTGCAAAATTGGAGAGAAGGTTAGAGAATCATGATCAACACATCCATTCGCTTTTCGAAGCGATTCGTCAATTAATGTCTCCACCTGAACCAAGAAGAAGGCATATCGGTTTTGGTAAAAACTAAAAATATCTCTAAATTTTTAAAATCAGGAGATGATGAAATGAAAATGGAAGCGTTAAATGCGTAATTCACTCCAAACCTGCCACTAATTTAATTCATGGTTGCCACCAATTTAACGCAAGCCTGCCACTAATTTAATCCAAAGTTGCCACTTTTT
>JACPBF010000003.1 GCA_016180425.1 Elusimicrobiota bacterium
TGAATCGGACAATGACTAAAAGAAGTGTTCCCAATGTTTAAATCTATGAGGATTTGATATGTAAATAGGACTTGATAAGCGCAACACTTTCAGATATGTTACCTTGAATTTTAAAGCCATCTATGCAGAGGGAGAGACGGATGAGCTGGCAAGTTGTAAGGAATACTTACAATTTTAAAAAGAGGAAGCAAGAGAGTTATGAAAAGGGAGCAATCTTAATGCAAACAGAAACTAAAATTGCTATTTTTAAAGGAAATAAAATCAGAAGGGCATTATATCAAAACGAGTGGTGGTTTTCGGTAGTAGATATTATGGAGGCTCTTACCGGAAGCGTTGATGCCGGCGCGTATTGGAGAAAGCTGAAGCAGCGGTTAAAAGAGGAGGGGGGTGAGGTCGTGACATTTTGTCACGGACTGAAATTAGAAGCATCCGACGGTAAAAAATATGAAACTGATTGCGCCAATACGGAAGGCATATTTCGCATCATCCAATCAATTCCCTCTCCCAAAGCGGAACCGTTTAAACGCTGGCTGGCGAAAGTGGGGTACGAGCGAGTGCAGGAAATAGCAAACCCTGAACTTGCGACGAAAAGGACTCGCTTGATTTACAAACTTAAAGGTTATAGCGATGATTGGATTGAAAAGCGCATGCGCGGTATTGCCATCCGGGAAGAATTAACCGATGAATGGCAAAAGCGCGGCGCGAAAGAAGAGAAAGATTATGAAATTTTAACTGCGCAGATATCCAAAGCCGCCTTTGGCGTTACGCCCAGCGAGTACAAGGAACTCAAAGGGTTAAAGCGAGAAAATTTGCGCGATCATATGGATGACTTTGAGTTGATTTTTACCATGTTGGGTGAGCGCGCGACTACGGAGATTCACCGTAACGAAAATTCACAAGGCACAAAAAAGCTTAAGTCCGATGCTCAAGCCGGCGGCGGCATTGCTGGCAATGCCCGTAAAGCTCTGGAAAAACGACTTAAAAGGCCGATTGTTTCCCATCATAATTATTTGAAAGAAAAAGAATCACAGCTAAAATTGAGCAACAAGATCGTTAAGAATATTGATGAAATTTGATGTATACGGACGATGACTATATTCCCCTTTCGGCGTTGCAACATTTTTTATTCTGTGAGCGGCAATGCGCGTTGATCCATATCGAGCAGATGTGGGAAGAAAATGTGTTTACGGCTGAAGGAAGGATTATGCATGAGAATGCGCATGAAGAGAAGTTTGAGACTATCGCTGGTATGCGAATCGAGCGGGGGTTGCCGTTGCGTTCGCAAACTCTTGGATTAAATGGAAAAGCGGACGTGGTTGAGTTTCACAAAAAAGAAGACGGCAGGTGGAATCCATTCCCTGTAGAGTATAAACACGGCAAACCCAAGATCAATAATTGTGATAAGGTTCAGCTTTGCGCTCAGGCCATCTGTCTTGAAGAGATGCTGGGGGTTAATATCCCTGCGGGCGCTCTCTTTTACGGCAAGACACGGCATCGTCTAAACGTAGAGTTCGACAATGCAGTACGTCTGGAAACCCAAAGCGCCGCTCAAAGCGTGCATGAGCTTATACGCAATGGCAAAACGCCTAAACCTGTTTATGAAAAAAAGTGCGAGGCATGCTCCCTTCTGAATGTGTGTATGCCCAAAACTTTTGATCGCGTATTTTCGGTAACGGAGTATTTGCGGGAGTATTCAAAAGGATGAAAAAATATCTGAATACTCTATTCGTTACGACACAGGGCGCGTATCTTTCAAAAGAAGGTGAGACTGTTGTGGTGTCGGTTGAAAGAGAAACGCGTCTGCAAGCGCCTATCCATACTCTAGGAGGCATCGTTTGTTTTGGGAATGTGATGATGAGCCGGTTCTACTTTTTGACCATCCTCTATTCGCAAATGTCGCGCCCCGCACGGGCGCGTGGATTGACAAAAATTGTGCAATTTCACATTTGACATAATGTAGTAAAAATACTACATTATCTATAAATGATACCATTCAATCAAACGGTTCTTTTGTGGCGGTTGCATAGGGGATTGGCTCAAAGCGCTTTGGCCATCAAAGCTGGCATCCCTAGATCTAACCTTTCAGATATAGAAAGAGGGAAAAAAGAGGTTTCCTTAAAAACTGTCCGCGCATTAGCGCAGAGTCTAGATTTAAAACCCGGGGTTTTAGTGGATGGAATAGGCCCCATGGAGGTAGAAACAATTCCCTCTATGACTCGCGTCATCCTAGAACGGATAGCCGATGCCGCAGCTTTCAATAAACATCTTTCAAGCGTGCAAGAGCAAAAAATTGTAGAACAGCTTAGAGAAATTTTAAGCTCACGTTTAGAGGTTTATGGCCAGGGGCTGAGAAAGGGGAAAAAAAGGAAGCAAAAATTTTCCAGATCGTGGATTTCACTTTCCTATCTTCCCTCTTCAGTTTTAAATAGTTTAATTGAACGAGTTATAGAAAAAAAGGCTTTAAAATGGAAAAAAGACAGATAGAGCGTTTCTTTCAAATTTTATCTGGATTTGTTCCGGGAAAGTGTAGAGTAATTCTTACCGGGGCGGCAGCTGGATCCCTCTTAGGTTCGGTTCGGCTAAGCCGGGATATAGATTTTGCTATTGAGCTCTTAGGGAATCAGGATGCCTGGGAAAAGTTAGAAGCGGCCATTCGTAAAACAGAGCAGTTAACTGGAGTTCCCGCGCAATATGCTCAAGATATTAGTCGCTGGGGGATGGTTTCTCTCTTAGATTATAAAAAACATACCACTCTGTACCGTCGTTTTAATCTTTTGGAGGTTAGAATTCTTGAGCCATCCTATTGGTCTTTAGGAAAAATATCTAGGTTTCTTGATCCAGACATTCAAGATATAATTTCTGTTTTTAAGAAGCAGAAAATTTCGCAAGACAAACTTGTAACCATTTGGGGACGTGCCTTAAAAAACAGTCCACCATCTTCCCATTTATTTCAGTTTAGAAGACAAGCAGAAGAGTTCTTGCGAGTGTGGGGAAAATCCATTTGGGGGCAACAATTCAATTTTGATAAAACAGTCCAACTTTTTTATAAAGAAGCTGGCATTTTCCAATTCCTTAAAACCTGGTAGCTCAACCTATTTTTAACCCCGGGTTTAAGCATGAAATAGAGTGCTCAATCAGTGAGTTTATAGGATTCAGCTAATTTTCTGAAAACAGAGATTGCTTTTTTTTCTTTTTTTCCTAAACGATATTGAAATCCTTGCAGATAGTCTTGGGCTTGGGAGTAGTCCCAATCAACTTTTTTTTTAAACCATTGAATCGCTTGGATTTTTTGTTCCCCGCAGGACTCTAAATTTGTCTTTAACCATTGAGCAATCAGCTCTTTAGCTTTTGAAGAAAGTTCTTTTCTAACCATCCAGCGGGCAAAAACAAATGGAAGTTTTTGCCATTTAAACCATTCATCCCCAAGGTCAGTAATGGTTTTAAAACCATTTTCAGAAATTTTTTTTAGGGCCGCGTCTCCAATATAGAGCTGGGCATCATCCTTGTTTTTAAACCCAAGATGAAATTTCGCTTTGATTTTGTATTTTTTTTCTAAAAGAATTTTTAAAAGACAGACAGAAGTTACAGAGTGATCGCTAAGTCCAATGGTTGCATTGAAAAGAGACTGAATGGGTTTTTTGGAAAAAAGAAGAACACTTTTAGCTCGGTTTTTAACCGCTATTCCCAGCCCTGCAAGTTCCTCATAATTCTCCTCAAGTTTAAAAGAATCTACTAAGGAGATAGGTCCAGCGTCTATTTTTTTCCTTTTGGCCAATAACCCCATTTTTTTTGGGCTGCAGGGAATATATGCGAATTTTTTTAAATCTTTTTTCCAATAAAATGGAGCGCAGTTTAAATAAGGGATTTCTGCAATCTTAAAACGCACAAGTCTCTTCTTTTTTTTCTGAAATGATATTGTATAAGGCGTCTCGTTGGGCAGGCATTCTTTTTGCGGAAAGAATCAACGCTTCTAAACGTTCTTTTGCCATGGAGGAAGGGCTTTTTGCGTCCGCTGCATGCATAATTTTTTCTTCTCCAATAGTGCCGTCTAAATCATCCGCTCCAAAATTGAGCGCCATGGACGCGGTTTCTTCGCCCATAGTAACCCAATAAGATTTTATGTGATCAAAATTATCTAGTAAAATGCGAGCAATCGCAATGGTTTTTAGATCATCAATACTTGAGGTCTGTTTTGTAGTTACATTCCCTTTTCCCGGCTGAAAAGCAAGTGGAATAAAAGAAAGAAATCCTTTTGTTTTATCCTGCAAATCTCTTAACTTTAGCATGTGATCAATGCGTTCTTCATGGGTTTCAATATGTCCGTAAAGGAGAGTAGCATTGGAACGAATTCCTAACTTATGCGCGGTTTGGTGAATCTCTAGCCAGCGGTTCGCTCCGATTTTAAAAGGAAAAAGAGCTTTTCTCACCCTTTCAGAAAAAACTTCAGCTCCGCCTCCGGGCAGACAGACTAACCCAGCCTCTTTAAGTTTAAGCAGAATTTCTTTTATGGAACAATGTTCTCTGCGGCTAAAAAAATCAATTTCAACCGCGGTATAGGCTTTAATTTGAAGTTGAGAAAAATTTTTATGAATGGTCTTAACAATATTGAGATAATATTCAAAAGGCCATTCTGCATAAAGTCCCCCAACAATATGAACTTCATTGATCGCTTGGGAACATTGACTTAAGATTTCTTCCAAAGTCATGGCATAAGCATTCTCTTTATTTTTTTTTGTGGCAAAATCACAAAATTTACAAGATAGGACACAGATGTTTGTGGGATTAATTTGCCGATTGAGCACATAGGTCACGCGTTTTCCATTCTTTTTTTCTTTAATAAAGTTAGCCATCTTGCCAATCTCTATTATTTTTTGGCATTCCATCAGTTCCAGAGCTTCTTCTTTTGAGACTCTTTCCTCCTGATTAATTTTTTCCCAAATGCGTTCAATAATATTAGTCATAAAATTTTCAGAATCCGAAGCGTGAATTTATAGGTATGAACATTGGAGTAGATTTTGAATTTCTATTCCCTCTAGAGAATCCAGCACAACCTCTGCATTTTCCAATTCTTTTTTAGAGTAAGAATTTGTGATCGCGATGCATTTCATGCCTGCTTTTTGCGCAGCTTTTATTCCGTGTATAGAGTCCTCAATCGCGCAGCATTCCGAAGCTTTTAAAGGCCTGTTTTTAAAACGCGCCATTTCATTCAATTTTTTAAGAGCTCTTAAGTAGCATTCTGGATCTGGTTTACCTTTTTTTATATCTTCCGCGCTGATGATCACTGAAAAATCTTGAAGGATTTTTGCGCTTTTTAAGATGGTTTTGATTTCATTTTTTAATGCGCCTGAAACTACAGCTAACCTATAGTTTTTTTTGTGTTTATTCACAAAGGAAACAACCCCTGGGAAAATGCGCAAACGATTTTTTATAGTTTTTTTATAATACGCGGCTTTTCTGGCAATGAGTTCTTTTATGCGGCTTTTGCTAACTTTTTGTTTGTGGAGTCTTAGCGCCTCTTGAAAACAGGAACGGTCGTCCATGGCAAGGTATTTTTCAAAGTAATCTTTTTTTGTAAGAGGAATCCCTTCTTCTTTTAAAACTTTTTGAAAGAGTTCTAAATGAATGGGTTCATCATCTGCGATTACTCCATTGCAATCAAAAAGAATCGCGTGGATTAGATGTTTTCTTTTTTCCACTTAATGGTGCAACCAATCGCAAAGGTTTCTGGTTCTTTTATTGGTTTGCCAGAAAGCAGGGAATTGAGCGCCTCTCTTAAATAGGTTCGTGTTACTTTTTTCGGCTCTTGCCAGTTATCGTCAATTTTTCCGATATATTGGAGTTCTCTTTTTTGGTCAAAAAGAAAAATCTGCGGGGTATGAGTTGCCCCATAATTTTTAGCCACGCTTTGAGAATCATCCCTTAAATAAAGAAAATTAAATTTTTTTTCCTGAGCTCTCTTTTTCATATTTTCAAAATTGTCTTCCGGATAGGTTGTAGAGTCATTAGAATTAATCGCTACAACCTGCACTCCTTTGTCAGCATAATCTTTTTGAAGCGCAATGATTCGATCCTCATAGGCTTGCACATAAGGGCAATGGTTGCAGGAGAAAATAAGAATCAGAGCTTTTTTATCTTTTAAATCTTCCAGGGAATAGTTTTTTCCATCTACTCCTGTCAAATTAAAATCAATCGCTTTTGCGCCCAGTGTAGGGGTCATTTAGCTTTCCTCCCAATTTTAAATTGTTTTTTATTTAGAAAGCCCAGTAAACTATTGAGTTAAAACGCAGCGCAACATTCTAAAAAATTATTTTATTGCAGCCATCTATTTAGTTTCTGCACTGAAAGTCTCAAAATCCTTGCATCTCGTAACGAAAGCACTTTCAGTGCAGAAACTATTTAGATTCATTGATCACTTTTGCGATCGCATCCGCAGACTGGTTTAAAGAAGAGCTTAAATTCTTAAATGGATAGAACATATTGACATTATTAGCTTCAACTTCTTTTGAGCAGACCACCCGGGCAGACTCTATTTCTACTAAACGAAAGGTGATCAGAGTTTTTACAAAGGGCAATCTAAACCAGTGGCGGCCATATTGGTTAATGCTCCCCATCAGGATTGCTTGAGCCCCTAAAACTTTCCCCATATTGACCGCAGTCTCGTTTTCTACAGCTCCGCTTGTTTGCAGCTTTTGTTCTTTCAGCAAGTTTTCTAACTCCTGCCTTTCTATAATTTGGAAGCGGGGGTTAGAACTTAGACGCGCAATAATTTTTTCTTGCAGTTCCAAGGATGGAGCTGGGAATTTGTCAATTGAATATTTGTTGGTTCTTGAATCTTTAAAAGGGAATATGGCGATCCGCGTGATTTGAGGCGCAATCGTCGCTGTTTTGTTAGGAAATATTTTAGTGCTTCTCCAATAACAGCCTTGTTCCAAAAGAATGAGGCAAACCGCACTTAAAAGTCCTAAAATTTTGAACCACTGTTTTTTCATAATTTTTTCACCATAAAATTTAATAAATTTTAGCATGAGGAAACTCGTTGCGATATTATACTATATCTGCTATAATTCATATGCCTTAGCAAAGCCGGATCTCAAATTTAAAGAGATTTGAAATTTACAGATTCAAAAGGAGTCGTTAGCAATGAAGGGAACAGTTAAGTGGTTTAATGATCAAAAAGGATACGGGTTTATAACGCCAGAAGATGGGTCAAAAGATTTGTTTGTTCATCATTCTGCAATAAAAATGGATGGGTTTAAAAGCCTTTCAGAAAATCAGAAAGTTGAATTTGAAATGGAGCAAACCGACAAAGGTCCAAAAGCAGCCAATGTCCGTCCGGTATAAACTCTAACTTTTAATAAGTTAAACTATAAAAACCCATACCTTAAAAGTATGGGTTTTTTGTTGTATTAGGTGTAATCGGTTTAGAGAAAATTATTTTAAAAAGGTTTTAAAAATATAGGCTGAGAATAAAATGCCCAGAACAGATGGAACATTAAATTTTAGGAGACAGCCAAAGGTTAGCTCTAAAACGCGCAAGTCTAAAGTGGTGGGTGAAAGTCCCGCTGATATTTCTTTGGAAAAAAGATCATAAATAATTCCATCTGGAAAAGCATGTCCAATAAAACCGCCAATGAAGCTCCCCAAAAGCGCCCCAACCACAATCACAATAATACCCATGAATAAATTTTTTCCTTCCATACTTTTCTCCTTTAACCTGAAGGTTCCATTTTAGAAGCAAAATTCAGGTTCAACCCTTAAGAAACATTTGGTTTTAACCCCTATGGGGTTTTAAAGATCTAGTAATCCAATTTAAGTAGTCTGGATTGCCCTCTTCTATAGGCAACGCAATGATTTCCGGAACAGAGTAGGAATGGATTGACTTAACTTTCTTAATTAATTGTTTTAAAACTGATTTTTTAGTTTTTACGATAAGAAGGGATTCTTTTGCAGTTTCGATTTTTCCTTGCCACCAATATCTGGAAAGAATTTGAGGAATAATATTGACGCAGGCAGCCAGATGTTCTTCTAGGAGCATTTTAGAAATTTGTTCTGCTTGCTTTTGGTCTTGCGTAGTCAGGAGGACAACTTTAAAAAAACTCATAAATTCAAATATATCAAAAACAGTCTTATTCAGGCAACTCTATAGGAGACTTGAACTATTGATATGTGGGTTTGGTGCGAACCAATGATTTATTACAGAGCCATGCTTGGATCAATTTTGTATAATGAATTCTTATGAATTATAAAAAAAGAAGGGATCATTTAAGAGATGGCTGCAAAGAAAAAAAAGTAGAGGGGTTTTTAACCTTTGATTTCTTTGACGTTCTTTATTTGAGCGGATTTCCATCTGAGGGTTGTTTTTTTCTAGGAACAAAAAGCGGGGATGTTCTATTTGCTCCTTTGCTTTTAGCGGAACAGGCCAGAATTTTAACAGATGGGGAGATGAAAGTGGTTTCAGAAAAGAAACTTTTAGAATCTCTCCAGCAAATTATTCAGAGAGAATCTTTAAAGCGCATTGGATATGATCCTAGTAAGGTATCTTATTCTCTTTATAAAGCATTTTCTTTATTTAAAAGCGTGCAGTGGATTCCTTTGGAAGGCTTTATCTTAAACCAAAGGATGATTAAGGATCAGGATGAAATCCTTCAAATTTCTCAAGCTTGTCATATTACCCACCAGTCTTGCCTTGAGACTTTTAAAAAGTTAAAAGAGAACATGACAGAACAGGAACTGGCGCATGTTTTAGAAAATCTATTTTATGAAAATGGAGCCAGAAAAGTCGCTTTTGAGACGATTGTGGCTTTTGGGGAACATTCTAGTTATCCTCACCATGTGGTTACTATGAAAAAATTAAAGAAAAATAGTCCAGTTTTAATGGATTTAGGCTGCATGGTCAATGGCTATAGGTCTGATTTGACGCGTACCAGTGTTTTTGGTAAAATAACGCCCCAATTCCATAAAATTTATGAGATTGTAAAAAAAGCCCAAGCTGAAGGGATTTCTTTAGTTCAACATGGAATTTCAGCTGGCCAGGTGGATGCTGCTTGCCGAGATTTTATTGCTAAAGCAGGTTTTGCAGATTTTTTTATTCATGGCACGGGCCATGGGGTTGGTCTAGAGATACATGAACCGCCCCGTTTAGGCATGGGATCAAAAGAGATTTTAAAAGAGGGCATGGTAGTGACAGTGGAGCCTGGCATTTATCTGCCGGGTGAGTTTGGCGTGCGCATTGAAGATACGTTGCTTGTTAAAAAAAATGGATGTGAGGTTTTAACCAAATGATTAGCACAGCAGATTTTAAAAACGGCATTCTTTTTGAAAGCGAGGGAGCTATTTATCAAGTGGTTTGGTTTCAGCATCACAAACCCGGTAAAGGCGGGGCTGTGATGCGCACTAAACTAAAAAATGTCCGCACAGGCTCTATTACAGATCAAACTTTTAAGTCAGGAGAAAAATTTAAAGAAGTGAGCATGCAAAGAAAGAAAAATCAGTTTCTTTATAGCGATGAGAGAGCCTGCACTTTTATGGATGTGTCAACCTATGAACAAATTGCTGTTCCCAAGAAAAAAGTGGAGGATCTGTTAAAATTTTTAAAAGAAGGTTTAGAAGTGGATGCTCTTTATTTGGGGGAGGAATTTTTAGCTTTGGATTTGCCTGCTTCAGTAGAGTTGAAAGTGGTTCAAACAGTTCCAGGCATTAAGGGTGATTCTGTCTCCAACATGACTAAACCCGCCACCTTAGAAACAGGGGTGGAACTTTCAGTTCCTCTTTTTATTAAAGAAGGTGATTCTATCCGCGTGGATACCCGCACGGGCGAATATGTGTCCAGGGTTTAAATCCGATAAGGAATGGCAGAGAATGAAAATTTTTTGGACTCTCGTGTGGGGCACACTACATTAGGCAATATTTTGGTTCAAAGGATGAAAGAGAATGGATAAAAACGATCCACAAAAGAATAATTCTGTAAAAAATCAGGGCGATCCAGACAGGCAGGCCTTAAAAGATATTTTGAATTTTATGGAAAATACGGATTTAGAACTGATTCAAATAGAAAGAAATGGCAAGAAAATTGTTTTGCGCAGATCGAGCGTAGCTGCGATTAAAAATCAAAAGAGTCTGCAAGAAAATGGGCAGATAAAAGAAAAAGAAAAAGAATCTGAAACCAGCCCTGTTTTTTCCATTCGGTCTCCGATTGTCGGACGATTTTATAGCTCTATGGGAAGAGACCTTCCTGCTTTGGCTGTAGAGGGAGGGAGAGTGACTGCGGGCCAAAAAGTAGCGATTGTGGAAGCCATGAAAATTAAAAAAGAGGTTTTTTCCGCTTATACTGGCAAAGTGTCAAGGATTTTAGTAAAAAACGGGGATCCTGTGGAATATGGACAGGAACTCTTTCAGATCGTTTTAGAAGAAGAGAACGAAAAGAAAAATGTTTAAAAAAATACTGATCGCTAATCGCGGAGAAATTGCTTTACGGGTGATTCGCGCCTGCCGCGAAATGGGAATTAAAACCGTCACGATTCACTCGGAAGCGGATCGGGAGAGCCTGCACGTAAGAAACGCGGATCAATCCATATGCGTTGGACCCGGTCCTGCCTCAGACAGTTATTTAAATGTCCCCAGCATTATTTCTGCTTGTGAAATTTCTGGAGCAGACGCAGTGCATCCTGGCTATGGATTCCTTTCAGAAAATGAAGATTTTGCGGAAGTTTGTGAAGCGCACAAACTCACTTTTATCGGGCCTAGTAAAGATGCGATTGCTATGATGGGCAATAAAATCCAGGCAAAGAAAATTGCAAGAAAGGCTGGAGTAGAATTGATTCCAGGATCAGAGGATCCTGTGTCTCCTGAAGATCCTAACCTTTTAAAGCTTGCAAGAAAAATTGGCTATCCTTTGATTGTAAAAGCTTCTGGCGGAGGCGGCGGAAAAGGCATGAGGATTGTGACCCATGAAGAGGCTTTAATTGAGATGGTTCGTTTGGCTTCTAATGAAGCTAAACTATCTTTTGGAGATGGCAGTGTTTATTTGGAACGATATTTTGAAGAGCCTCGTCACGTAGAAGTTCAAATTTTAGCGGACAAAGAGGGAAAAGTGATTTATTTGCCAGAAAGGGATTGTTCTGTGCAAAGAAGGTATCAGAAACTGATTGAAGAAACTCCTTCTCCTCAGGTGGATTCTAAATTAAGAAAAAAATTAGGGAAAGCCGCGCGTAAAATTGCAGAAGAAGTTGGTTATACCACAGTAGGCACCATCGAATTTTTACTGGATAAAGAAGATCGTTTTTATTTTATGGAGATGAACACTCGTATTCAAGTAGAACACCCGGTTACTGAAATGGTCACAGGTTTAGATCTGGTAAAATGGCAAGTGCGTTTAAGCGCAGGGGAAAGATTAGATTTTGACGAGGATGATATACGGATTCGAGGGCATGCCATGGAATGCCGCATCAATGCGGAAGATCCAGAGCATGACTTTGTGCCTAACCCAGGAAAAATTGAACAGGTGATTTTTCCCGGAGGGCCTGGAGTAAGAATTGACAGCCATATTTTTGCAGGCTATACCGTGCCATCTTATTACGATTCTCTTATAGCTAAGGTGATTGTAAATCATACGGACAGGGAATCCACTATTATTCGCATGCGCAGAGCTTTAGATGAATTTAAAATTGAAGGCATTAAAACAACCATTTCTTTTCATAAAAAAGTGCTGGAACATGATAGTTTCCGTTATGGGGATATTACCACTAATTTTGTGGCAAAACATATTTTTGGTAATGGAAGATGAATTTTCTCCACACTTTTCTTGCTTTTACTCCAGAAGCGACATTAGATTCAAAAAATTCATTTCGATTCGCGCAACCAAGTTCAGTTCTGGGGCTTTAAGTTGTCCTTTAAGATTTCCCTTTAAATTTTTAAAGTTAAATGCATGAAAACAAAAATTGTTTCCCGCAATCGCCTTGCCAAAATTTTGCAAAAGGAAAAAAATAAAAAAAAGATTGTTTTTACAAATGGTTGTTTTGATCTTTTGCATTTAGGCCATCTGCGCTTGTTGCAAGGAGCAAAAAAATGCGGAGATCTTTTGGTAGTTGCTCTTAATTCAGATGAATCTGTTAGGCGGATTAAAGGGCCTTTGAGGCCATTGCTGAATGAACGCGCAAGGGCAGAACTCATTGCCGCATTGGAGATTGTGGATTATGTCACTTTTTTTTCAGAGGAAACCCCGGAAAAAACAATTCAACTTTTGAACCCAGATATTCTTGTAAAAGGAAGCGATTATTCTTTGGAACAAATTGTGGGCAGGAATCATGTTTTAAAAGTAGTGCGCATTCCTTTGATTCAGGGCTATTCTACCAGTAGTTTAGTAACAAAGATAATCAAGTCTTATGGGCGTACCCAAAAGATCAGGTAACACCCATGTCTCGAGAGAGCATTTTTCACCAAGTGGTGAAGGGGTCTGGAGACGAACAAATCTCCTTAGGTGAGGATTTGGGGGCGCGGTTCAAATCATCTCTCTTGCAAAGAGAGTTTTAAAAGTTCATGCTGATAAAGCGCTATAGAAAAATAAGGATTTTGGAAAAGCATTTATTGTTTTTATGAAACGCGAAAAAGTCCCTGAGCAATATTTAAGGGTATTAGATGCGAATTTGAATCGTTGTAGAGAGGGTTTAAGGGTTCTGGAAGATACCGCTCGTTTTGTTTGGCAGAAAGAGTCCTACTTTTTTCAGTTTCGCGGTCAGAGACACTCTTTAGATCGCATGACAAGAAAATTTTTGCCGCAATTAATCTCTTCCAGGGCAAGCCAAAGCGATAGGGGTAGAACTGTTAAAGAAGGTAACAGAAAAAAAATTAAAGATTTGGTATGCGCGAATTTTAGGAGGTGTGAGGAGTCTTTAAGAGTTTTGGAAGAATATGGGAAATTGCTTTCTAAAAAGAGCTCTCCCAAATTTAAAGAAATCCGTTATAGAATCTACGATTTAGAAAAAGATGTCTATCATCTTCATGATTTAAAAGAGCCTTCGTAGTAGAAGCGACGGAACCCGAAGGGAAGATCGCTCCGTAGTTCTATTTTTGTAGGTTGAACCCTTAATTTTAAATGAAAGATACCTTAAGAGAAAAATTAAAGCGCGCGAAACTGTATGCTATTACTGCTCAGCCAAAGCCTGATAAAACTTATTTAGAAATGGTAAAAGCAGCTTTGATGGCAGGAGTTGAAGTCATTCAGTTAAGAGAAAAACATCTTTCTTCTAAAGAATTTCTTTTTTTAGCCAAATCCTTAAAGGAACTTTGTCATCTTTATGGAGCTCTTTTTATTGTCAATGACCGTTTAGATTTGGCGCTTGCTTCTGGCGCGGATGGAGTGCATCTGGGGCAGGAGGATTGTCCTTTGCCAGATGCTCTGAGAATCGTGAATCAGTTTTATGGAAGTTCCTATTTAAAAAAAGAGATTCCTTTTCTCTTAGGAAGTTCCACCCATTCTTTAGAGCAAGCCTTAAAAGCTGAAGAAGAAGGCGCGGATTATTTAGGCTGCGGTCCAATTTTTGCCACTCCTACGAAACCGGACCGCGCTGCGATAGGGTTGGAATTAATAAAAGAATATGGGAAAAGAATTCATATCCCATTTTTCGCTATTGGCGGAATTGACCCAACCAATATAGAGCAGGTTTTAAAAACAGGAGCAAAGGCGATAGCTGTGGTTAGAGCAGTATTTGCCAGCGAGGATATTCAAGGTTCTGTTCATTCTTTGAAAGAAACCATAGGTCGTTATGCTTAAAAAGCAAATTAAAGTTAGAGTCCCAGCGACTTCTGGTAATTTAGGGTCAGGTTTTGACGCATTAGGGATCGCTCTTAATCTTTATAATACGATTGAACTTTTTTGCGAAAAAAAAATAGGTAAGGATCAAAATCATAAACATTTATTAACCATTGAAATCAAAGGAGAAGGCAAAGGCTCCTTGCCAGAAGATGAATCCAATGTGGTTTGGCAAGGGATCCAGAAGGTATTGAAGAAAAAAGGGTTTCCTATTCAATCTTTTTCTTTTTATTTAAAGCTAGAAAATAAAATCCCTTTGGCTAAGGGGTTAGGTTCTAGCGCTGGGGCCCGAGTAGGCGGAATTTTAGCAGGCAGTGGTTTGCTTAATAATTCTTTAAGTCAAATGGAGATTTTAAATTTAGCTGCTGCCATGGAAGGTCATCCAGACAATGCGGCGCCAGCAGTGATGGGCGGATTAGTTGCTTCTTGTCTAGTTGAGGGAGAAGTGCAAGCGATAAGGTTAAATCCGCCAAGGGAGCTTTGCGCAGTTGTTTGTCTTCCGGAATTTGAGCTTTCTACAGAGAAAGCCCGTAAAATTTTGCCTTCACATGTTTCCAGAGAAGATGCGGTTTTTAATCTGCAAAGGACCGCTCTTTTTTTAGCTTCTTTTTTTACAAAAAATTTTAGCTGTTTAAAAGAAGCGATGCAGGATCGTTTACATCAGAATTATCGGAAAAAATTAATTCCAGGATTTGATCAGGTGGTTAAGAATGGTTATGATCAAGGCGCATTGGGAGTGGCTCTTTCTGGAGCTGGTCCTTCACTCTTAGCTTTTGCTTATCCTAAAAACGCAAAAAAAGTAGGAGAAGCAATGGAAAAAGGATTTTTAAAATATGGAAAAAAAGCTTCTAGTTTTATTTTGAATTTTGATTTTAAAGGGGCGCAAAATTTATGTTAAAGCAGGTGGTCATGAAATTTGGCGGCTCTTCTGTAGCGGATGCGGAAAAAATAAAAAAGGTTGCTTCTAGGATTAAAGAGGCTAGAAAGTTAGGAGATCATGTGGTGGTTGTGGTTTCTGCCCCAGGAGATACCACAGACGATCTTTTGGAAATGGCGCACAAAATTACTGATTCCCCTTCAGAGCGGGAGTTAGACATGCTTTTGGCAACAGGGGAACAGGTCTCTATCGCCTTGCTTTCCATGGCGCTTCATTCTTTGAAGACAGATGCGGTTTCTTTGACTGGTCCGCAAGCAGGCATTTATGCGGATGCGAACCATACTAGAGCGCGGATCACAAAAATATTGCCCACAAAAATTCATTCAGAATTGGCTAAAGGCAAGGTAGTGATTGTGGCCGGGTTTCAAGGAATGAATCCGAACCAGGATATAACTACTTTAGGCAGGGGCGGGTCAGATTTAACCGCAGTGGCTTTGGCTGCTGCTATCAGCGCGGATCGTTGTGAAATTTATACAGATGTAAAAGGGGTTTATACCGCAGATCCTAGAGTTGTGAAGGAAGCAAAAAAATTAGATAGAATTTCTTATGATGAAATGTTGGAATTAGCTGGAGCTGGATCTCAAGTGATGCAGGCTCGTTCCATTGAAGTGGCTAAAAAATATAATGTGGAGCTCCATGTTCGTTCCACTTTTTCAGAGGATGAGGGAACATGGATCGTGAGGGAGGTGAGGGGCATGGAAGATGTGGTGGTTTCAGGCATTGCATTTGACAGGAATCAGGCAAAACTTTCTATTTTAGAAATTGAAGACCGTCCGGGAGTGGCTGCTAAAATTTTTGGAGCTTTAGCGGATGTCAGGATCAATGTGGACATGATCATTCAGTCCGCAGCCAGTGGATTTTCTAATGACATCTCTTTTACAGTGGCGCGCACAGATCTAAAAAAGGCCATGCCCATTTTAGAAAAAGTAAAAGAGGAATTGGGCGCTAAAGATATTTTATGCGAGGAAAAAGTGGCAAAGGTCGCGATTGTGGGAGTGGGCATGAGGAGCCATCCGGGAGTAGCTGCTAAGATGTTTCAAACTTTAGCAAAAGCAAAGATTAATATTGAAATGATTTCCACCTCAGAGATTAAAGTGGCTTGCGTGCTGAAAGAAGAAGATTGTGAAAACGCGGTTAAAGTTTTGCACAAGGCTTTTAATTTAAATTCTAAATCATGATAGAAAAAAGAGAAGTAAAACTTTTTGATACCACTCTGCGGGATGGATCTCAAGGGGCTGGGGTCTCTTTTTCCGTAGAAGATAAGCTCAAAATCGCTTTGGCTTTGGATCGGCTGGGCATCCATTACATTGAAGGAGGCTGGCCAGGATCTAATCCTAAAGATGAAGTTTTTTTTAAACAAGCAAAAAAACTTAAATTGAAATTTTCTAAATTAACAGCTTTTGGCTCTACTCGCAGAAAAGATAAAACAGCGGAACAAGATCCCAACCTGAAATCTATTCTAAAGGTAAAAACTCCTTGCGCTTGTATTTTTGGAAAGTCCTGGGACTTTCAGGTGATCCATGCTTTAAGAGCCTCTTTAGAAGATAATTTAAAGATGATTTATGATTCAGTCCGGTATTTAAAATCTAAAGGATTGGAAGTCATTTATGACGCGGAACATTTTTTTGACGGTTTTAGAGCCAATCCAGATTATGCTTTAGCCACCATCGCTTCTGCAAAAAAAGCAGGCGCTGGCAATATCACTTTATGCGATACTAACGGAGGCTCCATTCCTTCTCAAATCGCAGAGATTGTAAAAAAAGTTAGAAGTTCTAATCCTAAGCTAGCTTTGGGAGTGCATACCCATAATGATTCTGATTGCGCTGTAGCCAATGCCATTACTGCGGTGGAGGAAGGCTGCAGTTTAGTTCAGGGAACCATCAACGGTTATGGGGAGAGGTGCGGCAACTCAAACCTTGTTTCCATTATTGCAAATTTAAAGTTAAAACTAGGCATATCCGTCTTGTCAGAGGAACAACTCCAATCTCTAACGGAGATTTCTCGGTATGTTTCTGAAATCGCGAATATTGTGCCAAACGATCATCAGCCTTACGTGGGTTTT
This sequence comes from Elusimicrobiota bacterium, assembly GCA_016180425.1. GTDB lineage: Bacteria > Elusimicrobiota > Elusimicrobia > 2-02-FULL-39-32 > 2-02-FULL-39-32 > 2-02-FULL-39-32. The sequence continues at coordinate 16,807 of JACPBF010000003.1, forward strand.
TCCGCTTTTGCGCATAAGGGGGGAGTGCATGTTTCTGCCATGGCCCGGCATATCCAGACTTATGAACATATTGACCCTGCCATTGTGGGCAATACGCGTAGAATTTTGATTTCAGAACTTTCTGGCCAAGCGAATGTATTGTTAAAAGCAAAGGAATTAAAATTAGATTTTTCTAAAAATACGAGCTTGGTAAAACAGGTGATTGATACCATTAAAAAAATGGAGCATCAAGGGTATCAATTTGAAGGCGCAGAAGCAACCTTTGCGATTTTAGTGCGCAAGGCTTTAAACCAGCATAAGACTTTTTTTGAGTTAATAGGTTTTAAGGTGAGCGATGAAAAACAAAAAGCAGATGGTAAAGTGGTTTCAAAAGCAGAGCTAAAATTAAGAGTGATGGGAGTGTCCCAACATACGGTATCTGAAGGGGACGGCCCGGTGAATGCGTTAGATAATGCGTTAAGAAAAGCTCTGGAAAAATTTTATCCTTCTTTAAAAACAATGTCCTTAACTGATTTTAAGGTGCGGGTGATCAATGCCCAGGCAGGCACTAAAGCCAAAGTAAGGGTGTATATTGAATCTAGAGATGAAAAGGATGAGTGGGGCTGTATTGGGGTTTCGGAAAACATCATTGAAGCTTCTTGGAAAGCTTTGGTGGACTCCATAGAATATAAATTATTAAAAGATGGAGTAGAATAAGATTTAAAATGCTATAATTATTTTTTTATAGTTTTTAAAAAACATGGGTAGAAAAAAGAGAAAAGAAAATAAGAAGCAGAAGAATCCTTTACAGCTTAAAGAGGCTGTACATTCCCGCATTGGGATTATTGGCTGGAATTCTCCTAGATTTTTGGAGTCGCATTCTCAGTTTATGGAAGCATTAAAAACCAATATCGCCTCTTGCGACCTCGCCCCTGTTTTTTTTGGGATTTCCGGCAGTTTGGATCAGCTTGATTTTGGCCTTTCTAACGGGCAGAAAAAACCTTCTCATGCTTCTCTTCCTTTATTTTATCATCTCCCATCCAGAGACATGGCAGCAGATCAAATTGAGATGATCGCGTGTGAGGAGCGTTTAGCAGGATTGGTGATGATCCCTTGGTCCATTAATTCTTTAGTGGGCATGCTTATGGCAACAGTGCGTTCAGGGCTTCCCGCAGTTTTTATGCCCTCTTATTCCAGTTGGAATCGTCTTTATAATGCAGGCGCAGCTGCAGAAAATAAGGAGGCTTCATTTTTAGCTCTTCCCTACAGTTCCTGTTCCATGCTTTTACTTTTAGAAGTATTTGGTTTGGCGAAAATGGGAAGTTTAGAGAAGATTGTAAAACAGGAATCTTTAGCTCTTTCCGAAGATTTAAACGAAAGCGCTAAATGGTGCGGGCAAAGAATTTTTGAGATGGTGAAACAAAAAGTTTCTGTTCGAAGATTTTTTTCTGAAGCCTCAATTCATAATGCGATTGCTGTGGACATGGCTTTAGGCGGCAGTTCTGAAACTGTATTGCATTTGGCAGCCTTGGCTCACGAAGCAGGAGTGCCTTTGCCATTGGCGATTTTTAGTCAATTTGCAAAAGTGCCGCAACTGATTGGCATGGACCGTTCCGGCAATTTGAGTTTGGCTGAGTTTGAGAAATGCGGAGGTTTAGCGCCTCTTCTTAGCGCTCTTTACAGTTTTTTAAAGCCCAGCCCTACAGTGATGGGAAAAAATATCGTGGATATCGCCAAAGCAAGCCATGAGATGCGCAGTTCATTTAAAGTGAATAACCCTGTTAAAAAAGTTGGGGGACTTAAAATTCTTTATGGCTCTTTAGCAAAAGAAGGCGCGCTTTTCAGAGTTTCCGCATTAAAAGAAAATTGGCTTTCTTATTCTGGAAAAGTAAAAGTTTTTAATTCTGAAGCAGCTTGTATGGAAGCGGTTCTAAATAAAAAGATTAAAAAGGGAGAGATTTTAGCTGTGCGTTATTCTGGGCCTAGAGGAACCCCTGGCATGCCTGCTTTAGAGGGGTTAAAAGCAGCGCTATCTGCCATGGATTTAGAGGAAGACGTCGCAATTTTAACAGACGGCAGGATGCCTAATTCAGGGAAGACTCCGGTCATTTCTCACATTAGTCCGGAAGCGGCTGTGGGCGGCGCATTTTCTATTTTGGAAGATGGGGACACTGTGATTTGGAATTTTTTAGAAGGGACATTAACTGCTCGTTTAACAGAAACAGAAATTAAGGTGAGGCTTTCCCGTTGGAAAGCTCAAGGGTCAGAACCAAAGAATAGTTTCCTTCACCGTTATTTAAAACATGTTTCTTCAACTGTTCAAGGAGCAAAATTAATTTAGATGGAAAAAACAGGCGCTGAAATTATTGTAGAGTGTTTGGAAAGAGAGGGAGTGGAGTTCATTTTTGGGATTCCAGGAGGCTGCAATCTGCCCTTTTTTGACAAGCTTTACGATTCAAAGATAAGACTGATTCTTACTCGTCATGAGCAGGGAGCTTCTCACATGGCAGATGGGTATGCTCGCTCTACAGGCAAGGTCGGGGTTTGCACAGCTACCTCTGGACCTGGAGCCACTAATCTTGTAACAGGTCTTGCTACCGCTCATATGGACTCCATCCCTTTAGTGGCGATTACTGGACAAGTGAGGACGGATGTGATCGGTTCTGACGCTTTCCAAGAAGCGGACGCCATTGGCTGCACGCGTCCTGTGACCAAACATAATTATTTAGTAAAAGATGTGAAGGATTTGGCTCATGTGATTCGGGAAGCGTTTTATATCGCTTCTACGGGGCGGCCCGGTCCAGTGCACATTGATGTGCCAGTGGATATTCAGCGGGCAAAAATTGAATTTAGTTATCCTGAAAAAATTTCTATTCGCTCTTATTCACCTACGATTAAAGGCCACCCTCTGCAAATTAAAAAAGCTTTAGAGCTTATTAAAGCAGCTGAGCGTCCTTTGCTTTATGTGGGAGGGGGAACCATTCTCTCTGGAGCAACCAAAGAATTAAGAACTTTGGCGGAAAAAGCAAATATCCCGGTAGCCACAACTTTAATGGCTAACGGCGCAATGCCTTTTGACCATCCTCTTTATTTAGGACCTTTAGGAATGCACGGCAAGTATTCTACTAACACTGCCATGCAAAAATGCGATTTAATGATTTCTTGCGGGGCGCGGTTTGACGATCGAGTGACAGGAAAACTCTCTAGTTTTTCTCCCCATTCTAAAAAAATTCATTTTGACATTGATCCTGCCAATATTGGCAAAAGCGTGGCTGTGGATGTTCCTGTGGTGGGAGATTTAAAAACTGTTTTAAAAGAATTAAATGATCAAATGCCGGAGAAAAATCATAAGCTCTGGCTTGAACAAATTAAGGAATGGGAGCAAAAACATCCTTTTAGCTATAAAGAAGATCAGGGGAAAGATCCTTTTATAAAACCTCAGTACGTGATTCAAGAACTTCATCGTTTGACTAAAGGGGAAGCTATTATTACCACTGGCGTGGGTCAACACCAAATGTGGGCCATGCAGTGGTATCCTTGTAAATACCCGCGCCATTTTCTAACTAGCGGCGGGTTAGGCACCATGGGGTATGGGTTTCCCTCCAGCATTGGGGCCAAGCTCGCTTTTCCTGAAAAGCCTGTGATCTGCATTGACGGCGATGGTTCTTTTCAGATGACCATGAGTGAAATGGCTACAGCGATCCATGAAAAAGTAAAGGTGATCGTGATTATTTTAAATAATTATTATTTAGGCATGGTGCGTCAATGGCAAGAGCTTTTTTATAAGGAACGTTTTTCCGCTTCCTGCTTAACAGCGCAGGGAGGCCGCCGCACAAAAGAGAATGAGCCGGATCCAAGATCTTTAAAGTATATTCCTGACTTTGTTAAGTTTGCGGAAGCTTATGGCGCTTTGGGCTTGCGGTTAACTCATAAGGAAGAGGTGGAAGGGGCGCTAAAGCAGGCGCTGGATTCAAAAGTTCCTGTAATTTTGGATGTGATCATCCATCCAGAAGAAAAGGTGTTCCCCATGGTTCCAGCCGGGGCAGGGTTGGACGACATTATTGTAGATATGGCTTGAAACCAAATCTACTGATTCCATGATTGCTTAAAAATGGAATCGGAGATTTTTGTAAAGGCAGGGTTATTAATGAAAGATAAAAGTTTTGAACCTAAGCACACTATTTCCATTTTAGTGGAAAATAAAGCGGGCGTACTAGCCAGAATTTCTGGTCTATTTTCCGCGCGCGGTTTTAATATTGATTCTTTAGCTGTGGGAGAAACAGACGACCCTACAGTTTCGCGGATGACCATTGTGGTTAAAGGGGATGAAAAAATTCTGGAGCAGGTTGAAAAACAGTTAAACAAATTAGTGGATGTGATCAAACTAGGGGACTATATCGAGACCCCGCATTTAGAAAGAGATTTAGCTTTGATTAAAGTAAAAGCGGATAAGAATGATCGTTCTGAACTTTTGCAAATCGTAGATATTTTTAGGGCAAAAATCGTGGATGTGGCGGACCATTCTGTGATTATTGAAGTGACAGGAGATGAAAATAAGATCGAAGCCTTGATTCGCATGCTTGGATCTTTTGGAATTTTAGAGATGAGCCGAACAGGAATTGTGGCTATGGCGCGCGGCAATAAGTCATTGACTATTTAGTTTAATGATATTAGGAAATGAAAAATAGAAACGAAATTCATTTCTTAAATTGTAGATTCAAATAGAGGAGATCAGTTTCATGGCAAAACATTATTCAGAGAAAAATGCGGATCTAAAATTTTTGAAAGGGAAAAAAATTGTTATTTTAGGTTATGGATCACAAGGGCATGGCCAGGCTCTTAATTTACGAGACAGCGGATTGAACGTCATGGTTTCAGTGCGTAAAGGCGGCCGGGGTTATAATCTGGCTTTGAAACATGGCTGGCAGGAAGGAAAAAATCTTTTTACAAATAATAAAGAAGCGGTGAAGGGAGCGGATTGGGTCCATTTTCTTCTGCCAGATGAAACCCAAAAAGAGGTTTGGGAAAATGATGTTCTGCCAAATTTTAAAAAAGGAGCTGTCTTGGGCTTTTCTCATGGATTCAATATTCGGTTTAGTCAGATTGTTCCTCCCAAAGAAGCGGATGTGATTTTAGTCGCGCCTAAAGGGCCGGGACATTTGGTGCGAAGAACTTATGAAGAAGGTAAAGGCACCCCAGCCCTGATAGCTATAGAACAAAATTATTCTAAAAAGGCTTTGCAGTTGGCTCTTGCTTATTCCAAAGGCATTGGGGCTACCCGAGCAGGAGTGATTGAAACTACTTTTTCTGAGGAAACAGAAACCGATAATTTTGGAGAACAGTGCGTGCTTTGCGGAGGCGTGGTTGACTTGATTAAAGCAGGTTTTGAAACTTTGGTGGAAGCTGGTTATCAACCAGAAATCGCTTATTTTGAGTGTTTGCATGAACTAAAATTGATTACAGATTTGATTCAAGAAGGCGGAATCTCTTGGATGAACTATTCTATCTCAGACACTGCTGAATATGGGGAATATAGCCGGGGCCCGCGTTTAGTGAATGAAAAGACAAAAGAGGAAATGAGGAAAATTTTAGGTGAAATTCGTTCGGGTCAGTTTGCCAAAGAATATCTGCTGGAAAATAAAGTAGGCCGACCGGTATTCAATTCTTCCAGAAAAAATTTAGAGAATCATCCCATTGAAAAAGTGGGAGCTGAGTTAAGAGCCATGATGCCCTGGCTTAAAAAAAAGGAATAGCCTCCCATGCTAAAATCATTTGCGGATATTTTTCAGGTTCCAGAATTAAAGAAGAAAGTCCTGATTACCATTGGGATCTTAACAGCTTATCGTTTGGGAGCAGTGGTCCCTTTGCCGGGAATTAATGGGGAGGCGATGCGGCTTCTTTTTGAAACTCAAAGAAATACCCTTTTAGGCTTTTTAGATATTTTTTCTGGAGGAGCTTTAGGCAGGTTTTCTATTTTTTCCATGGGGATTATGCCCTATATTAATTCTTCCATTATTATGAGTCTTTTGCAGGGCGCTCATGTTTTTCCTTATTTGGACCACCTTCAAAAAGAAGGAGAGCTTGGCAGAAAAAAACTAAATCAGATTACCCGGTATTTAACCATGGTTCTAGGCGTGATTCAATCCTTTGGTTTAGTCTATAGTCTTGCGCGTCTCCCTACTCCAGGGGGAGTGCCGATCGTGGACAATTTAACTGTTGGTTTTTACGCTTTGAGCGTACTAACTTTGATGACCGGCACCATGTTTGTGATGTGGATGGGAGAACAGATCACGGAGTTTGGAGTTGGCAATGGGATTTCTTTGATTATTTTTACAGGCATTGTGGTGGGGCTTCCCAGGGGGATTCAAGATCTTTTTCGGCTTTTAAGAATTGAAGAAATCTCTATTTTTGGCGCTCTATTTTTATTAACTGTTGTTTTAGGGTTTACTGCTTTTACAGTGCTGGTTGAAACCGGACAAAGAAAAATTATGGTGCAGTACGCAAAAAGGGTTGTAGGACGCAGAGTCATGGGAGGCACCAGCACTTTTTTGCCAATTAAAGTGGATACTTCCGGAGTGATCGCGGTTATTTTTGCGGTTTCCATTCTTTCCGTGCCGGTTACGATTGCGCAGTTTTTTCCAGAATCCCCCATCGCAGTTCAGTTTATGAGTCTTTGGAATCGAGGCGGCTGGCTGTATGAGGTGATTTACGCCAGCTTGATTGTTTTCTTTTGTTATTTTTATAATTCCATCCAATTTAACCCAATAGATTTGGCTGAAAATATGAAAAAATGGGGTGGATTTATTCCCGGGATAAGGCCTGGAGAAGCGACCGCTCAGTACATTCAAAAAATTTTAGAGAGGATTACTTTGTGGGGGGCGCTTTTTATTGTAATGATTGCGATTTTGCCGGACATTTTAAGAAAGCAGCTCAATGCCCCGTTCTTTTTTGGAGGCACTTCTTTACTGATTGCGGTCGGAGTCGCATTAGATACTATTGGCCAGATAGAGTCTCACTTGATCATGCGTCATTATGAGGGTTTTATGAAAAAATCCCGGATCAAGGGCCGATGGTTTAATGTGAAATAGAACTTAAATCTTCCTCTCTTCCAGCATAAATGAATCTTATTTTATTAGGCCCTCCTGGTTCAGGTAAAGGAACTCAAAGCTCGCGCCTTGCAAAAGAGTTTAAGATTGCTCATATTTCTACCGGAGAAATTTTGCGCGAAGCCGTGCGTTCAAAAAGTTATTTAGGAGAAAAAGCGAATCATTATATTCATACAGGCCAATTAGTGCCGGATGAAGTTATGATTGAGATCGTTCAAGAAAGGTTAAAGGCTTTAGATTGTAAACAGGGGTTTCTTTTAGACGGATTCCCGCGCACCATCCATCAGGCAGAAATGTTAGATGCGTTTACCCGGATTCATCTGGTGGCTGCCCTAAAAGTAGAAGAAGAAGAATGCGTGCGAAGATTAGCCAGTAGAAAAACTTGCCCAGGGTGCGGATTAACTTATAACCCGGTGAATCATCCTCCAAAAAAAGAGAATGTTTGCGATCAGTGCGGCGCGGTTTTAATTTTAAGAGGAGACGATAAACCAGAAACCGTAAGAGAAAGGCTAAAAGTTTATCAAAAATTAACAGCTCCTTTAATTGAATATTATCAAAGAACAGGACGTTTAGAGTTTGTGGATGGAACTCTTTCTCCAGATAAAATTTTGCAAAATGTAAAAAATATGCTACAATCTAAAATTTCGCTGTGGAAATAAAAATTTGTGGAATTAAAAAGCGAACAAGAGATTGAGCATTTAAAGACTTCTGGTCGCTTAGCTCGTCAACTATTAAATGCGGTTTGTAAAGAAGTTAAGGCTGGAATTACCACTGAAGATTTAGACGAATGCGCGGCAAAATGGATTAAGCAGCATGACGCTAAACCTGCTTTTTTGAATTATCGAGGGTATCCTAAAACCATTTGTGTTTCTATTAATGAGGAAGTGGTGCATGGAATTCCTGGCCCTAGAAAAATTGTAAACGGCGATATTGTCAGCATAGATGTTGGTCTTTTTTATGAAGGTTGGTGTGGAGATACCGCAAAAACCATTCCTGTTGGCGCCATTTCTGAAAGCGCTCAAAAATTGCTAAGAGTTTCAGAACAAGCTTTGGATGAAGCGATTAAAGCTGCGCGGATGGGGAATCGGATTGGGGACATATCCTATGCCATGCAGTCAGTTTCAGAGAGTCAGGGATTTCATGTGGTTCGCAATTATGGAGGACATGGAATTGGACGGGCCATGCATGAAGATCCTCATGTGCCTTGTTTGGGACAGCCTGGAACAGGGGCTCTGATCAGAGATGGATTGGTCTTAGCATTAGAAGTGATGGTCAACTGCGGAACTCCTCATGTGGTGCATAAACCAGACGGCTGGACTGTGCTTACAGAAGATCGCTCTCTTTCAGCGCATTATGAGCACATGGTTGCGATACTGGATGGTAAAACAGAACTTTTGACAGCGGCAGCTTAAAAAAAATTTAAAAATTTATGGCAAAAGAAGAAAAAATTGAAGTGGACGGAAAAGTTTTAGAAGCTCTGCCCAATGCGATGTTCCGAGTTGAGATTGACGGCGGGCATAAGATATTAGCCCATATATCTGGAAAAATGCGTATGCATTATATCCGTATCTTAACCGGGGATACGGTTCGGGTAGAAATGTCTCCCTATGATTTGACTCGCGGCAGAATTATTTATAGAGGCGTTAAACAGGAACCTAAAAGTTCAGAAGTTAGATAGATCGGGAAAAAAATTAGGAGTTTTTATGAAAGTGCGAGCATCCGTAAAACCGATTTGTGATAAGTGCCGAGTCATCCGGCGCAAAGGCGTGGTTCGGGTCATTTGCAAAGAACCCAGACACAAACAAAGGCAAGGGTAAAATAAATTATGGCTAGAATTGCTGGAGTAGAAATACCAAGACATAAACGGATTGACATTGCGTTATCCTATATTTATGGGGTTGGCAGGCCTTTGACAGAAAAAATTTTAGCGGAAACCGGGGTGCAAGCTGGAATACGAGTGAAAGATTTATCGGACGCGGATATTAATAAATTAAATAATTATATTTCTCAAAATATTAAAGTGGAAGGGGATCTGCGCAGAGAAGTTCAACAAAATGTGCGTCGTTTAATAGAAATTGGATCTTACCGGGGATTGCGCCACAGAAGGAATTTGCCGCTGCGCGGTCAAAGGACGCGCACCAATGCTCGTACCCGTAGAGGCAAGAGAAAAACCGTGGGTTCCGCAAGAGCTGAAGAGAGAAAAGCTCCAGCTCCGGCAAAGTAGTTTAGGAGATTTTAATCATGGCAGAGATCAAAAAAACAACACCTGTTGCTTCTCCCTCAACCAAGGGAACAAGCCGTCGCAAAAAAGTTTGGAGAAATATAGGTTTAGCTAAAGTCTGCATTCAATCTTCATTTAATAATACGATTGTGAGTATTACGGATGAGATTGGGAATACCATTGCTTGGGCATCTTCCGGATCTTGTGGTTTTAAAGGAACAAAAAAAGGAACGCCTTTTGCCGCTTCCGTAGCAGCGGAAACAGTGGCAAAGAAAGCGTTGGAAGCAGGCGTAAAACAGGTGATGGTTTTAGTCAGGGGACCAGGTTCTGGCAGAGAAACCGCAATTAGATCTTTACAGGCCTCTGGTTTATCTGTTTTAGCTATTCGAGATGTAACGCCTCTTCCGCATAATGGCTGTCGTCCGCCAAAACCGCGCAGGGTTTAAGTAAAGGAAAAAAAGTTAAGGGGGTTTTTAGTGTCTAGGTATATTGGTCCAGTTTGTAAGTTGTGCAGAAGAGAAGGAACAAAACTTTTCTTAAAAGGGGATAAATGTTTTAGTAAATGTATTTTAGAAAAGCGTAAAGAAATACCGGGACAACATGGCAAGGGATTCCGCGCAAAAAAAGTTTCAGAATATCATAAACGTTTAAGAGAAAAACAAAAATTAAAACGTTTAATTGGGGTTTCAGAACGTCCATTCCGCCGTTATTTTGAATCCGCTTCCAGGAAAAAAGGCTTAACTGGAGAAAATTTATTAGTTTTGTTGGAAACAAGACTAGACAATGTGGTGCACCGGTTAGGTTTTTCAGTTTCTAGAGTTGCAGCCAGGCAAATGGTTCTTCATGGGCATGTGCTGGTCAATGGCAAGGCTGTCAACATCCCCTCTTATCAGTTAAAGCCCGGGGATCAGGTTGTTTTAAAAGAAGGTTCCCGTGAGAATAGTCATTTTAAAAAATGGTGGGAACAGACACACGAGTCTTCTAATTTACCTTCTTGGTTAGAAAGTAATTTTGAGAAATTCAGCGGGCAAGTGAAGAACTGGCCATTAAGGGACGAAATCTCTTTTCCTGTAAATGAACAGTTGATTGTAGAATTATATTCCAAATAGGAAATATGCGTGGAGGAATTAAGGCATGAAATTGCATGATCTAGTATTACCTGAAAAAATTCAGTTTGAAAAAGAAAAAATTACGGAGAATTACGGTAAATTTACTGCCGAGCCTTTTGAAAGAGGTTATGGTCATACCGTTGGAAATTCATTGCGCAGAATTCTTTTATCCTCTTTAGAAGGGGCTGCTGTCACTGCTTTAAGAATTCCAGGCGTGCCTCATGAATATTCCACGGTTCGTGGAGTAAAAGAAGACGTGATGGAGATTATTTTAAATCTAAAGAAGCTTCGTTTTAAGGTTTATTCCTCCCAAACTGAAATTTTGCGTTTAAATGTTTCTAAAAAAAGCGAAGTTTTAGCCAGCGCGTTTGAAGAAAATTCTAATATTGAAATTGTAAATAAAGATTTGGTTTTGGCTCACCTCGACCCAGGGGGTAAGCTGGAATTAGAAATTGAAGTTTCTTTAGGCAGAGGATATCTTCCTGCGGAAAGAAATAAGCGGGCAGATCGCCCTGTGGATTTTATCGCTACAGATGCTCTTTTTTCTCCTGTAACTAAAGTTTATTATGAGGTAGAAAACGCGCGCGTGGGCCAAATTACAGATTATGACCGTTTGATCTTAGAGGTTTGGACTGACGGCTCTATTGCTCCAATAGACGCCATGGCCTATTCCGCCAAAATATTAAAAGACAGCCTTTCAGTGTTTATCCCTGTGGAGGAAGAAAAAGTTCCACCCCCTTTGGCGCTTTCCTCATCTTCTCAAGAAAAACAGGTCTCCAATGACATATTAAGTAAATCTGTTTCAGAACTGAATCTTTCTGTTCGGGCCATGAATTGTTTAAAAAACGCTAAAATTAGTTCTGTGCAGGAGTTGGTGAGCAAAACTGAAGAAGAACTTCTTTCTTATAAAAATTTTGGAAAAGTTTCTTTAACTGAAATTAAAGAGAAGTTAAAGGAAGTAAGCCTTTCTTTAGGAATGGAAATATAAAGCGCGACCCATGAAGACTTTTGCCGGCAGAAAATTAGGACGCAAACCAGGACACCGTTCAGCTTTATTAAAGAATATGGCGGAGAGCCTGCTTCAAAACGAAAAGATTATTACTACTTTTCCAAAAGCTAAAGAAATAGCCCGTACTGTTGAAAAGATCATTACAGATGCCAAGGCCGGAGGATTTAACGCGCATAGGCAAGTGGCAAAGGCGATACATCAAGAACTTATTCGGCGCAAATTATTTGATACGATTGTTCCCAGATACCTTTCTAGAAATGGAGGTTATACTCAAGTTATTAGAAATGGTCAGCGCACAGGCGATGCCGCTCCAATGGCAGTTGTGCGTTTACTTCCTTAAAAATAACATTCCTTAACTCTAAATGTTTAACGCTTTCTTAGGACTTTTTTCCAATGACATGGGAATTGACTTAGGCACAGCCAATACCCTGGTTTATGTTAAAGGTCAAGGGATTGTTTTGCGCGAGCCGTCCGTGGTAGCCATAGAAAAAGATACCCGCGACGTGATCGCTATTGGCGTAGAAGCAAAGCGGATGTTGGGTAAAACTCCAGCCAATATTATTGCGGTTCGGCCCTTGCGCAATGGGGTGATTGCGGATTTTGAAGTTACGCAGCAGATGATCCGCTATTTTATTAAAAAAGTCCATAATAGAAGAAGTCTCTTGCATCCTAGAATTGTGATTGGCATCCCTTCTGGAATTACAGAGGTGGAACGAAGAGCAGTAAGAGAATCCGCAGAGCAGGCAGGAGCCAGAGAGGTCTATTTAATTGAAGAGCCCATGGCTGCTGCAATTGGAGCCAACCTTCCCATTAGCGAACCTTATGGCAACATGATTGTGGACATTGGCGGAGGCACCACTGAAGTAGCTGTGATTTCTTTAAGCGGGATGGTGGTCTCTAAATCTTTGGATGTAGCTGGAGATGAAATGGATGAGTCCATTGTCCAATATTTTAGAAAGAAATATAATCTTCTGATTGGGGATATGACTGCGGAAGATGTAAAAATTAAGATTGGATCAGTTTATCCTACATTGGAAAACCAATCCATGGAAGTGAAAGGCCGCGACCAAGTCACTGGACTTCCTAAAACGATTAGTATTACTTCTGAAGAGGTGCGGCAGTCTCTGACAGAATCCATGCAGTTAATTGTGGATGTGATTAAAGAAACTTTAGAAGAAACGCCTGCGGAACTTTCTGCTGACTTGGTAGATCGAGGCATTGTTTTGGCCGGTGGAGGAGCTTTAATTCGAGGCATGGCAGATTTAATTTCTCAGGAAACAGAGTTGCCTGTAAATTTAGCGCCGGAACCATTGACCTGTGTTGCTTTAGGAGCTGGCAGATACTTAGAAGAAATAGACAATCTAAAGATTCGCAGTCGTCTTCGCCGTTAACCCTCTTTTCAATCAGTTGAGTCCCTTAAGGCGTTGGGAACACTATCGTCTTTCCAGAAATACCATCCTTTGTTTTAGTCTTCTTTTTATATCATTTCTTTGCATGACATTGCGCTTGAATAAAACCGTGGAGAATTCAAGAAAATTTTTTTTATATTGGTTGTTGCCTACTTATGAAATAACTTTTAAAAGTGTTGAAGCTGGAAAAGGAATAGGGTTTCGTTTAAAAGAATTAGTTTTGGCGCATAAAGAAAATGAAATTTTAAAGGAAAAATTAAAACAAGTTCCTCTCTTGGAAGATACTCTGCGGGAAACCTTAAAGGAAAATTTAAGATTAAAAGAACTTTTAAATTTAAAATCCGCCACATTTTTTAAGACCATCCCTGCGCAAGTGATCTCCAGAGACCCTGAACATTGGAATCAGATTTTGTACATTAATTGCGGACTTAAAGAGGGAGTGGAACCCATGGTTCCAGTTTTAGGGTTTAGATCAGACTCTAATAATGAAAAACATTTGATCGCTGGTGTCATTGGGCGGATTCTAGAATCTACTGCTCATAGCAGCAAGGTTCTTCTCATATCAGATCCTTTATCCTCTATTGCCGTGACTTTACCCCGCACTCAAGATCAGGGACTGCTTCAGGGAGAAGGTTTTGTAAATATTTCGCTTGATTATTTGGACCCAAGCGCGCAGATAGAGATAGGAGAGGAGGTTCGCACCAGTGGTTTAGGAGGAGTATTTCCACCGGGTCTATTGGTTGGAAGGGTCGCAAAAATATTAGATTCCCAAGAATTTAAAAAAGTCCAAGTGCGTTCCGCAATTCCTTTAGGCCGCATAAAAGAAGTATTGGTATTGCTTCCTAATAAAAAACAATGATTCAAAAACTATTTTTTTGGGGATTTACCATTTTAGCTATTTTTTTGCTGCAAATGAGTTTAGAGCAGCCTCTTTTAATATTTAATACTTTTCCAAATTTTTTACTTTTATCAGTAGTTTTTTTTGCTTTATCTTTTGGTCCCATGGAGGGAATGCTATTAGGTTTTATTTGGGGATTTTTGCAAGATTTTGCAAGCAATTCGCTTTTTGGCTCACAAGCCTTTATGCTGACTTTGGCGGGTTATTCTGTAGGTAAAATTAGAAAAGATATTGATCAGGGAAAACCTCTAGCTCAGATTGGTTTGGTTTTATTCATGTCCTTTATTAATCTATTTGGGCTTTTCTTTTTTGAAATTTTGTTTAGGAATTCCTTTATTTCATCTTGGATCCTCCCTTCTTTTTTTCAAATGATTTATACCAGTTTTTTCACGCCTCTTTTTTTTATTTTATTGCGCAATTGGTGTAAATTTTTAAGTGATTTTAAAGCGCAGTAGAACAGGAGCGTCTAAAATGAAGGGAAGATGAACCGCATGCAATCTTTTAGATTAAGTGAAGTTGAAGAGCGCATAAAAATAGCTGCTTTACTATTTTTCATCTTTTTTTGTTTTCTTTTTTTTCGTCTTTTTTATTTACAAGTGATTCGAGGAGAGTATTTTAAAAAAGCCGCTGAAGCTAATCGCACGGCTCTTTTTTTTGAACGGGCTCCCCGGGGCAGAATCATAGATAGAGAGGAAAAAATTTTAGCGGATAATAACCCAAGTTTTGTTGTTTTTTTTGCTCCTTTTAATTTAAAAAATGAGAAACAGGAAACATTTTACGCGCTTCTTTCCTCCATCCTGCATCTAAAGGAAGAAGATTTAAAATTAAAATTAAAGGGGGCATTTAAACATGGAAGCATGGTCCGTTTAGCGGAGCATCTTTCTAAGGATTCAGCTTTTTCCATATTGGAACATAGGCCGGAATTGCCCGGGGTTTCCATCGTTACAGAGATGCAAAGAAGATATCCTGAGGGCAGAGCTGCTTCTCATCTAGTTGGCTATTTAGGTAAAGTCTCGGAGGCGGAGCTGCGGGAGGTTGCTTTTGAAGGAACTTCTGGTGAATTATTAATTGGGAAAACGGGATTAGAAAAAATTTTTGATTCTTTTTTAAGAGGAAAACATGGGGGCTTAAGAATGGAAGTGGATGCTTTGGGGCGCTCTTTAAGGATCCTGGATAGAAAAAAAACAGTTTCTGGCTATGAGATTAGGACTACCATTGATTTAAAAATTCAAAAAGCCGCGGAAGAGGCTTTAGAAAAACAAGGGAAACCGGGGGCAGTGGTAGCCATCTCGCCAAAGTCAGGAGAGATACTCGCTTTTGCTTCTTATCCTTCATTTGATCCTAATGTATTTATTGAAGGGAGCTTAACTAAAACAGATCATTCCCTGCCCCACGAACTTCTAGAGAGAAAAGATCTTCCTTTTTTTAATCGAGCGATTCAAGCCACTTATCCCGCAGGGTCTATTTTTAAAATTATCGTGGCAGCCAGCGCCCTAGAAGCAAGAAAAGTAACTGTTACCCAAAATTTTTATTGCCCGGGATATTATATCTTAGGAGGACAAGGGGGAAAAAAATTTTATTGTTGGAAAAAAGAAGGACATGGTCTAGTAAATTTAGAACAGGCGATAGAACAATCTTGTAATGTCTATTTTTATCATTTGGGTTTAAGAGTAGGTCCAGATTTAATAGAAGCTATGGCTAAAAAATTTAATTTAGGGAGCGCAACCGGCATAGAACTGCAAGGAGAAAAAAATGGATTTATACCGGGACGCTCCATGTTTAAAGAAGGAAGGCGCAGGTGGTTTGACGGTGATACTCTTAATTTTTCAATTGGCCAAGGAACGGTTTTAGTGACTCCTTTACAAGCAGCTCAGATGATCGCGATTGTGGCTAATCGAGGCAAGGTGGTTCGCCCTTATTTTTGGTTAGAAATCAAAAAACCTGATGGTGAAATTGTGGCGGTTAACAAACCTCAACTCTTAGATCAAGTTATTTTAAGCGATGAGACTTGGAATTTTTTAAATCATGCTTTGAGTTTAGTGGTAGATCAGGGCACAGGCCAGGCAGCTAAAGTGGATGGAATTAAAATCGCTGGAAAAACAGGCACGGCTCAAAATCCTCATGGAAAAGATCATGCTTGGTTTGTGGCTTATGCTCCGGTTCAAGACCCTAAGATTGCCTTGAGCGTGTTTGTGGAACACGGAATAAAAGGTTCAGCGGCTGCTGCTCCTATAGCACGGGAAGTATTGTCCGCGGCTTTTGACCGCGAGCTTGAGCTTAATCTTAAGAAACACGATTCAAAAGCTCTCTTGCCCGAAGATTTTGAATGAAAGAAGATTCTAACCCGGATTTTGCATTAGGACGTTGGATTCGACGAGCGATGACGGACTTTTTTGTCCTCAAAAAGCTCGACCGTAGCCAACGCTACGCTCTCACTTTTTTCGTCAAAAAAGTCTCGTCCTCACTCGTCTCTTCCCACACGCCTAATGCAAAATACGGGTTCTAAAGCTCCTCTTTTTTTTTCCTTAATTCCTCAAGAAGATTCGTTTGTTTCTAGATTTTTTAAACATATGGATTGGAACTTATTGATTGATGTTTTAGCTTTAACACTGATAGGTTTCCTCATGATTTATTCTGCAAGTTTAAGATTTCAAAGGCAGGAAATTTTTTTAGGAAAACAGTTTTTAGCGTTTTTGATTGGGTTCCTTTTATTAGCTTTATTTTCAATTTTAAATTATCAGATTTTCTATCAGCACCCTCGATTTTTATTTTTGGTTTCAGTTTTTCTTTTGCTTTTAGTGCTTTTTATAGGGAAAAGTTATAGAGGGGCTAAATCCTGGTTTATGCTTGGCCCTTTTTCTTTCCAGCCCACTGAGATTTCTAAACTATTAGTGATTTTAATCCTGGCTAGCTGGTGTGGAAAGCGCGAGCGGGACATGACTCAATTAAAGAATATCCTAGTTCCTTTTTTACTGATTTTTTCGCATGTTTTTTTAATTTTATTGCAGCCGGATTTTGGCTCCACCCTGGTTTATTTTCCGATCTTAATTGGGATGATGTTTATCGCAGGGGTCCCTTCTTTTTTCCTTTTCGCGATTCTTTTTTATTTGGGAGTGACTGCGGGCAGCATTCTTCTGCACACTTATTTATCATTGTCTCCATTTTTGGTTATGAAGAATTCATTTATTTCATTTTTGTATAGAGGATTAAGTTTGTCCAAAGAATTTTTTCTGATTCATTTGGGAATCGTTCTATTTTTATTTATTTGTTGGTGGTTTCTAAGGGGTTTAAAATTTCGGAATTTTGGTTTTTATTTTGTTAATCTTTTTTTGCTTATTTTTTTAGGACTTTTTAGCAGTTCCCTGGTGACGGGTCTGCTTAAATCTTATCAAAGAAAAAGACTTATAGTTTTTTTTAATCCGGAAATTGATCCCACAGGTTCTGGCTATCATGTGATTCAATCCGTGATTACTTTAGGTTCCGGTAAAGTTTTAGGTAAAGGGCTTTTTTCAGGCACCCAAAGCAGGCTGGGCTTTTTGCCGGAGCAACATACAGATTTTATCTTTTCTGTTTTAGGGGAAGAGCTGGGTTTTCTTGTGAGCGGTTTAGTGATCCTGCTTTACTTAGGGTTAGTCTGGAGAGCTTTTTTGATTGCGGAAAGCTCCAGAGACTTTTTTGGAGCTTTAGTCGCTTCTGGAATTGGCACGATGTTTGCCTTTTATGCTATTCTTAATTTAGCTATGGTTATGGGGCTTGCTCCAGTAACAGGGCTTCCTTTGCCATTTTTATCTTATGGAGGATCTTCTTTGATTTCTTCTTTAGCCGCAGTTGGAATTCTTTTATCCATACATATCCGTAGATTTACCTACACATGATTGAGACTTCTTCTCTAATTTTAAATCCTTTAAGAGTTAAGAGACAAAGAGAAAGCCAATATGAATCCCTTTTGTCTTACGTGCAAAAACCCAGCCGCTATATTGGCAGAGAATGGAACGCCTATTTTCCATCTGAAGAATTTCGTAAAAACAGCGTTAGCGTTTGCCTTGCTTTCCCTGACCTTTATGAAACTGGCTTTGCAAACACCGGCATAGGAATCCTTTATTCTTTGATCAATCGTCGCAAGGATGCGTACGCTGAACGTCTTTATGCAATAGACAATGATCTAGCCCAACTTTTAAGGCAAAAGAATCTTCCTTTATTTTCTTTAGAAACCCAGACCCCAATCTCTGAATTTGACATTCTTGGTTTTGGACTTCCCTATGAGCTTTGTTACACCAATATTCTGGAGATGCTGGATTTATCCGGGCTGCCTTTAAGATCAAAGTTTAGAGATGCTTCCTATCCTTTAGTGATTGGAGGAGGACCTTGCGCCGTAAATCCAGAGCCGCTTGCGGATTTTTTCGATTGCATTGTTTTAGGGGATGGGGAAGAGGCAATGGCTGAAATCATTGAAAAATTTAAAGAGTATAAATTATTTAAAACTAAAAAAGAAGAGCTGCTTTTAGAGCTGGCAAAAATCAAAGGGGTTTATGTGCCCAGCCTTTATGAAGTGGACTATTGTGAAGATCAAACCATTAAGAAGATATTTCCAAAATTTTCCGGAATCCCTGAAAAAATTTCTTATCGTCAAACTCAAATTGGAGTTTTTGAAAATAATGGTTTTTCATTTCCCACAGCGCCTGTTGTGCCATTTGTGCAAACAGTGCATGATCGCTTGAATGTGGAGATCCAAAGAGGCTGCCCTTGGAGATGCAGATTTTGTCAGGCGGGATTTTCTTATCATAGCTATAGAGAAAGAAACAAAGATGAACTGGTAGAAATCATTGAAAAAGGGCTTCAGAATACAGGCTATGACGCGGTCACTTTAGCCGGACTTTCCGCCGCGGATTATAGGGAGATTGTTCCTCTTTTAGAAACTCTTTCAGAAAAGCTAACCCCCAGAAGAATTTCGATTGGTCTTCCTTCTACTCGAGCGGATCGTTTTACTTTAGCTTTAGCTGAAATCCTGCAAACTGTCAGGAGACAATCCCTTACCTTTGCGCCAGAAGCAGGCACTGAGCGTTTGCGCAGAGTCATACGAAAAGAATTGCAGGAATCGGAAATTCGCGCAACTTTAAAAATGGCTTATCAGCATGGATGGAAAAATGTAAAACTCTATTTTATGTATGGGCTTCCTACAGAAACAAAAGAGGATTTAAACGGCATTGTGCAAGTGGTTCAGCACTCAAGAAAAGAGAATCCAGGGCTTTCTTTAACTTTAACGCTCTCGCCTTTTGTGCCTAAACCACATACGCCTTACCAGTGGCAGGCGCAAGATCAGCAGGAAGTTCTTAAAAGTAAACTCCAATTCTTGCGTAAAAATTTGCCAGCTCAAATTCGAGCTCATGGTTTAGAACAGATTGAATTAGAGGGCTTACTGTCCAGAGGGGATCGTCGCGCCTCTTATTTATTGGAAACAGCTTGGAATTTTGGCGCAAAATTTGATGAATGGAGCGAGAGGTTTCAACCCCAAATATGGAAAAAAGCCTGTGATCAAACTAAAATTTTTCCTGAATTTTATTGTTATCGGCAGAGAACGGTTCAGGAAATTTTTCCATGGGATCATTTGGAGGGAGGTCCAGAAAAAAAAGCGCTTTGGAACGATTGGCAAACCGCTTTATGCCAAGCTGAAGCTCCTGTGCCTGAAAACCCTCATTTAAAGCCAAGACCTGAAATCAGAACTTTTTCCAAGATTGAGAAAGCTCAAAAGATTCTGGATAAAACCGTGCAGAGAATTCGATTTAGACTTGCCCGCAAAGGCTTGGTTCGCTTTCTTTCTCATTTAGAACAGATTGAAATGATCCGCAGAACCATTCGCAGGGCAGAGTTTCCAGTTTGTTTTACTTCTGGATTTCATCCTCAAATGAAAATTTCATTTGGGCCTGCGATCAGCGTAGGGACTGAATCTGAATGCGAATATTTTGAGGCAGATTTTTATAGTAAAATAAATATTGAGGAAGTAAAAAAGAGATTCTTGTCTGTTCTTCCCAGCGGTTTTTCTCTTGTTAGTTTAAGCTCTGTGCCGGTTTTTTTTCCGTCTCTTGAATCTTTAATTACAAGAGTAGATTATGAAATAAGCGTTCCAGAACATTTTTTTGTTGAAAAATTAAAAGAGGAAGATTTGAACATAGAAAATTTTTTAAATCAGCCGGATCTATTTTTGGAGAAACTTAAAAAAGGGACTCAAGAAATCATTCGAATTCCTATTAAGCCTCTTATTTTGAATCTGGCTTGGCTGGAAGGAAGACAAGAAAAAACTCTAACTCTACATTTAAGATTTGGTCCTGGAAAAAACGTAAAGCCGGAACAAGTGGTTTCGCTTTTTTTAAAACTAAGCCCAGAGGAATCGCGTTCTCTTTTAGTGACGCGGAAAAGTTTTTTTGTGGAAAGATTTGAAGGTTCTTATGTTGAACCTTAACCCGAATCATTATTTGGGTAAACTAGAATTCCTTAAGTTGGTTAGGGGATGGGATGATTTTCTCTCCCTTTTTATAACCAACAGAGAAATCTGGTTAAAAATTTTGATCTTGGAAGGAGATGCTTATGAAGCAAGAGATTATTGCCAACTGTACCCAGGAAGAAACAAGGGTGGCTGTTTTAGAGGATGGGCGGCTTGTAGAACTGGGAATTGAAAGAAGGGGCTCGGAAAAGATTGTTGGGAATATTTATAAAGGCAGGGTAGAAAATGTTTTGCCTGGAATCTCCAGCGCTTTTGTCAATATTGGACTTGAAAAAAATGCCTATCTTTATATTTCTGACATTATTGACCAATCTCCTAATTCTAAAGGGGACACCCCAAATAAACCTATAGATCAAATTTTAAAACGCGGAGAAATTATCCTTGTGCAGATCGCTAAAGAAGCGATTGGCACTAAAGGGGTTAAAGTCTCCATGGACATATCTTTACCCGGCAGGTTCTTGGTCTATTTGCCTTATCAGTCAACGATCGGCATATCTAAGAATATTGAAGAGGAAAGTGAGCGCCGCCGTTTAAAAGATATGCTTGAAAATTTTCGGCCTAAAAAAGGCGGTTTTATAGCTCGCACAGAGTCTGAAGGGATTGAAGAAAGAGATCTAAAAAGAGAAATCCGTTATCTTTGCCGTCTCTGGGAAAATATTCAAAGACGCACTGAAAACGCTCCCCCTGCAAGCTTGGTGCATAAAGATTTGGGCTTGGTGTTTCAAACAGTTAGGGATGTTCTTTCAGAAGAGACATCTGTATTCATGATTGACTCTAAATCGGAAAAAGAAGAGGTGCTTGGTTTTGTGCAGATGCTTTCCCCTGAACTTTCAAACCGCATCCAGTTATTTGAAGGCAATACCGCAATTTTTGACGCTTTTAAGGTAGAAAAAGAGTTTGACAATCTTCTATCTTCTCGGCTCAGTTTACCTTCTGGCGGGACCATTATCATTCAGGAAGCAGAATCCCTTTGCGCCATTGATGTCAATACAGGGAAATTCACTGGAAAAGAATCTCAAGAAGAGACTGTAACTCAAACGAACATTGAAGCTGCAGAAGAGACTGCCCGACAACTGCGCTTAAGAAATATTGGCGGGATTATAGTGATTGATTTTATTGACATGCGAAGAGCCAGAAATCGGCAAAAAGTGGTGGAAGTGCTTTACCGGGCCACATCCAGAGACCGAGCTAAGATTAAGATTTTGCCGATTACAAGACTGGGGTTGGTAGAAATGACACGGGAAAGGAAAAGAGAATCCATGCTTTCTACGCTCTGCCAGCCCTGTTTAGACTGTGAGGGATCTGGAATGGTTTTTTCCAATGAATCTATTTTTATTAAAGTAAAAAAAGAGGTGCTTAAATTAACTCAAGGACGTCCAGAAGGTAAATTAAGAATTGTCCTTCATCCAGAAGTGGCTGCCTACTTTTTAGAGAGAATGGAACAGTTAAAAAAATCTGTTCGCAGAAATTTTGAATTAGAAAAGGACGGGACTCTGCCTTATGATGATTACCGTCTGATTATTGAAGAGCAATGATTCATCCCACAGCAGTTATAAATCCAAAAGCAAAAATTGCTAGTGACGTAGAAGTTGGACCCTACGTTATTATTGGTTCTGATGTTTCCATCGGCACAGGCACAAAAATTTCTTCGCATGCAGTTATAGCTGGCTTTACAGAAATTGGCTGCAATAATCTGATTGGCGTTGGCGCAGTGATTGGGTTAGAACCCCAAGATTTGGCTTATCAAAATGAAAAATCTTTTGTAAGAATTGGAAACTCAAACAATATTAGAGAATATGTGCAGATCCATCGGGGCACAAAAGAGGGCAGTTCCACGATTATTGGGGATCACAACTTTTTTTTAGGTTTTTCTCATGTGGCCCACAACTGTAAAGTAGGCAGTCATGTTATTGTAGCTAACGGAGCTTTGCTTGCAGGATATGTGGAAGTGGAAGATTATGCGTTTATTTCCGGGCTTTGTTTGGTGCATCAGTTTACGCGCATTGGGGAATCTGCCATGATGCGGGGAGGATCCCGTATTTCTCTTGACCTTCCGCCTTATTGCATTGCGGATGATGCCAATACCATTCGTGGAATTAATACCATAGGGTTAGAAAGGAGGGGTTTTTCTAAAATAGTTGTGCGGGAAATTAAAAAAAATTATAAAGAGCTTTTTTATTCTTCCAAACCATTGGCAGAATCAATTAAAGACCGTCTTGCTCAAGAATCCTCAAAAGAAATCCTGCATTTTTTAGAGTTTATAAAAGCAGCCGAGCGCGGCATCTGCCGCCCGCAAATTTAAGATTTTTTAGGAAATGTTTTAGAAAAAAACGATTTTTAAATAGCCCTCCTTGCAAACTAACATGAACTTGATCGTTCAAATCAAGTTTTTCCGCCACGGTTACAACTAACCCTGCAAGATGATTGATAGCTTCGGATACAATTTCACAAGGGAGAGGTTCTTTTTTTTCTGCGCGTTCAATAATATTTTTTGCTAAGGCTGCTATTTCTCGGATGGATTTATTATCTTCATTTTTATTTAACCTAAATATTTTATTAGGCAATGAGGAGCAAGATTTTTTTTGAATTCCTTTAAGAAATTTTTTTCCAATCCAATAGCCTGAACCTTCATCCCCTTTTTTAGCTCCTAACCCCCCAGCTCTTGCCCGGCGGCCTTCAATATCTTTTCCATAGGCGATTGAGCCAGTCCCAGCGATAAGAATAATCCCGGGTTTTGTTCCAAAGGTGTTCTCATGCGCCATTTCTACATCGGATAGAACAATGACTTTCTTTGCTAAGTTTTTTAGTTTAAGAAAAAGCATCCTTTTATCCTTTTTTTTCCATACACCTTTTGCCCCAATCTTAAGCTGATATAATCGCTTCACTCTCCATTTATTGAGATTAGATTGAATTAAGCGAGAGATTTGCTCAAGCGGGAGGGAGGGAACTTTTAATCTTCGGGTTTTTTTGTTTTTTTTGTTGGTTAAAACTAATCGTATCCATGTTCCTCCATAGTCAATAGAAAGCGTATTGATCGTTTCTTTTAGAATTTGTTTTTCAGTATAAAGTTTCAAATATTTTTCTCTGGATAGATTAGATAGAGGGGAGAAAGATTTTATCTATGCATGCTTTAATTTGGCAGGCGCGATAGCCAAAGTTAGTGATACAGGCTGCTGACTTTTTAACCATTTCAATATCATAAGGATCGCGCAAGAGAATGATGATTACCTCTTTTTTAGAATCCTGGACCAGTTCCAAAAGTTTTTTGTTGGAAGCGTAAAGATGCGCATCAATACAGAATAAGATGATCCTTTCAACATTTTCAATGGACAATTTAATTGCTTCTATCTCTTCATTTAAAGGTTCAATCGCAGTAATAAAAATATTGGGTTTTAAATTAAACTGCTTAAAACAGTTCAGCAAAAACTTTTTTTCATTCTGGAGTTCTTTTTCTATCATGATTTTTTTTGCAAGTTCTGAAAATCTTGGGAAAATAATCAGAGTTTTCTTCATTTTTTTATTAGTGATTTTCTCTGTTGGATATAGCATTGCCCTTCGTGGGCGCGGACTATTATTTTTTGTCTTAAGCGGCAGAATTTTATTTTTGTCAAGAAGAATTGTGACTGATTCTCGTGTAATTTTCTGAACGATTTCCTCTCCATTTTTTTCTGGGTGAGGAGTGTCTCCCTCAAATCTTTTTCTTCTTTTATTTTGAAGCTGGTTAATCCGTTCTGTAGATTCTTCTAGTTCTTTGATGGGCAACTGATTGCTTTTATATGCATCCACTAATTTCTGGAAGACTTCTTTTTGCGCGTTTAAATCATGGCAGACTAAAAGAATATCGTGTCCAGCTTGAACCGCTTTGACAGCAGCCTCTCCAATAGGGCAAACCGCTTTGATAGCGCCCATTTCCAGATCATCACTAGAAATAATTCCTTTAAAATTTAATTCTTTTCTTAAAGTATCGTGAATAATTTTCCTAGAAAATGTGGCAATTGTCTGGGGAGTTGGATCTAATTTGGGATAGTAGGGATGGGAAGACATAATCATGTCAATTCCAATTTCAATGGCTTTTATAAATGGTTTAAGGTGAGATTTTTTCATCTCAGCCCAACTGGATTGGATCACTGGCAGCCCTAAATGCGCATCTACCGGCGCATGACCCTTGCCGGGAAAATGTTTGGCGCAGGCTGAGAGCCCATGTTCTTGCATTGCCTTGATTCTAGCGCAGCCCATTTCAGATACTAGTTTCCAATCCTTACCATAGGAACGAATCCCAATATTTGGACTATAGGCATCTGTTAAAACATCTAGAACCGGGGATAAATTTACATCTATTCCTAATCGTCTTAATTCTTTAGCTTCTATTTTTCCTTGAAGTCTGGCATACTCAATTTTTTCTGTTTTGCCTAACGCAAGATTATCTGGAAAAATAGTAACGCCTTTTTCAAACATGATCACTCTTCCACCTTCATGATCCGCCATGACTAGCAGTTTTCTTTGCAAGGCAAGTTCCAAATCTTGAATTAATTTTTTTAGCTGGCCAGGATTTTCAAAGTTAATGCGGTATAGGATGAGCCCCCCTGCGCGCAGTTCTTTAAAGTGATTTACTATTTCCGGAGTGATTTTTGTGCCAGGGATTCCAATGACTAATCGTTTTCCAACTAATTCTTCTAAATTCATATTTTGATTTTATCAAAAAATAGTTTGATTTCCCCATTTTTCTCTTACTGGTTTCTCTAAATTTTTTGTTGTATGGAGATGGTTTTTTATAAAAAAGTTGGGTGAAAAACGGTTGATCTGTAACGTTCTTTTCAAGACATTGGGAACATAAAGCAAGACAGTAGCCGCAGTAGTTTTCTCTTTTTGCTACTTTTTCTCTTTGTGAATTTTGTGGATAGAGTGGATAAGATTTGAGCTAGACATAATTGTAAAGGTGCTGTAGATTTGAATGGGAGGTAAACTCTCATGAAACGGAAACGGTGTCGATGCTGCCACAAGTTATACCAACCATACGCGCAGACCTAGCGACGACAGAAGACGTGTTCTAAAGAATCCTGCCGAGCCTGGAGGAGAACAGAAGCGTGGAAGAAGTGGGGTATGAAACATCCCTTTAACACGAATGGGAATCCAGTTAAACAGAAGAAATGGCGTGAAGAACATCCGGGATATTATCTGAGATGGAGGAAAATTCACCCGGGTTATGTGAACAAAAACCGCAAGGCACAGAGACGTCGAGATGCCAAGAAAAGAGGGTTTCTTGCAAAACCAAACGAATGGAGTGGGTTTTGTATTGAAAGATTAAGGGAAATCCGTACTTTAAATCATCTTGCAAAACCAAACGATTCAATTGACCATCTTTGTCGGTATTTACTGGATGAGAAACGTCTTGCAAAACCAAACGAATGGGGAGGTATGGTTGGATTATTGCAGAATACCTAGGGTTAAGAAAATTTAATCCATAAGTATTATGAGGAGGATTCTGCAATGAAGTTAGGACGGATTTATAAGAGGAGTGAAAAGATTAGCAAACTCCAATTACATAAACGAATCAGTTGGAGGACAGTATGGCAAATTGTGCAAGCCTTTGTAAGCCGACAAATGAGTGAGAAGATGGCCTGCCAATCTCTAGAGATTTCCCGAGCTCGGTTATATGTCCTGCGACAAAAGTGGCTCAAAGTCCCTCGGGCAGATCAGGTGACTCCCCAGTGGCTGTATCAGAAGTCGAACAGTCTTCGTCTGTCTTCACGAGTTTGCCATTACTTAGAAGAGGAGATTCGCTATATTAAAACAGACTCGGAATATTTTAAGAATCATTTCAATTTTGCTTTTCTAGCTCAACAATGCCATCAGAGGTTTGGAAAACGTTTGCGTAGAAATACTCTGCGCCGCTGGGCTATCCGGGAAGGACTCTATCATCCTGAGCAGGACTCCACAAGTAAAGCGTATGTGCGCTTTGAGATGGGGGCGATTGGTTTACTTTGGCAACACGATAGCTCTCATCACGGTTGGCTCCCCCTGACTCGCCGTAACGATGTATTGATTCTGACCAAAGATGATCATTCTAGAAAAGTCGTTGGAGGTCTATTAGTTCCCAGAGACACCTCCTGGCATCATCTGTGTGTGGTCAGAGAAAGCATAGAAACCTATGGGTGTCCTGTAGCCTACTATCTGGATAACTTTAGTATCTTTCGTCCTAAGACAGAGCCTCAGACTCAATTTTCTCGGGCATTATCTACTGCGGAGATCAATTTGAAGTTTACCGCTAAAGCTCATCCCGAAGCAAAAGGCAAGATAGAAAAACAATTTGATTATTTCCAAAGGCGGATCCCTTATTTGTGCGAACGGTATCGGATCACTAGCCTAAAAGAAGCGAATAAAATTCTTCGAGATGAGATCCATTATTACAATGATTCCCACATTCATGCGGAAACAGGAGAAATCCCAAACAAACGTTGGAATAAAGCACTCCTGGAAAAAAGATCTTTCCTTAAGCCAATTCCACAGGGAGTTTCTCTGGATATCGCTTTTTCTCTACACTATCCCAGGGCGGTCAGGGGAGATGGTACAATCTCTTTTGCAGGAAAATTCTGGAAAGTACCAAACGCTCCTCGCTATCAGAAAGTGACTATTGCTTTAAAACCACCCACTTCGTCTCGAAGACCTCTTACGGAAATTTTTATCCTTCACAAAGGTTCAACTCTTGCTCACTTCGTCCTTACTAAAGGAGAATCTCTGCAAGAACCATTGAATTAGACATTGATCCTTCGATCTCTAAAGAGAAGCTAACCACAACTCATTAGGGGCACTTGATAGAGATCGTTACAGTTCCATTTTAAATTCTCTCGAGACTCGAGTGAACAAGTGTCTTGCTTTGCGTTCCTAAACGTCTCGTTTTGAGGTTACAGATCAAGAAAGATAAATATCGCGGATAGAACCAAATGGAAGCACAAGAGTTGAAAGCCAAGTTTCCACATCTTTAGGTGTAGATTGTTTAAAGTCAGGAGTGGTATGAACCGCATTGGGCGCGATTGAGATTTTGTCTGGGACCGCAAAGCCAAGGTGTTGAGCTTGCGGCACTTGCGCTAAGAGCTGGTATTCTTCTTGGGTGAGTTTAGAAGGTAACTGAGCAGGAATTTGAGGTTGTTCTAAGGTTTCCTCATTGTTCAATCTTTGCGCTGCTTTTCTGCGTTCTTCCCAAATGCTTGCTTCTGCTAAGTGAACAGCAATGACATTCGAATAAAAAAATACAATGGAAAGAAAAAGACAAAAGCTTGGTTTTATTTTTTTATGCATAAATTTTGGCATGATAGAAAATAAAAAACCCTTACCTCTTAAGATTATAGTAAGGGCAAAATAATTTACAAAATAAACGCTGCCGGGAATATTCCCAGCTTCGGCAGTCTGGCGATCCTATAAAAAAAGTCCTTTAGCAATACTTTAGGACTACTCTTACAGGATCCATGACTTTGCGTCCCCTGATTACTCAGGCTTTGCCCTTATCGTCCTATAGGTATAACAGGAATCCACTTAGAATTCAAGGGGAAAAGTTAAAAATAGTTTGACAGAAAGTTTACTTCATATTATAATGTAATACAAAGATGGCTCTTAGGAGGCGGTTTGATGAATACAGTCATTTTTACATTAAGACTCCCTGGTTTGGTGCGCAAGGATCTAAAAAAAATTAGCAAAGAGGAAAAAATTCCAATAGGTCAAATTATTAGAGAGGCTTTGGAACGCTATATTGCAGTAAAACGATTTAGATCATTGAGAAAAAAGACATTGCCCTTTGCTGAAGCTCAAGGTTTAATTACAGATGAAGATGTGTTTGAAGCTATTTCTTGAGAATAGTTTTTGACTCTAATATCCTTGTAGCTGCCTTTGCTACACGTGGTCTATGCAATGAAATCTTTGAGCTTTGTTTAGTTCAACATCAAATCTTTTTATCCGGTGGTATCCTGCAAGAAGTTAAAAAAACTTTAGGAGTGAAGATTCATCTCCCTGAAAAGAGAGTCCAAGAAATAATAAAATTCTTGCAAAGTAAGACCACCTTAGTACAGCCTTCTGAATGTGATAAAAAGCAGTGTAGGGATCCTAATGACCTTTTTGTCTTAGGAACTGCTGCAAGCGCCAGAGCTGACCTCTTGATTAGCGGAGATCATGATTTATTAATTCTAAAGCAATATGGGAATACCAAAATTGTAACCCCAAGAGAATCTTTAGAATTTATGAAATAATTTTTCACTATTTTTTCTCTCCCCATTAAAATACAAAATTAGCAATCTCCTTCCTTCGTGATTCTCCACATTTAGCTAACTCATAAACCTCATGTCTAAAATGAGGGAGCAGTATATCATCGGGGTTGCAATAAAGTCATTTCTCTGATATATCTATAAAGGGGCGTATGAGAGAATATCTAAATGAAAATAAGATGGATTTTAAATCTATATTGGATAGTAGTGTTATTTGTCAGTTTAACCCAAGCTGAAGAGATAAAGAAAAATAGTCAAAAAAAAGAAACTGGCCAAAAAAACGCGCTTCTCTTAAACGAAAAACGAGTTTTTTCACCTTTTACCCCTCAAACAAAATATAATGAACCTTGGGATTTAATAGAGTTGATTCCTGTGGTCAGAGACATTAATCGGATGATCCCAAGACGTTTTTCTCTTGTCCATCATGAATTTCAGCTAGCGCCTAATCAACTAATTATTCAAAATAGTCTCTTTGAGCCTAAAATAAAATCCAGACCAAAAAATTCAATTATTGCTCTTCACTATTCTGGCGGTTTTAGCTCAGGTTTTGGCACACAATTAGAGGTGCCTTTGTTCTATTCTTCGGTTATTGGGGTTTCTGAGTGGTCTAGGTACCCAGTAGGCAGCTATAAGATGATCATCCAGCAAAGCGACTTTTCTATTTCAGAAACTCTTTTTATTAGAGCCCAAACTAAATTTTAAGCTATCGTCTTATGGCTCAAGAATTTGATGAATAGTTACAATCGAGAAATTCCTTTTTTTAGCTTCTTCAATAATGAGAGGAAGAAGATTTAAGGTTTTTTCTCGATGACGGCCTCCATCGTGAAAAAGAAGGATAGCTCCCGGCTTTATATTCTGAAGATACTCCTTTAAAAGACGGTCTTCAGAAATCTTTAACCAATCTTTGCCAAAAGTCCAGTTTACCAAACACAACTTAAACTCTTTACCAATTTCTTTCATCCAAGAACGATGGTATCCATGAGGCATGCGGCATATTTCTGGAGATTTCCCTGTAGCCTGAACTATCAAATCTCTAGACTTTTGAATCTCTTCCTTTACCTTTAATTTTGTTTTTTCCAAACCAAATTTTCTCTCATAAGTATAAAAATTAATATGGCTGTAAGTATGATCTCCAATTTCATGTCCCCTTTTTAAAACCTCTTTGGCCAGTTCTGGTCTTAACTCTACCTGATCCCCATTCATAAAAAATGTTGCTTTTACCTGATAATGATCCAAGAGATCTAATATCTTTAGTGTCCATTCTCCCGGACCATCGTCAAAAGTCAAAGCTATGGCTTTCTTATTTTTGTTTCCATCCGCATGAAATGATCCTGGGGAGCAAGCTAAAAGTTTTGATTGAATAAAAAATGTAAAAAGAATTAATCCAAATAATTGAATTGGATTTTTTGCCTCGATTCTCACAATCAATTGAGTTATACGGGTTAAGAATAGTCTGATGGGCGAGTGTCCTGAAAAAAACAATTCAAAAAAAATTTTTACAACTCTACCCATGGGTCTCTTTTATACCTAAAACCCCTGGTTTAGGCACAAATCCGTGAGGAAGGATCCTTAAAACTTTAAAGCCATTCTTTTCAAACCATTGGCAAAGCTCTTCTTTCGTATGATGGCTCTGGTAAGGAGGGGAAAGCCAATCAAAATTTTCCTGAAGCCTCACTCTCCAAAGAGGATGAACAGAAAAGGTAAGGTACTGAATCAAAGGGATTTTTCCAATGAGAGCTAACGGGTAACAAAGCGCATACAAAAGATTTTGGGGAATATGAATGGTAAAGGAACGCAAGCTATTGCTTATAAACTCTCTTATGCTAACAATCAGCCAAACTAAAAATATCATTTTTCTTAATCCTTGCCGATCCTGCCGAAGAGGATTAGTTTTAAAATTTTTATAGGTTCCATTGGTTCCGTAAACCCAAATCGTCATTTGTCCCTGTGGTTTAACACATTCACTTAAATTTTTCACTGATTGTTCCGCAGAAGGCGTGTGGTGAACCACTCCTAAACTATAGACAATGTCAAACTTCTTAGGTTTTAAAGGAATAGAAAGAAGATTGCCCTGAACCAAATGGAGTCTTTTAGATTTTACAGCCAAATCCCATAACCTGATTAATGCTGGCCCTAAGTCTAAAGCAACGACTTCTGCTCCCAAATGATGCGCAACCCGTGTGTATCTACCCATGCCGCACCCTGCATCTAAAACCCATTTTCCTTTCCATTCATCTTCTGAAATTTGTGTCTCTTCTAAAAATATCTTTTGATCTTCAGGCAAGGAACCTGGATATTTTAGCCATTCCATGCCAAATTTTCTTTGAGTCTCTCCATGAACTTTTTCAAAATCTTTTTCCTCCCCTATTTCTTTTAAAAGTTGAGGGTATTTTTTAAAAAATTCAGGAAAAATAGAGCTTGCGTTAGGCACAAATCTAGGGATGCCTTCAATAATAGGAAAAGATTTTTTGCAGTTTTGACAGCGAAGAATTCCCTCAATTATCTCTTTGCAAAGAAAATCTTCTTCTCTAAAAATAGAGAGTTCTAAACTGTTTCTGCAATCAGGACAGTGTAAAAAATTTAAAAAATTATGTTTCATTACACAGGCGTAACGCTTCTTTTCTACACAATCTTTTTAGGATCATTAAAAAAGTCTTCTAAAGATAATTGTTTAAAATCTTTATATTTGTTGTTCGTACTGATGACAACGCATTCGGCCTCAGGGTATCTTTTTTTAAAAATTTTAAGTCCGCTTAAATCTGATGATGCCTTCCCAGATTTTACCTCAACTCCTATCAGCTTTTGGCCGTATCGGATCACATAATCAACCTCATCTTGGCGATCCCTCCAATAGAATAGCTCTCCTCCTGCTTGTTCAAGCATTGGGGTAAGAGCAGCGCCCACGCAATTTTCAACCAGACGACCTCTCCATACGGCATCCATATCTCGTTTATTCAGATTTGGAAAAACAATTGAGTTAATAAGACTATTATCTCTTAGAACAATCTTAGGAATAGACCCTCTCCTGCGTAATTGGCTTCCGCTCCACTTAGAAAGAGGGTTTACAAAAAAAGCTGCGGATAAGAGGTGTAAATAATTTGCGATTGTAACTGTATTCCCCGCATCCATGAGCTGTCCCATCATTTTGGTATAACTAACGATTTCTGCGGGGTGAGCGCAAGCCATGCCAAAAACTTGTCTTAAAAGCGCAGGTTTTTGAACTGTGGCCATCAAAAGCACATCTTTTCCAATGACCGTTTCTATAAGCGCATCGCGTATATAGCGAGACCAGCGGACAGGATCATCCCTTAAGCTAAGCGCTCCAGGGTATCCACCAAAAAGAAAATAATCTTCTAAACTTAAATTAAAATAATTGTGGCACTCTTTATATTGCCAATGAGGATGACGATGAAGCTCAAAGCGGCCAGCTAAACTCTCTATCAAACCCTTTTGCACCAAAAGGGCAGAAGAGCTTAAAACTAAAACCCGCAGATTTGTTTTCTGTCGGCGATCTTGATCTGCTAATTTTTTGACCAGTTCGCTCCAATGGGGGATTTTCTGAACTTCATCTAGAATTAAAAAAGATCGTTCTGAACTGGAATAGCTGAGGCGGCGAGCTCTTTCCCAATGAGTAGAAATCCATTCAATATTAGGAGTATCCGGTGAATCCGCAGTTGCGTAAATTTTAGGCCCTTTCCACCTTTCCAGGATTTGCAAAGCCATAGTTGTTTTTCCAACTTGTCTAGGTCCAATCACCACCTGAATAAGAGAGGGTTCTCCTGTAAGCGCATTCCAGAGCTCATCAAAAAGATGGGGGCGAACATAAGGTTTGCTCATAGACCAAGCATACACCATGTTTTAGACGATGTCAACAAACTACTTAATGTAATGAGTAAAATGGGTTTCCATATTAAGCCCGACTTTCTAATTTTGCGGTTAAAATTCTTGATGCTCTTCGTTATCTCAAATACTTAAAAATTTGATAAAAAGTAATGGCAGCGCTGGCGGAAACATTGAGCGAAGCTATTTTTTTTGTTTGAGGTATGCTAATAAGACAATCGCACTGTTTTTTTAAAACAGGTTTTAAACCCCGATGTTCATTGCCAAATAACACGGCTAGAGGAAACTGTAACGTCACGGATTCTAAAGAAACAGGGCTTTGCACATCCGTGCCCAATATGAAAAAACCTTTTTCTTTTAAACGTTCAACGGCAACAGTTAGATTTGAAATTTCAAAAATAGGCAAATGTGCAAAAGCTCCGCTGGAAGATTTGATCACGCTTGGGCTAATAGAAGCAGATCTCCATTTGGGAAGCACCAGAGCTGAACAACCAAAACAGACTGCGCTGCGCAAAATTGCTCCTAAATTTTGAGGGTCTTGAATCTCATCCAGCAGCGTCACATAATGATTCTTACTCCGTGGTAGATGAGAAAAAATATTTTTAAACTCTTTTATAGGACAATCTTCTATTTCCAAAAGAATTCCTTGATGGTTCTCTGGAAATTTTTGATCCATCCATTTTCTATCAACAAGCTCTACAGGAATTTTTTTCCCTTTGGCAAGTTCTAAAATTGAAGAAATCTCATTTGTTTTTTCAGAGACGCTGATATAGACTTTTTTAACGTTCAATTCTGAATTTAAAAATTCAAATGCAGGCTGCCTTCCATAAATCCATTGAGACATAAAAATCCTTTTATCTAGTCCATCCTGATAAACTGTTTTCGTAGCAGGGTGCAAGGCTTTATCAGCATAATTTATTTAGATTTAATGATTGGCCCAGAAGGTGTGTCTTCTATTATATAACCTTTTATTAAAATTTCGTTTCTTAAAATATCTGCCCTTGCCCAATCTTTATTTTTTCTGGCAAGTTCACGCTCTTCTAATTTTTTCTTTAACTCTCCTATTAAAGGCAAAGTCAAATCAGATTTTAATGAAACCCCTAAAAATTCTAGGGAACAATGATGAAGTGTATTCCTAGCTTTAGCTATCCAGACCAAATCTCTTTTTTTAAATGCTTCCACCATCTCGTTCCTTAATTTAAAAAGCTCTGCTATTGCTTTTTCCGTGTTAAAATCATCGCTCAGGGCTTCTAAGAAATCCTTTTTCTTATCTTCTAAGATAAAATGCGAGTTGGGCTCTTCTTCCAAAAGAAAAAATGAAATTTCTTCCGCTTCCTTTAAAGACTGATAAGCCTTTGCGGATTGTTGAAGGAGTTCATCAGAAAAATCTAAAGGGGTTCGATAATGGCGGGAAAGCAAAAAAAACCGAACCACTTCCGGTTTAAATTTTTCAAAAATTTCCCTTAAAGTAAAAAAATTTCCAAGGGATTTAGACATTTTTTCTCTATTCACAGTCACAAAACCATTGTGCAGCCAAGCCCGGGCAAAGGTTTTTTTAGTTAAACCTTCAGACTGCGCGATCTCGTTTTCATGGTGGGGAAAAATAAGATCCTGCCCGCCTCCATGAATGTCAAATGTTTCTCCCAAATGTTTTATGGCCATCACTGAGCACTCAATGTGCCATCCTGGCCGGCCTCCTCCCCAAGGAGAATCCCAAAAGGGTTCTCCCTCTTTTGCTTTTTTCCACAAGGCAAAATCAAAAGGATCCTGTTTTCTTTGGTCCACCTCAACTCTTGCGCCAGATTCCATCTCATCCAAAGTTCTTTTAGAAAGTTTGCCGTAATCTTTAAAACTGCGCACTGAATAATAAATATCCCCATCCAGAGGATAGGCCAGCCCCAATCCCAAAAGTTTTTGAATGAACTGAATAATTTCTGGGATTACTTCAGTCACTCTGGGATAGAAAGTTGCCTTTCCCACATTCAAAAGCTCCATTTTCTGAAAATAATCTTTAATAAAACGTTCAGCGCATTTTTTAGGATCTTCCTCTAAATCTTTGGCGCGCGCAATAATTTTGTCGTCTATGTCAGTAAAATTCTGAATGCAAGTCACTTCCAATCCGCTCTCTTTAAAAAGCCGTTTAACCACATCAAAAAAAACATAACAGCGGGCATGTCCTAAATGGGATTCATCATAAGGCGTGATCCCGCAAACATACATGCTTACTTTTCCAGGGATCTGCGGTTGGAATAATTCTTTTGCGGCGGAAAGGGTATTATAAAAATGGATGGGGATCATTCAAAAGGAAACTATGAAACTTGAACCAAAGCCACTGCATAAGCAGCCATGCCTTGTTTTTTTCCAACAAAACCCATTCTTTCATTGGTAGAGGCTTTAATGCCAATCTGAGAAGGAAGACATTTTAAGGAAAGAGAAACTTCTTTTTTCATTTTTGTTATATAGGGGCTGATCTTAGGCTCTTCTGAAAGAAGGACCGCGTCTATATTCATAATTTTAATTTTTTTCTTTTTAAAAATCTCAAAAACTTTTTTAAGAAAAACATGGCTGGACGCATTTTTCCAACGAGGATCTTTATTGGAAAAATAAGCGCCAATATCGGAAAGTCCTGCTGCGCCTAGGAGCGCATCCACAATCGCGTGTAAAAGCACATCCGCATCCGAATGACCTTCCAGCCCTTTAGAATAAGGGATCTTAACACCCCCTAAAAATAAAGAGCGTCCTTTTACTAACTTGTGCGCATCATATCCTAAGCCAACTCTTAACATTTTAATAAAAACAAGTTACCCTCAAGAATCAATTTTGTTGAATCTGGAATTATAATTGCTCCATTAAAATCGCTTCTGCTAAAATTAAATCTTTAGGGGTTGTGATTTTAATATTTTCATAAGAACCCGGCACAATTTGCACTTTATAGCCTAAAGATTCAGCTAAAGAAGCATCGTCTGTATAACGACTGCGATTTGTTTGAAACTGGGGGTGATTCAAACTGTGCATCTCTGCCAGAAGGTCTCTCTTAAAAACCTGCGGGGTTTGAGCCAGCCAAGCGCGATCCCGCGGAATGGTTCTTTTAATTTGTAGATTTTCCTGAACCATTTTAATGGTATCTTGAGCAGGAATAGCTAAAATACTCGCTCCTGTCTTAAAAGCCGCTTTAAAGCACTTCTCAATCAATGCGCTGGATACAAAAGGCCGGGCTCCATCGTGAATTCCTACCCACTCGCATTCTTTGGGAAGAACTCTAAAAGCCTTGCGGCTAGAATCCACTCTTTCTTTCCCGCCTTTAACAATTTTGAAAACTTTTTTAAAACCCCAAGAATGAATTAACCTCTTAAAAATCGCCAAATAAGCTTTAGGCGCAACTACAACGACTCTGTCCAAGATCGTTGTCTCTTCCAAAACTTTTAAACTCCAATAAAGAAGAGGTTTGCCTAAAATTTCAAGCAGCATTTTAGGCTGGGATTTCCCCATCCTTTTTCCAACTCCAGCAGCTAAAAGGATTAAAACTTTTTTAGGAACGGTTTTGGAACTCACCAGCTTGTAAATTCTCTTTAGGCCTTGTAAAAATCATTC
Source organism: Elusimicrobiota bacterium (assembly GCA_016180425.1). GTDB lineage: Bacteria > Elusimicrobiota > Elusimicrobia > 2-02-FULL-39-32 > 2-02-FULL-39-32 > 2-02-FULL-39-32. The sequence goes on from JACPBF010000003.1 coordinate 52,720, forward strand.
TGCCTGCAGAGGTTTGTAGGATGGTAGAAACAATCACCTCTATTTTTTTGCCAACCAGCCTCCTCCCCTCTTCCACAATCACCATGGTTCCATCATCCAGATAAGCCACTCCTTGATCTTTTTCTTTTCCCTCTTTAACCACAAAAATATTCATGACTTCTCCCGGCAAAACCACAGCTTTTAAAGCATTGGCTAAATCATTGATGTTGAGCACCCGCACCCCTTGCACAGAAGCGATTTTATTTAAATTAAAATCTGTGGTTAAAATCCGGGCTTTTAGATCTTTTGCAAGCTCAACCAGCTTTGCATCCACCTCTTTAAGTTCAGAAAAATCTTTTTCAAAAACTGTCACAGGGTTTTCTGTCAGCTGCTGCAAATGAGCAATAATATCTAATCCTCTTCTGCCTCTTTGCCTTTTAATTGGGTCTGCGGAATCTGCTAAAACATGCAGCTCATTTAAAACAAAACGAGGCACCAGCAGCCGACCTACTACGAATCTTGTTTCACAAATATCCGTAATTCTGCCGTCAATAATAACGGAAGTGTCTAATATAATAATTTCCTGGCCCCGTTTTTTAGCGGTGGGAATAAAAATATTGCGGTCCAGAAGTTCTACCTCTTCTTTTTTGTGTATTGCCACCACCATGCCTAAATAGGTCAGCAAAACATTAATCAATAAAGAATACCTATGAATCCTGTCATATAAAGTAGCATCCACCACCATGTAAGTAATATAATCTATCACCTTTGCGGAAATAAGTCCTAAAATTGAGCCTAGAACTCCTGCTATCAAATTATCCAAAGGGATGCGTTCAATAACAATCTCCGCTAAAATCACTAAAAGAGAACAAAGAACGCCGACAAGAATTCCTCTGGCAGTATGAGCGATTTGCAGCCAGCCAATGGTAGGGCCGGCAATAATAACTAGAACTCGAATAATCCATCGTATCATAAAGAGTGTGCCTCCTTTGATTTAATCCAACGCACAGCTTCCTCTAAAGTTTCTACTGGAACAATTTTTATTTTATGGGAATGAATTTTTTCTTTTAAATTTGCTTTAGGAATCACAGCCCAATCTAAACCTAAACGTTCAGCTTCATTTAAACGATCTTCAATTCTGGGAACAGATCTTACTTCTCCGCCTAAACCAACCTCTCCAATCAAAAGACCATTGGATGAGATAAAATTGCCATAGGCGCTGGCAATAGCCGAAGCCACCCCTAAATCGCTTGCAGGTTCTTTAACCTTAGCTCCTCCAGTCACATTCAAGAAAACATCTTGCGTCTCTAAATGGTAGGAGAGCCTTTTTTCTAACACAGCCATCATTAAAAGCGCCCGGTTAAAATCCAAGGAGGTGACCATCCGTCTAGGGATTCCAAAATGAGTTCGGCTGACCAAAGCTTGAATTTCCAACAAAAGGGGTCTCGAACCTTCCATGGTGCCTACGATCACAGAACCCGGAGCATTGTGTCTTTCACTTAAAAAAATTTGAGATAAATTTGGCACCTCTATTAAACCATTTTCTTTCATTTCAAATAGCGCGATTTCGGAAGTAGGGCCAAACCGATTTTTATACACGCGCAAAATACGGTAACTTTGCTGCGGCTCATTTTCAAAATAAAGAACTGTATCCACCATGTGTTCCAAAACTTTTGGCCCGGCAAAATCCCCTTCTTTTGTGACATGCCCTAACAAAAACACAGTGATCCTCATGGCTTTAGCGCAACGCAAAAATTCAGCGCTGCATTCCCGTATTTGCCCTACAGATCCAGGAAGAGAACTGAAATCATTCAAATAGGTTGTTTGAATGGAATCAATGATTAAAAAGTCAGGAGACATTTTTCTTACATTTTCTAAAATATTTTCTAAATTGGTTTCAGATAATAAATAAAGATTAGGGGAATAAATACCTAAACGGTCTGCTCTGGATTTAACTTGTTCTTGGGACTCTTCTCCAGACACATAGAGCACCTTTTTATTTTTTCCCAGATTAGAAGCAATTTCTAAAACTAAAGTGGATTTGCCAATCCCCGGAGCTCCGCCTAAAAGAATAAGGTTGCCCGGCACAAGACCTCCGCCCACAATACGATCAAATTCAGCAATTCCAGAACTGGTTCGATTAAATTCGCGCGTAGAAATTTCAGATAAAAGATTTACAGAGGAAGTAAAATCAGTTAAATTTCTATGAGCAAAAGAGCTGGGGGAAGAAACTTTTTCTTCAGTTAATGTATTCCAATTTCCGCAGTCCGGACATTTTCCCAGCCATTTGAATGAAGAGTATCCGCAGGATTCACAGCGAAAGAGGGTCTTATTCTTTGAGATTTTAACAGCCATTTAACGCGCAAAACTAACAAACCCAAAAAGGTAAGCTAGATCCCTATCCTCAAATATAAGGTGAGTGTTTAAATTATATTGACGAATTTCAGCAATATCTTCCATGGCTGCTCCCAAATAGACCCAGCGGTTTATTCTATATTTTGCGCCAAGGTTATATTGTGGATTAGAAAATTTTCTCTCTTGACCAGCTGCCCCCCTAGTTTCATTGCGAGGGAAATCAAAAGCCTGGAGATTAAGTTCAACTTTTCTGTAAGTATCCCCTGAATCTTTATCTTGAATTGAATTCTTAAAAGGATAATATTTTAATCCAACCCCTGCGCTAGAGCGGATCGCTCCTGCTTCCAGTGTTACATGCCCAAACTCCTTTCCTAAAACCGCAGTGATCGTATTTTTCTTTTCATAATCTCCAACATTCCTAAACTCATCTTTTCTATCCCCTGCATTATTTATCCCAAGGTAATAATATTTTTTTTCTCTGGGCTGGAGCCTGATCCCGGCATCTCCATGAGCGCTAGAGGATCCCGGCGCTGCCCTTAACTGAAATTCCCAGAAAGAACGCATCTTAGTAAATCGGGCTAAAACATCTTTGGCAGATTCTGCTGTTTGTTTTAAATGGGTCACTGTTTTTTTAACTTCATCTCCCATCTCTTTATCGCTCACAAGTCTGCCCACAGCGCCCTCTCCACTTTGCACTTTTTGAACCAAATCATCTAATCGTTCTAACAAAGAACGCAATTTAGCAATGGAAGCTTCAATATCTTCTTTCTTAGTAGAAGTTATGTGGTGCAAATCACTCGCCATGCCTTTTAAATCCACACTAAATTCATTTAAATTTCGCACCAACTCAGTTAATTCCTGCTTCTGCAAACCAATCGCTGCATTTAAAGATGCTGACACAGAACGTAAATTAGCAAAGGTCGCCTTTAAATCATCCCCAATGCCCCCTTTTCCATCCTTACCTTCTACTAAATCTGCCAGACGATCCATTAAATCACTAAAAGAGCGAGCCACATCTCCATAAAGAATATCCCCATCTTTTAATCTAGTTTTTTCCGGGCTGCCTGGCTGTAAATCCAAAAACTGGGAACCTATGAGACCAATCAGCCTAACTCGAACCCGAGCATTTTCATAAATAGGAACATCGTTATCAATTTTAACTACAACCTTTGCCTGACCTTCAGCTAATTCAATTTTCTCCACGCGGCCAATTTCTACCCCTGCAATTTTCACAGGACTTTTATTTCTTAAACCTTGCACGTCCTTAAAAATAAAATAAAGTTTATATCTTTTTTCCAACCTCACGTCGCTTAATTTCATGACCCCAACAATGGAAACAATAAAAGAAAAAAGCACAAAAACTCCAATTTTAGTTTCTATGTTCATTGTTTTTGTGCCCTGGAATAGGAATAGGTCCAAAACTTGAACCAGAGATAAATTGCCGCAAAATTGGATTTTTAGAATTTTGAATCTGTTGAGGAGTTCCTATCTCTAAAATTTTACCCTCATAAAGCATGGCGATTCTATCAGAAATTTTATATGCGGATTTCATGTCATGGGTCACTGCAATCGCTGTGGTTTGAGTTTCTTTTTTAAGTTTTAAGATCAGGTCATTGATCACATCAGACATCACAGGATCTAGACCTGTGGTGGGTTCATCATAAAGCAAAATTTTGGGATTTAAAGCTATGGCCCGGGCAATGCCCACTCTTTTTTTCATGCCTCCAGAAAGCTGGGCTGGCTTTAAATTCTCTATTCCAGAAAGACCTACCAAAGAGAGCTTATCCTGCACAATTTTTTTAGCTTCATGTTCACTAAATTTTAAAAGATTATAAAGACCAAAAGAAACATTTTCAGCCACAGTTAAAGAGTCAAAAAGTGCTGCTTCTTGAAACACATATCCTATCATTTTTTGCACTTCTTGTAACTCTTCCTCTTCTAAATGAACAATATCTTTCTGGTCAATAGAAATTTTCCCCTGATCTGGTTTAATCAATCCTACAATCTGTTTTAAAAGCACTGATTTGCCTGAGCCTGACCCCCCAATAATAGTTAAAACCTCTCCTTTATCCACCTCAAATGAAATACCCTGATGCACAATTTTTCTGCCAAAACATTTGAATAAATCAGATATCTGGATCATCCGATTCTAAAGGCCACCAGCAAAGCTGTTAAAAAATAATCCCCCACTAAGACTAAAACCATGGAGACTACGACTGCAGAGGTCGTGGACTGTCCCACTCCTTCTGCGCCCCCCTCAGTGGTTAAACCTTCATAACAGGAAATAGTAATAATGATTAACCCAAAAACCACTGCTTTGATTAAGCCGTGCAAAACTTCTCTAATCTGCATGATATAGATTTCATCAAAATAAACATTGGGAGGAATGCCAAACCTTAAATGAGCAATAAGAAAACCGCCTAAAATTCCAATAAAGTCAGAATAAATCACTAACAAAGGCAGCATCAGCATGGCAGCCAGAAACCTGGGAACAGCTAAATATTTTATGGGATTGGTTCCCAAAGTATAAAGCGCGTCAATCTGTTCTGTGACTTTCATGGTGCCTAATTCAGCTGCAACCGCTGCCCCCACCCTGCCTGCAAAAACAAGGGAAGTTAATACAGGTCCCAACTCTTTACAAATAGAAGCCCCGACTAACCGCCCTACATAAAGAGGTTCGTTAAAAACTTTAATAAAAGAGTAGCCGGATTGTAAGGCTAAAACCATGCCTGTAAAAAATAGGGTTAGGGATGTAACTGGAAAGGTTCTAGCTCCCATCTCCAAAAGCTGTAAAAAAACATTTCTACGATTTAAAGGAGCATGAAAAAACCAATAAAAAGTTCTTTTAACTAAAACCACAATCTCGCCGCAGATTTCAGAACTTCTTAATATCTTTTTGCCAATGTGAGAAAAAAAATTGTTCTGTTTTAAATCAGTATGCATATCAAACCAAGTCCACCCTACCTACTCTGGATCCTATATTACAAAAAATTTCGTAAGCGCTAGTTTGGCAGAGCTCTGCCATCTCCTCTACAGAAATGGTTTCTTTCCCTTGCTCTCCAATTAAAACCACCTCATCCCCAACTCTCACCTCCTGGCATTCAGTTACATCCAGCATGGTCATGTCCATGGTGACACGGCCAATAACAGGAACTCTTTTTCCATTTACCAAAACAACTCCTTTATTAGAAAGAGAACGCCGGTATCCATCCGCATAGCCAAAAGCAGCAGTAGCGATTTTAGAAACTCTTTTTGTAACAAAAGTTCCTAAATAGCTAATGGGCGTTTTAGCAGGCACTTCTTTTAAAAATACGATCCTGCTTTTCCAACTAAGCACTTTTTTAAGTTTTAATTTTTTTTCTCCCTGAAAAGGATTGATTCCATAAAGTGAGATTCCAGGCCTGACTAAACTAAAACGACTTTCTGGATATTTGATGAGCGCCGCGGAATTTGCGCAATGCACATACCGCGCATAAATTTTTTTTTGAGAAAGAAGAGAGATAAAATTCGTAAAAGTCTCTATTTGAAATTTCGTAAATTTAGGATCTTCCGCTGAACCGGAAAAATGAGTGTAAATTCCTTCTAATTTTAAAGATGAAAACTCTAAAATTTTCTGAATAAAATCCAGACCATTTTTAATATTCACGCCGATCCTGTTCATTCCAGTGTCCAATTTTGCGTGAACCAGAGCGCGCAAGCCGCATTTTATTGCCATTTCCTCACAAGCGCGCGCAGACTCTATGCTTGCCACTGTGATTCTAATCCCATTTTTAATTGCGGTTTCCAAACTAGAATTTGGAAAAATATTGCCCAGGATCAAAATAGGCGCATTCAAATGAGCTTCTTTTAAAGTCAGCGCCTCTTCTAAAGAAGTAACTCCAAAAAAACTAGAGCCGCATTCACTTAAACTCTTAGCTACAGGCGCTAACCCATGTCCATAACCATTTGCTTTAACCACAGAAAGAATGGAAACTTTTGGAGAAACCAGCCTGCTTAGTTGGAAAAAATTTTCTTTAAGATTTTTATGATTAATTTCTACCCAGGCGGGCCGATGCAAAGAAAGATTGGAATCTAAGGAAAAAGATTCAGTCTGCTTCAGGTTCAAGATTCTCAAAACGAGCGCACTCTTTTAAAAAAATTAGATCAATTTCTCCTAAAGGGCCGTTTCTTTGTTTAGCAATAATAAGTTTTGCCTTGCGCAAAAGTTCTTCGTCAGGATCTTTTTTATACATCGCTTCTCTATAAATAAAGCCAACCAGATCCGCGTCTTGTTCCAGGGCGCCGGATTCGCGCAAATCTGAAAGTTGTGGTTTTCCTTCCCGTCCTCTTTCTTCCGGAGAGCGATTGAGCTGGGAAAGAGCAATAATCGGAACATTTAAATCCCGCGCCAGACCTTTTAAAGAGCGGGAGATTTCAGCAATTTCATTTTGACGATTTTCCGGATTTTTTCTAGAACCCTGCATCAACTGAAGATAATCAATGATGATCAGGGATAACGGAATCCCTTTAGAAGCCAGCTGCGCAGCCATTCTGCGCGCGCTGGAACGCAAAGTAAGGATCGTCATGGCTGAACTAGAATAATCCAAATAAATCGGCGCTTCCGATAAGAGTTCTGCTTTTCTGGTAATGATTGGCCAATCCGACTTTTTAAAAAAACCTGTTCTTAAACTCTGCAAAGGGATGGAACTAATGGAACTTAAAAGACGCATGCCAATCTCCTGCTGGCTCATCTCTAATGAAAAAATCGCTACCGGTAGTTTCTTCTTTACAGCCGCATGCAAAGCTATATTTAAAGCTAACGCGGTTTTTCCCACACCAGGCCTGGCAGCCAGAATCACTAAATTCCCCGGCTGAAAACCAGCAGTCATGTCATCAAAACGCTTAAATCCGGAAGGCACTCCTGTGACTGTTTCTTTTCTTTGATGCAGAACTTCCAAATTCTCAATCATTTCGTGAATCATATCTGAAAGAGGAGCAAGCCCTGTCCGTGCCCTTTTATCCGCAATAGAATAGATGAGCCCTTCAGCTTTGTCCAAGAGACTATTCGCCCCTTCATTTTCCTGAAAGCACTCTCCTACCATTTGCGTGGCTGCGCGAATTAAATCCCGCAAAATCGCTTTTTCCTTAACAATTTCCGCATAATTATCAATATGAGCGGCTGTGGCCACTGTGTTGATCAATTCCGCAATATACTCTGCCCCTCCCGCTGAACTTAAATAATTCATTGTTCTTAACTCTTCCGCAAGAGTCACAGTATCCACGACCCGATTGTTTAAAGAAAGGGTTTTAATCACAGAAAAAATTTTTTGATTTTGTTCTTCGTAAAAGCTTTTTTCGTCTAAAAGCTCTAAAGCTCTTTCCAGAGCTTCACGGTCAATCAGCATGGAGCCTAAAACTGCTCTTTCTGCTTCTTGAGAGTAAGGAGGGACTTTATCTAATAGTTGTACCATGATTTCGCAATGCTAGAGGCGCCTTATAAAAATAGCGGAACTACCTGGCTTTTGACAGTTTTAAAGTTTACGAACTCTTAGGAAGAACTTTAACTTTTAGGGAAGGGGTTACTTGTGAATGGAGTTTAAGAGTAACCTGATATTCCCCTAACATTTTTATAGGCGCGTCCAAAATAATATTTTTCTTGTCAATAGAAAAACCTTTTTCTAAAAGAGCGTCGGCAATCCCTTGAGCTGTAATTGAACCGAAAAGATGTTCTTCGCGGCCCGCGTTAGCGTAAAGATCTAATGTAATATTTTGAATTTCTGAGGCAAGGCTCTTTGCCTTTTCTAAACTTTGTTCTAGCTCAATCTTTCTATTTTTCTTTTCTGATTCCCATCTTTTTAAATTAGCCGGCGTTGCCGGATGAGCTATCTGCCTTGGCAAAAGATAATTGCGGGCAAAACCATTTGCCACCTCTTTAACTTCACCGGCAGTTCCTATCTTAACTATATCTTGAAAAAGAATAACTTTCATTTTTTCTTAAATTAGTTCATGCTGATAAAATGCTTTCGCAGCATGAACTAGATAACCGCAAAAGGGAGCATGGCGATATCCCGGGCTCTTTTTATAGCTGAACCCAAACCCCTTTGATGCGTGGAGCAAACTCCGGTGGAGCGGGAAGAAAAAATTTTGCCTCTTTCAGAAATAAAATTTCTTAAAAGATTCACATTCTTAAAATCAATATAACTAATTTTATCCACGCAAAAACGGCATACTTTTCTGCGCAAAAATGGTTTTTTAAAACGGCCTTTAGGCCCAGGAGCTCCGCTTGGCCTAGAATAACCTTGTGGTCTATGAGGTAGTTGTGCCATAAAAATTATTCACCTAAAATGGAATTTCTTCTTCCACCGATTCGTTTGAAGCTGTTTCTGCTTCATCATTTATTTGAGCCTGCTCAGTCTGGGGAGATGCATCTCTTGCGCCTTGACTCCCTTGACTAACCTCGCTCTTTTCTAAAAATTGGATTCTACGCGTGTCCACTTCTATGCTAGTCCGCTTTTGCCCATCTTTAGTTTCCCAGTTTCTAGAACGTAAACGTCCTTCCACGTAAACCGGGCTCCCTTTTTTTAAGCGTTCACTGCATCTTTGCGCTGTTTCCCGCCAAACCACCACAGGAATAAAAGAAGTATCATCTTTCCATTCTCCTGTAGCGTCTTTATATCTTCTATTGATAGCAAGATCTATTCGGCAGACAGCTTGACCTTTGCCAGTAAATCTTAGTTCAGGATCCCGAGTAAGTCTGCCAACTAACCTCACATCATTTAATTCATGAAGGCGAAGAGTGATAGGTGACATGTTTTAAGAGCTCCTAATTTTAAGAAACAGGAGCTAAAGGAGGATTGGGAGATGGAGCAGCTGGAGGCAAAGGAACAGCATTTGCATCTTCCGCGGCTTCAGCCGCTGCTTTTATTTGCGGGCGAATCTTTTCTAAATGTCTGGGATCTACTTTCACAGTAAGTCCTTTTAAAATGCTATCCGTAATTCTGTAATGCCGGGTTAACATCCCTGGAACTTTAGGGGATGCTTCAAAAATAAGATAAACATAAAAACCATCCCGGCAGCGCTTAATAGGATAAGAGAGTTTTCTTCTGCCCCAGAGTTCTGCAGTGTTCACTTTACCTTCTGAATGAGTGATCAGGGACTTTACTTTTTCTAAAGTGGCTTCCAGTTTTTCCTGAGAAATCTCACCCGGACATATAAAAATTGTTTCATACGTATTCATAGCGGTTTTCAATCATAGCAAATAGTTCTGGTCGGAATCAACTGCGAAAATGAAAATAACAAACATCCCCATCCTGAATCTGGTAATCTTTGCCCTCAGAACGTTTTAACCCTTTTTCCGCTAGAACTTTCTCTGATCCCCAACGATCAATCTCTTGAAAATGATAAACCTCTGCTCGGATAAAACCTTTGGCAATGTCCGTATGAATTTGACCAGCAGCAGACTGGGCAGAACTCCCTTTTGGCACTGTCCAGGCTCTGGCCTCATCGGATCCAGTAGTTAAAAAAGTAACTAAATTTAAAAGTTTATAAGATTCACGAATCAGTTTTTCCAAACCAGTTTCCTTCATTCCTAAAGCTTCCCGAAAACTCTTTTTTTCATCCTCACTGGTCAGCTGGAGAAGCTCAGATTCAATCTTAGCTGAAATGGTTAAGGAACTAGCCCCTTGGCTTTCACTATAATTTTTAAAATTTTGAACTAAAGAATCTTTTTCAAAATTGGAATCTTCTCCCACATTGCCAACATAAAGCATGGGTTTGGCTGTAAGCAAAAAATAGGGTTTAAGCTCTTCTGGAGAAAGACCAGATTTGCGCGCAGGTTTCCCCTGATTCAAAACTTTTTCTATTTTTTCTAAATGTTCCAATCTCAGTTTAGATTCTTTGTCTCCAGAACGAGCAGAGCCTTGGCACTTGTCAATCTGTTTTTCTATGGTTTGAAGATCCGCAAGATTAAGTTCTGTTTCAATCACTTCTATATCTCTAATAGGATCTATGCCTCCCATGGTATGCACCACATCCGGATCTTGAAATAAACGAACCACATGCACAATCGCATCCACTTCCCGAATATTAGCTAAAAATTGATTTCCCAGACCCTCGCCAGAACTCGCTCCTTTGACTAAGCCTGCAATATCCACGAATTTAATGAAAGCTGGGGTAACTTTTTCCGGATTAAAAATTTCCTTTAAGCGTTTAAGGCGCTGATCCGGCACACTCACAACACCCACATTGGGCTCAATAGTGGTAAAAGGATAGTTAGAAGAAGGGGCATGAGCAGAAGTTAAAGCGTTAAAAAGGCTGGATTTCCCTACATTGGGCAGACCAACAATACCGATTTCCATACTTATGGAAGCAAAACTAAAGAATCTCGATGAATCACTTCAACTTGAACCGTATTTTTAATAATTTTTTTAATTTCGCTGGATTTTCTTCCTTTAATTTTTTGAAGCTCATCAGAAGAAAAAGAGACAATGCCTCTGGCAAATTCCTGGCCATCTTCAGCTTTTACCCTCACCACATCTTTTTTAACAAAATTTCCTTTGACCTCTAAAACCCCTGCTGGCAAAAGGCTCACTTTTCTCCCTTTTAAAATAAGCTCTGCTCCCTGATCCACAAAAATTTCTCCCTTTGGAACCGCGCTAAATAGGATCCATTTTTCTTTGGCTGTCAGAGAGCCTGCAGGAACAAATTTTGTTCCAATAGGCTCCCCGCTTAAGATTTCGCTTAAAACATTTTTTCTAAACGCATTGGCAATGATCATGGTAACACTGCTAGCTGTAGCGATCTTTGCCGCATCTATTTTAGATGCCATGCCTCCGGTCCCCAAACTGCTTTTTATCCCTTTCCAAACTAACTTTTCAATTTCCGGAGTTATTTGAGGAATCAAAGGAAGTATCTCTGATTCTTTGCCTTTTTGAGAAGAATAAAGACCATCCACATCGCTTAAAATCACTAAAAGATCCGCGTCAATTTTTGCAGCCACTAAAGCTGAAAGCTGATCATTATCCCCAAACCGAATTTCTTCTGTTGCCACAGTATCATTCTCATTAATGATAGGCACAATGCCAAACTTTAAAAGAGTTAAAAGAGTTTGACGCGCGTTTAAATATCTTTGCCTATCGCCAAAATCCCCTCTGGTTAAAAGCACTTGAGCTACCATGAGATCCACATTTTTAAAAAGCTGCTGATAGGTCTGCATGAGAGAGACTTGCCCGAGAGCCGCCAAAGCCTGTTTTTTAGCAATATCCTGGGGCCGATCCTGCCAAGACAAGGATTTCATTCCCATGCCAATCGCTCCGGAAGTAACCAAAAGGAGCTCCTTACCTTCAGAACGAATCCTAGAGAATTCCTGAACTAAAGAGCCCAGAGTAGAATGAGCCGCATCTGTTTCTGCCAAACTTTTAGTCAAAACAGAAGTCCCAATCTTGATGACAATTCTTTTAAATTCTTTCATGATTTATGACTGTAAAATTAGAAAAATTTGCTTTTAATCAGTCTAATATCTTACCATTTCTAAATTATTACTGGCATGTCTTTAAAAAAAATTTCTTAATAAATGCCAACTCATTATGAACAAACAACCATTTACTTTTTCCTTAAAAATTGAAACCCTCTTAGGAATAGGAGGCATTATTCTTTTAGGCTGGATGATCCATAAAATTGGGCTGCCGCTTTTAATAGAAAATCTTAAAAATTTTGGATTACTCCCTATGGTTTTTCTTATTTTATTCTATACCTTAGCTCAAATTTTTTTCTGCCTTGCCTGGTTTGTGATCCTTAAAAACATAAATACAAAGGCCGGTTTCTGGGAAACGTTCCTTGTCTATGCGGCAGGAGATGCTTTAAACATGACAGTCCCTTCTGGGAACCTGGCTGGGGAACCTGTAAAGGTGATGCTTTTCAAAGATAAAATCCCTTCAACTCAAATGATCTCTTCTGTGACCATTTACAAATTTTGGGATTTCATCTCTTTAACCCTATTTTTACTCGCAGGATGGCTCTTTCATTTTTTCTTTTATTCTCTGCCTTTAAGCTGGAACATTGCCGCAGGCATCATGATTTTTGGCATGACCCTTGTCTCTTTACTACTATTTGTTCTGCAAAAAAAAGGGTTGTACCTTCCTACAGGAAAATGGCTTTCCAAAATCGCTCTTTTAGAGAGTTGGATTGTAGGCAAGTTGGAATCAGCTCATTTAATAGATCAGGACATTAGAAACTTTTATATTGTCCATCCTATAAAATTCTTTCAATCCATCCTTTTTAATTTTTTAGCTTGGTTTGGCGGAGTCATAGAAATCATGCTTTTTATGAAATTCCTTGGTCTAGAAACCAGCTTTCAAGCTGCCTTCACCATAGAGACATTTTCACTCTTTATTAATAACCTTGCTTTTTTTGTGCCAGCTCGTTTAGGCGTGGGAGAAGGGGGGAGAGTCCTGCTTTTTATTACTCTGGGATACCCTCCCTCTAGCGGAATGTCTTATGGAATTATACGCAGAATTCGGGAAACTGTCTGGATTGGATTTGGTTTGGGAGTTTTACTTATTCGTAAAAGGAAGTTGAAACCAGAGCATTCACAAAATACGGGTTGAAGGAGTAACCAGAAGTATCAAGCAAGATTCGGTTCATCGCCATAATTCTGAATCAATCCTTCTTAATTCAGTTAGTCCTTTCTCAAATCTTGCCGCCTCCGATTTCGACCAAGCCCCTGCTAAACGATCCAAGTCATGATAAATAAAATTCTTTTTTTGCCGCAGATGCCGCCTTTGAAGATTTTCTTCAAGAAGTTCAATCACGGCTTTATTCATGCTGGAGTGAGTTTCGCTTGCTTTTTTTTCTATCTTCCTTGCAAGTTCGCTTGGAACATTCCGTAAAGTGATAGCCTTCAAGAGATCAAGCCTCCTTTGCATCATTTAATGCATCTATATGCATCATACTAGAGGCATGTTGACTCTTTGTCAAGGGTTAAGAGATGTGCCGGGAGAGTAGTTAAACTCCATGGTGCCAATATGGACTAAATCTCCGGCTTGGCAGCCATGTTTTTCTAAAGCCTTTTCCACTCCCATTTTTTTTAAGATATTTTGAAATCTGCTCACCGCTTCTTCCTGTTTAAAATTCGTCATTGCAAAAAGCCTTTCGATTTTTTTACCTTTAACTCTAAAACTTTTTTCCTCTTGTTCAATAGAAAATTCATCTTCAAAAATAAATCGTCCTACTGCGCTTTCTTTAGGGATTTCCTCATCCACAGGTTCCTTAATGGTTTTTAACTTCTTAATAACCAAAGAAAGAATTTCCTGAATTCCAGCTCCTGAAACTGCTGAAATTCCTAAAATTTCTTTGCCTTTTAGAGATTTTTTAAATTTTTTTAATTCTTCTTCAGCTCCTGTTAAATCCATCTTTGTCATAACCACCAAAACAGGTTTCTTTGATAACTTTAAACTATAGTGCCTAATTTCTTTTTGAATAGAACGAAAATGCTCTAAAGGTGTTTTTCCATCATACCCAAAAACATCCACTAAATGAACCAACATTCTGGTCCGTTCCACATGCCGCAGAAACTCTAAGCCCAAACCTTTGCCTAGATGCGCTCCTTCAATCAATCCTGGAATATCTGCAACAACAAAACTTTTTTCTTTGAACTTAGCTACTCCTAAATTAGGGGAAAGAGTGGTAAAAGGATAGTCTGCAATTTTAGGTCTGGCTGCAGAAATTCTAGAAAGCAGGGTGGATTTCCCAGCATTAGGGCATCCGATAAGACCTACATCTGCTATTAATTTTAGTTCTAAATCTAAAGTAACAGTTTCTCCGGGCTCTCCTTTTTCCGCAATCCTTGGAGCATTATTTCTAGAAGTTTTAAAAGAAGCATTGCCCCTTCCTCCTCGTCCTCCATGGGCAATGAGCAAAACCTCTTTATCTTTACGCAAATCACCTACCATTTTCCCTTCTCTATAGACAACAGTCCCGCAAGGTACTCGAATCGTAAGGTCTTGCCCGCTTTTCCCTGCTTTGTCCCATCCGCTTCCAGCAGTTCCATTTTCTGCTTTAAAATGAGGATGCTTAACAAAATCTAACAAGGTGGTAATATTTTGATCCGCAACTAAAAACAGGTCCCCTCCTGCTCCGCCATTCCCGCCATTTGGGCCGCCAAAAGGAATATACTTTTCTCTGCGAAAGGAAAGACAGCCATCGCCGCCAGATCCTGCCTGAACAATTAATTGAGCTTTATCAATAAACATAAATTTTAATCCATCTGAATAATTCTGGCTTAGGGAAGAAAAGTGTAAAGAAAAGAAAAACTTCTAAAGATGCGGTTTAGGAAGGGTAAACGCTGACTTGCTTTTTGCCTCGTTTAAACCATTCGAACTTTACAACGCCATTAACTCTAGAAAAAAGCGTGTCATCCGAACCAATGCCTACATTTATGCCCGGAAAAAATTTAGTTCCACGCTGACGCACAATCACTGAACCAGCCAAGATATGTTCTCCGCCAAACGCTTTAACGCCTAATCTTTGTCCGTGACTGTCTCTGCCGTTAGAGGTTGAGCCTTGAGATTTAGTATGCGCCATGTTTAAAGACTGATCTCCTTTACTTCAATTTCTGTTAGGTTTTGCCGATGGCCTTGAATTTTTTTATAACCTTTTTTAGATCGTTTCTTAAATATAATAACTTTATCTGCGCGGAAATGTCTCACTACTTTTGCTACGACTTTACTGTTAGCCACAAAAGGCTGTCCTATCTGAAGATTAGAGCCATTGTCCCCATTAATCAATAAAACTTCTGGAATTTGTACTTCAGCGCCTAGTTCTTGAGGAAGTTTTTCCACGCTAAGCCTGGTTCCATTTTCTACCCTATATTGTTTTCCGCCTGTTTGAATAATTGCGTACATAAGGTATCAATCATAGCAAAAAATATAGAAATAAATCAATAGTAAATTCCAATCAACAGGATAGGATATTCGGGTTTAATCATTGGACTTGTGATTAGCGCAATCTCTAAACCAAAACAGCTCTAAAAGGATGGGGAAAAAGTTTTTTGAGTTTTTCAGATTTAGTTTTTCCTTCTTTATCCAGATAAAGCACAACCATTTCTTTAGTAAACTCTGAGAAAGCTTGCAGGCAGGCTCCGCAAGGAGTAATTCCCTTTTTTCCAACCGCTATTACAGCAAGCGCTAAAAAATCTTTTTCTCCTTCGGAAACTGCTTTTACCAAAGCTACCCTTTCAGCGCAAAGGGTTAAACCATAAGAAGCATTTTCAACATTGCATCCAGTATAGATGCGCCCTTCCCTTGTTAAAAGGGCAGCGCCTACCTTAAATTTAGAGTAGGGAGCGTAAGCGAATTCTACGGCTTCTTTTGCCGCCTGAAAAAGTTTTCTGACCTCTCTTTTTTTAATCAAATCCGATTTTTATTTATTTCTTCTGAATGTATTTGCCAACAATCAATTCCAACTTTTTTAAAGTTTTCTTATTTAAATATTTAGGATTGGTTTGTATTGCAAACTTGGCTGCGCTAGCGCATTCACAGCTTCTTTCCCTAGCCAATTTAGAAATACTGGCTTTAATTAGCTTTTTAACATTTGCCACATTCGCCTGAATCGTAGCCACCACTTTATCCACGGAAACTTCTTCCCCTTCTTTCCATACATCATAATCTGTCACTAAAGCGATGGTGATATAACAGATTTCAGCTTCCCGAGCTAAACGAGCTTCAGGCAGGTTCGTCATTCCAATAATAGAAAAACCCAAATTCCTCCAAACTTTCGACTCTGCTTTAGTAGAAAAATTTGGACCCTCTATGATCACAAAAGTTCCTCCTTTATGAATTGGAAGCCCTAACTCTTGAGCGGTCTGGTGCACCTGATCTGTTAAAATAGAACAATAAGGATTTGCAAAAGGGGTGTGCCCCACTACGCCTTCTCCATAAAAAGTAGATCCTGGACGGGATTTAGTCCGATCAAAAAGCTGGTCTGGAATGACAAAATGGCGCGGGGGCAGCTCTTCTTTTAAAGAACCGCAGGCAGAAACAGAAATGATCTGCTCCACTCCTAAAGATTTTAAGGCCCAGATGTTTGCTCTAGAATTAAGTTCAGATGGCAGAATCGTATGCCCGCGACCATGCCGGGGTAAAAAAGCCACATTGACTCCTTCCACAGTTCCTAACATGATAGAATCTGAAGGATTGCCAAAAGGGGTTTTTATTTTAATCTCTTTTAGATTTTGAATGCCTTCAATTTCATAAACTCCGCTTCCGCCAATGACTCCAACCTGCGCTTGATTTTTTGAAACTTTCTTTTTCATTTTTTTTTAATTTCCTCCCTCATTAGTTCTAGCTAGCCCGATGGGCTCACTAAAATTTTAACTGATTTTTGTAAATCTTTTAAAAGAAGCATGGGCAGGTTGCGCTCTTTCCAACGGTCTAATTCCAAATAAAAAATACAATCCACCTGCTCTCCTTTTTTAAGCTCTGAAGCGAACCTTGCCATATCCCAGCCTACAGCTCTTAAACTTTTGCCATTATGGCCGAGAGAGAGTTGCAAATGAGATTTATCCTGCCCCATAAGAGTCTGTCCAACCACCTCTGCTTGACGCAAAGAAAATAAAGGAGCTGGATTCCCTTCTCCCAAAGGCTCTAGTTTCTCAAGTTCCTGCATCAGCTCTAAAGAGATAGCGTTCAGCTCTAATTCCAGATCAATCTCTACGCAAGGCTCTAAAATTTTTAAATGGGGAGTTTGGGCTGCGATTTTTTTTATGCGCTCTCTTAAAAGGTCAATATTCTCTTTGGCTATGCTCATCCCTGCTGCTGCAGCATGCCCGCCATAACGAATTAAAAGATCTTTACACTGATTCAGCGCGACGATTAAATTAAAAGAGGACAAGGAGCGCGCAGACCCTCTAGCCTCTTCCCCCTCTAAAATTAAAAGAATAATTGGCCTTTGAAATTCCTGTAACATACGGTTAGCCACTATGCCTGTAACTCCGTGCTCTACCCCTTCTGCAACCACAAAAATAATCTTGTCATTTTCTAGATCTGCTTGTTCTTTTGCCAAAGCTATAAATTTTTCTAAATTAATTTTTTGCAAAGCTTTACGATTTTGGTTTAATTCCGCCAACTCATTAAAAAGTTTTGCAGCTTCCTCTTCGCTATTGGTTAAAAGAAGCTGGACCGCTAAATGCGCTTTAGAAAAACGGCCGGCAGCGTTCATTAAAGGGGTGATCTTCCAGCCTACATCTTTTGCAGTAGGGCTTAAACTTATATTTTGAGAATTTCCATCTTCTTTTAAACCATTCTCCAGCAGAATTTTTCTTAAACCCACTTTCCTGGTTTGCAAAAGTTTAGTTAAACCATGCTTCACCACAATCCTGTTTTCTCCCACCAATGGCACAACATCCGCCACAGTGCCTAAAGTAATGATGTCCAGCATATCTTCCAGAAAAAATTGCAAACGAGGATCGCGCAATTCCTCAATTCTCTTATAAACAATGGCGGTGGCTAAACAATCGTCTAAGGAGCGATGCGCTTGCTTCATTTCAATTTTTAGTTCTTTCGCTAAAGCTCCTAAAGCATGGGACTCAAAAGGAAAAATCGTCCGAGATAAAGAAAGCGTATCAATCGTATTATTTTGAAACTCTCTTCCCATTATTTTTTGAACCGCAGTTTGCAAAAATCCTAAATCGAATTTTGCATTGTGAGCAATAATGGTTCTGTCTCCAATAAATTTAAGAAGTTTAGGCAAAACCTCTTTTAATTGAGGGGCATCTTTCACCATTTCTAATGTAATGCCATGCACCTGCTCCGCTCCTTTAGAAATAGGTTTTGTTGGACGAACCAAGCTATGGAACTGGCCGCAGGGCACAAAATTTCGCAAAAGTAGAGCCCCCACTTCTATAATTTCATGGTCCCAAAGAGAAAGACCGGTGGTTTCTAAATCTAAAACCACAAATTCCTGATTAAAAGTTCGATTAAAAGAAAACATTAAAGCATAAGAAAATTTAAAAGCGGTTAAACAGCCTGCCATCTGTTTCATTGGATAAATAGAATTTTTAAGATTAGGATTTACAATTGAATAGGCTTTAGGCAGCTCATCTGGAGGAAGATGGTGATCTGTGACAATCACCTCTACCCCTAAAGAAGCGGCAAAGGCGATCTCTTCCACTTGTGAAGTGCCGCAATCAGCAGTGATAATAAGCTTCACCCCTTCTTTTGCGTACTGTTCAATAATTTTTTTGCTTAAGCCATGAGAATCTTCAGCCGGAATAGTCCAACAAACATCCGCCCCAAGCCCTTTTAAAGTACGCACTAAAATTGCAATGGATGTTACTCCATCCACATCCCGATCCCCAAAAATGAGAATTTTCTCATGGCTTTCCATGGCCTGGCGCACGCGCACCACTGCTTTTTCCATGTTGGGCAATAAAAACGGATTATGCAGTTTAGCTAAATCTGGATTTAAAAATAGTTCCACTTCATTGGAAGAACTAATATTGCGATGTAATAATAAAGTAGCCAAAGTAGGAGAGATTCCAAACTGAAGAGAGAGCTCCTCCACTTTTTTCTGATCTACTTTTTTATAAATCCATTTTTTTTGATTTAAATTCATGTTCGTCCTTCAAGAAGCGCCCTTAAAAAAAATTCATCGAATCACTTCATAAACTAACTTAAAGGGTTTTGGTTTAAACTTGCTAATTTTAATTCCCGCAAGAAAAGTTTTAGTCGCCGCATCCAGATTGTTATCCCTATTATAATAAAACTCTGCAAGAGCTTCTCCTTTTTCTACACTGTCCCCTATTTTTTTATGTAAAAGGATTCCTGCGGATGGATCAATGGAATCTTCCTGTTTGTTCCTGCCTGCTCCTAAAAGCAAACTAGCGGTCCCAACTAAACGAGCATTTAAAGAATAGACCCTTCCTTTCCATGGAGAAAGGATCTCTTTTGTTTTTTTAGCTTGAGGCAAAATTGAGCTGGGATCTTCGCAAACTTTAGGGTCTCCTCCTTGCAAACTCACTATTTCTTTAAATTTAGCAAGCCCTTGACCGTTTTTTCTAGCAAGACTCACTTTTTCTTTTCCTTCTTTATGATTTTTTGCAACTCCCGCTAAAAAAAGCATCCAGCCGCCTAAAAAATCCACAAGTTCTATAAGTTCTTTTGTGTTCTGAGTTTCCTTTCCCTGTAAGATCTCAATCGCTTGAGATATTTCCAAAGCATTGCCAATTTTAGCGCCTAAAGGTTGATCCATATTGGTGACTAGCGCCACCATTTTTTTATTGCTTCTTTTCCCTATCTCTACCATGGTTTTAGCTAGCTTTACGCTGTTTTTCTTTTCCTGCATGAAGGCTCCTTCTCCTGTCTTTACATCTAAAACTAAACCATCGCATCCTTCCGCGAGTTTTTTTGAAAGAATACTGGCTGTGATCAAAGGAATGGAATCTACAGTAGCAGTCACATCGCGCAAAGCATAAATTTTTTTATCCGCAGGAGCGATTTTTTCAGTTTGGCCAATCATGGCTACTCCAATTTTTTTCAACTGGCTAAAAAATTCCTCTTTTGTCAGCCCAACTCTAAAATTTGGAATTGCCTCTAACTTATCTAATGTTCCTCCTGTATGAGCTAGTCCCCGTCCAGAAATCATGGGCACAACAACTCCAAGACTAGCTATTAAAGGAGCAAGGATGAGGGAAGTCCCATCTCCAACCCCGCCAGTAGAATGTTTATCCACTTTTGGGCCAGAAATGGAAGAAAGGTCTAGGTTCTCCCCGCTTCCACGCATGGCTTGAGTTAAAAACAAGGTCTCCTTATGATCCATTCCTCTTATAAAAGCAGCCATTAAAAAAGCAGCAGCTTGATAATCTGGAATTTCTCCCTTAGTAAAAGAATCAATAAAAAATTCAACCTCTTCTTTGGAAAGAGAGCCTTCATTTCTTTTCTTAATAATAATGTCGTACATTCTCATAAATTAATCTTATTTTTGACTCTCTTTCTTTTTTAAGACCCAAAAAATGTAACGCCCATGTCTTAAAAAAAGCATTTTTCGCCAAATTGGAAGAGGTCTTTAGACGACAAAATCTCCTTACCTAAAGGATTTGGACTACAAGCTAAGTTCTTTTGTAAAACTTTTACCAACTTTCAAAGGGGGGATGTTAAAAATCTCCGCAATGGTTTGGCCGCAATCTGCAAAGGAAGATCGTATTCCCAGATTCTTTCCTCCAGGGAGCTCTTTTCCATAACAAAGAATAGGAACATATTCCCTTGTGTGATCTGTGGATTGGTCTGTAGGATCGTTTCCATGATCCGCGGTAATCATGAGCAAATCATCTTTACGCATTGCTTCAAAAAAAGATGGTAAAAAATGATCAAACTCCAATAAGGCTTGGGACAGTCCTTTCGGATCCTGCCTATGGTTATACAACATATCAAAATCCACAAGATTCACAAATAAAAAACCATCTGTGAATGCAGCTTCTTGTAAAGTTTTCAAACTATTATCCATCACCTCTTTGTTTGGGCCGGCTGACACGTGACGGCTAATGCCTCTGCCTGCAAAAATATCCCAAATCTTGCCCACGCTAATGCAAGAAATCTGTCGAGCTTGCATCTCATCTAAAAGTGTCTGGGAAAACGGTTCTAAAGAATAATCGTGTCTGTGATGCGTGCGCGTAAAAGATCCGGGCAGCCCAACAAATGGACGGGCAATCACCCTCCCTACAGCATGTTCGCCTTTAAGCATGGAACGAGCGATCTTGCAGATTTCATACAATTTTTCTAAGGGAATGATCTCCTCGTGCGCAGCCACCTGAAAAACAGAATCTTGAGAAGTGTAAACAATTGGGGAACCTGTTTTATAGTGCTCCTCTCCTAATTGCTGAATGATCTCAGTGCCGGAAGCTGGAATGTTCCCTAATGTTTTTCTGCCAATTTTTTTTTCAAACTCCTGAATCAACTTTTTAGGAAAGCCATGAGGATAGGTTGGCAAAGCTTTTTCTGTGATCACTCCCATCATTTCCCAATGGCCAGTGGTTGTATCTTTGCCTTTGGAAAGTTCAGCCATTTTTCCATATGAGCCAATCAACTTTTTTGGTTCTTCTTGTTGCGCGCGAAGTTTTGCTAAAAAACTTAAACCCAGACTTTCTAAATGAGGAAGAGCGATTCCGCCCACAGCCAAACAGGCATGTTCCAAAGTATGGGATCCCTCATCTCCATACTCTTTTGCATCCGGCAATTCTCCTACTCCAAGAGAATCCAAAACCATTAAGATTATCCGACGATATTGACTCTTCATTCTTCTGTAATTGAGTCTATTATTTTTAGCTAATATTGTCAAAATTTCTATCAAATGATATAATTTATTTTTGTTATCGAAATTTCACCCAAACCTACTTAGTTCATACTGACAAAAAATTCGTAAAAATTTTGGGAGTGTGTTGACTCTTAGAAAAAAAGGAATAGGAAAAAAGTGCCACCCATGATGAAAGAACTTAAAAATGTCCAGCCTGCTCTTCATTTAGAAGAGGAAGAGATCAAACGGCTTAAAGAGATTGCAAAAGAGTTACGGGTCTGGATTATCCGCATGCTTCAACAAGCAGGTTCAGGACATCCTGGCGGATCCCTTTCTGCTATAGATATTCTAACAGTTCTATATTTTCATACTATGCGTCATAGGCCGCAAGAACCTGAATGGCCTCTTCGGGATCGTTTTATTCTTTCTAAAGGGCATGGGGTTCCTGCTCTTTACGCTGTTTTAGCTAAATCTGGTTATTTTCCCATGGAAGAGCTGCTTTCATTAAGAAAGATAACCAGCCGTTTACAGGGGCACCCTGTAGTAAATACTGTGCCCGGGATAGAAGCATCTACTGGATCTTTAGGACAGGGCCTTTCAATAGCGCAAGGCATTGCGCTTGCCTCTAAAATGGATGGCTCTCTTTACCGTGTTTATTGCATGATTGGAGACGGGGAATCGCAAGAAGGACAAATTTGGGAAACAGCAATGTCCGCTCCTAAATTCAGTTTAGATAATTTGGTTGTTTTTCTGGATTATAATAAAGGACAAATTGATGGCCATGTTCATCAAATAATGGATTTAGAACCTTTGGTTGAAAAATGGACTGCGTTTAACTGGCATGTGCAAGAGATTGACGGACATGATATGGCTAAAATTTTAAGCGCCTTAGATAAAACCAAAGGAAATGTAGGAAAACCGCATTTAATTATTGCCCATACTGTAAAAGGGAAAGGGGTTTCTTTTATGGAAAACAATATTGACTGGCATGGTAAAGCGCCTAATTCAGAAGAGGCAGAACGAGCCATTAAAGAAATTGAAAAAATCGAGATAAATTAAAATGGCATTAAAAGCAACCCGAAACTCATTTGGAGAAACCATTGCTAAACTTGCAGAAAAAAACATGCAAATTGTAGTGATGGATGCTGACCTTGGCAAATCTACCATGACTGGAGAATTTGCCAAAAAGTTTCCAGACCGGTATTTTGAAATGGGCATTGCGGAACAAAATTTAATTGGAACCGCTGCTGGTTTATCTTTAGCAGGCAAAATCCCTTTTGCCACTTCCTTTGCCTGTTTCCTTGTAGGCAGATATGAAACGATCCGCATGTCTGTTTCTTACTCTGACTCCAATGTAAAACTTGTTGGAACCCATGCCGGCATAGGCATTGGAGAAGATGGGAATTCGCAAATGGGGTTGGAAGATATAGCGCTTTTGCGATCTTTGCCTAATATAGCGATACTTCAACCTTCAGATGATCTTGAAACCCAGCAAGCAGTAACCTGGGCAGTGAATCATAAAGGGCCTGTTTATTTACGGTTAACTCGTCAAAAATTGCCAGACCTCCACAAAGAAAATTATAATTTCCTTTTTGGCAAAGGAGATTTAGTTAAAAGCCCATCTCAACTAAAATCTAAAAATAAAGGGATCGCATTGATTGCAACAGGCGGGGTAGTTTACAATAGCCTTCAAGCCGCAGAAGAATTAGAAAAAGATGGGATTTCTATTCCGGTAGTAAACATTCATACCATAAAACCTTTAGACCAAGATTTGATTTTAACCCTGGCAAAAGATTACAAAACCCTGCTTACCATTGAAGATCACAACTCTATTGGCGGGCTGGGCAGCGCAGTGAGTGAAGTTATTGCAGATCATGGACTTGGAGTCAAAGTAGTCCGCCACGGAGTTCCAGGGTTTGGCCATTCTGGCTCTCCAGAAGAGCTTTACGAAAAATTTGGCTTCTCCTCCTCAAAAATAAAAGAACTCATCCATTCCCTTATTTAACCCAATAAACTAGCTATTATTTCGGCACGTATCCTGAACTATGCCGAAAGAGCTGTCAATTTGAAAGAAAAAAAGAAGCAGTCATTTTACCTGCTTCTTTTTTCTAAAAAAATACGATCTCTATCTTATTTGCGTTGCGCGTCTTGGGGGTTTGGCCAAGGAGTAATCTTTTGACCTAAAGCATAAGCAGCTTCTATCGTTTCTGGCACAAGATGAACTCGCAAAGCCTTCTCCACCAGCTCTCCTACTTTTCTTTCTACAAAAGCTTGAGCTGCTTCCTGTGGGTTAAGCACCAGTTTCCTAATGCGATATAAGGCTTCCCCTTCCCATAAATTCTCACCCTTTGCATCAGTTAAAGACATTTTCATTTGCACTTTTTTGCTAATCCAAAAACCAATATTGATCTCATTAAAATCTTCCACAGTAGAATAGAGCAATCCTTGCGCTCCTAAACTCTTACAGATATTTTCTGCGCGATAGGCTTTAAGTTGTCCCCCATCACTAATTCCTATTTTCTGCAATTCAGCATCCTGAGCTTTATTGGCAATGGAATAATAACCTTTAGAGGTCAACATCACGCCGCCTGCTCTTTGTATCACTTCCACAGCAGTCAAATCATTGGAATGGTTGTCTGGAGGAAGAATAGCGATCAGATCTGGCATTTGAGCCCCAGGTTTAGAAGAGATCAGATTTCCTTTAATTTTAGGAATACCGCAACCTGAAATTAAAATGAATAATGGCAGAATAAAAACAAAATTTATTTTTTTAAAAGTCATTTAAGGCACCTCCCTTGCAATCCGGCTCACAAGCTTTTTCATGGGCGCATTCCAAGGAGTAAAACTTAAACCCATGCCGCTAGCAGCGCTCCCAGCAACAATCACTTTTCCATTTTTTGTATCCAGCATGCGCACGCTTAAAGAAAAGACTGGATTTTTTTGGAATCCAGCTACTGTAACCAATAGAATCGCGTCAGCGCCCAAATTTTTTCCAACTTGAATTGCTTGCGGAATGGTGTAGCCTGTGGTTTGAACAAAAGCCTGTTTCCACATTGACTTATTAGGGTCATACCCTTCAAATCCCATTTTCTTTAACTCTTGCATAATCTGATCTTGAGAAATAAATTCATAACGCCCGGCGAGTTCCGCTGCCGCGTGCTGCAAAAATTTAAGAGTTAAAGCATTGGTTTGCACAAGGGTATCTTCACTGTGCCGCGCATTTGCATCCTGAAAAGGAAGCACAGCTAATTTTTTTGTTTTCTTAGCTAGGTCCGCATCGCGCACAAATAAATTTGAAGTGGGCCCGCAGCTAGACAAAAATAAACTAATTCCAATCAAAAATAACAGAGATTGTTTTCTCATCATCCATTCTCCTTTTTATTGAGCCATGCGGCAAAGATCCCCTGATCCGGGGGACCGTCCTGTTTTTACAATAGCTTTTGAACCATTCTCGCCAAAAAAACTGTCAATCACAAGTTCTCCTAATTTTTCTTCTGTGCGTCCAATCACAAGACCAGTTTGAGGACTTTTAATTTCCCGTCCTAATTTATAAGCTGCTAATTTTTGCCCTACTTCTAGCCCTGAATCCATTCCCGCATCCAAATAAACTGTGGATCCATCCACATCTGCCACTCTGCAGCTCCAAGGCTTTTTATTAATTTGAGAGGTAATATTGATAGTCATTTGTGAAACTGCTGCGCGCAGCGCATCCCCTTCAATACTTTCCGCATACCCGCCTCTTGTGCCAAGCCCAAGAAATGAGCCTGAACCTACTTTAGAAACTCCCTTGCCAGAATCAGCAAAAAGAATTTGACCGGTTTCTGCGTCCACAACCCGCACATCTATGGTACAGGTAGCTTCTTGCCTTTTAGTTTGAGTGATCAGATAATCTGAGCCAGTAGTTCTCACCCCAAAATTAGAGATTGCGCCAGTCACAATCGCATTCAGTCCCAGGACTTTTCCCATTTGCGCTGCTGTGTTAGGATCTATGGCTCCGGTCAAACCTAATTTCTGCTCTTCTAAAAGTTTGTTGACTTTTTCTCTTTCCACCACAATAAACTTTCCTGTTTTTACCAGCTCTGTGATTAGAATATCTGAGGCAGCTTGTCCTAAACGAGTCTGCCCATAAGCTGTTTTATTTTCAAAATCAATCACACCCACGCGCCGTTTAGGTCCTGTATATTTAGATTCCACTTTTTCTGTAACATTCGCTGAAACATCTTGTTTCATTTTAACGCCCATGGTGGCAGCGCAGCCGCTTAAAAACAGTAGTCCCAGGCTCAAAACTATCCCTTTTAATCTATTCATTATTTCAATTTTCCTCCTTATTCGATTTTAAAAATAAAAAATTTAAGCTCCTACTATGGGGCTCTCCCCAAGGCTTCTTTAAAATATCCATCTTTAAGGAAAGATTGTAAAGCCATTTTCCACTCATCCCACCCATAGAACTATCGCGCTAAAGGCAAATTTCTTAAAACAAGCTCTACTACTGATCGGGATTCCCTTACTAAAAAAGTCCCTGCCATTTTTTCCAACTGTCTTTCTGCAATCTGCCTAATGCCGGCTTTTCTAGCTTCTTCCACTGAAAGATGTAGTTCTGGAGTGGTCCAGCTTTTTTCATCTTCCCAAAGCAATTTGCCTGTTTTTACTTCTATCAATTTAAAATTCGCTTTTACAGTTCTTTTCCTTCCGAACCCAAAAGGAAAATCTACAAAACTAATGACATTCCCGTAAAAAAGCCCATCTACATTTAAAGTTTCTCCCAACTTTTGGAAAGAAACACTGGGGAGCTGTCCGCCTTCATTAATGCCAAACTTCTTTACTAAAATCTGATCCAGCTTGCTCTTTTCTAAAACTAAATATCCCCTTGCAGGAAGAAGTTCAATAAAAACTTTCCGCACAGTTTCTGGCGCATCCACATCATTAGTTTCATTGGTAAAAGGAAGGACCGCTACCTGAAGCGGTGGACAATAGTCTTGCGCAAGATATTTTGGTCCTAAAGAGCATCCTATAAGAAATATCACCAAAAACGTGATAATCTTTAAAGATCTCATTTTTCATTCTTACTGAACCTTTAATTCTAAACTATCTTGTGTTTGAGCAACCACCTGCGCTCCCAAAGAAGCTTGACTGGAAATTGAATTCGCAAGATCGCTGGATGTAACCGAATTAACTTTCACTTCCATTTCAGCTCTTCCTTCAGAAAAAGAACGCATGTAAATATCGCCAACTCCCTGGGTTTTAGATATAAAATCCTTAATGTCTCTTAAACGATTTAAATCTGCCAGCCCTTGAACAATCACTAATACAGTAGAACGCCGGGCAAGTTCATTGGCAACCCGGGAGGCTAAATCATTAGCAGCATTTTTCCCTGCTTGAGCCATTGCTTTTTGAGAAGCTGCTTCTTTAGTTGCATCTAAGCCTGAACCTTGCAAAGAAACCGCAGCTAATATTTCACCAGTTTGCGCTTTAAGCGCTTTGCCGGTAAGAGTGGCTCTATAAGAAATTAATCCTCCCAACCCTTCTGTAGTAATCGGCGAAGCAATTGCTTTCCCTGTAATCACCACTTCTGCATTTAACTTTTGCACAATAGGTTTTAAAGCTTGCTCCATATTGCCGCTTAAAAGCTGTTGAGTGGCTTCAGCGACTCTAATCGCAGCCAGCTCAGAGCGATCCACAACTTTATAACCTCTCTCTAATAACCCTTGAGCAATCGCATCTGTGCAAGCGCTGCCTGAATCTTCAAACCCTTGAATGGTTTCATCTAAAAGAATAGCCACTCTTGGATTGCCAATCATAGGAGCTTGTAAAACTTCTAACTCTTTTAAGTCATTCTGGATTTGCTGATAAGAAACCAAAGCTCGAATTTTCGTATGATAAAGTCCGTCAGCTTCTTGGCCTTCCTTAATAACCTCATGTTTTTTTACATAGCCGTCAGTTTTGCCTAAGATGTTTTGCTGAATCGTAATCGCCTTATCCACCATGGTGCGCGCGGAGATAAAAATACCCACAACTTTTTCAATCGCATTTTTGTAGGCATCTGCCAAACTAGCTCTTTTAGTTCCAATCAGGTCATTCGTGACAGCAGAAAGACCTTCAGCTTCAACCACTTCGCCGTCCACAGTTTCCCCTAACTTCAAACGCTGTTTTGGCGCTGAAGCGCAGCCATTTAAGAATAGCCCCGCTGTGCAATAAAAACTAAAAAGAGTTAAAACAAATAAAAAAGAAGATTGTTTCTTCATTAAAAGCTCCTTAAAAGCGCGTTTGCCAAAATTCTAAACCGCATCGGAAAATAAAAAATATCTTCGGAAAAAAACTATTTTCCAATAGCGCAGGTTATAAATTTCGGTTTAAAAAAATTGAAATAATTTAAAAACCTTATTAAATTATTTTCCTCGAATCTCCTTGACCTGATCTATAAATTTCTTTTTATCCAAACGGATCGTCACCACGCAGCCATCATCGCTGGTCCATTCTCTTTTAACCACAGCTGCTCCACGCAAGGTATTGCTCACAACTCCCTGAATTCTTTGGTCCGTAGTGATCGCTTGTTCCACAGTGGTTGTGGCGTCAATCTGCTGGCCTTTAAGATAAGCCAACATTTTTTCTTCCGCTATTTTTCTGCCGGCTGATTCAGATAAAGATCTTTTTTGAGACATATTCTCAATGGTTTGATCCGCAGCGCCAATGCCGTCAAATTCAATGTACCGATCGGTTTCTACTGTAGGAGTATCAATGGTTTTTGAAATTTCACCTTTTTTAACTTTGGATACAGCTTTCCCACCCGCGCAACCAGCAATGCTGAACGCTAAAACAGTCCCTATTAGAAAAGAGAAACATGCTCTGTAAGTCATTTTTCTTGCCTCCTTTATTTAGTTTATGCTTAAAAAGTGTTCGTTAATGAAATTTTTGACTCTTAAAGACACCTCTTTTAAGGAATAAACTTTTTTTTCACTTGCAACTAAAAGTACGGTGTTTTAAACTATCCTTTAGAACAGCCCATCTTCAAAATTTTACTCCTCTTTCTCTGCCTGGCCAAATGTTTCCACTTTTTCAGATACGGATTGAAATCTTTCTTTTAAAGCGTTTTGGCTTTCCTTGCCTAAATCTTTTAGCTCGGACAAAAGTTCGTCTTTTTCATTATCCAAGGTTTTTTGAACTAACTTTAAATCTTTTTTTAAACGCTTTGCCTGTTTTTCAAGTCGGCCAATCTCTTTTTTATTTTTTTTCTCATCCGCCTCTTTTTTTTCTAAAATTTCTTTATTTATTTTCTCAATCTCTACTTTTAAAGTAGTTTCTCTTTCTAAGGTAGAATGAATTCTGGATCTCCATCTCTCAATTAATTTATTGTTAGAACCGATTTCCTGTTCATAAAAAGAAACCAAATCCTGCAAAAATTTTAGAAAACTTTCCGGTTCTTCTTTAGAAGAATTTGGAGCTGTTTTTTCAACTGCTTCCTTAGTTTCTGGCTCTTTTCCTTTTTCAGATGATTCAATTTGAGGCGGGTTTTCTTTTGTTGGGGATTCTGCGGGAGCTGGCGGCGCTGTTTGCGCTTCTTTTGAAGGTTCGCTTTGAGAGGTCAAGGCTGTAGTTTCTTCAGGAGCAGGATTTTTTTGCTGGGAACTTATCTCAGACTTCTTGTCAGGCGCTGGAGCGCTTTCAAGGGTTTGCAATTCTTCAGAATGAAGAGGAAAAGAAAATAAAAACAAAATTAAAAAAAGCTTTAATAAAAAATCCTTCATCATAGCTTTAAAAGACCTCTCTTCTTTCATACGGATGAAAGGGGGACATGAACTATAAATACCAGTTTAACAGAAAAGCATTTAAAGTTCAAGGGACAAAAATGAGTTTACTTTTAATTATGGGCATTCTTCCCCTTTCAAACGGGGCAAAACAAAACGAAAAGAGGATCCTTTGCCAACTTCCGATTCAACCCAAATTCTTCCTCCATGCATCTCTACAATAAATTTACAAATGGAAAGGCCAAGCCCTGTGCCGCCAGCAGAGCGAGTTAAAGAAGAATCCACCTGATAAAACTTCTTAAATATGTTCCCCTGATCTTCTTTTTTTATGCCAATCCCAGTGTCGGAAACGCTCACCAAGACAAAATCTCCCATGTTTTCTCCCAGCATCTCGATCGTTCCATGCCTGGGTGTAAACTTAATGGCATTGGACAACAAATTATCCAAAACTTGCTTAATGCGAAATTCATCCGCAAAAACTTGTGGGAGGTTAGGGGCAACTTGCACAACAAAATTAATCTCCCTGGATTTAATGGTGGACTGAAAAGTTTCTTTGGTTTCCTGCAGAATTTTTTCCATGGATAAAGAGGCAGGCTGCAGTTTAATTTGGCCTGCTTCAATTCTGGAGATGTCCAGAAGATCGGAAATTAAAAAAGAAAGTCGTTCAATCGCATTATAAGCTAATTTTAAAAATCGTTCCTGGTCAGGATTAATAGCGCCAGCTTCCTGATTCATGACAATATTCACAAAACCTTTAATGGCTGTAACCGGTGTCCTTAATTCATGACTCACAACAGAAACAAATTCAGTCTTAATCTGGCTTAACCTTTCCAACTCTTTATTCGCTTCCACTAATTTCTCATAAAGCCGCGAATTAAGAATAATGGCGGCGGTGCGTTCTGCAATGAGTTCCGCTAAACTCACATGATAGGCCGTAAAAAAAGATTTCTCATGGCTGCCTAGCTTTAAGACTCCAAGAATATCTTGTCCGCTTTTTAAAGGGACTAACAATAACGATTCTATCTCTGCTTCAATTTCTAAATGATATTCAGAGCGCATCTGGGGAGTGATCTCATTTAAAACCTTGGATTTTCCTGATTTAAAAACATGAGCTGTTAAATGGAGATCATCTCTTACCGGCAGTTTAAGCAGTTGAGGTTCTAAAGGTTGATCTTGGATATAAGAAGCCCGGGTTATTAACTCTTTAGTTGCAGGTTCATAAACCATAAAAGAACAAAGGTCGCACTTCTCAATTTTTCTCGTGATAGCCACAATTTTCAAAAGCACTTGATCTAAAACCGGACTAGCGTAAAAAACCTGAGTAATCTCCTGTAAAGCCATTAAAGCCGCTAAACGATTTTTTGATTCTAAATCAAGATGCACGGTTTCAATACAAGAAGCTACGCGTACAGCAATGATGGAGAGCGCCCGAATCTCTTCCTCAGTTAAAAAGTCAGCAGGTTGTTCAATGGTCCTAGATAGGGATTCTTTCTCCTTCCAATTCGCTAAAACCATGACCCCCACGCAAACTTGAGAGCTCTTTAAAGGCACCGCAACTAAAGAATGAAGCATCCGCGCGCTAAAATGATCTTTTAAGCTGCTGCTTATTTTCCAGGGCAGCTCATCTTTAAACGAACTGGGCTCACTCACAAAAATTTTTATCTCTTCAGACTTAAAAGCGTCTAACACTGCTTTTAAATAAGGGCCATACTCTGAATAATGTTCTGATTCCAAAATAAATTTAGAATGGTCCCCTTTTGGCAATCCAAAAGATGGGAACTGCGCAACAAGATTATTCCATCTTTCTCCATGAGCAAGTTTAAGAAAAAAACCTACAGCTTCCACCTTAAAAATATCTTCTAGTTTCATGGCTACAATCTCAAACATGCCCTCTAAAGAAGGGGTTGAGCCTGCAGCCAGGGTAATTTCATAAAGCGCTTTTAGTTCTCTAAATCGCCGGATCAGACGATTGTTGGTAGAAGTCAATTCCTGGGTGACGACTGTCACTTCTGACTCTAAACGCCGATTAAATTTTCCCAATTTTTCCATCATTTGCGCGTTATAAATGGTCACGCTTAAAATTTGCAAAAAAGGTTCTAAAGAGGCAATTATTTTTTCTTCAAAAAAGTGCGATTTCTGGCTGGCAGCGATAAAGACCGCTAAAGTTTGATGGTTAGGCATTCTTAAAGGGGCAACAAAAAATTGGTTAAAAGGAATGTTGGATAAACTATGTTCTAAAAGATGAGATTTGAGAAACTCTTTTTTTGAAAGAATAAATTTATCTCCGCTGGCAAATGCCTGTCCAATCGCTCCCTTTCCCAATGCGCATTTAAAATGAGAAGCCCATTCTTCAGGGAAACCATCCTGGGCCTGGATCTTAAAAACCTGATCTTCTTCTAACAAAAGACACCCGCAGCCAATTTCAAAAATTTTTCTAGTTTCAGGAAGGAAAAATTTTAGCGCTCCTTCTAATCCTTGACCTGCGGCAAGAAGTTGAGAAGCGGCTAAGAGACTTTCCAAATTTCTTTTGTGGTTACCTAAAGAAGGTTGGGCGTGAGAAAAAAATAAATTAAAAAAATGAGAAAAAAACGATTTCAACTGAAGATAATTTCTCGAACTTTTTGTCGAAAACGCAAGTGATCAATCGGCTTTTCCAAAACATCTAAAACATTGGGGTCAGCTTTTAACTCTGCAAAAGCCTCATCATCCAAAGTGCGGGCAGTTACTATTAAGATAGGGACCCGACGATAAATCTCTTTTTTTAATTCTTGCAAAACTTCTGTGCCGCTAAATCCAGGCAGCATTAAATCTAATACTAACAGACTAAAAAGCGTGGGGGATTCTTTTTTTAAAAGCTGGAGCGCATCTTTGCCATTAGAAACCGTTACAAAATCAAAACCCTCTTTTAAAAGAAGGATTTCAAAAAAAGAGGAATTCGAGGGGTCGTCATCCACAATTAAAACTTTTTTCTTTTCTAAAGATTCTTGAGCCATAACTTATTCTTTAATAATCTCTATTCTTTTTTCCATCAACCAATCTTCGGCCAGGGGACTAATTAAAGCATTTTTAGGAAGTTTTAATTTTTTTGGTCCCCCTTCACCTTCTTTAAGCAATTTTTTTATTTGGTACTCTGAAAAAAATATTCGTTTTAAAGGTAAAGAAGTAAAGCTTGGATTTGAAGGAGTACGGACATGAAACCCCCATTTACCTTTCATTCTTGGATCCTCTACCAAAAGGCTCCTTGGATCCTTTTGGTCTTTAAAACTTCTAAGGGTCTCCCATACAACCTCTGCAATTTCTTCAAGATCAATCAAAAGAGCTTTGCACTTTATTAAGATATTTTTCTAAATCATCGTGAGGACGAGGAATCACATGCACTGAAACCAACTCCCCCACTTTTTGGGCAGCTGATGCGCCAGCTTCAATCGCAGCTCTAACCGCGCCCACTTCCCCTCGGCAAATGGTGGTGACCAGCCCTGAACCAATTTTTTCAAAACCAACCAGCCGAACTTTTGCGGTTTTAGCCATTGCGTCTGAAGCCTCAATCATCCCTACAAACCCGCGCGTTTCAATCAATCCCAATGCATCTTTCAAACTGGTTTCGCTCATTCTTTTGTTCCCCCTTTATACCCTATGTTAAAAATAGTCCAGATTCATAGACCCCTTGCCTTAGCTTGCCCTCTTTAAAGTTGACGTGGGCACACCCCTTCCTAGCTCAAAATCTTTTAATAATATTTAAAGATGCGGAGGTTCCTATCCTAGTTGCTCCAGCTCTAATGAGTTCTTGCGCAAATTCTCTGCTCTTTATTCCGCCTGAGGCTTTTATTCCTACTTGAGAACCTAGACTGAAGCGTATCAGTTGAATATCTTCCACAGTTGCTCCTGACTTAGAAAAACCAGTAGAAGTTTTAATGTAATCTGCTCCAGCTTTTTTTCCTAAAAGAGAAGCTCTTATTTTTTCTTCTGTTGTAAGCAACCCGGTCTCAATAATGATTTTTAAAATTTTGCCTTCAGTCGCTTTTCGGAGAGCAACAAATTCATCTAAAACCATTTGGTTTTCACCGGATTTTAACGCGCCCACTTGCATCACAGCGTCAATTTCATCCGCGCCGTTAGCTAAAGCATCCTCAACTTCAAAAATTTTTACTCTGGTGGTGTTTGCGCCCAAAGGAAAACCCACTACTGTTGAGACCTTCACCCCGCTCCCTTTTACTAAAGAAGAAGCTAAAGAAACATACCCAGGGTTTACGCAAACAGAAGCAAACCCAAAAATTTTAGCTTCCCTGCAAAGAATGGAAATCTCTTCAGCTTTTGTCTCCGGCGCTAGTTGAGTATGATCAATCAGTTTTGCGATTGAGTCCTTATGCGGATTGACCTCTAAGGAGTCTGAAAACTGGTTTTTAAGGCAGCGCCCCTCTTTTGTATTCTCTTCCCGGAACATTTTTTTGGGTTTAGGCAAAGCTTGCCAGCTGCCAGTCTCCGCGCTAAAAACTTTGCCTGCTGTCCCAATAGTCACTAAAACTTTTGAAGATGGCTCCATTTAATGATACTTTACAGTTTTTCTTTCTACTGTCAGAGAATCCACAATGCCGCAAATCACCAGTCGAACCGGAGCTTTTTTTTCATTTAAAATTTGACGGGCTGAATTTCCTTCATCCACCAAAAGCACGGTATCTCCAGGCCCTGCTCCAAAATTTTTGTCAATCGCAAGGCTGATTTCTCCCATCACTTTTCCAGAATCTCTTTCAATGGGCTGAACCAATAAAAGTTTAGAATTTTTTAAACCCTCATGTTTCCTAGTAGCCCAAATATTCCCCACCACTCTAGCCACCCTCATTTTGAAAGTTCCCTGGTCCAGCCTTGCAAATTAACCCCATCCACAATCCCAACAATCGCCGCATCAATGGGAGGAGTATCTTTTAAAGAAGTTCCTCCTAACGCTACTGCAGCTTCTCTGGCTGCAACCCAAAATACCAATTCATTAGCTCCAGATCCCACAGTATCTACCGCAACAATGGGATCCCCTTGAATCTCTTTTTCCCAACTCAATGGCTGTATCAACAAAAGTTTAGCCCCTTCCAGAGTTTCGTACTTTCTGGAAGCCACCACTCTTCCAATTACTTTTGCTGCTTGCATGTGGTTTCTAAAATCTCAATTTTTTTTATGCGCCGTTGGTGTCTTCCTCCAGCAAAAGGGGTTTTAAGCCAGGCTCGAATCATTTTTTCTCCTAAAAGACTGGAAATAAATCTTGCGGAAAGACAAAGAACATTCGCTTGATTATGTTCAGAAGCTAGCGCAGCTGTTTTTACATTCCAGCAAACCGCAGCTCGAACCCCTTTAAATTTGTTCGCTGCCATTGCCATGCCAATGCCAGTGCCGCAAATCAAAATACCTCTTTCTGCCCTTTCTAAAGAGACTGCCCTTGCAACTTTCCGAGCATAGTCTGGATAATCGCAAGAATCTTCTGAATAACATCCCAGATCCACAACCCGATGCCCCACTTTTGTCAAAAAGCCAATAACCTCTTTTTTTCTTTGAAATCCCGCATGATCAGAACCAACGGCAATCTTCATCTAAATTTCTACTCCTAAATAAAATGTTTTAATTTTTGCAAAAGGGCCCGCGTAGCAAAAAAATTCGTCATTTTCTAATACCTAGTTCAAGTTAAAGCTTTTAAAAGGGATGGATGCGCAAAAGGTATGACCACTGAAGAAACTAGCGCTCCTTCTTTTTTAATGGTTTCAACACCAGCATTAATTGCAGCGCGTACCGCTCCAACTTCTCCAGTTAATGTGATGTATCCTTTCCCGCCTGCGCCGCGTCCTGGGAAAACTTCAATTAAAGTCACTGCTGCTTTTTTTACAGCTGCATCCGCGGCAAAAATAGAGGCTGCAACATCCTTAGTTTCAATCACCCCAACCGCTTCTATTTTTTCCACTTTTATTCGAGATTTTAAAGCAGGCAACACTTGTTCATGCACGTTGGGAATAATGAAATAATCCATTAAAGTTGAATCTGCTATTTGAATCCCAGCCTGCAAAGATTGTTCCACTTCAGCCTGCTCTCCGCCAATTAAAATAATAAACTTCCCGCGAGGAATCGCCTGAGAATAAAGAAGGTCAACCTCAGCCATTTTCAGCATCACATCTATAGTCTCAATCCCTTTTGCTATGGAACTTAATTCCAAAAATCCAATTGCTGGTTTCATCCTTTTTCCCTCCCAAGATTAGACAATGCGCAAATAGCCCACCATGGAACAATGAAGAGGACGGGAAAAATGGCTAGGTTTTGTAAGCCCGTCTCCAGTAGGTGTGCCAATTGACATGGTGGCAAATCCTTCTCCCATTCCCAATCCCATAAAATTTGGGCCATTCTTTACAAAAATGGAACAGGCTAAGCCCCTAGCGGCTTTTGTAATATTGCCCACATGCAAAGAATAAATGGAAGCTGTGTGATGATTTCCGCCCTCCACCTCTTTTGCAAGCTCTATCGCTTTATCAATATTCGCTACTAAGGTTATGGGAAGAACTGGCATGAGCTGTTCAGTCCAAATAAAAGCATGGTCATTCGGAACCTCTCCCCAGAGCAAACGAATAGAATCTGAAAGTTCCAATCCAAGGGCTGACGCAATCTTATTTGCATTCTTTCCCACATAATCACGATTTAAAATGTTCTCCGCTTTTTCATTAGTTTGAAAAACTATTTTTGCTAATTCATCCATTTGACTGGAACTAAGTTCATAAACGCGCGAATCATTTCTTAGCTCTTTATAAAGCGCTGAAGCAACGGATTCTACAACAATCACCTCTTTTTCACCCGTGCACAAAACACAATTATCAAATGAGGCTCCATCCACAATTCCCTTAGCTGCGGATTTTAAATCCGCAGTGTCGTCAATGATCACAGGCGGATTTCCAGGACCTGCGCAGATAGTTTTACGAATAGCCCCAACAGAAAGAGCTATCTTCACTATGGAAGGACCTCCTGTCACGAGCGCGCAATTAATTTCTGGATGTTTAAGCAAAGCAACTGTTGTTTCCTGAGATGGAGGATCAATGGTTGTAATGAGTCCCTTGGGCCCTCCTGCATTAAGGATCGCCTGATCTAAAATTTTCATGGTTTCCTGACAACATTTTCTTGCAGACGGGTGCGGAGAAAAAATGACTGAATTGCCAGCGGACAAAATTGAAATTACATTATTAATAATGGTTGAGGTTGGATTTGTGGAAGGGGTAATGCTAGCCACAATCCCTAAGGGAGCATGTTCAATTAAGGTAAGGCCTTGATCCCCGGTATAGGCTTTCACAGGCTGAAGATCTTCTACCCCTGGCGTTTTTAAAGAGACCAAAATATTTTTTTTAACTTTATCTTGCCAGCGTCCAAGTCCTGTCTCTTCTTCAGCCATTTTTGCCAGCAGAGCGGCATTTTCATAACCTGCTTTACGAATGGCATCTATCACCTTTTTGCGAAGCTCAATGCCCATTCCTTGAAAAATAGTTTGAGCCTTTTTAGCTTCCCTCACCGCAGAATCAATCGTTGGCTGGATCACAGATTGATCCCCTGAATCAGAAGGCAAGGAATTTTTTAAAACTGCTGGAGAGACTGTTTCCAGACGTTTTATAACCTCTTGCACTAAAGATTGAATCTCTTCTTCTTTTAGCTGCATTATTTTTAAATTAAAGTTCTATTTTTTTGAAAAATCATCCTTCTTAGAAAAAACAATCTTACCATCTTTTTCTATGTAATCCACTACTGCAAAGATGGAGCAATCCACAGGATTACCCTCTGTGGCCCTGGTTTGGCGCGCAGAAGAACCTTGCACAATCAAAACCAGCTCTCCTTCACCTGAACCAACCACATCCACAGCCACTAAAGCATTTCCTTTAGCAGCGCCTTCTGTATCCACTGGCTGCACAAGCAAAAGTTTTGTGCCCACTAATTTTTCATCCTTGCGGGTACAGACCACATTCCCAATCACTCTCGCAAATACCATGGTTATCCCTCTATTTTCAAAAAATTATCTTTTTCCTCGATTCAGAGTTTCTGGAAGAGAAATAGGCATTTTGCCTTCTAAATCTGGATGAGGCTGCGGGATCACATGCACAGCCACTAATTCTCCAACTTTTTGGGCTGAGGCGGCTCCTGCATCACAAGCGGCTCTACAGGCAGCAACTTCTCCTCTAAATAAAACCGTGACCAAACCTGAACCAATCTTTTCCCAGCCCACTAACCTTACGTTAGCTGCTTTCACTGCAGCGTCCCCAGCTTCAATTAAGGAAACCAGCCCGCGAGTTTCAATCATTCCTAATGCTTCCATAGTTTACCTCCTCCTTTTTCTACTTCAACCATCTTACACCGTTCGAAAAATTTTTATTCAACTACATTATAGTAGTCTTGTATAATATGTGTTAGGCTGAATAAAGCGTAGAGCTTTATGATCGCAGCCGCTTTTCTTTCCTAAAAAAAACTCAATTCTTTTTAAAATGAACCTTGCCCCAATAAACTTCCAAACCTTTTTGCAAATAAAGTTTTATAGCTTTTAGAAGAGTTTGTTCTTCCATGGCCTGGCCTTTTGCTCGGATAGTGTCCAATTGATCGTTTTGTTTTACCCTAAAAGATTCCTGCCAAATAATAGGGCCTTGATCTAAATCTTCAGTCACAAAATGAGCCGTGCAGCCCACAATTTGAGCTCCTCTTTCATAGGCTTGGGCATAGGCGAACGCTCCTGGGAATGCGGGTAAAATTGAGGGATGCACGTTAATGATCCGATTGGGATACCGCCAAACAAAATTTGGCGTAAGAATTCTCATGTACCGGGCTAAAACAATAAAATCAATATTAAATTTCTCCAACAAAGAAAGAATTTTCATTTCAGCCTGAGACTGATCCTTATCCTCCACGGTAAAAAAAGAATTTTTTTCTTTTTTAACAAAAGCTTGAAGGGTTTTTTCAGTCCCTACCAGCAAAGGAATATTCACTTTTATTTCTCCTTTTTTCTTTGCTTTTAAAATCGTATCTAAACAGTGAGGCTCTCTTGTAACAAAAACCGCCATATTTTTTAAACGGCTTGGCTCATCAAAATGAACTTTTATTTCCATCCCCAAACTCTTGCCTAAATCCTTTAAACCAAACCTAAATCCCTCTTCCCTTAATTTTTCCTTTTGAAAAGAAGCTTCGCAATGCATGCCAAAAATCCCGCTAATTACATTTTGATTGATCTTTTCTATATTGCCCTGAGCCTGAAAAATAAAATTTGTTACTTGCGCCACAACCCCTTTTTGATCCGGCCCCACCACTGTAATTTCCGCTAAGGTTCTGGAACTCTTTATCATAAAACGAATTTCGTATTTAAAGCAAAATCACTTGCTCGTTATTTTTTACATTAAAGGTATTGCCTTCATCTGTATCTAAATGGCACTCTAATTTCATATCCTCCCGCACCCTACACAAAACTGATAAAACCCCGTCCCTTGGTGGCTTGCCCACCCGTACTTTTACAACTTCCATGTTTTTTACTCCATAGTTCTCTGCCTCACTGGGATGAAAATGAATATGGCGCATCTGAATAATAGCCCCCTCAGGCAGCGCAATCTCGCGTTTTGGCCCCACAAGGGTAATAGGAGCAGAGCCCTTTACATTGCCAGAATCCCTTACAGGAGCATCTATGCCTAAAGTAAGACAATCAGTTCTAGAAAGTTCTATTTGATTATAACTTCGAAAAGGTCCAATCAACCGTACTTTCTTGATCTCTCCTTTTGTTCCTCGTATGGAAATGGTTTCTTTGCAAGCAAACTGTCCTGGCTGAATTAAATTGCGGATATTAGTAGGTTGAGCGCCTTCTCCAAAAAGTTTTTCAAATGTTTCTTTAGTACAGTGCCAATGCCGGTTAGAAATATTCACAACAATAGGATTTTTTTCACGATCCATTCTTTGCATAATTTTCTCCGTAATTTTTTTAACCAGCTCTTTAGACATATTCACCAGCCATCTTCAACCCTATTTGCCTCTAGCATCAACCCGCAGAGATAAGCCTAAATTTTTGCGTAAGCCAAATGATCCTAAATTCTTGCATTCAGGTTTAAGCAACATATTTAACAATTCTGCTAAAATCTTCACTCTTTAGACTAGCTCCGCCCACAAGGCCGCCATCAATATCTGGATTTGCCATTAAAGAATCAATATTGTCCGGCTTAATTGAACCGCCATAAAGAATTCTGATCTGTTCCGCAATTTCTTTGCCATAGAGGGAAGTTAAATTTTTACGAATAAAAGCATGCATTCCCTGGGCATGTTCAGGAGTGGCAGTTTTTCCTGTGCCAATAGCCCAGACTGGTTCGTAGGCGATCACTAATTGGCTCGCCTCCTCTTTATTTAAATCTTTGGCTCCCTCTTGAATCTGTTTTTCTACCACCTTAAAATGAACCTTCCCCTCTCTTTCATTTAAAGTTTCTCCAACACACACAATTGGAATGAGCCCAAACTGGAATGCAGCTTTCATTTTTTTTTGCACAGACTGATCTGTTTCTCCAAAATATTGTCTTCTTTCAGAGTGTCCAATAATACAATAATCGCATCCTGCTTCTTTTAACATAGGCCCTGAAACTTCTCCTGTAAAAGCTCCAGACATTTCCCAAAAAAGATTTTGAGCTCCCAATTTGATATTAGAGCCTTGCAAACTTTCTTTTATTGCCACTATGGATGGAAAGGGAGGACAAACCAAAATTTCTCTATCTTTAACCTCTCTGCAATCTTTTTTTAATTGCTCTACTAGACTTAAAGACTCTTTTACTGTTTTATGCATTTTCCAGTTGCCTGCAAGAAGAGGCGTTCTGAATGAACCGTTATTTGATAGAGAATTATTCATGAATTTTAGGACAACTCCTTTTTAAAAGCAGATTTTAAGATATGGATATAAATAGAAAGATAAAAAAATTTTAAGAAAAGAGGTTTAAAAAATTTGTATTTGTGGCCAAAAAGGCTACAATCATTTAATTTCATTTTTTATTCTTTAAAAAAGCTGTTTTTGATTATAGCACATTTTTTAAAAACAAAATAAAATTTTTTACGTAGTTTTAACTAAAATGTCTCCAATAATGTTGGCTGCTTCATCGGTCCTGTCCGCGGCATTTGAAAGATGGCGATAAATTTCTCTTAGCTTTAAAATCAATATGAGGTCGCTTGTTTTAAAAAGCTCAACCAATGCCTGCCGATAAAGATGTTCAATATAATTTTCAGTTTTCTTAGCCTGTATGAGATGGCTGTTGGCAAGCTTTGGATCTTTTTCCATCAGCCGCACTGACAAAGCAATCTCTTTAGAAGCGCTGTAAAGAATTTCTGTCATTTTTTGAATATGCGGATTGGTGTTCACTCCAAAAAGAAGCATCTCTTCAACTGTGGATTGCGCGTAATCACAAATGTCATCAATGGTTCTGGAAAGTGAAAAAATATCCTCTCGATCAATCGGGGTGACAAAAGTGAGGTTGAGTTCTTCAATTAAATTTCTCCTTAAATCATCCGCCTCCTGCTCAATGCGTTTAACTTTTTCTCCTTTTTCTACACTGGGCAAAAGAGCAAAATCATAAAGGCTGCAGATTCCCTCTTCCACTTTTTCTGCCTGCAAAGAAAGCATTTTATAAAAATCTCTTTTTTTAGGGAATGGCCACATTAGCGTAATATCCTAATTAATATTCCAAAGAATAAAGCGGAAATAAGAGAAGAGGCTGGTATGGTAATGAGCCATGTAAGAAAAAAATCACCGGTAATAGCCCAGCGCACTTGCTTAGGACGAAACCCAGCTCCAGCTCCCATAATAGAGGAAGAGATCACCTGGGTGGTTGAGATGGGCAGACCTAAAACAGAATTTAAAGCTATAATGGCTGCAGAAACAGTTTGGGAAGCAAAAGCATGTATTGGCCTAATCGCATAGAGCGCTCCGCCTAATTTCTTAATAATTTTCCAACCTCCTACCAATATCCCAAAAGCAAGAAAAAAAGCTGAAATCAGCATGACCCAAAAAGGCACCCAAGGCCCCTCTAAAGGAGGATGATAAAGATTTAAAAGAATAAGTCCAAAAGTAATGATCCCCATTGTTTTTTGCGCGTCATTAGTGCCATGAGCTAAAGATTGCGCAACTAAAGAAAAAATCTGAGAACTTTTAAAAAAAATATTAGCTTTGGGTCCTGACCAGCTGCTTATAAAAAATGTAAGTTTGGTAAATAAATAGGTGAAAATAAAACCAACCATGGGAGATAAAAACATGGCCAGAATCACCTCTTTCATCTTATTCCATTGAATCCCTTGGGTTCCTGCTCCAGAAAGAAATGCGCCCATGAGTCCCCCAATTAAAGCATGGGAGCTGCTGGAAGGGATCCCGTAATGCCAGGTGATGAGATTCCAAAAAATAGCTCCAACCAAAGCGCTGATTAATATCGTTAAACCAAAACCTGAGGATCTAATAATTTCCATATCAATTAAAGTTCCGCCAATGGTATTTGCCACGCGAGTGCCAAAAAAGGTTGCGCCGACAAAAACACTGACAGCTGAAATAAAGAGCGCAATTTCTGGAGAAAGAGCGCGGGATGAAATCACCCCAGCCACTTGATTTGCAGAGTCATGAAACCCATTAGAAAAATCAAAAAGCACAGCCAGAATTAAAAGCAAAAACAAACCAACAAAATAGGGTTGCATAAGTGATTGC
The DNA here is from genome assembly GCA_016180425.1 of Elusimicrobiota bacterium. GTDB lineage: Bacteria > Elusimicrobiota > Elusimicrobia > 2-02-FULL-39-32 > 2-02-FULL-39-32 > 2-02-FULL-39-32. The sequence continues at coordinate 94,753 of JACPBF010000003.1, forward strand.
TTTTGAATATAACAATTCGTTTAAGAAATTGTCAAACCAAAGAATTTATTTTTTGAATCAAGAGAGCAAGAAGAAATAAAAATCCAAAAGTAACCACAATGGTTGCGCCTGTGGGAAAATCAAAAAAGTAGGATCCAAGAATCCCTAATAAACTAGCCGCTGCCCCGATCCCCCATCCTAAAAATAAACGCATTCCTATTCTTTCAGAAAAAAGGATCGCAATCACTGAAGGCACGATCAAAAATGAAAAAACTAAAAGCACTCCAGCCACTGCTACGCTAGAGGTGACCACAAATCCAAAAGTTCCATAAAAGACAAAATCCCAAAAACGAACGGAAATTCCTTTTTGTTCCGCTTCTTGAGGAGAAAGGCTAACAGCAAAAATCATTCTCCGATAAAACCAATGAATAAGACCTACTAAAGCGTAGAGAATTGCCATTTTCCCAACTTCCTTAGGTGAGACCGCAAGCAGATTCCCTACCAGAATATATTTCAGATGTTCCACTCCTTCTGGCGCCCGATCCACAATTAAAATCGAAGCTGCAGCAGAAACCGCATAGACAATTCCAATAAATGCTTCTTGAGGAACTTTTCTTTTTTCAAGCCGTGTGGTGGCAAATAAAAGCGCGCCTAAAAGCGTGAACCCCAAAGAATAAAAATAGGAGGCTTGGGAATGGAGGTCATGGCCAAACAAAAATGCGATGGTCGCGCCCAAAGCTGCTATCTGAGCCAAAGAAAGATCTACAAAAATCACTCCTCTTTGAACCACATGCAACCCCAAATAAGCGTGGATTCCTGTAAGAACCAGGCAGCAAAGAAAGGGCCAAAATAAAAGTTCAAATGCGCTCATAAACGTAAAAGTTCTTGAATATTATATTCAAAAAGATCAAAGTAATCTTTTATTTGGGCAAACGCTCCCACAGAAGGGGCGAGTACGCGCAATCGGGCTTGAGCGTTTGCAGCGATTTTTTGCGGCAAACGAATGTCAAAATAGGGTTCTGTAATAATAAGATCAATCTTTTCATTTTTCATCTGGGAAATAAGTTCTTGCAGATGTTTTGGGGAGGGTGGAACTCCTGCGCGTATCTCTACGTAATTGCGAGCTGCTGCGCCAAAAGTTTTTAAAAAATAAGACCATGTGGTATGGTATGTTACCACTTGTTTACCCTTAAAAAAAGCAAGCTCCTCTTTCCAATGGATGATTGCTTGATCTAATTTTTTCGAGAACTCATCAAAATTTTCTTTAAAAAAATCCCTCTCAGAGGGCTGCAGCAAGGATAAATTCTCCATGATATTTTTAGCAATGATCTTCCCATTAGAGGGATTCAGCCAATAGTGAGGATTGCCTTGTGGATGCACATCCCCCAAAGAACGATCCACTTTACCTGTTGGAACTTCTAACAATTCTATGCCGCTGGATGCATCCAAAAATCCTTGGGCTCCAATTCTCACCCCTGGATTCCTTGCCCCATCTATGACTGGCAAAATCCATCCATCTAGGCCCAGTCCCACAATCACTAAAAGATCCGCTCTGGAAACTTTGATCATGTCTGAAGGACGAACTTGAATATAATGAGGATCCTGAGCGCCCCGCACCAAGGCAGTTACCTCCACCCTATCCTTGCCAATAAACCTTGCAATGGAGGCAAGATCCTCTGTGGTGGTAACAATGCGCAAAGGTTTGGCATTCATTTCAGAAACTGAAAAAACAAAAAATAGAAATAACCAAAACTTAAATCTCATTTTTTTAATCACCTTTAACCTCCTTAAAATGGGTGCGGACGATGAGGTCCTAATGCCCAGGTCAACTGTATAAAAAACCTATGGGATCTTTCTTCTCCATCTGTATCTTTGCGATTCCACTGAAACCGTATTCTGGAAAACTCTGATGGAAAGAAAGTCAAAATACCAACAGTTTGTCTCTCTTCCTTTTGACTATCTCCATTCAACAGATAATCTATCCTGCTCCCCAAATACCACCGCCTTAAAGGCTGTATCTGAAGTTGAATAAATCCACCGCGATTTTGTACTTCATTCACCGCATGTTTAATTTTTTTCTCTCCATTTTCATTTTCTTCTGCTAATGGCCGTGAAAGAGTGTAAAGGAGATTTCCTTCCAGCATAAAAGAGCGGTAAGCATTAGGATTCCATTTAAGGGTAAAATCTCCTGTGGCAATAGAACGGATCAGGTCATTGGCCCGTCCTTCAAAAGTGGAAGTGCTCTTTGCTTTTTCAATACCCCCTTCTGTTTGCCAGCGGCCAAATCCTCCGGAAAGTTCTAAATTAAAATTGTCTCCTAAAGGAATAAAATTCTTCTGGCGCGCATAAATAAACCGCTCATTGCTTTTTATCGCTTCTGACTCTTCGCCAAATGAGGTTTTAGTTTCACCTGCTTCAGCCCTTACCTCATGATAACTGGAAAGAGGTAAAGGCACTAATAGATTAAAAGATATTCCATTACTTTTCATTGAGTTCTCTACTCCTAAAAGCTTTTCAAACGCAAGAGGATTGTCGCTAAAATCTCTTTCTGGCGCATGGGTACGGTGACTGCGGCCAAAATCCATAATGAATCGTCCTGCTTTAGCCTGAGATTTAAAGGGAAGAGCAAGAAAGGTTAAAAAAGCTTCTTCTATATCCACATTAAATTTCCCTTCCTCTTCTTCCACAGCTATAAAAATGTCTGCGCGGCTATACGGATCCACAGCAGCCTGAATACCTAATTCAGCTTCTCTTAAAGAAAAAGCATTAACTCCTGTATCTCTTGCTCCCGGACGAAGCAGAAAATCTCCAATTAAAGAGATGTCTGGATTTAGAGCCTGAGATCCAAAGGAAGGGTTTCGCCAAAAAGGAGTAGAGCTCCCTGATTTTTCTAATTGCGCCTCTTGGGCAAATAAAGAAGAAAGACTAAATAAATGTAAAACTAAAATAACAAAAACAAATTTAAACATCGTTCACCTCCAAAAATAGAACCTGCTTATGCAGTTGACTCCAGTCAATCGTCGAGCCAACAAAATGTCCTTTCGTAGAAGCGCCTCAGTCAACCGCATAAGCAGGTAAATTTAAACTTTATGACTTAACGACTTGCACAATATTTTCATAAGTGAATGTTTCGGGTTAAGTCAAAATCTTGAGTTGGCTAGAATTAAAATGAGTTACTTAGGCTGTGCGATAAACTGCAAAACAGGGCTTTTATTGAGGAGGGGAGCGAGAGTTCCTTGAATTAAACAATGTCTCAACAAACCAGGATTCTTGAACCTTGCAAAGAAACCCTTGAACTGTTGGCTCTAAAAATAAAATCGTAGAATGGACCGGCAAACCTTTTTCAGAAGTCTTATTTGCATAGGAACAAATTTGGCAGGCAGAGTGCGCGGGATGCAGATCGCTGGAATGAGCTGAATGAGCATGCAGGGCAATCAAAACCCTTGAACCCAATAAAATAGAAAGAAGTATGATTTTTTTCACTAGGCTACATTTCTACTAAATAACCCGTCTCTTCGTCAACCTGTGGCTTTGGTAATGTCACCGTAGATACAATATAAAACTTATTATCTCTAGAGGCTTAGTTTTTAGTAAAATAAAACAAATGGCTCCATTCTCTATTGGCACAGATATTGAAGAAGTTTCTCGCATTAAAAAATTGATATGCAGCCAGCGGTTCTTAAACCGGGTTTTTAATGATGCGGAAATTCATTATTGCAAAAGTAAAAAAAATTCTGCGCAACATTTTGCTGTGCGCTTTGCCGCAAAAGAAGCGGTATGGAAAGCTCTGAGCCATCACTTTAACGGCAAAAGCGTGGGACACAAAGAAATAACAGTGCAAAGAACTTTAAGCGGGAAACCGCAGGTTGTGCTTTCCCCTAGACTTAAAAAATTTGAACGATTCTTGTCTCTCTCTCTGTCTCATACAAAAACATGCGCTCTTGCAGTAGCGATCTATATTCCTTAAATGAGCCAATATACAATCCTCTCAAAAAAACTTATAGGGTCTTGGATCCCTAAAAGAAAAAAAGAGTCTCATAAAGGAGATTATGGTCACACCCTTATCCTTGCAGGCTCCCAAGGGATGTCTGGAGCCTCAGTTCTTGCCGCTTTAGGCGCTTTAAGAGGAGGAAGCGGTCTAGTCACTGTGGCTACGCCAAAAAGCCAGCAACCCATCTCTGCCAAACATCTTGCCCCAGATGCTCTTACTTTAAGCCTGCCAGAAACTCCTCAAGGCTCTTTTTCTATTAAAGCGATTCAAACAATTCTTCCTTGGATAGAAAAAAGAAAGATTACCTGTTTAGCTCTTGGGCCAGGGATATCTAGAAACAGTCAGACTGCTCTATTCATAAAAAAGCTGCTCTTTACCTTAAACAAAAATAAAGGATTGGTGCAAGGAATTGTGATTGACGCGGATGGATTTCTGGCTTTAAACAATGGAAAAGGAGAGAGCCCTTTATTAGGAAATATCTCTTTGCCAATCATAGTCACACCCCACTTAGGAGAAATGGCAAAATTTTGTAATGTTCCTAAAGCCCTGATTGAAAAAGATCGAATGGCATTTACAAAAAAATTTGCTAAACTGTACCAAGTGATTTGTGTCTTAAAAGGGTATCAAACCTTGATCTCTGATGGGCAAACAACTTATCTTAACCCTACCGGCAATCCAGGCATGGCTAGAGGCGGCAGCGGGGATGTGCTCACAGGACTAATCGCCGCATTGATTTCTCAAATGGTTTTTACAAAAAAAAATATCGTCAAAAAAGAACTTTTGCTTAAAGCCGCAAGTTTAGGCGTGTATCTTCATGGTTTAAGCGGAGATTTAGCCAAAAAAGAGAAAACAGAAATTGGGATGATTGCAAGCGATCTTGCAGAATACCTTCCTGCTGCTTATAAAAAGGCGCTCCATGACTGAGCTTCAGCGCCTTTCCTTAAGAAATTTTTTATAGGAAGGTGCAGTCCCTACAATGAACTTTTTAAGAGGAAGTGCCGATACATTGTTGTGATAAGAAAATCGGCCGAAGGAATGGTTGTACTTTGGTGTTACAGGAGGGTCGCCTTGGCGACCACTCTCGTCCTTTAGGATAGGAGAGAACCATGACTGAATCTCAATTTTTACAAAAACTCATTTTTTGGAGAAGAGAAATCCACAAAAATCCAGAACTGGGCGGACAGGAATTTAAAACTAAAAAATTAATAGAAAAAACTTTAAAAGGGTTTAAAATCCCTTACAAAAGAATATCAAAAACTGGAATTTTAGCTTTTCTCAATCGTTCAAAATCAGCAAACAACCCTTGTATCGCATTGCGAGCAGACATGGATGCTCTTCCTTTACATGAAATTTCCAAAAAAAATTATCTGTCCAAAAATCCTGGAATCATGCATGCCTGCGGCCATGACGCGCATGTGGCGATGCTGCTTGGAGCCTGCTTAAAACTCTCTCAAACTAAAGATTTAAAAGGAACAGTTAAATTTTTGTTTCAACCCAATGAAGAGGGGGCTGGCGGGGCAAAAGAGATGATTCAAGAAGGAGTTATGCAAAATCCAAAAGTCAATGGAATTTTTGGTTTGCATGTAAACCCGCGCCTATCTTCTGGAAAAATAGGTATAAAATCAGGACCGCTCATGGCAGCTGTAGATCAGTTTGAGATTAAAATTTTTGGCAATGGAGGGCATGCAGCTTATCCCCAGGAAGGCAAGGATGCGCTTTTAATTGGCGCAGAAATTGTACAAGCGCTTCAAACCATTGTCTCTAGAAAAATAGATCCTGTAGAACCCTGCGTGGTTACAGTTGGAACATTTCAATCCGGGTGCCGCTACAATATCCTTGCCGGAGATGCGACTCTGACTGGCACTGTTAGAACCCTTTCTGAAAAATTGCATGGAAAAATTCCAAAATTAATCCATCAAATTGTGCAAGGGATTTGCAAAGCGCACCAGGCGCGCTTTAAAATAAGTTACAATATTTTAGGCTCTGTGCTTGCCAATCACAAGGAGATGACAGAGCTTGCAAAAGATACAGCTCAAGAACTTTTTGGCAAAGAATCTGTTGAGGAGCTAGAAAAACCCTCTATGGGAGGGGAAGACTTTGCCGAATATCTAAAAATAGCTAGCGGATGTTTTATTTATTTAGGAGTAGGAAAAAATGAGTCTGGGAACATGTTCCCTTGGCACCACCCGCAATTTGATCTAGATGAATCCAGCCTGCCAAAAGGAGCGGATCTATTGGCAGGGATCGCTAAAAAATTCTTAAAATGTTGAGGTAAAATAGATATGATGTCAATTGTATTAGGGTTATGCAGTCTGCTTTTAGGTTCCTGGGGTGTTTATTTTTGGTTTGGAAATTTTATCTTTTTACTCAAAGGTCTCCTGCCTATTAGTTTTGTTTGCGCTGGAATTATTGCGATCCTGGCTGGAATCTCTTCTTTAAGAAAATAATAATTTTATCCTTTTCATGTCTAAACTTTCCAAAATCGGAGAATTTTCTCTTATCCAAAAAATCCAAGATTGGTGTAAAAAAAGAGAAAAAACTAGAAACTCTAAAGCTTATAAAATTATTGTCCCTACAGGGGATGATGCTTTTGTAGCCAAATTGACCCCAAATACCCAACTAGTTGTTACTACAGACACACTGGTGGAAGGAACTCATTTTGATTTAAACTGGAAATCCTCTTATTTAAGCCTAAAAGAACTCTGGTATTGTTTAGGATATAAAGCAATGGCAGTGAATTTAAGTGATTGTGCTGCAATGGGGCATGTGGAACCTCTTTTTGCTTTTACTACGCTTGGGGTTAATGGGGATATCTCTGTGGATTATGTGGACAAACTTTATTTAGGCATGCTTGAACTGGCTCAAAAACATCAGATTATATTTGCTGGTGGGGACACAATTCGATCTGAAAAATCAATAATATCTATAACTATCGTCGGAAGATTGAAAAAATCTTTTGCCATTACCCGCTCAGGAGCAAAAATTGGAGAGACTCTAATGGCTACAGGCCCTTTAGGACTTGCTTATTGCGGTTTAAAAATCCTTAATAATAAAGAAAAATTGAAAAATAGTTCATGGAAAAGTTTAGTTTATAAACAGCTAAAACCTGAGCCAAAATTAAAAGAATCTGAAATTTTAACAAATAAGGACTTTTTGGCTACAGCAATGATTGATACATCAGATGATTTACTTACTTCTTTAGAAATTCTTAGAGAAAAAAGCTCTGTGGGCTTTGAAATTCAATTAGAAAAGGTTCCTCTTCCTGAGGTTCTAAAAAATTATTCTCTTAAATCCAGGCGATCTCCCTACCAGCTCCTGATTCATGGCGGGGAAGATTATCAGCTTCTTTTCACCTGTTCCCCAAGCAAAGTTAAAAATATTCAAAAAAAAATACCCTCTAGTTTTGTGTTAGGAAAAGTTAAAGAAAAATCTTATGGAATTCAATTTAAAATTGGACAAAAAACTGTTCAATTTAAAAATTTAGGTTTTCAACATTTCTAATGACTGGCCTGTTAGTAGAATGGAAAACAAAAAATGCAAAGGAGACCTGTAAAAAAGGAGAATTTTTGGGTCACAGGATTCCTCCTGGCACTATCCTAGCTTTAGAAGGAGATTTAGGCAGTGGAAAAACAACTTTTATCCAAGGGGTGGGCAAAGGTTTAGAGGTAACTGATCTTAAAGAGGTTAGAAGCCCCACATTTACTTTAATTCAGGAACATTTAGGAAAGTTCCCTTTTTGCCATGTAGATCTCTATAGAATCACCTTGGAGGAGATTAAAAATTTAGGCTTGGAGGAGTATTGGAAAACTTCTTTGGGGAATTCTCAGAACCAGTGGATCATTGCCATTGAATGGGCTCAAAAAATAAAAGAGATATTAAATAAAGAACAAGAAAAAAATCTTTTGATCATTAAATTTGAAACGCTTTCCTTTCAAGAAAGAAAAATCTCTATTCTGGGAAACAGAAAATGGAAAAAAATATTCAAAAAATCTTAAATATTGAAACCTCGGGAAAAAATCTAAGTTTAGCCTTAGCATCTTTTTCTTTAGAAAGAGATACTTTCAACCTAAAAGCAGAGTGTGCCTTAGAGGTGGGGCAGCGCCATTCCTCCATCTTAAAAGAATCCTGCGAGTTTCTACTTGAAAAATGTTCTTGGAACAAAAAAGAGATTACCCATCTTGGGGTTTCTACAGGTCCGGGAAGTTTCACAGGTTTAAGAGTAGGAATAGCCTTTGCCAGAGCTTTGGCTCAATCTTTAAAAATTCCTTTAATTGGCATCCCTGCATTTGAGATCCTGGCAAAAGCTGTCTCTTTTAAACCCTGCGCCAAACTCATTTTAATTGATACGATTGGGAACGAATTGTTTGCTGGTTTTTTTAAAAATGGATCATCCAGCCCACAAGAACCGTATAAAATTTTTTCTTTGCCTGAACTCTATAAAAAAATGGAGAAAATACCTAAAATGATTGTGATGGGGGAAGGATTTTTGCGCCATGAAAAAGAGATCAAATCCCATTTTAAAGAAAAAATTCTAATGATTTCAAGAGAAGAACATTTTCCTCAAGCAAAATTTTTAGCGGAATGTGTCTATAAAAAAATTAAGAATTCAAAAGTTTCAAATTTCTCTTGGAAAAAAGTGGTTCCTTTTTATTTAAGGCCGCCTCTGGCGGTAGAGCGTTTAACGCGTATTTTAACTCTTGACGTTGGAAAGGGTAAAATCTTATGAGCCTGTTGAAATGCTCCTTGCTTTTGCAAGGGTCAGTAAGTGTTATCGCTTATTTAACCCCCCCAAAAAAAATGTTACACCCTTAGACCGCCGCGAACAGTGTCCTCCTGTTATCCAAAGTTTGCCCTTCCTTATCGAGCTTTCAACGCTTTAGGCATACACCCAATTCCCTATCTTGTCAAGGGTTTTGAAATCTAGGATTGACAAATAGTATATCCAATATTATAATATCAGCAGATTATATATTTATATAACTATATGAAATTAAATGAATTTAAGCGAACAATGAAAAAACCAATTTTTACATGGGCAGAGGCGGCTCGTGTAGCTTGGCAAACTTCCCCTCAACTATTGCGATTAGAGCTTTTCAATTGGAAAAAAAGAAAAGAAATTCAAACGCTTAAAAGAGGTCTCTATTGTTTCCCAGATCGTGTGGAAAGTAAATCCCAAATCGCCCAAGTTCTTTTTACCCCTTCCTATCTTAGTTTGGAGTGGGCGCTGCACCATTATGAACTTCTCCCAGATGTGGTTTTCTCACTTACGCTTGTCTCTCCGCGCGGGAGCAGAACCTTTATGACCCCTTATGGCGAATTTATCTATCGCCGGATCCACCCGGACCTTTTTTTTGGTTTTGACCCTGCCACGGGAATGGCAACGCCAGAAAAAGCGCTCCTGGACTATTTTTATTTTAATAGCCGGGGGCTTCTTCCATCCACAATTTTTTGGAGAGAGATGCGTTGGCAAAATTTGAGCCTGATCAAATTTAAGCAAGTCAAAGACTGGGTAAAAAAATTTCATATGAAAAAAATGACTAATTTGCTTCAAAGTTTGGAGGAGTATGCAAAAACTAATCAAACTGGTTGAAGATTTTAAAAAAAATAGGCGTCTTGTCACTCACGAAGAAGAAATAAATCTTATTCGAGAGTATCTTCAAGTTCGGGTTCTCCAGCTTATAGTTCTTTCCAAGTTTGGGGCAGGACTATCTTTTATGGGTGGAACTTGCCTGCGTATTTGTTATGATTTAAAACGATATTCGGAAGATCTAGATTTTGCACTGGACAGTCACCAGAAAAAACATCATTTTGGCGAACTCATTCAAGGATTAAAAAGAGAACTTGAGTTAACAAATTTTAAAGTGGATACGAATGTGCATGAAGATAAAAGAGTCCAGAAAGCGTTCCTTAAATTTAGAGACCTTTATCCCACTTTTCATATTCCAGCGCGCAATAATGAAAAGATCCACATTAAAATTGAAGTGGATGTCCATCCCGTTCCAATCAAAAAAGAAGAAAGGGAAAGTTTCTTTGTCACGCGCTATGGGGAGATCTTTCCCATCCTAAAACATACGCTGCCTACTTTATTCGCGGGCAAGATTCTAGCCATCTTACTTCGCCCCTATTGCCGAGGAAGGGATTATTACGATTTGATTTGGTATCTCACTAAAAAAACAACCATTAACTTTCGGTACCTATCGGCAGGAACCCCTGAGAATGCCTTTAAGAATAATGAAAAAATCTACCAAGCTCTGCTAAATAAAGTAAGGGAAGTTCAACCTTCCCTTATCCTTAAAGATATTAGCCGTTTTTTGGAGGATCCTTCCGAAGTTCAATGGATTCGTGAGTACCCAAAGCTCTTTTCCCAGTTATGGCTGGAAAATTCCGGGGTTAACCCGGGGCGCCCTAAATAAATTGGCAGCCTCCAAAATAGTAAAAAGAAGAAAAACAATGCAAAAAATTTGGATCAATGATCAGCTGGTTCCTGAAACTCAGGCAAAAATCTCTATTTTTGACCGAGGGTTTTTATATGGGGATGGGGTGTATGAAACCGTACGCGTCTATGAAGGAAAAATTTTCAGAGCAGAGGGGCACTGGAAAAGACTGCGAAAATCCTTAAAAGGGATTCATTTACAAATCCCTTGGTCTAATTCAAACCTAACAGAAGCCTGCCTTAGAACTGTTCAGGCCAATGGTTTAAAAGAATGTTTGGTTCGTATCACTATCACTAGAGGAAAGGGCGAGGTGGGCTATGATCCTAAAACCTGTAATAACCCTAGTTTGGTTATTTTTGCCACTCCGATTCGTAAAAATCTTTTACATCTGTGGCTTAATGGGGTAAAAATAAGCGTGGTTCCTGTGCGTAGGAACCATCCCAAAAGTTTAAATCCTTCATTAAAAACCATTAACTGTCTCAATGGAATTTTGGCAAAAATTGAATCTTTAAAAGAAAATGCGTTTGAAGGACTATTTTTAAACCTGGAAGAAAATCTTGCAGAAGGAACGATTAGCAATATCTTTATCATTAAAAATGGGGTTTTAAAAACACCTTCCCTTGAATGCGGGATTTTAGACGGGGTCACGCGCGGAGCAGTGATTGAAGCGTCAAAAAAACAAAAAATTAAAATTAAAGAAACTAAAATAAATGTTGCGGAACTGCTTAAAGCAGATGAGGTATTCTTAACCAGTACCACGATGGAAATCATGCCTGTGATCCAAGTGGACAAGAAACCCATTAAAAGCGGCAACCCAGGACCTCTATCTAAAATTTTACATAAAGCCCTCCGTACTTTAATTCAAAAAGAACTTTCTCTTTCCAAAGAATTTTTAAACTTTAGGGTCAACTAAAATTTCTATTAAAAAAAATGTCCAATAGAATACCTTTAGAGGATGATCACTATTGTTTTGCTTGTGGAAAAGAGAACCTCTCTGGTTTAAGAATCCATTGGGAAATTATTGGTAAAACGACTCGGGCAGAGTTTGTTCCTAAAAAAGAGCATCAGGGCTGGAAAAATATTGTGCATGGCGGAATTTTAGCTACCTTGCTGGATGAGGCGATGACGCGGCTGGCATGGGTTGTTTGCGGAGGCGCTCTAACAGCTGAAATCCAGGTGCGTTATTTAAAACCAGCGCATATAGGAGAAAACCTCTTAATCTTTGGAGAAATCATTAAAGAAAATAGAAAGTTAGTGGAAATGAAAGCGAAAGTCTATAAACAAGATAAAGATTCCAAAACCATTCTAATTGCTCACTCTAACGGAAATGCCCTTAAAATCTAAAAATTCCCAAATTGACAAAAATGAAAAAACCTGTTAGAATTCCAAAATTAGGTTTATAAAACGCTATGCAGAAAATTCTTATCTTATTTCTCTTCTTAGAACTCTTATTGATTGCTCCCCTTAAATCTGAAACAAATGATGCCCCAATTTCTTCCCAAAATCTGATCCTTCCTGAAGCAGAACAATTTGAACTAGGTCTCAAACTCTTCTGGGGTCAGGGGAAAAAACCTGCTGCCTGGAAAGCGTTCCAAACCTTTGTCTTTAACTACCCTAAAAGCCCCTTGGCTCAGGATGCGCAATTTTTATTAGCAGAAGCGATTTTTAGCAAAGCTGTGGAAGAAGTAGAACTAGGCCAGCCGCCGGATGAAACAGGCTGGATGGAAGAAAATAGCGGCGGGTTAAAAAATATTGGAAAAACTTTTAAGAAAAAATTAAACAGAATAAAATATTTAGGCGGGGAAACTTCAGGAGCGATTCCCTCTAAAAAGGACCCGGGAGAAATTGAACGCGCTTCTTTTTCGGAAGCGATTCAACAATATAAAAGAGTCCTAATCAAAAGATATAAAAAACATCTGCTGCAAGATACCGCTCTTTTTCGCATTGCAGAGTGCTCCTACAATAGTAAAGACTACCCTCAAGCCTTAAAATATTTCCGAACTTTGCAGAAAGAGTATCCGAACAGCTATCTGGTTGGAGAATCGCTCTTGGGCTCTGCCCAATGTTTTATGCCTGCTCAAGATTTTAGATCCGCAGAGCTGGAATTAGAGAAATTAACATCAACTCTTCCTGGCTACTTAGAAGAGCCGCGCGTTTTATTCTTGCGTGGGATCATACAATTTCAAACAGGAAAAGTTGAAGATGCTATTTCCAATCTTGAAAAAATTAAGTCCCCAGAATCCCTTTACTATTCTGGACAAGCTCTGATTAAAACTGGAAAAGCAGTGGAAGCTCTTGCCAAATTTAAAGAGCTTACGGAAAAGTTTAAAGAAAGCCGTTTTGCTGAACAAGCATCTTTCCTTATTGGAGAATCCATATTTTTCTCTAAAAACTATGCCGGGGCAATTCAGGAATACCAAAACTTTTTAAACCTTTACCCAAAAAGCGCTTTAAAAGAAGGAGCTTTTTTTAGAATCGCCGCCAGCTATTTTTTAAAAAAAGATTATCTTGCGGCCAGAGACCAATACGTGGCGCTTTTAAAAAATTTCCCCGCAGGAGAATTTAGAGCAGCAGCCATGTATTTTATTGCTGAATCCTACCGCATGACGAACCAACTAAAAGAAGCTAGTTTCTCTTATGGGCAGTTGATTTCTGCAATGCCCAATTCTCCGCAAGCTACTTCCGCGCGCTTTAAACTTGCCTTTGTCACCTACTCTCAAGAAAATTTTACAGGCGCGGTAGATGGCTTTCAAAGATTCCTGGATTGGGACCTATTCCACCCATGGGTTCCTCCTGCTTATCTTTTAATGGGAAATGCCTATAATCGCTTAGGAAGAGCTGAGGAAGCGGTTCGAGCCTATCAACAATCTTTTGACCGAGCCCCAAAAACTGTGTTAGCAGAATCTGCCATGTCTTTATTAAATAGAACTAAATATCTACAATCCCAATACAGTCAAATTACTTCTGGTTACCCTTATATTCTTAAATCTTTACCTCCTTCAGAGACTAAATGGCGTAGCTTAAGTTTGATCTATTTAGGGGATTCCTACTATCGGCAAAAACTTTATTCTGAAGCGATCTCAATTTTTCAAAATGTCATTAACCTTTATCCTAACCACCCCACAGCTTTCTATGCCTATGACGGCCTTTATTGGAGCCACTTTCAATTAGGGGAATATGAAAAAGCGAAAATTGCCAGAGAAAAAATAAAAGAGGTTCGTTTGCCAGAAGGGGTTCGCGGTCCGGAAATGAATTCAGGAAGTTATGAAGTGGCTAACGCGCTCTTTAACCAAAAAAAATATGGGGAAGCGATCGCCAATTATGAACAATTTTTAAAAGAATCTCCGCAGGCAAAGGAAAACCCAGAAGCGTTTTATCGTTTGGCTCTTTCCTATTATCGCCAAGAGTACTACAGTCAAGCGATCGCGGCCTGGGAAGAATTAATTAAAAAATTTCCTAAAGATAAAAACGCTGAAGACGCTCTTTTTCAAATCGCGGACACTTATTTTAAAGCGCAAAAATATGAAAATGCCATTCAATCTTATCGTAAAATTTTAAATGACTATCCAAACTCTAAACATCTGGAAGAGGCCTTTTTAAGAATTGGCCAGTCCTACTACAATGCTCAAAACTTTGAAAAAGCTCTGCCTGAAATGGAAAATTTTATTAGAAAATATCCGAAAGATTCTAAAATCATGGAAACTCTTGACATCCTAGAGTCCGCAATGGATGGAGCTGAAAAGGGATTGGCAAAAAACAAAGAATTAGGAATCTCTTTATTTAAAGGACTGATCCAATCTTTTCCAAAAACAGAGTTAGCGGGAGAGTGTCAATATAGAATCGGCAAAAGAACTTTTAATCTTAAAAGTTATGCTTTAAGCGCTCTTGAATTTGAAAAAGTTGCAAGCCTTTACCCTAATTCCAGCCACTTAGCGGAATCTCAATTCTATATGGCAGAATCGCTTTATCTTTTAAAAAAATATGGCGAAGCGATCCTCATATTTACAAGATTTTTACAAAATTTTCCAAATTCTGAATTCGCTCCTTTAGCTTATTTTCATCTGGGCACTGCCCAGTATAATAACCAAAATTTTGAAGGGGCCATGGAGTCTTACCAACTTTTAATACAAAAATATCCGCAAAACGAATTTGGGGGCGCAGCCTATTTTAATTTAGCGCTTGCTCAAAAAAAAGCGGTTAAACTGGAAGAAGCGGTGGACTCTTATTTAAAACTAGCCAGGAACTATCCCTTAGATGAAAAGGTGAATTTCGCTCTTTTAGAAGCTGCTAAACTAAAACTAGAGCTTAAACAATATTTGGAAGCGATTCCTATCCTAAAAGATTTAAGCTTAAAGGTTGAGCCGCAAGACGAACAAAATTTAGAGATCATTTATTTGTTGAGTGAAGCCTATTTAGGCAACAATGAAAGTAGCTCTGCCATCGCTTCTTTAAAAACCATGGTCTCTTTTCCCATAAAAGCTCAAGGCTGGAAATTAGAGGCGTTGCGCAAACTGGGAGAAATTTATGAAAAACAGGAACAATGGATTGCAGCTGCTGGAGCTTATGAAGAAGGGAGTAAAATTTCAACAGACCCTAAAGTAAGCGCAAGTTTTAAAACAAGAGCAAAATATTTAAGAGAAACCTATTCAACCACTACCAATGGCGGAACTAAAAAATCTAGCGGAGGCAACTAAAACCAGAATCAGATGGTTCAATTAGCTTATGGAATTAAACTAAAATTAAAATAAGGATCGGGGTTAATTAAAAATGGGTGAGATAAATTTTATTGAAGTTTTTTTTGAAAGTTTTACTTTATGGATTCTTTTAGGATGTTCCCTGATCGCTTTGACCGTAGCTATAGAACGATTCATCTATTACAGAAAATTAAAATTTAACCAAAAAGAATTTTTAGAAATTTTAGAGAAAATTGAGGCTTGCCTTGAAAAAGAAAAAAACGATGAAGCAGCGGAAAGCGTAAAAAATTTAAAAGGGCCTGTCTCTGATCTTGTAAAAACAGCGATTGCGAATAAGGATAGAAGCAAAGTAGAGTTAGATGAGCTGCTCACTGCCGCGCGCATGGAGCAACGTTTAGTTTTAGAACGTTATTTAGGAGTATTGGGCACCTTAGGCAATACAGCGCCATTTATTGGCCTATTTGGAACCGTAGTTGGCATTATAAAAGCATTCCATGATTTAGCTATTTCCGGCACAGGAGGACCTGCAGTGGTGGCAGCCGGAATATCTGAAGCTTTAGTGGCTACAGCAGCAGGTCTTTTAGTGGCGATCCCAAGCGTGATTCTCTATAACTATTACATGAAAAAAGTAAAAGCCATGGCAACGATACTGGAAGTTTCTTCTATTCGGCTTTTAGTGGTTTTGCATGGATCAAAATCATAAGGAAAAAGAAAATCTGGAAGTAGGGTCCAAAGTTGCGATTGAGGCGCATTCTCCGGGAAGAACGCACACAACAGAACACGCTGTTGAAGATGAGCCCATTACAGAAATTAATGTGACTCCGCTGGTAGATGTGGCTTTGGTCTTGGTCATTATTTTTATGGCTGTTTCTCCTTTTATGCTGCAAGCAGGTTTAACTGTGCAAGAATCTAAGGCTGGAGCTGAAAAAGGGAAACATGCTTTAGAAGAGAATCTCCAAATCCGTTTAACCGAAGAAAATAAAATCTATGTGAATAATCAAGAAATCCTCTTAGAAAAGCTCTTTCTTTTTTTAAAAACTGAAATCCCAAAAACTAAAGATAAAATGGTAACGTTAGAAGCTGAAAAATCAAATCGTGTGGGAAAAGTGGTGGAAATTCTGGATATAGCTAAACAATCAGGCGCATTAAAAGTGGCAATTTTAAATAAAGACAAGGAAAAAGAATAAATGGGCATGCAATCTGGACCACAAGAGGAACTGGTAACAGGGATTAATGTAACGCCGCTGGTAGATGTGGGGCTAGTATTAGTGATTATTTTCATGGTCACTGCTCCTCTTTTTGAACTTCCTTCGCTTCCTGTGAACCTGCCAAAAACCCATACCAAAGAGGGGAAAGAAAAAGAAAATATCACTGTCACCATCACCCGCGAAGGCAAACTTGCTGTAAATGAAGAAGAGGTCTCGTCTAACAATTTAAAAAGCGTTTTAGAAAAAAGGTTGAATCTCTCCGCTGAAAAACATCTGATCCTAAGAGCGGATAAAGAATCTCTGCATGGGGAACTACTTTTAGTCATGCATCTTGCAAAAGAGTTAGGAGCAAAATCCATGGCGATCGCTACAGAACCTTTAAGCAACTAGAAAAGACTCTTTAAAAAAGGAAAATAGAAATGAAGCTATTTAACCTCTCCCAAATTCAGCCTGAAGAAAAATTTTTATGGGATTGGGGAACCCCTAAACTTTTTTTTGAAAAAGATGGGAAACAACTAAAAATCGCTTTTCTTATAGCTCTTTTTTTTCATGGAATTCCTCTTGGCTACTTCTGGCAAAGGCAAAGTTCTAAAAGCGAGTTTGAACTGGTTACTACTCTTCAAAACGTGGAATTGATAGAGCCAGAAAAGCCTGTAATCACTCCTTTAAATGTGGAGGAGCCTAAAAGCGCTTTAGAGTTTTTAAAGATGGCCCTGCCTATTTTTAAAAAAAATCCTCAAACTTTAAGAGAAATTCCTAGTACACAAAAAATTTCAGAGCCTCAAATTAAAGAAGTGGAGCGTTTGGTAGAAAAAAAAATGAATGAGATTCCAAAATCCCCAGAAATTAAATTAGGAAATAGCCAAAGGTCATCCCTGCCAGATATGGCAGAGCTCGCTTTGCAAACAAAAAAGCAGGAGAGTTCCAGAGAATTAAATCCAAGGATCCAGCTAGAAGAGGTGGGTAAAAAAGCTGTTCCTCCCATGGCGCAAACGCCTCAAATTGTTCTAGGCGCCTCAGAATCAAAAGAAAAAATTGTGGAACTTTCAAAAATTCCAAGAAAGGAACCCTCCTTTACAACGCAAAAACAAGAAGCTCTTGTAGAAAAAACTTTTGTCAATCCCCAAAAACCTTTTATCGCTCCTCAAATTGGTTTTTCAAAAAAAGGAGCGGATCTAAAAATTATTGCGCAAGAAAAACCCCAAGTTCCAGCCAAACTTGAATCCACTGTTATTGAAAAAAAAGAGATTAAAAAACTAGAAATTTCTAAAGAAAAAGTAAAAATAACTGGTCCACTTTCTTCTAGAAAAATAATAAAATCTGTATTGCCTGAATACCCAAACTGGGCAAAATCAAAAAATATTGAAGCGGATGTGGCTGTGCGTTTTACTGTTTCTAAAGAAGGGGATGTGCGCAAAAACATGGTGATTGAACGCACCTCAGGGTATCCAGAGTTAGATCGTCTAGTTTTAGAAGCTCTTAAAAATTGGAAATTTTCTTCTCTGGATAAAACCAGGG
Organism: Elusimicrobiota bacterium; assembly: GCA_016180425.1. GTDB lineage: Bacteria > Elusimicrobiota > Elusimicrobia > 2-02-FULL-39-32 > 2-02-FULL-39-32 > 2-02-FULL-39-32. Next base: position 112,577 of record JACPBF010000003.1, read on the forward strand.
AAGATCAGTGGGGCACTATTACCTTTAGATTTAGGTTGGATTAAAAAGGAAACTCCGCACCCCTTGTTGATGCAGTATCTGAAAAAGGAAACCAAATATGAAAAATAAATCGCTGATATTTTTCTCCTCGCTTTTTTTAATTGCGCATCTCTATGCGCAAGAAAAACCCTCTTTAACTTCCCCGCAGCTGCCGGAAGTGACTATAAAGGGCGGGGATAAAAAAGGGCTGGAAGGGGAAAAACCTTTACTTGAAATAGAAGTGAATTCTTTAGAGCCAGCGCTCCCAGCTTTAGAAATAGAAGAAGATCTGCTGCAAAAAAATCCAGAAGCTTTAAGAGATGAAAGGGTTGGATATCCTAAAACGCTTTCTAATGTTAGAACCATTTTGCCAGCCAGAACCCGTTTAGTTAAAGAGCCTGTGAAAACGTTTTATCCTTTAAGAGAAATTGTATCTGAAATTAGCTCTGAAAACCTGGCCAAAGGATGGGAGATGGTGATTGCGGACAGCGAAGGACATCCTTTTCATACCTTTAAGGGAAAATCTTTGCCTCCAGCTAAGATCCTTTGGACTGGAAGAAATGAGACTAATCAAATGATGGAAGTAGGAAAAAATTACTCTACTGTCTTAACCTGCAAAGATAATCGCGGCCAATCTAGAAATCTTATTTCAAAACCTTTTTGGTTTGAAGGCATCCTGCACCAAGAAGCAAAGGGTCTTTTCATCAGCCTTAGCCCAAATGCTCTTTTTAAAGAAAAAGAAGAGAATACAGATCAATTTAAAATTTCAGAATTGGGCGTGGATCTGCTGAAAGAATCTGCGGATTGGATTAAACGTTACGCCTTTACTTTGCCTTTAGAGGTAGAATATTATTTTATTAAAGAAGAACCCCTGGCTCAAACAAAAGCCCAAATAATCTCTAAATTCTTAAGCGACCAGCTCATTCTTCCCGAGGGAAGAATCCCGATCCACACCCACCCCTCTCAAAAAAATTCAGAAGAAATAGCGCTCATTATCGGCAATCGTTAAACCCGGATTTTGCTCTACAGTATAGAAAATTGTAACATCTACTAATAATAGGTAGTCTGGATGTCCAGCATGAATAATAAAAAGTTTATTTTATCAGGAACTCTAATATTTTTTTTTCAAGCAGGATTAATATGGGATATTGTTTTCCTGACTTTCGCAAAAATCTCCTAAATTGGCGCTTCAAAATCAAAACTATGTGATAAATCAATAGACCCCAATTTTAGTTGGGACACTGAAACAGGTAAAATAGAGCTGTGTTTATCAGAAAGATTAAATCTAGGAACTCTATCTGTTTTCAGATTGGGGAAAAACGTGCAGGGCGTTTTGTGGTCATCGATCATGTGGGTTGTGCCACCACTCCACCCAAGATAGAAGCGTTGCGTCTGAAGGCTTTGCAACGACTGCAAGAGGAACAACATCGCTATCAACTCAATCTCTTTCCTTCCGCTTCTTTAAATTTTCCCACAGCTAAAGTCAGTGATTGGCAAATTACAGGGTATCACCAAGTCTTTGGCAACGTTTATGATCGCATTGGTTTTCCACCTACTTTATTGCGAGACTTAGTGATTGCCAGGATCGCCCACCCAAAGAGTAAAGCAGCTACCATTCGATATTTGGAAAACTATTTAGGCATACCGCTCAAGAAAGATACGGTTTATCGTTTCTTAGACACACTAAATAAACGGTCTCTAACTCAGGTGGCGTATGATTTTGTGAGGCGGCATCATCCCCATGGAATTTCGATCTGTTTTTACGATGTCACCACTCTTTACTTTGAGACTCCTCGAGAAGATGAATTTAAGCAGAAAGGTTTTTCCAAAGATCACCGTACTGACATGCCGCAAATACTAATCGGTTTATTTGTGGACAGTCACGGATATCCCTTTGACTTGGATTGGTTTGAAGGGAAAACCTTTGAAGAGCACACGTTTAGCCAAGCGGTAAATTCGATTCAGAACCGCTACTCTTTTCCACAATTAACCGTGGTGGCTGACGCTGGCATGTTGTCTCAAAATAATTTGACTTACCTAGAAGAAAACAATATCTATTACATCGTTGGAGCGCGTTTAAAAAATCTTTCTCCCTTCTTAACCCAGCGAATGCTGTCTCATCCTTTCCAACGTCAAGAAGAATTCCAAACCTTTTGCAATCGGCAGCGTTTTATTGTGGACTATTCCCAAAGCCGGGCCAAACAAGACAGGAAAAACAGAGAGCGAATGCTGATCAAGTTAGAGAAAAAACTCAAAGCGCACCAAACCATCATCAAGAAAAGCAAATATTTAAAACTGGAAGGAAAACAGAAAGTTGTGGGCATTGATGAGGATCAAATTATCTACGACCAAAAGTTTGATGGTCTCAAGGGTTACTATACCAACCTCGAAGATAAAATTGCGGTCACACAAATCATTGATCAATACCACCAGCTTTGGCGAGTGGAGAAGGCCTTCAGAATGTCTAAACACGATTTACAGGAGCGTCCCATCTATCACTCCCAACCTGCGCGTATCAAAGCTCATCTCCTCCTCTGTTTTGTCAGTTTATTAGTGATGAAAGAAACTGAAATACAATTGCAAAAAATTAACTGTACAATTGAGAAAGCGATTGAATTACTGGGTAAAGTGGGTCAAGGGAAAGTGCGGGTTAATAACGTAACGCTTGCAGCTGAAAGTGAGGTGGATGAATTAACACAATCCATCCTTGATCTATTTGCGGGACACTGAAATGCGAAAGTCAGGAAGAGGTTGAAGAAGCATTGTTAAGTGGGGATATTATCGAAAAATATCCAGAGGATAAATATTCTCCTAGTTGTTTGGTTTTTGGAGAAACATCCAGCCATCGGCCGCTTCATGTTGTTTGTTCTCTTCCACCTACGGTTTGGATTATTACCACTTATGAACCAAACGAAATAGAATGGATTAATTATAAAGTTAGA
>JACPBF010000024.1 GCA_016180425.1 Elusimicrobiota bacterium
TGCCTGCTGGAAAACAGGCTTTAAAAAGAGAAAAAGCATCTTCCTTAGGTTTTAAAGAACCTTCCACCGTGGAAACAAGATGCATTACATGGGAATAGCGTTCAACATTCATAAAATCTTTTACTTTTACAGTGCCTGCTTCACAGCATCTTCCTAAATCATTTCTGCCTAAATCCACTAACATTAAATGTTCAGCCCGTTCTTTTGGATCAGAAATAAGTTCTTTTTCTAAAGCTAGATCCTGATTCAAATTTTTTCCTCTTTTTCTGGTGCCAGCAATCGGACGGGTTATTGCCGTATTTCCTTCTTTTCTCACTAAGATTTCTGGGCTTGAGCCAGCTAAAGCAAAATCATTAAATTTAAAGAAATATAAATATGGGGAGGGATTGATCACCCTTAAAGCCCTATAGACATGGAATGGATCAGCATTAGATTCCAACATAAAACGTTGAGAAAGAACTGTTTGGATCACATCCCCGGCTTCAATATATTTTTTTGTTTTTAAAACCGCATTGCAATATTCTTTTTTAGAAAAATTAGATTTGAGCAGATCTTCTAATTTTTTATTTTGAACGGTTTTAAGAGAATTTAAAATTTTTGCGGCGCGGATTTTAGATTCTATTTTTTTTAAAGAAACTTGGGCTTTTTTATAGAGTTGCTCCAAATGAAATTCAGAACGATTTTGAATTAGATTCCATTTAACTAAAAACATTTTATGGTTCCAATGGTCAAAAACAATCCCCTCATCTGTAAATAAAAGTAAAGCATCCGGAAGATGGAGGTCGTTAGGTAAAAGATTAGGAAGTTTTTCAAAATTCCTAACCATATCATAGCTGATCATTCCCACAGCGCCTCCGGAAAACTGCGGTAGTTCTGGCAGAGGAGCTGCTTTTAAAGCTTTAAATATTTTTTTTAACTCTGCCAAAGGCTGAGTGTTTCTAATTTCTTTTTTTCCATTGATGGAATGGGTAAGGATAATTTTATTTCCATAAGATTCAAATCTAAAGTGATCGCTGAGCGCAATAAAGGAATAGCGCCCGAATTTTTCCCCTCCCTCCACGCTTTCTAAAAGAGCGCTATATTTTTTTTGAGCCGCAACCTTTAGGAAAACCGTGACAGGGGTGTCGCAATCAGCTGAGCACTCTAAGCAAACAGGCACCAGAGAATATTTTTTGCTTAAGTTTTTAAAAATTTTAAGTTCTGGAGTCATTCCAGCACGTTTAAAACACGCCCTTTAATTAATTTTTTATGTACAAAATAGAGCTGTTCTCCACTTTCTGGATCTTTCCAATCTCGGCTGTCTCCAGATTCATCTCGATTGTCTCCCATCACAAAATAAGAATCCTCAGGGATCTCTATGTCTGGGATATTATCCCCAACCAAAATCTCATCCTTTCTTGTATAACGCGCGTAGGGTTCATTTAAGGGTTCGTGGTTTAGAAATACTTTTTTTTTCTCTATGGCAATGGTTTCTTTAGGGCAGCCAATCACCCGTTTTATTAAATCCTTGTCCGGATTGACTGGGGAAACAAAAACAATGATCTCTCCATGTTTAGGAGAGCGAAAGAAAAAGGTTAGTTTATCCACAAAGTAATGAGTGCCTACAGGCAGGGTGGGTTCCATGGAGGGCGTGGCCACATAAATGCCTTCTATTCCATAGCTCCTTAAAAGCAAGGCTCCACCCACTCCTAAAAAGATTAAATATAAAAAACGTTTCACTTTTTATAAATTTTTTTTGGATCAAAGATTTTTTTTCCATGAACAGTTAAAGTTCCCTTTGCAGAGACTTTTCTGTAGAAACAGCTTCTCCTGCCTGTGTGGCAGGCTGCTCCTCCAATTTGCTCCACAAAAATTAGAATGCAATCCCCGTCGCAATCAATCGCCAGCTCTTTAACCATTTGAAAATTTCCAGATTCTTCTCCTTTAAGCCAAAATTTCTGACGGGAACGGCTCCAATAACAGGCTTTTTTTTCTTGCAGAGTCTTTTGCAGGGAATCCTGATTCATATAAGCCACCATTAAGACTGTGCGGTCTTTTGCATCTTGCACAATGCAAGGAATAAGCCCAGAAGAGTCAAATTTTAGATTTTTAAGAAATTTTATTTTTTTCATAAGCGTACCGGCGCTTTTTTATTATTTAAAAAATTTTTAACATCTTTGATGGAACATTTCTGGTAATGAAAAAGGGAAGCGGCTAAACAAGCGCTTGCTCCACTCTTCCATGCGCTATAGAAATCCTTTTTTTCCCCAGCTCCTCCGGAGGCGATAAGAGGAATGAACAGTTTTTTTGATAAGATTTTGAGCAAATTTAGATCATACCCCATTTGAGTGCCGTCTCTATCCATGCTGGTTAGAAGGATTTCTCCTGCTCCATATTTTTGAGCTTTTTGGGCCCAGAGCAAAGCATCCAATTTTGTAGGGGTTCTTCCGCCATGAATATAAACTCTCCATTTTCCATTCTCTTTTTTTGCGTCAATAGCTACTACAATACATTGCGCTCCAAATTTAGAAGATGCTTCTTTAATTAGTTTTGGGTTAAGCACCGCAGCTGTATTGATGGAAACTTTATCTGCTCCTGAACGCAGCAAGAGCTTAATATCCTGAATCGTCCTAATGCCTCCGCCAACGGTTAGGGGAATAAAAACCTGTTCCGCTGTTTTTTGAACTACTTTTAGGGTAATAGCTCTAGCTTCTGCGCTGGCTGTGATATCCAGGAAGACAAGTTCATCCGCTCCCTCTTCATTATATCTTTTGGCAACTGCCACTGGATCTCCAGCATCTTTAAGTTCAACAAATTTTGTCCCTTTTACAACCCGGCCTTTGTCCACATCTAAGCAAGGAATAATTCGCAGCGCTAAACCCATTTTTTAAAGTTCCAAATAATTTTTTCTGAATTTTTAACACTTGGCTTGGAAATCAAATCCAATGACCTTATTTCAAAATTAAGAGCTATTGAAGGCATTCTTTTAGAATCACATTTCCAGTATAGAGAGCTTTGCCTATTACCACACCTTTAAGTCCTGGAATCTCTTTTAGAGCCTGAACATCTTTAAAACAGGAAACCCCTCCAGAGGCATAGACATGCATACGGGTTTTAGCAACCACTTTCTTGATCGCCTCCAGATTAGGACCTTCTAAAGTTCCATCTTTGTTAATGTCTGTAAAAATGGTTTCTTGAAAACCCAGGGCTTCCATTTTTGCCAGAGCTTCTTCAACAGTGAAAGCAATGTCTTCCTGCCACCCTTCCTTGGTCACATGGTTGTTAAGCGCATCTAGCGCCACTATTAGGCGATCTGCATGCCAGTCCAGAGCGCTTTTTACCCAGGTTAAATCATCCAGAGCAGCAGTGCCTAAGATCAGTTTATCAAGTCCTAAATCAAGAGCTCTCTTCACCATCTCTTTTTCCCTTAAACCGCCTCCGAACTGAATCTCGCAACCCACCTCTTTTTTAATTTTTCCCGCGATTTCCAAATGGTGAGGCTGCCCGCTCCATGCTCCATCTAAATCAATAATATGTAATCGTTTGGCACCTTCTTCTACCCAGCGGCGGGCCATCTGAATTGGATCTGAAGAATAGATTGTGCTCTGGTTTGGATCCCCGCGAACTAAGCGCACGCAAGAGCCTGCTCTAATATCCACTGCTGGAATAATTAACATGGGCCGCCTCCTTTAACAAAATTCAAAAAATTTTGAATTAATTTTAAACCAATCTTTCCGCTTTTTTCTGGATGGAACTGAGAAGCAAAAAGATAATCTGTAGAGATACTTGAGGAAAATTGAACACAATAGTTTGTTTTACTGGCGATAAGAGCGGTATCTTTAGGAGCTGGATAGTAGGAGTGCACAAAATAAAAATAAGACCGGTCTTTTATTCCAGAAAAAATAGAATCGCTTAAGTTTTTATTTTTATTCATCTGAATTTGATTCCATCCCATATGAGGTATTTTAAGATTTTTATTTTTAAATTTGACCACATCTCCTTTAAAGATTTCCAGTCCTTTTAAATTTTTTTCCTCACTTTCTTGGCTTTTTTCAAACAAGAGCTGATATCCTAAACAGATACCTAAAAAAGGTTTTTTTTGACCTATCCAATTTTGAATAGGATCAAAAAGTTTTAGTTTTTTTAGATTTTTGACCGCTAAGGAAAAGGCTCCAACACCAGGTAGGACTAAGATGTCCGCGATTTTAAGTTTGTTAGGATCATTGACCCATTCCACCCTGCATTTGAAAGTTTCAATCGCTTTAGAAACGCTTCTTAAATTACCCATCCCATAATCTAAGAGAGCGACATTTAACATCTATAAGACTCCTTTGGTGGAGGGGATTCCCGCTCCTCTTTTGCTATAAGAAATCGCTTGGGCCAGAGCTTTTGCAAAACCTTTAAACAGGGATTCAGCAATGTGGTGATTGTTCCTGCCTTTTAAAAGATGAATGTGCAAATTTATCTTTGCATTCATGGCTAAAGCCTGAAAAAAATCTTCAAAGAGCTCAAAACCAAAAGGAGACTTGGATTGAGCTTTAAAAGGCACTGAATATTCAAAATAGGGCCTTCCTCCACAATCAATCACAATATAAGAGAGCGCTTCATCCATAGGTAGAAGAAAATTTCCATAACGATAAATTCCTTTTTTACTCCCCAATGCTTTTTCCAAACCATCTCCCAAAACAATTCCTATATCCTCTACCAGGTGATGATCATCAATATGCGTATCCCCTTTTGCCTCAAGGAGTAGATCAATTCCAGAATGCTTAGAAAAAAGCTCCAGCATGTGATCTAAAAAAGGAAGAGTAGTTTTTATTTTAGACTTTCCTTTTCCATCCAGATTTAAAGAAAGTTTTATTTGTGTTTCTTTAGTATTTCTTTGAATGGCCGCTCTGCGTTTTTTTGATTTCATAGGTTCCTTTTATAGTTTTGTTTCTTAACCCGAATCACTGGATTTTTAGTATGACGATGAAAAATAGCGACATTTTTTGTATCGGCATTCACAAGCGAATAAATCGGGTTAAGTGTATCATATAGATAAGGAAAGTGAATGATAGCGCAATTTTTCAGTATCCGCTAGAGTCTTTGCCGCTTGAAAAAGTTTTTTATTATTCGAAGAGCGATTTTCAATCACTGAACTCCATTTTAAAAAATCTTTAACTGAAAGAGCTGAATTAAAGCGAGCGGTCCTGCCTGTAGGAAGCACATGGCTTGGACCTGCAACATAATCTCCCAATGCTACTGGACTATTTTCTCCTAAAAAAATAGCGCCTGCGTTTTTTATAAGAGGAAGTACAAGTTTTGGGTGACGAATCGCTAGATAAAGATGTTCTGGCGCAATTTCATTAATTTTTTTTATGATTGCCTGATCTGACTGTAAACATTCAAGATGAATTTGATTTTGAAATTTTTTTGGAATCTCTATTAGAATTTTCTTTAGCAAGTTTTTATCTTTAGTAAATAAGAAACTGCGTGCATCAGTATCATGTTCAGCTTGGGCTAAGAGATTTAGACTGATCTTAAAAAGATTAGAGTTAGAGTCTGCCCAGATTGCAATTTCACTAGGGCCAGCAAGCCCTTCAATGCCTACGACTCCAAAAACCTGTCTTTTAGCTTCTGTAACATAGCGGTTGCCTGGCCCTACGATTTTGTCCACTTTTGGTATTGTTTTTGTGCCAAAGGCAAGAGCTGCAATTGCTTGGGGGCCGCCAATGCTAAAAATTTGATCCACTCCAGAATAAAGAGCGGCAGCTAAAATTTCATCTTTAAGGTTTTTATAGGGAGTAACCAGAATGACCTCTTTTACCCCTGCAACTTTAGCTGGGATCGCAGTCATTAATACAGTAGATGGATAACAGGTTCTTCCCCCTGGAACATAACATCCAACTTTTTCAATTGGATTAGAAATTTGTCCAAGAGCAATTGAATCTAGCGTGATTCTCCATTCTTTATTAATTCTTTTTAACTCTTGCTTGTGAAACTGTTCTATCCTATTTTTAGCGGTTTTTAAAGCGGACAAGAATTGAGGGGAGAGTCGCTTTACAGCTTTTAACCATTCATCTTTCTGCACTAAAAATTTTTTAGCTGGAAGATCAATTTTATCGAATTTTTTAGTATAGAATTCTAATGCTCTATCCCCTTCTTTTTCTACTTTTTTAAGGATATGTGAGATTTCTGCTGAAAAGTCCATAAAAAAAATTATATCAAACTTTTAACCCGAATTCCGTCTCGGTTCTCATTTTTTAATGCCACGTATTTTCTAAAGCCTTTTTAAGAACGAAGTAATCTCCAATATCCACCTTTATCTGGACCAATGCGATGGAGAAGCCCTTTTCTTTGAAGAATATTTAAATGATATTTAATTCCATCTTCCGTTAAACCAATAATTATGGCAAGTTTTTTTCTTGTAATTTGCGGGTTCTTTTTAATTTCTTCTATTATTTTCTGGGTAGTTTTCTGGGTAGTTTTCTGGGTAGTCTCTATTTTAGATAGTTCATCTTTTTTCGCTATTGCGTGTGCCTTTTTAATTGTCACAACAACACTGGTTCCTGTATATTCAAAAACCGGATCTGGCAAACCCCATTCACGACACCACTGAACAATCTTATTTGTCCCAGATCCAACTTCTTCAACATATTTAATCCAAAAGAACTGCTTAGCAATTAAAGGATTCGGTGGCTGGGACTCATGTTTCTTTAGCAATGTCTCTGCTGTCCACCCTTTTGGCAACTTTCCAGGATTCCAAAATTCGATACGATCATTGAATATCCTTACCTGAACTTTAGCTGTTGACCAATAATCGCGGTGCGCAAGCGCATTAGCAAGAGTTTCGCGAATAGCTTTAGAAGGATACTCCCACTTCTCTTGCCTTTCCAACTTCCCCGGCTCAATCCATGCCGATAAGGCAATATGATTAAAGATAAATTTTTCTACATCCTGCAGTTGATGAATAACGCTTCCAGTAATTGATTTTAGATCTATCATATCTTCAGTCACATTTAATCCTTTAAATCGAATACATTTTATTTCAGATTGAGGGTAAAATCTCTGCGGAGAGCCAAATAACAGAATTGACGCATTCATTGGCTTATGATCCTTTAACAGATTAAGTCTCATCAATATCTCTTGAATGGACATCTTTTCGTTTAAATCCAAATTTCGTTCAAATCGTCCTTTTAAAATAAATTCCTTAAGTAAATCACGATTTATATCCCTAAATGTTGCGCCTTTACAAATTTGGTTATCGAAGCGAATTCCTTCTTTATGCTTATCAAGAATAAGTCTCTCATATTCATCCTTACTCATACGAACCGTTGATCGTCCTACACGCTTATAAGGTCGTCCAAATGCTAGAACTAAATGATCGCAAGATTCCTTAATTTCGATGAGGATTAACTCTTTGTTCCCAATTCTTTTTATTGTAACCTTAGGATGAATTTTAGGGTCAGTACTTTGGGCAATTTGGTTGACCGTTTTTTCTACAGTGCCTTTACCAATCTGAACCCCTAAAACATTCCCTTCTGAAGATATCCCAATGAAGATGCATCCACCTTCAGTATTAGCAAAAGCTGCGGTTGTTTCTATAATTTCATTGATTTCGGATAATGACTGCTTCCATTCAACAGTTGTTGATTCTGATCCTTTAATTATTTTTGATGAATTTTTAATTTTCATACCTTATAGTTTTGAATCAATAATGATTAATTTGCTCATTATACCAAACTCTATATAAGAAATAGGACAAAAATAGAAAGCAGTGACCTTAAAATAAGATGTTTTGGAAAGCAAAGCCGGATCAGAGATTTTTGGAGGAGATGAACCTTGCTTGATTTTAAGGTTTTTAATCAATAAAATTAAAATTAAATATTGAACCTGAATACTGTTTTTAGGGGATGGAGACGAAAACTATTTTCTAATGAAAGTTTTGGGTTAAACTTTAGCAAGGGGGTATAAAATGGCAAATAAAATATTATTATTAATTTTAATTTTTTTTGGATTCGGGTTGAACTCGAAAATTTATTCGGAAGAGGATCATACGGCTCATCAGGCAGGCGTTCGAGAATTTAGTATTGTTGCCATTGAATATCGTGGGACTAAAGTCTGGGTTCCAGGAACACTTATTGTGCGGAAAGGGGATAAGGTAAAAATTAAATTGATTAATAATATTAATTCTGATCCGAACACGCATGGATTTGCAATTGATGAGTTTGGAATAAAAAAAGTTGTTGCCAGGGGCGAGATTGAAACAGTTGAATTTAGTGCGGATAAAGAGGGTCTATTTACTATCTACTGCCAGCTCCATCCAGCTCATATTGGCGGTCAACTCTTAGTCCTTAAAGAATAGTTTTATCCCGTATATTCTAAAACCCATATAATTTAGTTCTCCCCCGAGTAAATGTATTCGAACTTACATTCGGCAAACCGAGAAATGGATCGATGAATCCCTTAAAACAAATTCCTCTGTCCCCATTTTATTGAGTTTACCGGGTGTGGGTAA
>JACPBF010000021.1 GCA_016180425.1 Elusimicrobiota bacterium
TAAAATATTCCAGACCTTTATCCGCCCGCACGCTCGACGCGGGTATCGCCGCACTAAAAAGAGTCCCCGCAGAAACTATGGATCCTGCGCCAAATGTACCGGATGCGCTAAGCGTTTTCATCGCCACTTTCTCGTAAGCCACGCCCCATTGCGACTCCGAGAAATTCCTATAGTAAAGCTCCGCCTTCCTTACATTAGATCCAAACGCTGTAACCGTTGCCGTCACCACCAAATCCTCTCCCTCCCTCGCCTGCGCCAACGGTTCATGCTGGATGGATGGCGGCGGCACTGTGATTTTAAAACTCCACACAAAATCCCCGCCCGCTTTCCCATCCCCATTCCCATCCAACCTCATTTCGTTCTTCCCATGTTAAAAACCTTAGTAAAATTTTGACCATAAGAACCGTTTCGCGAATATGAATAATTAATTTCCATTTCCTATTTACCCCTCATGCCGTTAATATCTCAACTTGATCGAGCATTTCGGCCGGAACATTGTTCTTCTTCAATTTATAAAAGATGGCTCTCACAAGTTTGGAAATGCGTTCATGGGAAGAAGACGCTATAAAATAAAAAATAAAATCTTTGCCCTGCTCGTGTGGAACAATGGCGTTTGGCGGGGCGGAAAATTCTTTCTTTATAATTTTTCGGATTTCTGGGTCATCAACAATCATTACGTATCTCTTGGTAGGTATGTTTGAACAACGCCTTTCGGTATGAATAGTTCGATTTTTATTAGACCGATCTCTTCTTTCCCTATTAATCACAAAGATTCGAGGCATCTATATACCATCCTTTCTTATTAAATTTTAAATAAAAAACCGGATAACAAATCTTCTTTTAAAATACAAAAGAAGAATTATTATCCGGTAACTGGTTGCCCGCGCCCTTAAGCACAGACCCTATAGCTTTGTAAACTCGCCCTTGAAGCAAATTTACCCTGGTTTCAAAAACTGCTTGAAACGATATCCATTAAATGGACTTTTTCGGATTGGTTCTTACCAACTGTTAAAGAACACTTGCTGGCCGGGAAGAAACTTCATTGTTTGGCAGGTGAATCAACTCAGGAGATGAGTTATCCTGCAATCGTTTACAAGTATAACAGAGATAATCCATCTGTCAAGGGTCTCGTCTTGCTATAGCTCCGACGAATTGGGAAGCCTAAAGACGGTAATATTTTTACTGATGGTGGATAAAAAAGTTTAGGGTAAAGGAAGAACGCCAAGATCCATTATATTATTTATGAGTCAATAGATTTTGGTTTCCATGGGTGTACATAAGAGTGGGGATTGTAACGATCGGACTGAAACGAGTAGATGCCCTGCGTTTTGTGGCAAGGCCTGTAGGCTTCAACCGGAATCGAACCGTATTTGGATGCGTTGAGTCAGCAGCTGTTGGAGACGTTTACTATCAATAAGAGTTTCCGTGAGCGCCGCCCACATTTTTTGCGAGAAGACCATTAAGCTGCCCATGGTGAGCTTGATGCGTTCTCGCAATAAGTGTAACCGTTTAGTCGAAGGATGTAAATTTTTTCCCACCTGCCAACCCAAGCCGTAATCCGGCGACAAATTTAGGACAGGAGACGTCCCAAAGTGACAGTCCCTCAACGACGTAGCACTCGTCCCATCGGGGACAGTCCCTTCCTACAAAAAAATCCTTCAAGAGGAGGGACGATACCCTATCGGGTGCAGCTTCGTGAGCACTCAACGAAGCAGCCCCCTTTGGGGGCTCGTGCTTTAGGACAAGTCACCCCTGCAACGAACCCTGTTTTAATGGGACACCTAGCAGAGCTAATTTATTTTGCATCTTATGCCGTTTGAGAATGATTTCTCTTAAAGCCTCCGGCGGACTTGTTCCATTGAGTTTTGCGGTCTGAATCATATTCATAAAGATGGAATTAGAGTATTTATGATCCGTCGATATAAGTGCTTATTTTAAGTGCAGAAACTAAACTAGGGAACCAGATGGCTTAAGATAGAAGATGGGAGCGGGAGAAAGTTAAAAGAGACTGTGTAGATAAGACTAAATAGTTTTTGCTAGCTGGCGAAAAATCAGTTCTGGATGTCGGCTTTCGTCAGTATGGTAATTTGGACAATGATTATATGAGCGAACTCAAGAATTTGTCTGCGCTTAGGATGCGTGTATCCTCTTTTATAAAATCTATGTTATCTTGCTTTACCACTTCATAGGAAAATGGAATTTGCAACTTTGAACTAAAATATTTCAAAGAATGAGGGATGTCCTTGAAGGAATTCTTAACCTCTACGCAAAACCATGGTTTATTTTGAAGGGTGACCAAAAAATCTACTTCCCTTTGCTCCTTATCTCTTAAATAATAAAGCTGGGTCTTATATCCTTCAGAATCAAAAAGAAAATGACAGAATTTAAGAAGATGGCAGGCCACCATGTTTTCAAATCGAACGTTTTCATCCTCAATCTCAGACCAATCCCACAAATACATCTTAGGCTCTTTTCTCAAGGATTTGATGAGATAATTGGAATATGGATAAATTCTGAAGTGGTAATAAAATTTTTCCAATATATCAACCCATAGAGAGATTGTTTTATGTGTCACATTGAGATCTTCTCGCAAAGAATTCAGAGAAAAGAGAGAGCCTACTTTTTGAGGCAGGAGCTCAACTAATATCTGCAAAGCCGATAAATCCCTTACATTTTCTATATCTCGAATATCCTCTTTGATGAGCCGATCCACCCGGTCGTTGTGCCAGTGCCTTAGCATTTTTTCACTTTGCTTTATAAAAACTTCAGGGAACCCGCCGAACTTGAGCAAACACTTAAACAGCTCTTTCTTTTCCTTATTGGGTTCCGTAAAAACAAGCTTTTGCAACGGCGCGCCCCTAAACTTTGCGTTCGAAAGTTCCTGCAAAGAAAATGGATGAAGACGATAAGGACGGTATCTGCCCAACAAAGAATCGCCTCCTTTTCGATAGATATCCAAACGAGCGCTACCGGTAACCAGTATTTTAAACTGCTCCTTATGTTTATCGTACTCCCCCTTCAAATAGTTCTTCCAATTCTTATATTTGTGAATTTCATCATAGATAAACAACGTTTTATCAGCTGGGAATATTCCAGATAAAATAATTTTCCTGTCTTTACGGTAGTCCCAGTTTAGATATGTTGTATTGTCGGAAAAGAAATTTTCTCCAAGTTGTTGGGCAAGGGTTGTTTTTCCAACCTGGCGAGGACCGGAAATAAATACCATTCTCTCCTTTAAATCCTCTAAGATATATTTTTCGAGATATCTCTTTAACATATTCCTTCCTTAATCGCAGGCATCCAGAAGATTATACAAAAGTATAAATTGAAGTCAAACTTTTTCTACTAGGGTATAAAATAAATTGACTCTGCTGGGCGTCCCATCAAAACAGGGTTCATTGCGGTGGTGACTTGCCCTAAAAGGACGAGAGTGCGTCTGCGACGCCTCCTGTACTAAAGCACGAGAGTGCTTCGTCCCCACTCTTAAAAGATTCTTTTGTAGGAAGGGACTGTCCCTTTGGGACGCCTCCTGTACTAAATTTGTCGCGGGATTACGGCTTGGGTTGGCAGGTGGGAAAAAAATTCACATCCCTCGGCTAAACGGTTACCTTCCTCCATGATTTGACCGAACTCTACTATAAGCCTCCAATAGTGTTGGCCATGAGTAGATTCTGTCATATAACGCATGGAACTTCCTAGTCTTACTCCGTTGGCACAAAAAATTTCTCTTCTGCACTGGGGTTAGCTACTGGGCGTCTCGGCACTTATCCTGACGGGACTTTCACCCGCAAGTTGACTTCAGCTTTTCTGGACGCAGCATAAATTTAAATATATCAAAAAACCTCTTGCTCAGGCTGGCAATAAATAAAACTTGTTAAAAAATATTTAAACTTATTCCACCCTTAAAGCTTCCGCCGGGCTTAGCTTAGAACCTTTTAAGGCAGGGAAAATCCCAAAAACGATTCCAACAACTAAAGAAAATAAAAATGAGACCGCTAAAGAATTTCCTACGATAGAGGTACTTATCTTATGATTTGTCATCCATGGAATCAAATAGGAGACAACCACACCTAAAAAAATCCCAATCACACCACCTAAAGTACAGATCACACAAGCTTCAATCACAAATTGATAAAGAATATCTTTTTGAGAAGCGCCTAAAGCTTTGCGTATTCCAATCTCCCTTGTTCTTTCAGCGACTGAAGTCAACATCACATTCATAATTCCTACACCACCTACTAAAAGAGAAATGCTCGCGATTGCTCCTAAAAAAGTGGTAAAAAGAGCTGTTTGTTTCTCTATCTGAGCTAGAATCTCTTTTGGGTCTTGAATACTAAAATCATCCATGGTTTTAGAATTCTTTTCTATGGAAGACTGGATTTGCTGTAGGGCATTGCCAGAATAATTTTTGTCAACATAAAGAGAAATTTCATCAATTCTAAGATCCGATTCTAACCTTAAAGCCGTGGTATAGGGAACCAGAAGATCATTAGGGTCCATGCTCTCTTCATCTTCCATCAATGCCTCGCCCATTGCCTGATTGGAAAATGGTTCCACAACCCCTACTACATTCAGAGCTGCTTGGCCAAGAGAAACAGTTTGCCCTACTGGAGTGGCAGTTTCAAACAAAAGCCGCGCCAGTTTTTTGCTGATTAAACAAACCCGAGATCTTTGAGTAACATCGAACTCATTGATGTTTCTTCCTGAAAGCAAGGTGATCCGATGAGTCTTTAAATAAGAAGGATTTATCATTGCAATGGATCTTTTAAGATGTTTCTTAGGGGTACGCACTTCAAAGGTCTTATATATCTTAGGCAAAACACTTTTTATAAAAAGAAGCCCTTTAAACATTTCTAAATCATCTGTTTTTAATTCGATTTGGCGATTGGTTTTTTCATTATACTTGGCATTGACTACATAGATAAACGAATCTTCAGTTCCAATGCTTTGCAAAACTTCTTCTTTGGCTCCGTTGGTAATCGCGACCACAATAATAACTGCGGCAATACCAATAATGATTCCTAACATGGATAGGAAAGCCCTGACCTTGTTGCTCTTTAGATTCACAAAGGAAATAGAAAAACTTTCTGAAATATTCATTTTCTATCCTTGAAGTTTTCCATCCGCAAAGTGAAGCACTCTTTGAGTTCTCTTTGCAATCCTTGGATCATGAGTCACTAAAAGAATTGTCATTCCGTCCCGGTGCAAATCCAATAAGATATCCATAATCTCTTCACCGGTTTTTGTATCCAAAGCTCCGGTTGGTTCATCTCCTAGCAAAACCGTTGGGCGGTTGATCAAAGCTCTGCAAATAGCGACACGTTGACATTCACCGCCGGACAATTCAGACGGCCTGTTTTTTATTCTTTTTCCCAACCCAATCTTTTCCAGAAGTTTTTTCGCATCCTCTTTTCGGTGCATTTCTCCCGCATAAGCAAGCGGCAGAATCACGTTGTCCAAAGCTGTATATTGGGGAAGAAGGCGGTACGATTGAAATATAAACCCCATCATTTTGTTTCGAAACATCGCCATTTCTCTATCGGGCAGATTGGAGATATCTTTTCCGTTGGAAAGAACTTTTCCTGTGGTTGGCTGATCAAGAAGACCCATCATGTATAGGAGAGTGGACTTGCCAGAACCAGATGGTCCCATAATTGCGGCAAACTCGCCTTTTTCAAGCACCAAATCAACTCCACGCACAATCTGCATGGTTCGATCTCCTAACTTAAAGGACTTGGTAACGTTAGCGAGCTGAAGTATCACTCTTTATTTTTACAATTTCGTTATCTTTAATAAAATCTATATCAGAACTAATGACCTTTTCTCCTGGATTCAAGCCTTCTGAAATTTCAACCATGTCATTGGCAACTCTCCCAGTCACAATTGTTTTCTTCTTTGCGCGGTTTCCAGCTTCTAGCACATACACATATTTTTCGTTTCCTTCAGTTTTAATTGACAGGGTAGGCAGCCAAATCACCTGTTTAATCTCACTTCCATAGATAAATCCTTGCGCTGTTAAATTAGGTCGGAGTTCTAACCCTTTAGTATCTAAAATTTCAATTTTAATTCCAATTTTAGAAAAGGCCCCGCTTTCCGCCTGTGACTCGATCCTTGCAACCTTACCTTGCAAAGTAACGTTAGGAAACGCGTCAATCTGCACATCCGCATTCGCACCCTCAAAAACATTCTGGATATTCAGTTCATCCACTTTTGCATTCACTTGGAATTGGCCGGGCGTGCCAATGACAAAAAGCGGTTTGTTTTGTTCTATGGACTGCTGATTTTGCACATAATCAATCAGCACCATACCGGAACTCTCCGACACCACCAAAGTTTTTTCCATATTTTTTCTTTCTAAAGCAAACTCTTGTTTCACTAAATCAAAATTGGTCTGGGCTTTTGCCAAATCCCCGTCTGCCTTCTCTACGCTGCTGCGCGCAACCGCCTGTTTGGCAAAGAGATCCCTTTGAGTTACAAGTTCTTTTCTTGCTTTCACCACCTCATTTTCCGATTCCTTTAATCGGTTCGTCTCCTTTTCAAACGTAATCTTTTGTTTGGTGGAAGAAAGTTTTAGCAAGATATCTCCTGCCCGCACCCGCTCGCCCTCGGACACATATTTTTTTACCACAGATTCAGCAATTTCAGATTTTACCTCCACAGCATTTTTATAGGCTAAAAGCCCGGTGGACAAAATTTTTATTTTCATATCTTTTCTTTCCACAATTTCCATGTTCACTGACCGGGCATATTTAGAAGGGTTTATCCATAAATTGAGAGCAAGAATGCCAACCGATCCCAGCGCAATGGCTCCTGTTTTATGTTTCCAATTTAATTCCATTTATTGCTCCACACTAATTTCATCCAGTTTTTTTCCAACCAAAAATCCTAAACGGTCTCGCGCTTTATTATAGGATAAAAGTAAATTGAGGTACTCTAAATCCAGATCTCTTAACTTACTCTCGGCATCAAACACATCTATCAACCGGTCTAACCCTCTTTCGTAGCGAAGACGCACAGCGCTTACATTATTTTCCGCTTGCTTGCGAGTTTCTGCAAAGTCCGCAATCTGTTCTTCTGAGCGCACCAATTCTAAGTAGCCGTTTTGAACTTCCACCAATATGGCCCGCGTCCCTTGATCTAACTGTCTTTTAGCATTTTCCAAAGCGATCTTACTTTGTTTCACTTTTAAGGCATTGATTCTGAAATCAAACAAAGACCAATCCAAACTGCCGCTAACGCTCCAGCTCTCGGGTTTTTCATTGGTTATCAGAGTATCATATTTATAATTAAATGTGGTATTGAGCTGAGGGCGGTTCGTTTCTTTAGATTCCTTTAGCGAAATTTGAGCAAGCGTAAGATTTGTTTTTGTATTCTGCAGATCTAAACGATTAGTGAGCGCAAAATCTTGCAAAAATTTTAGAGTAAATTTAGCTGGGACATATTGAAGCTGGGTCGTGAGATTGACTGGTTGATTTTCTGGATATAAGACCAAATTTTTAAAATTATTAATTGTTTGTTGGGTGGCGATTTCCGCGTTGCGTAAACGCCTTTCATCTAACTTCAAACTGATCTGGGCTCTGGTTAATTCCACCGGCGCTGTTTTACCAGCATCCACCAATGCTTTTGTGATATTGAATAATACTTTAGAAGATTTTAATTTTTGCCTTTCTACCTCAATTTTTTCCAAACTGATCATTGCATCATAATAGGAGGACCGAGCTTCAACCTCAATTGAGTGCAATTCCCTTTGGAAAGAGCGCGTGGAATTATCAAAGCCCATTCTGTTTCTTTTCCAGCTTCTCCATTTTTGATTTCCAACAAATAGATAGATTTGCTGTTTGTAAGAGGCGGAAAGATTGGGAAGAGTTCGATCCCAGGTTTTAGCGGAAGATGTAATTTCACCGTCCGTAAGGGTATCTGTGTTTGTTCTTGTTCCTTGTCCACTGCCTGAGATGCTAACATCACCGCCCCAGATAAATGGCTGAGCCAATGAAACCTGGCCGGTAAGGCTGTCGTTAATGGTTTTACTAGTTTTTTGAAGGCTCTTTGATTGGGATGCTGAAAAAGAGGAGGTGACTTTTGGAGCTAAAAGATCTCGGCGCGTGGCGGAATTAGAATATTTGGCTGATTGGTAGTTGTCAATTGTAATTTGAGCGTTTAAACTTTTTTCTAGAACTAATTTCACAAAATCGTCTAAACTAATATTGATCGCTTTGGGTTCTTCAGCTTTGAGTACGTTTGCAAAGGGTGTAATGACAAAAAAAAGCGCGATGATCCAAATCAAACTTTTTATATTAATAGCGCCATGGCGCCAAGGGTTAAGGATATGCTAACAACCACAATCCCAGCGACTTTTTTAAATGAAAGGTCGCTTATTTTAGTGACGCCAATGGCAGCAATGGCCATGGTCCAGATTGTAAAAAAATCTACTAGATGAGTTGCGATTTTTAATCCTTTGGTCTGTATTGCTGGAAGAAATAGCCCGATCCCTGCAGAAAAATGCGCGACTTCTGCCTGATACCCAGCAATAAAAACAAATATGCAGGACAATAGTTTTGAAAGCATTAAAGGCATCAAGGCAATGGTAAAAACAGCGGACAAAAGAGATAGTGAAAGATCTTTTTTAAATAAAAATTTAAAAACAAAAAAAGTTAGAAAAGCGCTTCCAATCAATACAGCTCCCAGAGATAGCATAGTAAAAAAGAAAATCCCCATAAGCCCTTTTGTTTCCCCGTGAATGATAGAAGGAACCGCAGGCAAGAGAGAAGAACCCAGTAAAAAAACAATGATCAAATTAATGTCCCACCCTTTTAGCGCGTCCAAAATATTTTGAAAAACGGATTTGGGATCAATGAAAGAATAACCAATGGTTTTAAGCAATGAAAACCGTGGAATTTCAACTTTTACCGGTACAGATGGAGAAGCAGCGGCAGTTTGCGCGGCTTGCTCATCAATTGTGTGTTTTGTTTTATCAAGCTCAACGCGTCTTAAAAGTGCTCGTATGCGGCTGGAGAGCTCTTCCAGCACAAATGGTTTTGTTACATAATCATCTGCGCCGGTATCCAGCCCTTTCATTTTATCCTGCGGACTAATGGCATTGGCAGAACACATAATAATAGGAATAAATTTGGTTTCGCGGTTGGATTTGATATTTACACAGTAGTCTGTTCCAAGCATGTCAGGAAGCACGACATCCAGAAGAATTAAATCCGGTTTTCTTGCTTTAATTTTTTTGCTGGCTTCTTCGCAGGTTTCAGCGCACTCAACGCTATATCCATTTTCCAATAGAAAACTTTGAAGCAGATCACGGATAGTTTCAGCGTCGTCCACAACCAAAATGTGTTTAGCTGCCATTTGTAAATGTTACAAAAAATAAAAAGGAGGGTCTAGTAAAGAAATCTTTAGGATTAGATCTTAAAAAATCAGGTTCAAATTTATTTTTAAGGGCTCAATTTCCAAAAATAACAAGCGCACTTCCTTTCTCATCTGTAGTCACTTTAGCAGCTCGAGAATAATGTTTATTGACAGTTCCTGTTGTGTCTTCAATAGATATGTCGCCCTCAACCTGCACAACATAGCTTTCATTCGCTTTACAGCCAGAAAAAACAAATTCTTTATCAGTTACCTTAACTGGTTTTTCATATATCTTATCCCAGGAAATTGTAAGCAGGGTAAGGGTTAAGTCGCCTTTTGCATTTTCAATTTGAATAGAACCTCTAATCGTTCCTTTAGTTTTTGCAGAAATTCCTAAATTTTGCGCAGAAAGCTGATTGAAACTGTAAAAACTTAAATAACCTATAAAAACTACAGCTGCAAAATATTTTTTTACCTTCTTCATGCCTCGCACCTCCTGCAAATTCATCCTGCTTGTGGACGACCTCCTTTTCTTCCTCCTCCTCCTCCTCCTTTACCTCCGCCACCATCACTACCACTACTTTTTTCAGGGGGTTTTATTCTATACCGACTTACTCTTGTGCGGTCCCATGTGTGTCTAAACGCGGTTCCAGGCAAGTCCCACGTATCTTTTTCATATTCGATTTTGTACTGAACATTAAACTCAAGCTTTTTATTTGAAAAAAGGCACCTAGCATTGCCGCGATCACACTGAAAGCGATAATGATAAAATCCTACTTCTTTTATCTTAGCTTGGTTATAATAAGTATGACTGGTATCTGCACCATAATCCCCCACGATGGTAAAGGTAGTACCATCTGTAAAGTATTGATACTCAGTTACTATCAGCTCTTCTGCAAAACTTTTATCACAAAATCCAATCATTCCTAATGTAATGAGGGAAGCAGCTAAACAAAACTTTATGATTTTCATGACATTATTTCCCCCATTAGAAATAAAAAACCATCTCTCCTTTAAAGGAGTGAGATGGTTTTGTGATAGTGTGATAAATTTTAAATTCATTAGAATCCTTCGGTAGCTTGGCGATCCTTTGATTGAATCTAAAAAGGACCCATCGCTTTGCGCCCCCACCTTACAGTGGATTTGCCTTTTCCCCTACTAATAGCCAGGGGTTTTCGAGACTCCAGACTTACGACAACCTAAGTATAGCTGGAATACCATTTTTGTCAAGGATTATTTTTTTTGTGTTACTTTTTTTGCAGGAGGACATTAAAAGTGCCGCCCATGCCTTAAAAAACAATTTTTCCATTAACTAAAGTCATTTTCACTTTGCCTTTAAAAGTTCTGCCTAAAAAGGGTGAGTTAAAACTTTTTGATTGCACATTTTCCTTTTTATAAGTCCACTTTGCTTTTGGATCAAAGATAAAAATATCCGCGGGAGATCCCTGGGAAAGATTTCCAGAAGGCAATCCAAAGATGCGAGCTGGGTTCTCTGTTAAAAGTTTTACCGCTTTTAAAGGAGAAAGAATTTTCTTTAAAATAAGTTCTTCATAGACTAAAACAAAAAGGGTTTCTAAGCCAATAATCCCAAAAGGAGCTTGCTCAAAACTTTTCTTTTTAGATTCTAAAGAATGGGGGGCATGATCCGTGGCAATTAAATCAATGGTTCCATCTTTTAAAGCTTCCTTAATTGCTTTTACATCCTCATCTCTTCTTAAAGGAGGTTTCATTTTGGCAAAAGTTCCATGCCCTTTAACAGCTGTTTCTGTCAGAGTAAAATAATGCGGACAGGTTTCTGCGCTGACTGGAATTCCTTTTCTTTTTGCGGCTCGAATCAGTTCCACAGATTCTTTGCATGAGACATGGGCGCAATGAAGAGGAGAAAGGGTAAGTTGCGCTAAAAATATATCCCTTGCCACCATCACAGCCTCTGATTGAGAAGGAATTCCGCAAACCCCTAGTTTTTGCGAAACAGGGCCTTCATTCATAGAACCATTTTCAGATAACTGATGGTCTTCACAATGCTCTATGACTACCTTTCCTAACTTTTTTGCTTTTTCAAGAGCTTCTCGCAAAACCGCAGAATCCATCACGCACCGCCCATCATCAGAAAAAGCTGCGCACCCTGCTTTTACCATTTGAGAAAAGTTAGTTAATTTTTTTCCTTGTAACCCTTGTGTTACAGCTCCCACTGGATAAACTTTTGCCAAAGATTTTTGAGCGCGTTTTAAAACAAATTTAATTTTTTTTGGAGTATCAATGGGAGGAGAGGTGTTGGCCATGGCAAGAAGCGAAGTAACCCCGCCGCTCACAGCTGCTTTTGCGCCAGAAAATATGGTTTCAGAATTTTCTCCGCCCGGCTCTCTTAAATGCACATGCGCATCCACTAAGCCTGGCATGACCCACTGATCTTGGGCAGGGATCAGCTTAAAATTCTTTTGAGGAATAATTTTTTTGGCAATTTTTGATATCTTGCCATTTGTAATAAGGAGATCAAAAAAACCATCTCTATTATTTTTAGGGTCAATCACCCGACCTCCAAAAATAAGCAAATTTTCCATAAATTTTTAATTCTTTAGATTTTAGCTGGAATACGCATTAGAAAATAAAATATTCGGGGTTAGGGATTTTCTAGCGCAGCCTGCGGGTTTAAAGTTGAGCCAGCCAAGAGGTAAAGAACTGCCATACGAATCGCAATGCCATTGGTCACCTGTTCTAAAATAACAGAACGCTCTCCATCCGCCACAGGAGAGTCAATTTCAATGCCTCGATTCATAGGGCCTGGATGAAGCACAATGCAATCTTTTTTTAGCCAGCTGATTTTGTTTTGATGCAGACCGTATCGTTCAATATATTCTGTTAAGGAAGTGATAAAACCTTGAGATTGCCTTTCTTTTTGAATGCGCAGGACATTAATGGCGTCCGCGTCTTCTACCGCTTTTTTAAGGTCATATTCTATGCGCACTGATTTGCCAAATGCCCTTTTTATCTCTTCCGGCAGCAAAGATTTAGGGCCGCAAAGCGTGACTTTAGCTCCCATTTTAGTCAGCCCCCAAAGATTAGAACGCGCTACCCGGGAATGAAGAATATCTCCTAAAATAACTACTCTAAGCCCTTTAATTTTTTTCTTTTTTTCCCGCAAAGTAAATAAATCTAGGAGACCTTGCGTAGGGTGTTCATGGGTTCCATCTCCAGCATTGACCACATGCACATTAAGATTTTTTGAGAGAAGTTCCGGCGCCCCATTTTCTGAATGACGAATCACAATAAAATCTACCTTCATCGCTTCCAGAGTTTTTCCCGTATCCAGCAAACTCTCCCCTTTCTGCACGGAACTTAAAGGCACCGCTAAATCCAAAGTATCTGCGGCTAAACGTTTAGCCGCAAGCTCAAATGAAGTGCGGGTTCGAGTAGAAGGCTCGTAAAAAAGAAATGCAACTGTTTTGCCGCGTAAAGTAGGAACTTTTTTTATGGAGTGGGTAAAAAGTTTTTTGAAAGGAACTGCGGTATTTAATATAAGCTCAATCTCTTCTGAAGAGAGGGATTCTAAATTTAATAGATCCTTACGATTGAGTTTCATCCCTAATAAAGTTTACTAGATTTCAAGAAAAAAACAAACTCTATTTTTTAAGTACCCAGATTCCATCTTCACCATCAATTTCTTTTACTTTAATTTGGATCTCTTCATTTTTTCCAACACTGATCTCTGTCCCGCAGTAATCTGCTTGAATAGGCAGTTCCCTGCCAGCCCTATCCGCCATTACAGTTAAACGAATTAGTTTAGGCCTGCCTAATTCTAAGAGAGCATCTAGCGCGGAACGGATGGTTCTGCCGGTATAAAGTACATCATCCACAAGTAAGATCGTCCTGCCTTCTATGGAAAAAGGAATATCTGTTTCTTTGACTAAAGGCTGTTTGCCAATCTCTCCCACATCGTCCCGGTAAAGAGTGATGTCCAAAGAGCCAACAGCCACTTGGCTCTTATATTTCTTTTGCAAAATAAGAGCGATCCTTTTAGCTAAAATCACTCCTCGGGTATGTATGCCTACCAAGCCAATAGAACCCTCTTTTAAAGAATCTTTATTTTCTTTTACAAATTTAGAAACAATCTCTTCTAAAATTTTCTTAAAATCTTTTTCTCCTATTTTTTTATTCATGATTACTCTTTTAATAAAGCTGTCTTCTGATCAATTCTAGTGGGATAATTCCCAGAGAAACAGCCTGTACAAAAATTTGACTCTGTCCCTTTTGCCGCTTTTAGCATCCCTTCCACGCTCAAATAACTTAAACTGTCCACGCCTAAAAATTTGCGGATATCCTCCACAGAGTGGGTA
This sequence comes from Elusimicrobiota bacterium, assembly GCA_016180425.1. Taxonomy (GTDB): domain Bacteria; phylum Elusimicrobiota; class Elusimicrobia; order 2-02-FULL-39-32; family 2-02-FULL-39-32; genus 2-02-FULL-39-32. The sequence goes on from JACPBF010000021.1 coordinate 13,689, forward strand.
GAAGCGATTAACTCCTCTTTTGTGGGAGTATCAATTCCATAATGGCATGGCCCTTTAATTGGCGCAGAGGTAATCCTCATATGAATTTCCTCTACCCGGGTGGTTTTAAGCAATTGTATCAATTTTTTGGACGTAGTCCCTCTGACAATGCTGTCATCCACTAAAATAATTTTTTTCCCAACAAGATTCTCTTTAATAGGATTATATTTTACTCTAGTCCTAAAATCACGCATAGGGATGGAAGGCTCTATAAAAGTTCTACCCACATAGTGGCTGCGAATAAAACCCACTTCAAAAGGAAGGCCAGCTTCCTCTGCGTAACCGCTGGCAGCAACCACAGAAGAATCTGGCACAGCCACAACGCAGTCTATATTGGTCGGGGGAGGCGCTTCTTTAGCTAATTGCCGTCCAAGCTCTTTGCGCACTTCATAAACGCTCTTATTAAAAATTTTCGAGTCTGGTCTGGCAAAATAGATAAATTCAAAAATACAAAAAGCGGTTTTGGACAATGGTTTATCCAATAATGAAACGCTCTTTAATTCCTTTTTATCTTGAATCACCACCATTTCACCCGGCTCTATTTCTCGCACCACTTTCGCTCCAATTAAATCAAGGGCGCAAGTTTCAGAAGCCACGACCCAGGTTAAGCCAATCCTACCTAAAATAAGAGGTCTAAATCCAAATGGATCCCGTACCGCAATCATGGTTCCATGACCATTGCCGTTAGAATTTTGATCGCTGGCAAATAAAAATGAATAAGCTCCTTCTACTTTTTTTAAAGAAGAGCGAATCGCATCCACAAGATTTTTCTCTTTAGAGCGCGCAATCAAATGCAGGATGACTTCACTATCTGTTGTAGTTTGAAAAATAGCGCCGCTTGCTTCCAACTTTTTTCTTAAAAATTGAGCATTTGTTAAATTGCCGTTATGCCCAACTGCAAGCTGACCGTAAGGAGTGGTCACTAAAAGAGGCTGGGCATTTTTAAGAACAGAACTGCCAGTCGTAGAATAGCGCACATGGCCAATGGCAGACCGTCCTTTTAAAATAGCAAAATGTTCTTTTTTAAAAACATCAAAGACTAAACCCATGCCAATGTGCCGATTCATCTTTCCATTAAAGGAAACAATCCCTGCGGATTCTTGTCCGCGGTGCTGGAGAGCGGTTAACCCTAAATAAACTAGGTGAGCCGCGTCTCTATGAGAATAAACCCCGCAAACTCCGCACTCTTCTTTTAAATCCGGATGTTCACTATTTCTGTAAAAATTTTTTTCCATAATTTAATTCAAGCCTTACTGTTTTAAAAAAAATGAGAAGCGATCCCTAAAAAACATACTCGATCTTAAAGGGTATGTTTATTTTACCTTTTAACAGAATCTACTGCTCCTTTCCAAAATAAAAATCCAGGGGTCTTAACTTTTAGTTTACGTTTAGTCCAGGCTGGATGCTGGAATTGAGTAATATATCTTTCTGGATGAGGCATCAATCCTAAAACATTCCCTTTTTGGTTACAAATCCCAGCGATCGCGTTCATGGAACCATTTGGGTTTTTTCCCTCATAACGAAAAACCACCTGTTTATTTTTCTCAATCTCCTGCAAAATTTTTAAATCTTTAGTTAGAAAATTTCCTTCTCCATGCGCAATCGGCAGTTCAAAATGCAGTGGAATCCCTTTTAAATATTGCGCGCAAGAGTTTTCTCTTTTCAATGCAACCCATTCGCACTGAAATCGTCCAGAGAGATTTTGAGTTAAGGTTGAATTTTGTTCAAAAGAAAAATTTCCATCCCCGGGGAGCAGACCAGTTTTAACTAAAACCTGAAATCCATTACAGATGCCAATAATAAGATGTCCTAAACGCGCCATTTGTTGTAACTGCGTTCCAATTTTAAATTTAAGTTCATTTGCCAGAATTTTACCAGCGGCAATATCGTCCCCGTAAGAAAAACCGCCTGGGATCACACATATGGAAAAGGTCAGCAGCTGCTCTGGTTTTTGCAAAATCTGATTTAAGTGCAAGACGTCAACTTTTGCTCCCGCGCTCTTAAGAGCCTGACTTGTTTCCAGATCACAATTAGTGCCTGCGCTGCGTAAAACCAAAGCTTTAACGCTCATTGTTTTTCTGAAAAAGAGTTCCAAATTTTTTCCATCTCTAAGACTCCTAAATTTACTATTCTTTTTTTGCGAGAAAAAATTTTTAATGTCAGCTCCTTTTTCACTTTACCTAATAAGGTAATCGGGGCAGAAGAAAAAATCTTTTTTAAGCGATTCAGTTGTTTTGGTTCTACTTCAATTAACCAACGGCTAGAAGACTCTGAATAAAGAAAAGCAGCATCTGAGAAATTTAAATCCAAGGGCAAATGAATTTCCGCTCCTAAAGAGCCTCCAATGCACATTTCAGAAAGCGCAACTCCTAAGCCTCCCTCGCTTAAATCATGACAGCTTTGAACTAAACCTGATTGAATCGCTTTTTGCAAGGATTGCATGATGCCATAAGCTCCTTTTCCATTCACTTTAGGAACTTCTCCTCCCTTTAACCTTAAGAGATCGTAAAGCATGGATCCTCCCAACTCTTCTTTTGTTTCACCTAAAAGAAAAATCAAATTCCCGATTTTTTTAAAATCCATGGTTACGCATTTGCGGACATCCTCTACAATGCCTATAGCTGAAATTAAAAGTGTGCCGGGAATAGAGAGAACCTCTCCTTTTTGATTGCGCCAGGTATTGTTTAAACTGTCTTTACCTGAAATAAAAGGAACATTAAAAATTTTAGAAAAATCATAACAAGCTTGGGCTGCTCGCACAAGACCTCCTAAAATCTCTTCCTGGTTCACATCGCCCCAACAAAAATTATCTAAAATCGCGCATTTTTTTAGATCTCCTCCCACACTCACTAAATTGCGCAGAGCTTCATCCATGACATTGGCCGCCATCCAATAAGGATCCAATTCTCCAAACCTTGGATTAATGCCATTGGAAACTACAATCCCTTTCCATGAATCTAAGTCTGGCCGGGAAACACTCGCATCGCTGGGACCATTCTGATTTAATCCCACAAAAGGTTTAATCACGCTGCCTCCCTGCACTTCATGGTCGTACTGTTTTATGACCCATTTTTTGGACGCGATATTCGGCTCTTTTAACAAAGATTTTAAAAGAAAAGATGGATTTTTATAAAAATCAATTTTAGGAACTTCGCAAATCTTCTGTTGGGGAAAAATTTTCCAGACCGCTTTTTTTCTAACCCTAGGAATTCCTTTATGCAAAAAATTTAGTTCCAAATCGCATGTTTTTTCTTGCTTGTAAAAAACTTCCAATCTGCCGCTATCCGTAAACTCCCCAATGACAGAACATCCCACATCTTCTAAAAGACAGATCTCTTCTAATTTTTTTAAATTTTCTTTAGGCACGGACAAGACCATGCGCTCTTGAGACTCAGAAAGCCAAATTTCCCAGGGTTTTAATCCCTGATATTTTAAAGGCACATTTTCCAAATAAACTTTTGCCCCGCAACTAGAGGCGAGTTCGCCCACGCTGGAAGAATACCCTCCTGCCCCGCAATCTGTGAGAGCAGAAAAAAGATTTTGATCCCTGGCTCTTAAAATAGCTTCCATGGCTTTTTTTTCCATAATCGCATGGCCGATCTGCACCACGCTTGCGGAAATATCTTTTTGTAGGCTAAGCGATGAAAATGTGGCTCCATGAATTCCATCCCTGCCGGTTTTTCCTCCAATAGATACAATCAGTTCTCCTGCTGAAACTTTCTTTTTAACCTTATCCTTCGGCAAAAAACCAACTGTGCCGCAAAAAACAAGAGGGTTTGCAAAAAACCCTTTATGAAAAAGCACCGCTCCATTGGTTGTGGGAATGCCCATTCTATTTCCATAATCTCTTACACCCGCAATCACTCCTGAAAGAATTCTTTCCGGAGGCAAAATATTTTCTTCTAAGCCTGGACTAAAAGAAGCTCCAAACTCACCCACACAAAAAATATCAGTATTTAAAATTGGTTTTGCTCCTAACCCCACGCCTAAAATATCCCGAATTACCCCGCCAATGCCTGTGCCGGCTCCTCCATAAGGTTCCAGAGCTGAAGGGTGATTGTGCGTTTCTACTTTAAAAGCAACAGCCCGTTTTTTGTCAAAACTAATCACGCCCGCATTATCCTCAAACACTGAAAGACAGAACTTCTTTTTTAGTTCCAAAGTTGCGCGCACAATGGTTTGATCTAGGAGATCGTCATAAATTTTTTGTTTTTTTCCTTCAGAACTTTCTTCAGTATAAATGATCTCCCCTTTAAAAGTTTTATGTTTGCAGTGTTCAGACCAAGTTTGAGCAATAGTTTCTAGCTCTATATCCTTAGGCTCTCTAGCTTCCAAACGAAAATAGTTTTGAACCTTAAGCATTTCTTGCAAAGAAAGTGAGAGTAATTTCTCTTTGGAAACGCGCAGCAATGATTCGTTGTCAAGAGAAAGAAGAGCGATCGTCTCCGCAGCTAAATTTTCTACTTTTGTCATCGGTATTTGATAAGTTGGCATTGTTGCACTAAAGGATTTAACAAATGACGATTTGCAAAAAGGATTAATTTTTCATCCGCGATTCTCTCTCTTACTTCAGCGGATTCTTTAAATTCATAACGCATGCCAAAAAAAGCATTTTCAATCGTCAGGATATTTAAATCTCGAATCGCTTTTAATACGCTTTCAGCCACTGGATCTGTGACGCCGGATTTAAACCAAACATCCAAAAAAATAGTTTTAAAATCTTTTGGCTTGGCGTCAATTATAAATTTTTCAGCAATTGGATCGCACAAAAGCTCTTGAGCTATCCTTTGAATCTCCTCTAAAGAAAAATTTCCTTCCAAGCCATATAACTGTTCTATTGTATTACACTCAACATCCCCTAAATGCGCGGTACGCAATAAATCTTCTACTTTTTTACGATTCTGTAAAGATTTTTTTTTAAGAATTGAAGAAACCTGAACTAATACTTTTTTAGTCATCTAACTTCCTCGCCCCCGTAATGCGCAAGTAAGCTTCCAGATACTTGGCTCTGGTTTTCTCCACAATCTCATTCGGGAGTTCAGGAATTGGGGGTTCGCGATTCCAGCGAATAGAATCTAGATAGTCTCTGACAAACTGTTTGTCAAAGGAAACCGGGGATATCCCTGTCTTATAATCTTTTTTCTCCCAAAACCTGGAAGAATCTGGGGTCAGGCATTCATCAATTAAAAAAATTTGATTTTCCCCTTTTGTCCCTTTTTTTATGCCAAATTCAAATTTCGTGTCTGCTAAAATTAGCTCTAAAGAAAAAAGTTTTAAGGAAGCAAGACGATAAATAGAAATGGATATTCTTTTTAGATCCTCGCTTAGAGCTTCCCCTAAAATTTTTTTCATCTCTTCCAAAGAGATATTTTGATCGTGTTTCCCTCCTTCCTCTTTGGTGGCTGGGGTAAAAATAGGTTCTGGCAGTTTTTCCGATTCCTTTAAACCAGAAGGAAGCGAAACCCCGCACACTTTTCCAGTGGCTCTATATTCTTTCCAGCCTGAACCAGAAAGATATCCTCGCGCCACGCATTCAATAGGAATTTTGTCTGTTTTCCAAACCAACATAGAGCGCCCTTTAAGAAGCTCCTCATGTTTTTTAAGTTGAACAGGATATTCTTTAACATCTGCGGTAATAAAATGGTTCTTGAGGTAAGTTTCCGTTTGTTTAAACCAATAAATAGAGAGCTGATTTAAAATTTTTCCTTTATCTGGGACTAAAGTTGGGAGCACATAATCATAAGCAGAGATTCGGTCTGAAGAAACAATTAAAAGCTGCTCTCCTAAATCATACACATCCCGCACTTTCCCGCGAATGAAAAGCGGAAGATCAATAGCGGTTGGAGAAATTAAATTCATATAAATAAGATTCCAAAAATTGTTTTGCGAAGGAATTTGTTTGCTTGTAACTTTTATTTAAAACTTCTTTAGTAAAAATCATTCCCATTCTATAGTTGCCGGTGGTTTGGAAGATATGTCATAAACCACGCGATTGACTCCTCTAACCTCATTGATGATGCGGTTAGAAATTTTGACCAGTACTTCTCGCGGCAAATCAGCCCAATCTGCGGTCATGGCATCTTGAGAAGTAACGGCTCTCACTGCAATCGCTTGTTCATAAGTGCGCGCATCCCCCATCACCCCAACTGTGCGCACAGGAAGCAGCACTGCAAAAGCCTGCCAGAGTTTTTCATACAAGCCGCTGGCGCGAATCTCTTCCTCTATAATTTTATCCGCGAGACGAACGGTCTCTAATTTTTGTTCTGTAAGTTCTCCTAAGACTCTCACGGCAAGACCTGGCCCTGGAAAAGGATGGCGTCTCAAAATTTCTTCTGGAAGCCCCAGCTCTTTACCCAAAAGCCTCACTTCATCTTTAAATAAAAACTTTAATGGCTCAAGCAAAGAAAATTTCATTTTTTTGGGAAGCCCGCCCACATTGTGGTGCGTCTTAATCACTGCGGACGGCCCTCTAACAGATTGGCTTTCAATCAAATCCGGATAAAGAGTGCCTTGCACTAAAAAATTGAATTCCCCTAATTTTTTAGATTCAGATTCAAAGACCCGGATGAATTCTTTGCCAATAATTTTTCTCTTTTTTTCTGGATGAGAGACCTTTTTTAATTTTTTTAAAAATCTCTTTCTGGCATCTACTATTTGAAGCGTTTCCCCAAATTTTTTGCCAAAAATATTTTTTACTCTTTCTTCTTCTCCAACGCGCAAAAGCCCGTTATCTACAAAGATACAGTTTAATTGTTCCCCTATCGCTTGATAAACTAAGCTGGAAGCTACTGCAGAGTCCACTCCTCCGGAAAGAGCGCACAAAACCTTTTTAGTCCCAACCTTTTCTTTAATATTTTGAATTTCTCTTTGCGCAAAAGAAGAAATTTCCCAATCCCCTTTTTCCGCGCAGATCCTAAAAAGAAAATTAGAAAGGATCTCCTTACCTTGAGCGGTATGCATCACCTCTGGATGGAACTGCACTCCATAAAGCTTTTGTTCCAAATTTGCCATTGCAGCTTGCGGGGAGCTTGCGCTTTTAGCCAGCCTGACAAAACCTTTTGGCAAAACCTTGACCTCATCCCCATGGCTCATCCAGACAGACAGCTCTTTTGACAGCCCTTGAAAAAGCAAAGATTCACTTTCCACAAAAATTTTTGCATGGCCAAATTCCCGAACTTCGGCTCTCTCTACTTTTCCTCCAGAGGCATGAGCTAAAAGCTGCATCCCATAACAGATTCCTAAAACAGGAATATCCAGACTAAAAAAATCTTTAGAACAACTAGGGGAACCATCCCCATGCACGCTGGCAGGCCCTCCAGAAAGAATAATTCCTTTAGGATTTTTCGCTTTTATTTCAGCTGGAGAAGCTGTATAAGGAAAAATTTCACAATAAACTTTTAATTCTCGCACTCTGCGAGCGATTAACTGCGTGGTTTGAGAACCAAAATCAAGGATAACAATCACTGGAGATGGGAAAGAGCTTTGCGAAAGCCTTCGAGTTCTAATTTTTTTGCTTTAGACTCAACTTGAGATTTCATTTTTGATTTGTATTGAACCAACTTGTTTTCAATTTTTTTATCAGAAAGAGCTAAAATCTCACAAGCTAAAAGAGCCGCGTTTTTAGCCCCATTGATCGCCACTGTAGCCACAGGCACCCCTTCAGGCATCTGCACAATAGAGAGCAATGAATCTAATCCATTCAATTTAGAGGTTTTAATTGGCACCCCAATCACTGGCAAAGATGTTAAAGCAGCCACCATGCCGGGCAAATGAGCAGAACCGCCTGCTCCAGCCAATATCACTTTAATCCCTCTTTTTTTAGCTTGGCTTGCGTAACGCGCCATACGTTTAGGAGTTCGGTGCGCAGAAACAATTGTAAGTTCATATGGAACTTTAAATGAATCAAAGATCTCAGCCGCGGATTTCATGATCGGGAGATCAGAATCGCTTCCCATAATAATAGCTGCTAAAGCTTTCTGATTATTTTGCATCAGGCACCAGAGGCAAAACCTTAATGAGCTGCTGCGCTTTTCCTGCTTTTTCTAAAGCTTCTTCTACTGTGGGCGCTAAAATAGTTAGATGGCCAAGTTTTCTTCTTTTCTTTAAATATTTTTTACCATACAGGTGCAGTTTTACGCCTGGAATCTTAAGCACATCTTTAATGCCTTCAATTGTGTAAGGATGTTCATCTTCTCCTTCCCCAATAATATTTAGCATTGCGCACGGGCTTAAAAGCAAAGGAGGCACTAAAGGAAGATTTAAAACAGACCTTAAATGAAGTTCAAACTGAGAATGGTCGCATGCTTCAATTGTGTAATGACCGGAATTGTGGGGCCTGGGAGCGATCTCATTAATTAAAAGTTCCCCATTCGCGCAAAGAAACAGCTCCACGCCAAAAACCCCCACCCCATTCAAAGATTCAATCGCGCGTTTTGCGATTCTTTGCGCCTGCTCAATGATGGCTTTTGAGATTTGCGCAGGCACAATCGTCATTTTTAGCATATGGTCGTCATGAATATTTTCTACCACAGGATAGGCCTGGATTTCTCCTTCAAAATTACGAGCCACCATTACGGAAAGCTCTTTAATGAATGGAACAAACTTTTCCAACATATATTTTCTTTGAGTAAGATTTCCATTCAAAGAATGGGTATGCAATAAACTAGAGAGGTCGTCTATTTGCTTTAAAGTGAAATTTCCTCTGCCGTCGTATGAGTCTTTTCTTAATTTTAAAATCGCGGGAAAATGAACCTGAGAAATACATTCAGCCAAATGTTCTCTGGAAAGGATTTCAAAAAATTCCGGCACAGGGATTCCATAAGTCTTAAGATATTGTTTCTGTAAAAATTTATCTTGAATGATCCGTAAAGTTTCAGGAGCAGGAAAAATTTTAAACCCTTCTATCTCCAAAGTTTTTAAAATTTCAGTGTCTCCTAACTCAATTTCATACGTAAGGATATCGCAGCTTTCCGCAAGCTCACGAATAGCATTTTGATTTTTAAAATCAGCCACGATTTGTTTAGTGGCAACAGTGGCTGCCGGACAATGGGGCGTAGGATCTAAAACCACAATCTCTATCGCCATCCGCCTTGCTTCTTGGGCAATCATTTTACCGATTTGCCCTCCTCCAATAATGCCAACAATAGTATTCATTGTTTATTTGCGAACCGAAAACCCAAAATCCAAAATCTTAAATTCAAATAATCTTCTAATCATAAATTTTATTTACCCATGCCTAACTTCTGCGCTTTTTGATAAACTTTTCCTTCGCTCTTTATATCCGGAGCAATAATAATTTCAACCAATTGCATCTCCTTAATAGCGCGCGCTCCTAAAGAACCCATGGCTACTTTTAAAGCTCCAACTAAATTTTGCGTTCCATCGTCCACATTCGCAGGGCCTAAAAGAATTTCTCTTAACAAGGCGGTGGTTCCCACCCAAACCCGGGTTCCTCTGGGAAGGTACCGGTCCGGCATGGCCATGCCCCAATGATATCCCTTACCAGGAGACTCTGTTGCTTTTGCAAGCCCTGAACCAATCATCACAGCGTCTGCGCCGGAAGCGATCGCTTTACAAATATCCCCGCTAGTCACCATGCCGCCATCCGTAATAATAGAAATATATTTACCGGTTTTTTTAAAATAAAAGTCTCGGGCTTGAGCGCAATCCACCGTAGAAGTCACTTGCGGAACACCCATGCCTAAAACGCCTCTCGTGGTGCAGGCAGCTCCTGGACCAATCCCTACCAAAATTCCAGAAGCTCCGGTTTCCATTAAAGCCAAAGCCTGATCGTAAGTAACGCAATTGCCAATCACAACAGCCATTTTCTTTTTTAAATTTTTACAAATTCTTGCAAAATCCACAGAAGCGTATTTAGAAGATTCATGGCGCACGCTGGTAACTGTGGATTGGATAAAAAATAGATCCGCTCCAGCCTCCAGAGCAATTTCCGCAAAACGTTCCGCTCGTTTTGGTATTGCGGATATCGCGGCTGGAACCCCTGCTTTTTTAATTTGCTGAATTCGAAGTTTAAGCAGCTCTTCTTTGATGGGCTCTCTATAAATCTGCTGCAAAAGGTTAGTGACTTCATCTGGTTTTGCATTTACAATTTTCTTTAAAATTTCCTGAGGTTTTTCATATCTGGTTTGAATCCCTTCAGAATTTAAAACCGCTAACCCGCCGCAATGCCCCATCTCAATAGCGAAATTAACATCTACCACTCCATCCATGGCGCTGGCAATAATTGGAATTTTAAGTTGCACATCTCCAATTTTACTAACTACATCCACTTCTTCCGGATCAATGGTAACTAACCCAGGCACAAGCGCCACTTCATCAAAACCATAAGCTCTTCTTGCTTCCCGATCTTTTCCTATAAAAAATGCCATAGTTTCTCCTTTAAAAAGTCTATTTAACCAATTTGGGAAGAGTAATCTCTGTTTGCTTTTGATACTTGCCTTTTTTGTCAGCATAAGAAACTTCACAAATCTCATCGCTTTCTAAAAAAAGAACCTGGGCAATTCCCTCATTGGCATAAATTTTTGCTGGCAGCGGCGTTGTATTAGAAATTTCTAAAGTGACAAAACCTTCCCATTCTGGCTCAAAAGGAGTTACGTTCACAATAATGCCACAATTGCCCACGAAAACACCTGACTCCAAAGCAAAATTACCTTCTTCAGGAACAGTTAAACAATAGACATCATGGTCTCCTGACAGTTCTCGAACATTCGCTACTTTATGATTTTTTGTTTGACGATTTCCCCTAAAAGCGCTTACAACTTCAGGGAATCTATTGAAGACTGAGCGATCGCAATGCAACATTCTTGCTGCTCCACGAATAGCATAACTGTGCCCTTGTGGATCAAAATCTTCACCATAAGAGATATGGTTATGATGCTGAATATGAGCTCTTGAATCCATCCTTGTAATATTCCATGGCCGATTATTTCGACGGTCGTGGTCAATATGGTGACGATGTGTGTTTGGCATATCTTCATAAATCCCATGCTTTAGGTTCCACTCATCCGCTAACCTGTGCGTGGGAAACATATACCCATCCAACGGCTGATAAAGCATCTCATACCCTCTAGCCATATCTCGATAAAGAGGCATGAGTGAAGTTCCCGGACGAAGTTGACCGGCTTCCATTACTCTTCCATCTCGCATAAAAAAACGATGGTCTGGCGTACAAAAAATAGATTCCCCTGAATCTAAAATAACTTCTATCAAACTATCTCTTCCAATATACCTAGGAGCTTCGAGTAAGGTAACTACTATACGACCAAAAGATCCGAGACTATACCCCCAAAAATCTTCACCCTTCTCTGATCTAACTGCCATCTCTTCCAAAGTAGGAGAAGTTCCATCCACTAAAGCAACGCGCGTATCTCCACGGAAACAGCGCGCATAAGTTGATTTTCCCAGGCAAATTGTAATCACATTGCGTGGAATTCTAAAATATTCTACTGTTCTAGCCAAGGCAAAAGAATTAGGTGGAATCGTAATATAAGTGTCTGTGGCAATATCTATAAAGGCTTTGGGATCAAATGCTTTTGGATCCACAGTTGCGCCATACGCATTGGTAAACACTTTAAAATCCCGACCTACTCTAATGTCATATCCATAAGAAGAAACACCGTATGAAATCACTCCTTGATTGACCTGCCCTTCTTGAAAAGGTTCAATCATGCCAAACTCTTTTGCCATTTTTTTAATCCACCCATCTGATTTAACAGACATATCTTTTCTCCTTTGAACTAAACTTATCCGCAGCGGGAATAACCGCAATCTTTGCAAACTGCGCAGCCATTTTCAAAAATTAGATTGACTCCGCAATCTGGACATACTCCAACAAAGTCTCTTGTAGGACCATACTCTCTTTTAGGAGGATCTTGAACCATAGGCGCAGGATTTTTAATTTCTGGAGCTGCCTCTGCTTTGTCCGCAAGAGCGGTTTTGGCAAAATCTAATTTTAGCTGCTTAACAAATTTTATAGGTTCTGGCAATGTGGATGCGCGTGGATAAGCTTTTTGCGGATTAAATGAATCTCCATACAAATAGCGTCCTAAAGCAAGAGCGATTCCTTGAGCCACAGTAGTCACGCAAACCACAGTGTCATCTACAGAACGGTCAAACGCCACTTCTCTGGTTCTTACGCGCCACATCTGTTCAATCACTTCTCTGGGATCTATCGCTGCTCTTAAAAGCAGGCTGGCCAGCCTGCCGGTAACCTCTGCTTCCGCATCTAAAGATTTTACAAAAACTTCGCAAAGCCCTAGTTCGTCTTCATTGATGGTCACATAAATTGGACCGCGCGGGGTCTCAATTCTTTCTGTGCGGCCTTCAGTGACTTTAGGCCGTTTTCTGGATGGCAAAGGATGCGCGGAACCTGCCCCTCCTGCCTTGGCAAGTTTTTCTTTTTCTTTTCTTTTTGCTTCCTCATCCGTAATCAAAACCCCTTCTCTGGAGCCTTCCCGATAAACTGTAATGCCTTTGCATCCCATTTTCCAAGCAAGGAAATAGATTTTTTCTACATCCTCCTCGGTAGAATCGCGATGGATGTTCACTGTGGATGAAATGGAATGGTCAATATGCTTTTGAATAGTTGCCTGCATATAGACTCTTTTTTCTGGAGCGATATGGTGAGCTGTAACAAAAAATTCCGGCAGTTGAGAATCATCTTTTAAATTAAATCTTTTCATGTAGATGTCCACCAAAGGATGATAGACTTTAAAAAATTCCTGACTTAAAGACTCTGAACGCCTTACATAAGAAAGATCAAAGATAGGCTCAACCCCGCTGGTCGTGCCTGCCAAAGCTGCTCCGGAACCCACTGGCGGCACTGTAAGCACAGCCACATTTCTTAATCCATGAGCCTCCACTCTTTTTAACACATTTGAATCAAGCCTTTGAATAAATGGAGACTTTAAATGCTGCTCTGAATCATAAAGTTTAAAAACCCCTTTTTCCAATCCAATATTCACGCTTTCATCATAGGCGAAATTTTTGATCCGCTCAAAAAGACCATCCACAAAACTAATCGCTTGATCTGTATCGTACTTTAACCGCATTTGGCAAAGCATGTCGCCTAACCCAGTAAAACCAAGACCAATTCTGCGAGAAGAAACTGAGGCTTCAGTTTGAGCTTTTAAAGGATGTTTATCCGCGTTGTAATCTAAAACATTGTCTAAAAATCTTACGCCATAACGAGCCGCTTTTTCTAAAGCGGTCCAATTCACTCTGGAGTTTTCCGTAAATTCTTCTTCCACAAACTTAGAAAGATTAATATTGCCTAAGCAGCAATCCCCATACCCCTCAAGGGGTATCTCACCGCAATTGCCAGTGACAATCCCATTAAAAATTAAGGAATGGTTATAAAATTGCGTTGCATCATAAACCGCTTCCTCCCCCGCGTAAGTAATCGCTCTCACTTTTGCTAAAAATCTCTCTTTTTTTCTAGAGAAACTAAATTTTCTTTCCTTAAACCATTGTTGAAACTTCTCACTTTTTTCTTTTTGCAAGAATCCAATCTTTTGCATAAAATAAACCACATTCTCGCCATGCAGCCTTAAACTATAACATTGACTGGAATCGTATTCCCGTTTTTCTCCTGCTCGGGTTGTGTAGAAAAATTTTGATTTTTGATTTCTCTTTTCTTCATAAATATGACAAAAGATTCCAAAATTGGAAAGTAAAACCTGAATCTCTTTTAAAAAACGAAGATTAATGGAAGTAAGAGAAAGGGCAATTTCATCCTTTTTCCTCTTGCGAGTCCAGACACTGCCATCCGCGCTAAAGAGGCCCTGCAAATAGCCGCGCACGCAATCTTTAGTTCCTTGCCATACTAACTCAGGCACTTTTAATTTGGATTCCTTGGAAAAAGAATATAGCTCTTTAAAAATTCTGGCTAATCTGACTGATCCAATTCTTATTTTTTTAAGTTCTGAGATTTCTTGAATTGCAAGGGAACTGTTTCTTGAAATCCATTCCGGAGCTCTATCTAAACGAGCATAATCTGTGCTGATCACGCTTTCAGCAGCCCTATGCACTTCCTCAATAACTTCCTGGTTCTCATTCCATAATTCAATCAGAGCTTTTTTATCGCCAAAAGTTCCGTCCCCAGCAATTAGCCCGGAAACCAAACCAAGCTCGTAATAGCCTGTTTGTCCAAACTGTCCTTCGCCAGATTGAATCAAAAGAATTTCTCCTTGCTTGATCTCTTTTAATTTTTTCTTTTCTATGTTAAATTTTGTAATGTTTCTTTTTTTCCCATCTTCATAAGAGACATGATAGGGTTTAGCCACATAAAACTCATGCCAATCTGTTGCCTTAATTTCATAACCCGCATCTGTTTCCACTTTATACACTTTTGCTTTATCCGAGGTTTTAAAGATAGGGGTGCTGGTTGTTGTAGTTACGCCATAAAGGTCAGACTTGCCGTCTGTTCTTTTATCTATAGTTACTGTCAATGGTTTTTCTTCGGTGTAAAGCTCTTTGACTTGAACCAATCCATGCTCAGTGTGAATTCTTGTATCGCCAGTTACACAAGGATTAGTGGAAATGACCTCCATGCCATTATATTCTGAGGTAGATTCTTTTTTAATGGAATCCCAAAAAAGCACTCCAGGCTCTGCCCAGTCTCTTGCGCCTTTAACCAGCTCTTTCCACACTTCCCGAGCCCGAACTTTGCGAGTCACCCTGACTTTTTCATTTTCAAAATAAAGCTCAAAATCTCCATCTTTTTCAACCGCTTTCATTAAAGCATCTGATACCCTTACAGAAATATTGGCAAAACGCACGGTTCTTAAATCTCTTTTCACCCGCACAAAGTCCAGAATGTCTGGATGAGAATCGCGAGTGGTAATCATTAAAGCGCCTCTTCTGCCAGATTGGCCGATGGTGCCTGTGGTCAAAGAAAATAGATCCATAAAAGAAACTGAACCTGTGCTAGTCAATGCCGCGTTATTGACCCGAGCGCCTTTTGGACGCAAAATAGAAATGTCAGTTCCCACTCCACCGCCATAGGAATAGGTTCTAGCCGCTTCTTTCATCCAATCAAAAATAGCTTCCAGCCGATCCTCTTTTACAGGGATCACATAACAATTTAATAAGGTAACGTTTCTTGGGTTGCCAGCTCCAAAAAGAATCCTTCCTCCTGGAATAAATCTAAAATCTGATAAAAGCCAATAAAATTTTTCTTGCCATTCATTTCTTAACGCTTCATTCTCTTCTACGCTCGCCAGCTCTTTCGCCACTCTTTGCCACATCTCTACCGGTGTTTTTTCTACTACCCGGCCGCTTCTATCGCGCAGCGCGTATTTATCTAAAAAAACTCTGCACCTTAAAATGTCATCATTAAAAAATTCTTTGGTTTCTTGAGTTAACGGAGCAGGGGTTAAAGCCACTTCTTCTTCTAATGGGAGATTGGGAACTGATGGACTCACTTCCTCTGAACTGTTACTAGAATTTACCCTGCCTTCTAAGGGTGGATTCATAAGCGTTTTTTCCTCCTTGAAATTAATTGGCAATCTTTAATTTTGAAATTTTTGATGACACAACTTTGGAAACAGCGTTTTTCTCCTTTCTATTTTTTAGTTTATCAATCTCTTCTAAAAAAGAATTGACATCGGAAAAATTCCTATAAACAGAAGCAAATCTTACATAAGCGACCTGATCAATCGCATGCAATTTTTCCATCACCTTTTCTCCAATCACTTTGGAGGAAATTTCCATCACATAATCCTTTAACTCATACTCCACTTCCGCCACAACCAGGTCTATCGTGTCCATAGAAATCGGCCTTTTTTCACAAGCGCGCAAAATCCCTTGGCGCAATTTAGCTCTGTCATAAGGTTCCCGGCGCTGATCTGATTTTACAACCATTAAAGGCATTTCTTCCAACCGCTCGTAAGTGGTAAAACGCTTATGACAATTTTTGCAGATTCTTCTGCGCCGAATGACGCTTGCGGATTCAAGGGGTCTTGAATCTAAAACTGAATCATTCGAATGACGACAAAAAGGGCATCTCATATCAATATATTGAACTTTCTAATAGCATGACCTCTACCTATAGGCGCTGCCTCATTTCTTTGGCAGCTATAAGATCAATTTTTTAAAAACAACAGTTTGCAACTTTAATGAACATGAAGAATGTTAGACTGGAATGAAAAAGAACTTTTTTACTACCACAGATTGTGTTAATTGGATTTTAACATCTATATGTAGAGTTGTCAAGGTTTGATTTTCCCTCTTAAGAATAGAAAAAATTTTGTTTAACAGGGATTGGATTCAAGAAATTAATTGAAGATTCTTACAACCAATCACGATTCAAAATGATCTTTGTTTTCCTGCAAAGAAATAGGTATAATAAACTCTCGTCTTAAAAAATAAAAATAAATTTCCAATGAAAATAAATCTAGAAAATTTAAGCGAGCTAGAAAAACTTTCTCGCCAATTTTTCCCTGAACCCAGAGTTCTTTTGATCAATGCTTTTCAAGTTCCTTATGATAATTCCGTAGCTACTGCCAAAACCTGCTACTCCTCTAAAGTCATTTATCCAGAAGATGTGAGTAAAGATGAATCCGCTAGGATTCGCAGGGATGCGATTGCAAAAAGCACTTACCTAGCCGGCCACCACACCACTTTACAGCACGCCACGTTTCAATTTGTAATTGAGCGGGTGAGCCGTCAGCTGATTTGGAGTTTTCTCCACAGCCATCCATTTTACAATAGCGAGCAGGTAAGCCAGCGCTATGTGGCAGTAGCGCCTTCTAACTTTGCCCTGCCTCCCATGAATGAAGAAGAAAAAGAAGAGTATTTGAAAACCATCCAGATCAGCATGGCTGCGTATGAAAAACTGCAAGTTCTGCTTAAACCCACAG
The DNA here is from genome assembly GCA_016180425.1 of Elusimicrobiota bacterium. Classification (GTDB taxonomy): domain Bacteria; phylum Elusimicrobiota; class Elusimicrobia; order 2-02-FULL-39-32; family 2-02-FULL-39-32; genus 2-02-FULL-39-32. Next base: position 30,608 of record JACPBF010000021.1, read on the forward strand.
TAGAAAAAGAATATCTAAAAATATTTCCAAACAGAAGTTTGTCAGAAAAAAAATGGCAGTCTGCGATTAAGAAAAAAACCCAGGAAATTGCGCGTTATGTTTTGCCTTTAGCCACGCACGCGCATCTTTATCACACCATTTCTGCTTTAACTCTTCTGCGCTATTTAAGGCTCTGCCAAATTTTTGACGCGCCTTTAGAACAAAAAATTGTTGTTTTTAAAATGACGGAAGAGGTAAAAAAATGGGATCCTGAGTTTTTTAAAAACGCGGAAGACCCCATGGCTTTAGAAGAAACGCCGGAATACCAATATTTTCTTGACCAAAATGATCTCCCAACTCTGGAAGCGGAAGATTTTAAAAAAGAGTTTGACGATTCTTTAGGATCTTACAGCTCCAAACTCCTGGATTACAAAGTGAATGCTGAAAAAACCATGGCTCATGCGGTTAGGACGATTCTTGGCCAAACAGCCAAAAATTTAGAAGATTCTAAAGCGATCGGCATGGCGCTGAACCCAGGTAAAAATCGTTATCTTGCGGAAACTTTAAATTTAAACTACCAGGCAAAATTAAGCCGCGCCATGATCCATCCCCATTTTACTTTTAGAAAAAAAATCTCTCATACCGCGGATTCCCAAGACCAAAGGCATCGCACTGTGCCCGGATCAAGGCCCATACTCTCCAAACATTTTTCTTCTCTTCCAGACTACATCATTCCACAACTGATCAAAATGAATCAAGAAGCTTATGAATTTTATACACAAACCATGAAAGAGCTTTGGAGCCAGATGAATCGTCTTTTAAACCAAAAATTAGAAATCGCTCATCTGCTTTATCTCCTGCCCAATGCTTTCCCTATCCGCTTTGAAGAGTCTGGCAGTTTAATTGATTTTCACCATAAATGGACGCATCGGCTCTGTTACACTGCCCAAGAAGAGATTTGGAAAAACTGTTTAGAAGAAACCACGCAGGTTCAAGAAATTTTTCCAAATATTGGAAAATATCTTTTTGCGCCCTGCGCATTAAGGAAATATGCTAGTCGGAAACCTTTCTGCCCAGAGGGGGATAGATTCTGCGGCGTGCCTGTCTGGACGCTCAATCTTAATCAATATCAAAGGATCCTATAATATGCCAAGCATTGTTGTGGTTGGAACTCAGTGGGGAGATGAAGGCAAAGGAAAAATTGTCCATCTCCTAGGAAAAGAAGCGGACATGATTGTCCGTTACCAAGGAGGGCCTAACGCGGGGCACACGGTTGTTTTTGACGATAAACTGTTTGTGCTGCATCTAATTCCAGCGGGGATTCTAATCCCTAAAAAAATCTGCGTTATTGCTAATGGGGTGGTGGTAGATCCGCTTGCGCTCCAGGAAGAAGTAAAGCTGCTTGAAGAAAGAAAAATTAAAGTTGAAGGAAGGCTGTTCATCTCAGAGCTTGCGCACCTTATTTTACCTTATCACAAAATTTTAGATGTGGCTAAAGAAGAATCAAAAAAAGGAGAAACTAAAATTGGAACCACGCGTAAAGGCATTGGCCCTGCCTACGCAGATAAAGTGGAGCGGGTAGGGATCCGTTTAAGCGATTATTTAGAAGAAGATACTTTTAAAGAACTCCTGGAACAAAATTTAAAATTAAAAAAAGAATATTTAGGGAGCCCCTCTCAGATTGAAGAGCTTAAAAATCAAATTCTTACCCAGGCTAGCTCTTTAAGACCTTTTTTAAAAAAATTCGCGTGCGATAGTTCTTTATCTCTTAATTTGGCTTTAAAAAAAGGGAAAAAAATAATTTTTGAAAGCGCTCAAGGCACAATGCTGGATATTGATTTTGGAACCTACCCTTACGTAACCTCCTCTAACCCTATTGCCGGAGCAGTAGGCTCAGACTGCGGCATTGGTCCAAACAAAATTGGCTCTGTGCTAGGCATTGTAAAAGCCTATACCACCAGAGTTGGGGAAGGACCTTTTCCTACAGAATTAGATGATGAAGTAGGAAAAAAATTAAGAGAGGTGGGAAAAGAATTTGGCGCTACCACAGGCAGGCCTCGCCGCTGCGGCTGGTTTGACGCTTTAGTGGTTCAAAGATCCGTAAACGTCAATGGCATAGAAAAGTTAGCCTTAACCAAACTAGATGTGCTTCAAGGAATTAACCCTTTAAAAGTTTGCATCGCCTATGAACACCATGGGCGAATCCTAAAACATTTTCCCAATTCAAGAAAAGTATTGCAGGAATCTAAGCCTATTTACAAAACTTTAAATGGTTTTGGCGAAATTGGAAAATCTGTTCGGCGCTTTAAAGATCTGCCTCTTCCAGCGCAAAAATATGTTCAATTTTTAGAAAAAATTTCCGGAGCAAAAATCTCTTTTGTCTCTTTAGGTCGCAGCCGCGATGAAACCATCCGAATCACCCAAACCTCTCTTTGGAACTAACCCAAATGAGTCATGATTTCTGATTTTCTTACATAAAACTTTTTTTCAACTTTTTGTAACAAAGATGCAACACTTTTTTACCCCCCTTGACTCTTCCTACTTCTCCTGTTAAAGTTACGGTATGATTGAACGCGTAAGAATTTAACATTCTTACGCGCGTTCTTTTAAGGTCAAAGGGTCAGAATCACTCCGCCTAACCTAAAAGTTTTCTCTTAGTTTTTAGAGTTTTAGGAGAAATATGGGCAGAGATCACATAACCCGATAAAGGCAACCTCTAATGAAAGTTAGAGTGCGTGCGCAAAGCCACGGGACTTAACTCGCCAGATGTTTGGTGAGCATGCCAGCCGGGCCGCCGAACGTTATGAAAACTAACCAATTTAATAATAATCCGTCCTGGCTGCGTCATACGTCATTAGGTATGGCTATAGTCTTTTTTTATGTTCAGGTGGGATATGGAGTGATCGAGCCTTTGGCTCAAAGTCAAAGAGAGAAGAAGTACGCAAAATTGTGGGAAGAGAGAAAAGCTGCTGTAAAGAAGTTAAGGAATCAAGATCAAGGAGAAGAGAACGTTGGAGAATCCTCAGCAGTCGTAACACCAGCCAGAGTAGTTCCACCCAAACAAGAAGATAGTTTTATTTCACAACTTCCAGCTTTAAATCTTAACATTTTAAAGAACTCCATTTTTAGAGTAGAGCCCTTTGCGCCAAGCGCCAGCGACTACTCTATTGACTCAGATGATAAAGAAATGAAGATTTCTCGGTTAGTTAAGTCGCTTCCTACTTGGTTTCAATCTGTGCCTGTTCAGTTTGCGAATTTAGAAGATCTTTATCTGCCTCCTAATTGGAAGATGAATGATTTCATGGTGATCCATATCATGAAGAGAGTTCATTCATCCTCCAAATCTAAGATCGTAGTGGGATTAGAAGGAGCAGAGGGATCCTTTAATTTTACTCCCTATCGCTCGTTTCCAGACAAACAGATTGTAAAAGAAGTTGCAGATCATTTACTCAAAGAATCTTTAATTTCTGGTGTAGAGTTTGTGGGAATGACATTGAATCTTACAGATTCTAACCTATCTCCACAAACTCCCAGACATACCACATCTCCCCAAAGTCTCAGATATTCATCCTTAGCAGGCAATAGAGAATCTCCCCAGTCTAACCCATCTCCACAAACTCCCATATCTTCATCCTTATCTTTAGCGGGTCATCCGCTCTTATTCTGGGGTATAGAAGATAGAAACCTATATTCCCAGCATGTGCGAGCTTTTAAAGATTCTGTTTTAATAGAGAAACAGGCGAAACAATCGCTCTTTCAATTAAAGTCTGTAATGAACCATCTAAAACCAAACATCTTAAATCCAGAACTACAAAAACTAGATTCTAATATTAGTCAATACTATCAAGGCACACTCAGTTTAAGCAGTTATTTAAAACATTTAACTGAACCTGGAATTCCATCAAACTCGCCCATGATTCGCAACTATATGAATGCTCTGGTTTTAGAAGAAACTCTGGACTTTGATAAAGTTGAAACAGAAAGAAGATATCTGACTAACGCATTAACAGAAAAGTTATCTAAATCAGAGCTAACCAATCTGGTCTCTGCCAGCTTATCTTATAGACTGGGGAATATCAGTTATGGACTGTTTTATCACTACTTGTTAGAACTCTGTAAAGCTTATGGAATTGGCTTAAGCCAATGGCCAGAAATGGACAAATATGTTCGTTATGTATTGATCTCAGACAAGATTAAGAGTGCAGATTTATTTAGAGAGATGGGTGAATTAGAACAAAAAAGGGTCAAGAGCCTGATCTCTACACCAAACGAAAAAGCATTTATTGATTTATCCCAAGACGTAGGTGTAATAGAAAAAATGGTTGAGTTTAAGTTAAGTCCAGAAGAGTGGGAACAATACGCAAAGAGAAAGGATGAGATTAAAAAGATAGGAGTCAGGATCGCAGAGCTTAGAGAGATTATATCTAACAGAGCTAACCTGCCAAACAGGGGAAAGATCAAAATAAAGACAACTAACCTTTTAGATAAGAAAGAGATTAGAGATAGCAAAATCGAAAGTGAACAGATCAGAGAGAACAAAGAATCAGTTTCTACTATCAGTGATCTAACCTTTAAATTTGAAGTTCTTGAATCTTTTGAGAGATTCAATGAAGCAGCCATGTCTAGGAACTCTGCTCTGGTCAATAACCTTTTAAAGAAAGTTTATAACCAAACTTCTAGTTCTTCAAATTCCTCTATTCGCCAGCCATCCATTGCAGTTCTAGTAGCAGGCGGGTTCCATACTACAGGTGTTACAGAACTGCTCAAACAAAAGAAAATAGCGTATGCGGTCTTTTCTCCAAAACTTGGGATTGTGGAAGGGTCAGGCGCGGATTATTTGAACCTATTCCGCAGAGATAAAACTCCATTAGAAAAACTCTTTGTAGGTGAACGGATCACACTTAAATCTCCCATTGGAACTACGACTGAACCTCTAGGAGAAGAAGTCCCATTTGTTCTGCCAGCTCTGGAAGGAGAGTTCTCCACATTGGCGGTCGCGAGGTATGTATTAAAGAATCTTAAATTACACACAAACATAAGCAAAGAGTTAAGAAAAGAATATACCAAAACTATCTTAAATTGGATTCAGGATGAGAACCAATTCCATACGATCCATAAAATACAAATAAGAGAGATTGAAGAGAGTAGAGATCATAATGGGACCATTAACAATCTAAGAATTACTTTAGATATTACAGGACCTATTAATGGTGAATCTAAAACTCGTACACTGACTGTATCTCAATTTGCTAAAGAAGAGGGTGGTGCAGGTGCGGTGGGTACAGGTACAAGCGCAGGAGCGGGAGGGGTGGGTGCGGGGACAAACGCAGGTACGGGAGTGAGTGGGGATGGGAATGGAGATGCAGATGTGCGCGCAGGTGCAAGAGTAAGTGGGGGCGTGAGTGTGGGCGCAGGTCAAACCATTGGAATGAATAACTCTGCAAAAGAGGTTATGAGATTTAAGTATGGAGACGAAACTATTGTTTTTATTCAAGAACCGCGTACTCTTACTCAAAAAGCAATGGAAACAGCTGGCGTTACTGCTCGCTCCATACTCCCACTGGTACTGCCTATTTGGAAAAAGATATTTAGTCAGACCTTATTGAATAATCGTTTATTTGTTTCAACAGTAATTCCTATTTTAGAGTTGTGGGGATTGCCAGGATTTTCTTTAGCTTTAGCATCTCTCTTAGGGATCTGGGTTTCTGCTGTTCCTGTAGGACTGTTAATCTGGATTTCCGTGCCTGTGGGAGCGTTTCTCTTTGCTCTGTTGCATGGAATCCCTCAACCTCAAGAAGGAGATATGATCTCTCAAGGTAAAGAATTAATCCCTCAAGAAACACGAGCTCCGCCACTTAACACAACACAAACTGCTCCTACAACTGGAGTTGGTTTAAAGGGATGGAACAGTCCTCAAACAGATACTGGTATAAAAGTGTCTGCCCCTCTTATAGGAATCCAAACCTACAAACAGTTCATGGTTAGATTTGTCGCAACTATGGTGATCGCCTCTATCGCAATTCTTTTATCATCCTTCCTCACCCCGTATCTCTTACCTCATGCTTTGCCATTCATTCAGAACATAATTCATCCTTTTGGTTTAGATATTTCATCAAAGATTGTACAGGACTTACTCACCTATTTATTCGCTGGGGGACTGCATGGAGTTTTTAACTGGTTTGCGCCTCAAGAGTATAGGCTAAGCATTACTGGAACTTTACCGCCGCTAGTAACACCAGTCACACCTCCAACACAGATGACTCCAGAAAATAAGATTAGCATTCTACCCTCTCCACCAGAGAGGCAGATCGCGGTAGTCAAAAAAACCCAAGGCTCTAAAATCGTTTCACTCCAATCATTTAGAAGAGATAAAGAAAAAAGAGATGGCGACTCAAGCTCTGCTGACACACCCACAGGTAAGGGCGCATTTACAGGCGTTAGCGCTGGTAAAACTGCTGTTACAAGCGTTGGTACGAGTGCCCAGACAAAAGAATGGATTAATCCAATGAATTGGATTCCCAATATAAAAGCCATCCTGATCTCTGCTGTACTATTGGCGCAGACACTAAATCCCGCAGCGGCTTTCAACAGGATCGCGTCAAATCTTCTGCTCCATCTGAACCAGCCTATTCTTGCGGAAAAGGTATTTAATTTTCAGATTAAACAGCGAGAACTAAAGATTGCAAATCAGGAGATGAGCAGGATCGCTCCTTCCATATTAGAGGATATGGAATCTTTAAACAGAACCCCTATCCCGGATTTAAAAGACAAACTAA
>JACPBF010000022.1 GCA_016180425.1 Elusimicrobiota bacterium
AGGACGTAGAAAAGAATGAGTTAAAAGCTCAAAGGCAAAACGGCACGGAATTGTCTTTTCCAAGACATCATCCTTGACTTGTACTTTCAGAAAAGATCAGAAAGCAGAAGTAGAGGAGTCTTTAAGAAATGCTTTTGAATCTTATAACCAACGTATGGGAGAACTTTCCATATTAGAGTTTTCTGATAAACCATTGGAATTGGAATGGGGCAGAGCAAATATTCTGGAAGTTTCTGCTAATATGGTTACAGGCGATAAATTCAGAGCTCAAGAGAGTTCTGCTTTTGATAAATTAAGAGCTATTGCTGAACAGATGAAATCTGACTCAGACAGGTTTGGGAAAGATAAACCAGTTGTGATTACTGTTTTTGGATTGGATATTCAGCATCTTGAGATTGAAGCCGCATTAGAAAAACTTGCCAAAAATGCTGGGCTTAAACCAGAGGATATTGAACCATTAAAGAACGCATTAAAAACAGGGAAAATTATTCTTAAATCTGTTACAGAAGAAAATGGTTTAGTGAATAAACAAGGGAAAATGAAAGGGAGAATTAATGCGCTTGCCTTGAAAAATAGCCTGCCTAAAATAGTTCAGAAAATCACTATTTTTGCTTTGAATAAAGATCACTGGGACTTAAACGGTTTAGAAGAGGGAATTGTTAAACTCTTGGTGTTCTTAGCAGGCGGTCTGGTTCAGAAGATTGAAAAAGGCGTAGCTGAAGATATTAAACGCATTAATCTCATCAAATTCCAAGCCTAGAGATTCTTATAATTTTATATTGACTTTTTTGAATTCATATTACATAATATCAATATGTGGATTACAAGGAAGTCGGAATCTACACTACAGAGACTATTCCATCAATTTACAGCGGTGCTTGTAATAGGACCGCGCCAATCAGGCAAGACAGCTCTCCTTCAAACACTTTATCCACACGCTTCTTATGTGACATTAGATGACCGCTCCGTAGCAGCGGCAGCCAATACAACTCCTGAGGCTTTCCTAAGCAGTTTTAAGGAACCAGTTATCCTAGATGAAGTTCAGTATGCTCCCACACTTTTTCGAACACTTAAAGTAAAAATAGATCAACGCCGCCAGCCGGGACGTTATTTACTTACTGGTTCTCAAATCTTTCCAATGATGCAGGGTGTTTCTGAGAGTTTAGCTGGCCGTTGTGGAATTCTTAACCTCTCTTCTCTTTCATGGTCTGAAAGAATACAAAGCCTGCGACATGGAAAGTTGGAGGACTTTCTGTTCCTTGGAGGATTTCCTGAACTTCATGCAGGAAAAATAGAAAGAGAGTTTTGGTACTCGGCTTATGTAGCAACTTATCTGGAGCGGGATGTAAGAAATATTCTTAATGTTGGTGACCTTGGAGATTTTAATCGCTTATTGCGTGCGGCTGCTCTTCGCACTTCTCAAGTTCTTTCTTATTCAGACCTTGCGCGCGATGTAGGCATTTCCCCTGCCACGGCCAAGAAATGGCTCTCGGTTTTGGTAGCCTCTGGTCAAATTTTTCTGATCGAGTCTTATCATCGCAATCGGGGAAAGCGGTTGGTGAAATCCCCGAAACTTGTTTTTGCAGATACAGGGTTAGCCTGTTATCTGATGGGGTTTAAATCTAGAAATGATGTTTTTTCTTCTCCTTTGGCTGGGGCTCTCTGGGAATCATTTGTCACAAATCAGGTGATACGTCATTATGCTTTCCAAGGTAAAAAACCACCTTTGTGGTATTGGCGCACTCCATACGGACAAGAAGTAGACTTAATCATAGAAGAAGGTGGTGGAAAGTTAACAGCCATCGAATGCAAACTCTCTGAGCATCCAGGCGCTAAAGACTGCGCAGGCTTGCATGCTCTTGAGTCTTTTTATGGCAAGGATGTAATCGTCAAATCCTATATCGCATGCCGTACGCCGATCCAATTTAAAGTCACACCCGAAATTTTCGCTGTGGATGGAAGCCAATGGGATGGTCTTTTAATATAAAATTTCGTTAGGCTGCTCTTAATCTTTCCAATTAATCTCATAATGAACACTGCGGCCTTTACCGCCAACATCACTCCTTGTTCACAAAAAAATTGTTACAAAATTGTTACAAAAAGTTGAAGACTTGTTGAAAGGTAACGGGTATACTTTTGATATATGTTATTTAAAGGTAATTTGGAATGATTCGCTTTTGGATTGCAAAAAGAAATAGGAGCTGGCTTAAGCTCACTGCGGAAATCCTTGCGGTTAGTTTTTTGTTTACTACGATCAGCACGCCTTTTGTACATGCCAATTTATGGCAGGATCGCAGAATCGCGGCAAAAGAGTTACAAAGAGATGAAACCCTTTTGGCTCGACTGCCCTCCATTGAACAGAATATTTTTCCAACTGCTTCTACCCAAAATCTTTTTGATTCTTCGAACTCTTCGCTTGCTCCTCTTTTAAATCAGAAAGCCCATCTTCCAAATCTTAAGGTTCCTTTACCCCAATGGGTCACATCCAACCCATTAAGTTATGCAACTCTTAAAAAAGTTTTGATTCCTTCTGCCTGGAAAACTGGGGACCCGATTGTTATTTATATTCAAGATGCTCATTTAAATCAAGATGCTCAAAGGAACATTGGGAAATCAATCCAGCATTTCATAGATCATGGCAAGCCAGACTTGGTTGCGCTTGAAGGAGCTTTTGGACCGATTGATCTCAGCAGTTTTCGCGATTTTCCGAATCAAGACGCGGTTCAGAAAGTAGCGGACTATCTCTTAAAAGAGAACAAGATCTCTGGGGCGATTCACACAGCTTTCACAAGCCCCTCACATTCTCTAGTGGCAGGCACCTCAATTACATCCTTTGACTCCGTCCCCCAACTCCGATCTAAGCAGGCTCGTGATAGGCTTAGGACAGGACACTCAACTACTCTCGAGGAAATTCATTCGGCTCCACCTCTCAACTCTATTAAGGACAAGATAGAAGGAGTCAAGAAGGATATTCCATCCTTTATAGGGGTGGATGACCGCAAACATTATGATGCCAATGTAGAAGCTTATAAACGATCTTATCCCAAGATAGAGCGATATAAAGAACATATCCATTCTTTTAAGATAAAGCTGGAAGAGCAAAAATCTGAACACTTTAGCCAGAAGTTAAAAGCGTTTGATCAGAAAGTGGAATTATACCGAAATCAGAAAATAGGCTTGGGAGAATATATCAAAACAGTCACTTCAATTTCTTCTATGGACTATCAAGTCATTAGCAATCATTCTCAAATTAGAAAGTTCCTTAAAGCTCTGGAGATTGAATCTTCCCTTAATTTTAAAGAGGTAGAAAAAGAACGAGCAGCGCTCTTAGAACAATTGATTCAATCTCTTTCCAAAGCTCAAATGCAAGAGTTGTTGAATGTGAGCATGGTTTATCGGCTGGGGAATATAAAGCACGCTGATTTTTATGTTTATTTACAAAAATTTTGCGAGCAAAACAGGATTGATTTTAAAAAGTTCCCAGCAATGGATGCTTATCTAAAATATGTTTTACTCTCTGATGAAATCGTCGCGGAACAACTCTTTGAGGAAGTGAAGGTTTTGGAAGAAAAGGCGTATCACTCTCTAGTAAAGTCAAAGGAAGAAAAGGAGATTGTGTCCCAATCAAAAATTCTTTATCTTATTGAGAAGCTGGTGAGCTGCTCTTTAACCAGAGAAGAGTGGAATGAATATAAGAGAATCGTAACTCTAAATTCACCAATGTTTCAGCTTCCTAACTTTCTTCTTGATTTAAGATCATTTGAGGATTTCTATCAAGAATCTTTTATTCGTGATGAGAAAATAGCGAATAATTTGTTAAATCTTTTATCTTCTAAATCTTCCACTCTCTCCACTTCCTTTACTGTCTCTATGTCCAGTGGGAATCGAGTATTGAACCCTAAGTCCCAGGTTGCAGTTCTAGTAACCGGAGGATTTCATTCAGAAGGGATTGAAGAGATCCTTAACAAATCCAATGTAACGGTGATCACTTATACTCCTAAGATTGCAAAGGTGGACACAGCCAATGGCGCTGCTTATTTAAGCGTATTTACTCAAGAGAAAACAGCTCTTCAGAAGTTGTTTGATGGAGAGAAGCTGTTCCTGCCGCCTGAAGCTTACCCCTCCTCTTTACCCCCGATCATTGCAACTCATATTATTGGTGTGGAGGAAGCAAGTGATTCTCAAATAGAGATCCCGGATGAAAAAGAGAACATTAAATTTCATAGATTAGTTAAAACAGTCAGTGGAGATATAAGGGCCTATGCCAAGGACATTGGGGATGGGATTGCAGCTACAACAAGCGGGGATGTGACATTTAATCTTGAGATTGATAAAAAGGATGGCTCCATCCATCATACCACACCGCAGCGGGTAAAGAAGAATATTTTTGTTCCGATTGCAAAAGCTCTTAAAGAAAAATCATTTAACTATTTGAGCAAAGCAAGAGAATTAAGATTAGATCAAGTAGGAGAGGGACTGGTGGAGTATGGAAACATGATTGCGGGTCTGGCTGGCGCTGCAAAGGTAAATAATAGGGATGAGCATAAAGATACAAACTCTTCCTTAAGCGCTGCTTCGCTTGCAGGATACAAGGGATTTAATTGGGATCAACCGCGTTTATGGTTACTTCTACCTGGGAATATTAACCATGAAGTTGGGCATATGATCACAGGTTTGATGGCAGGATTCATTGCTCTTCCCTTTTTCCCAATTAAGTATCGAATTAAGTATCGAACCACTATTATTGCAGGCATTGGGGTGAAAGGGTATTCCAATCCTCAAAATGAATGGGAATATGAGGTCAGAAGATGGCGTCTCGCTCTTTTTTATGCAGGTGGATTTTTGCCTGTAGTGCCTGTTCTTGCGCTTTTAGCTCTTACAAATTTTTTTCCTTTTAATTCTACTTTTTCACCTACCATCATTTATGGACTTTGGGCGTTTCTATTTGTCCTTCCTTATCTTGTAGATGTATGGCTTAATCTTCCATCCAATAGAAAAACATATAGTGAAAAAGTTATGACTGATCTCTTTCAATTTCTGCTCCTTAAATCTAAAGGATTATTTACCGTAGAAAAAGGAGCTGGATTACCAATGGCATTTACAATGGCAGGAGGAAATGAGCCATTGCAAGTTCCAATTTCTAGGGACAAAATGTTGGATACCCAGCCATTTTTAGAAACTTTCACAAAAGATGCCTCGCTCTTGGAGAATCAGGATTTAGTGAATAAAGCTAATGAGCTTTTAGAGAAAAGGGATTTAGTAAATGAAGCGAATGATTTTGTGGCAAACTTATTTAATAAGAACCAGTATTCAAAAAGATCATATTTTAAACCCTGTTTACGCGGATTTAAAGTTGTGGAGATACCAGAGTATGGATTTTTGTCAGGAGAAAAATTAGTTCCATTTTTTCATGATCCAGATGGTTTTATCTATTTAACTCGCGGACTGTTTGAACGCATCCATGCAGATCCTTTTAAAGAACAGATTCTCTTTGAGTTGGCTGTGCACTATAGTTTTAGGTTAAATTTCTTAAGTTTTGCAAGAGAAGGCGGGTCAGCAGAGAGACTCATTCAGGAGATGTTAGAAGGATTTGATTTCCATGCAAAACGTATATTTATTTTGAATTATCTTCCTGTAGTTTCTGAAGGAAGATTACAGGGTGAACAAGAAAAAGGTTTTGGACCAGTTCATTTAAAAGGCGATGAAAATGAAGCGATTTATTATTTTGCTCTATTTTTGGAAAGGTATGCTAGGTTCAGGAAATTAGGTTATCGCCCGCAAGGTTCGGATAGAATGGTTGGCGGGCCAGAAGATATTTATCGCGTTGGCTTAAGCGAATGGCTGGATTTTAGAGATTGGGTTCCGAATAAAAGCTTTTTGACCTTGCCAGGAAAATTGTCTGAATTCCTGGAGAATCTGGAAGATACAAAAGAGATAAAAGTCGGAGCGGAGACATTCAGCAAAGACGAGATCGAGCCAGAATTTAGAGCTAATCTTGCTGGAGAAAATTTGTTATATGTTACGAGCATGGTCTACGATTACTCACAGGGCTCGGAATTGGACATGTCAAAAACATTTGGAGCTCTGAATTCCTACAAGCAGGATCGTTTTGTAACAGGACTTCTTGCCACGTTTGTAAGGCGGTATGGCAAAGATGAAAGGCATTTTATAAGAGGGCTTTTTGGGCAATTTAAAGCAGAGGATTTAATTCAAATTATTGTTCAACTGAATCGCTTAGCAAGGAAAGCTAATTTAAAGGATACAGCAGAGTACTATGGCGGTAATGAGACTAGCCAGCTAATGAATATCTTGCATAGGATTACTAATAAGTCCTCTTTAGATTTAAAAACAATCTTAGGTTCATTAGAAAAATTGAATGCAATTTTTGATTTACTTAATAGGAATGTTCGGCATCTTGGAAAAGTAGGCGAGGTTGTAAGTATATTGAATAAATTCCTGGACAAATCTGGAACCCAAGGCGAGCTCTGTTTAACTGTGTTTCAGGAGATTTTATCCTCTACTGACCCAAAAAATCTCACACTGTTATTAAGAATTATTTCTGAAGATCCTAACGCAATTACTAATCTGGATAGAATTAAATCCTTGCTGGAAAAGATAAAGCAAAGAGAGGTTGATTTTACAGATATAGAACGCGCAAATCAGATTCCTCTTTTTTTAGTAGAGCTGATTTTAACGCATAGTTCATTCCCAAATGAAGATTTAAGAACCGTATCTTATCATGGTGTGATTAACTATAAACTAAAAGAAAATGTGCCAGAAGATATGGAGGCTCTATATAGCCGTGGATATCGCTGGATGGATGCGCTCTTTTTTAAAGGGATTGAAAAATTTTTAGAAATGGAAAAGGAGATTGAGCAAAGAATATCTCAAGACCCGCATTTTGTCCCAACCATACGAACCATTGTTCCCCACCAGGATTATTATCGCAATGAACTTTCCATTGACTGGCAAAAAAAGGAACCACACCTTAATTTAATGATCTTTGCCTCAAAGTTTCTGAAAACAGATTCTGGAAAAGTTGTTCCGTTGCGAGTGATCAAATCTCTCTGGATTCATACAGCAAATGCTTTAAATCCATTGTTTCCTAAAGAGTACGAGGAACAACAAAAAGTTAAAGACTCCTTTAATGATTTGAAGGACCGTTTATGCAGAATAGCGATACGCATGTTAAAGAAAGAGAACAAAGAGCTTGATCCTATTCTTTTTGTAAGGGATTTAAACATTCTTGTTCAAAGGATGAACATGGCAGAGGTAGAGTCTTTGCTAGAAAGTTTGGAGATCGTGTTAGAAGGCGCGGATCAAGAATTGATTAACCCATTTATAGAGAGCTTAACCTATTTTGCGGAAACCATGAGTTATGAAGAAGGACGGGATGAAATTACTCAAGCTCTAGGAAATCTTAAAAGTCATGGGATTGCCCAATCTTTAGAATCCGCGCTGCAAAAGCGTCTGGATTATGAAGATAAAAAGTTTCCTGAAATTCCTTTAGAAGAAACAATTAGCCGAATTGATGGGTTGGACAACAGTCAAAAAGCAGACCTGCAAGAAAAATTGCAAATTGTATTAGCTTACGAACAAGATCTTGTTAAGAAAACTCAAAAAGAACTTAAAGCCCGAGCCTTTGAAATTAGATCTCTAGTTGAAAATCAAGCGCTTTCTTTTGATGAACTAAAGCTTGAATATTTGGCTATATTAAGGGAAATTTCTAAAAGGCTTTATGGAATGCGCGCCTATAATGTTCAACTCACATCTGTTTTGCTCTTCTTTGAAAATAGTGAAATGAATCCAAGAGGTTTAGCTGAGCAGGTTAAAACAGGTGAAGGCAAATCTCTCATTATTGCTTTAACTGCAGGACTCTCCTCCCTTTCTGGAAAACCAGTAGATATTTTTACAGTGAATAGCTATTTAGCAAAAAGAGATGCTATTAAATTTAAACGCTTGTATGATTTTCTAGGGCTTACAGTAGATCATATTAAAGATCAAGAAGGTTCGAGAAGATCATTAAAAGAGTCCAATTCCGACACATTCTCAGCAGATATTGTCTATGGAACAAACTCAAATTTTGAATTTCTTTATCTTTATGAGCAGGTGGATCAGGTCCCAATTCGAGCAAAAAAAAGTAACGGAGTCACAGTAAAACGGGAGTTCGCTACTGCGATTGTAGATGAGGTGGACAGTTTATTTTTGGATGAAGCTGTGAATCCGCATCTGATCAGTGGTTTTGGCAGAGCCATGCCAACATGGCACTATCAGCCGATCTATCAATTTTTCAAAGGTTTAACCCAAGGGACTGATTTTCATGGAACAGAGCTTACTCCTATAGGTGAAGATAAATATCGAGATTTTATGGATCAGCTTGTTAAAAATCAAGGGAGAGGAAAAGCTCAGTTTTCTTTAGTTCAGTTAAAAAGATATGCAAGGTCCGCTCTGCAAGCCGAGCGGATTCAAAGAGATGTGGATTATGTGGTAGAGAGGGTTAGAAAATTTAAGATGACACATTTTGGTCCTAAAGAAGTTGAGGAAGAGGATATCATTATTATAGATAAAGCCACAGGACGAAAAAAAGAGGGATCAGTTTGGAACCACGGATTGCACCAATTCGTTCAGATTAAAGAAGGGATATCCCCAAGAGAAGAATTTAAGCCCGGAGCTTCCATTACTCATCCTTTTTATTTTAAGTTCTATGAGAAGATTTTTGCTATTACAGGAACCATTGGATCAGATACGGATGAGAAGGAACTGCTGGAAGTTTATGGTTTACAGTCATTGAGACTTCCTAACCATAAACCTTCTTTACGAATAGATCAGGAAGACTATGTGGCTAGAACTTTACAAGAGAAATGGGATCGAGTTGTTGCTGAGATCGAGCACTATCATAAACAGGGCAGACCTGTACTGGTTGGAGTTATGACCATACGCGAATCTGAAGAACTGCACAAGATTTTAAAGGCAAGTGGAATAGAAGCTCAACTACTCAATGGAACTCAAAACCAGCCTGAAGAAACGATTATCCAAAGAGCTGGCTATAAAGGTGTTATTACCATTGCAACCAATTTAGCTGGAAGAGGTACGGACATTCTATTAGGACCCGGTGTTGTGGAGTTAGGAGGACTACACGTTATTGGAACTCAGAGGTTTGATGCAAGACGAGTAGATGATCAGTTAAGAGGAAGAGCTGGCAGACAAGGCCAGCCTGGAAGTTCACAGTTTATTATCTCTTTACAAGATGAGGGTTTTAGGCGTTATCTAGGACCTTTGGCGCTTGTTTTAGGGTCATTGACGCATCATCCGCAAGAGGCAAGACGTGAAATTGCGATTGAGACTCAAAAAGCAGCAGAGATTATGCACTACCAATGGAGAATTTCTCGAAATCAGATCTATTCTGTTCAAGATGATCATATGAATCGCTTTTTTAGGAAGATTGGAGAATATTTTAATGTTCAAAGAATTTATGAAATTTTTCCAGAGTTAGTTGCTGAATATCAGCAAGAGGCGATTGCTCAGATGGACTCCACCCAATCCCTGTTCCTGGCTGTTAGAGAAAAGGTGTTTGATTATTGGACAAACCATCTTCAGTTGTTAGAGGATTTAACAGAAGATTTTGAAGATGAAACGGGTCCAAGTTTTGAGACAGGTTTCTCCAATTATAAGAAACTGGCTGAAGAAAGCTTTCAGGATGTTCTGGGGAAACTGCGAAAAGATGTTTATTCTATTTATGGACGTATGGCAGGACTCAGTGAAACTGAAGTAGCAGAAAGAATTGATCGCTTTAAAAATGGTTCTGGAGAAGGTGATCTACAAGCTGATCCACAGGCTTTAAATGCAGATGGATCGGCCATCCCTGAACAAGATAATCCGCGGGCTTCAAATACAGATGGATCCGCGATCCCTGAACAAGATAATTCAGGGAGAGGAAAATCAGATGAATCATCAAGCTCTGAATCAGAAGAGATAACATTTAACGACTTAGTAGAAAGATGTCGTCAAGCTTCTTTTCCTTTTGATCTAACTCAGCTTATTTCCATTCTATTGGACACAAAAAAATTAAAGAGCCACAAGGAGCGCATACAAATTTATTTTTGGTTTATGCGCTTTCCGGATATTTTCTTAGTTATGGAAGCTGTAAAGGATTTAGCAGAGCTTATGGCAGATGATCCATCTTTAAATAGTCAGGAATTTCAAAACAATTTATCTGAAATCTTAAGCTCTTATCCAAAAGCTCTTGCTTTAGTGATCCATGGAATTTTATCTTTGAGCAGGTTCCAAAGGAGGGAGGCTGCCGAGGCTGATCGGAAGACTATTGAGAGACAGAAATTGGCAAGAGAGATGCATCGCATCCTCTCTCGAGAAATTGAGGAGATTAAAAAAGGAGAACCCTTTAAGGTTTTAGCTTTGGAAGATAATGAATTCTGGGAAAAGGATCTTAGGCCAAGCTTTTCAGAAGATGGGTACAAAGCAGCTCGATTAGCTAAAGATATCCTGAGTAAATTTGTAAGTAGTGAGAAGGTGCAGGATGGTTTAAGCTATTTAGAGTGGTTTCTGGCTAAGTTAGATGAGTTTGCAGAGGATGAAGATGGAGCTGATGAAATAATTTCTTCTGTAAGAATCCTCTTGGAAAGCATGAGAGAGAAAAAAGCTAAAGATAACAATGTTTTCCTGCCTCCTTTTTTAGTTATTAGTAATGGAAAAATGAGCCAGATAGGTTGGGATTCTATTTCGGTTGGAGATTTTGAAGAGATTTTGCGATATTTTGGCATTAATCCCAATTTAGCTAAAGATATATATAAAGATTTAAAACATTCCATTAGATATTATGTTAGCTCTCTGGATCCAAAAAACCCAGAAAGCGTTGACCAATTCCTGAATTCTCTTTATCGCCATTATGGATTGAGCGAGCCTTTAAAAGAAACAAAGGGAGGTGTGGGTACTGCAGGCGCTTCCATAAAAAGAGAGTCCGATACTCTTTATGCGCGTTTGGGAGTTAGTTCCAGCGCCACAAGAGATGAAATTAAAACTGCTTATAGACAACAGGCAAAAATATGGCATCCGGATCTCAATCCTGATCCTGAAGCAGGAGAAATTTTTATCTCCATGTATGAGGCATACCAAGTGCTTTCTGATCCTAAAAAAAGAGCATTCTATGACCGTACCGGCATGTATGCAAAGCGTGTCCAAAGGGAGGGAGCTGCATCCAATAAAGACCATCCTGGTCAACCTATGGCAGCGCATAGTTTTGCCGGAAGAACTACAGCTGAGATCCGAGAATGGTTTTTGACTTATCCCTTGAGAAATTTCTTTTTTGCTCTGCAGAGATTGAGAACAATGAATGGGGATCATCCTAATGCAGATGCTGTTAGAAAAATGGCTGATGATCTGCAATTTCTTGACCAGCTTTTTGATCTAATTTTGAGACCATATATGACCAACATGACCAAGGCGCTTCGTTTGTTTATCCATCAGTTAGATGAGAGCCAGCTTAAAAAATGGTTAGAACAAATTTTGGATTGGAGTCCAAGGGGAGAGTCCTTGGATCGTTCATTTTTCTTATCCGCGCTACATTATTTAAGACGTTTATATTTAGGGCATACTGCAGATGTGAAAAAACTCAAAGATATTCAATTCAATTTAGTTTATTTGCAAAAGTTAATTTATCCCGAACGTTCTTTTACGATTGTGGAAACAGACACCACTCACAAATTTGGATTGATCCTTGAAGTCCAATCAAAAAAAGGTCCGGTGACCTTCCAATTCTTGGTTTCCTCTGTCTTGAACCAATGGCGAAACGAAGAAGGGAGAATCAAAGGGCTATTTATTGACTCCACAATGATAAAAACCGGCGAACAACGGTTTCAAATTATTATTCCTAAAGATCTTTTAGATGATCATCTTTTTTTGGCGCACAGACTGCTGAGACTCATGGAAGAAGTAGATGAAGGGATCGCTCAAATAGAGGGAAAATCTTCAGAAAAAATAGATGAGTTCTATCGTTCCTTGGACAAAATAGAATTTAGCCTGTGGGATGATGTAGTCTCTATTGCAGAAAAAATCAAGCAAGCACAAGCTGATCATTTTTTAAGAGTGGAGATAGAAGAGGCAGTTGCTTTTAATTCCCCTGCCTTCAACCCTGGTGGAATGATTCTTTTTATTAAAGCTCCTTTGATGGCTATTTTAAAGAAACTGTTGCCTCAGGAGTGGATGCCCCGCATTTCAAACATTTATGATTTGTGGATTGTATTTGTTTTAGAGAACTGGCTTTTGCAGAACTTTGTAAAACCATTCATGCCTCAAATTCTTCAAGTTTTAGGTTTAGATTTTGTTTCAGTGAATGCTGGTTTATGGGGACTTTTCCTTGGGATTCATCTCTTGGACTATATGGTCTGGAATCTGGTCAATGTAATAGAGTACGCTCTTTTCAAAACTCAAAGTTCTCCTAGGGCTCCGCCTCCTTCAAACATGCTTGCAGCTGGAATCATATCTTTTTTAAGTTTTGCTTTTGGTCTTGATCCCCTCTCCTTAGAATCCCTTGGTATCCATTTCCTCACGAATTTTGCTGGTCATTATATTGAAATGTTTCGGAGCCATTTTACCTCCCATCCCATTTCCCAAGAGATAGAGCCGGCAGGAGTTAATTTAAATTTATCTCAAGTAGAAGATAGAGTTGAAGGAGATGCAAAATCTGATCTTGATCCTGCTGAAAGAAAATTCGTGGAGACACTCAAACAAGAATTATATGGTCCCTATTTTGAGGATGCTAAACGGTTTCCCTACGATGAAAATTCATTGTCAACTCCTCAACCAGAGAATTGGGGAACCAGTGTTAGAGACAGATGTGTAGATGTACATGGAAATCCAACTCCAAACCATTCTTTAGGGCTTAATGTTTTTCCAGAACCTAACAGCCTTATGATGAATCATCTCTTAGAACTGCAAGAAGATTTTTCAAGATTATCATTTGCGAATAAATTTTATATTACACCTGCTCATCTTATTCATTTTACTGCATTACTTTTAGAAGGATCTCGAAAAGAGAGGGTACCTAAGGATACTATTGAAGAGAAGAGGAATGATTTTGAAGAAAATCTATTAGCGGATTTGAGTGCATTTGATCTTTGGCTGGAAGGGGTGACTGTGGATAAAACAAGCGGCCGGATCATGGCTCAAGTTTTTCCTCTTCCAAAAAAAGATGGGAACGCTTCTTCTCTTTATTTATTGCGTAGGATGAATCCTAATGCTAAACCCCGGATTACCATCACGCTCCTTACCCCATTTCAACCTCTAACAGAAGATGAGAGAGAGGGATTGGGAAAATGGCTTGATCAAAATAGAAATAGAATTTTTGGAAGGATGCATGTGCATGAATTAAAATTACTGCACAACTCGCATTCTTATGGAGAAGGAGAGCTCATTAAAAGCTATGGTTTGGAAGGCGTAACGCATCAAAAAGGGATTAAAGAAAATTTAAATCAAACTGATGAAGCGCTTGATAGATCGGAAGCAAGGTTAATAGAATTTTCTTTGGCAGATCAGATAGAGCCAGCGGATGGGAGTCCAATCACAACTTTTGAGCAAGCAAGGGAAGTTGCGGATGTTCTTTTTGATCTCTATTATAACAGCAGTCGTTTGTTTTCAAACTACGAACATAAATTAAAGGTAGAAGATTCTTTATTTGAATCTTTAAAAAAAATCAGAGGGCATAGATTGAGAGATGGTGGTTCCACAATTATTTACTTTGGGAACGATCTCAAGGAAGAGGATTTGATTCTATCTCACGGTCCACATCTGTCTCAACATCATCCAAATTATAGACAATTTAAAATTGGCAATAACTTTCCTATTTTTTATGTTGATAAAGATGCTGTAATTCTTAAAATTTCTCAAGACCGTCTGCTCATACGCCGTCATAAAACAGAGAAACCTTATCATTCCGATTTTGAAGTCACTAGGTTAGAAAAAGGCGAACCAATCACTCCTCTGGAAGAATCTAGAGAGATTCATGAAAAGTTCATTCTTGTTTCAGGAGATATTGATGAAATCGCTCAGAAGATCGTAGATCTCTATGATGATCAAAATGTTCGTGAACTAGTTGTTTTATCCTCAGATCAAGACTTAAATATGCCTTTAGGAAAACAATATCGGTTTGCTGCTTCTTGCGTTTTTGGTTCTAATCTCGCAAAACCAATGGATGAAAGCGGCGGGTTTATTTCAATGCCAGTTGCAGTAACAAAGGATAGTGTTAAAGAATCAATATTAATCTCACTCGGACCTCTACCTGAAGGAACCAAATTGAAATTATTTGTGGATACTTACAGTCAACAGACAAAAGTTGCAAAAGTGGTTCCAATGCACGGAACTGGCGGAGATTCTTTTGCTGAAATCTATGGCAAATTGGAGAGTAATGAAGAACGAATTCAGTTTTTATTGAACCATTATGGTTTGACAAACATTTCTATTGATGTAGTATCAGTGCCAGGATATTTTAGCGCTTTTGTTGGAAGGGATCATGGCAATACAGTTAGAATTTCAGATCGTCATTACAAAATTACAATCGTTGGAGCTGAAGAAGATGAAGAGCGCCGCTTATTGCTGCATGAATTTTTGCACATTTGGCTGGAGGAGACTGGTTTCTCATTCGATTGGAATACAGAAAATGATGAAGCAGCGTCTTACCTTCATTCATTACGCAACCTAATTGCAGATTACTTAATAGAAAAAGAAGTTTATAGGCAGATGGGTGATCAGTATGCGAAATCTACAGTTCGTTCACGTGATAGTAATTTAAGTAACGCATTCCAAATGGCTCTACACCAACCAGATGAAGATTTAGAGAGCCAGATACGAGCTTTTATGTTTATGCTGGAATGTCAAGCTACGAGTTCGGTCTATCCGGGCTTTTCTAACTCCAAATCAGCCAACATGGTAGGGAAAGTCGTTAATGACCAATCTTTGGAAGACGCGCTTGAAGTTTTATACCAAGCAGAGCTCAATAGTATTGGAGATTATCAAGAGGTTGTGCTTCAAGTGCATCATTTTCTTACCAATGATAATGCGCAGTTCATTGATGGGGAATTACAGGTAGAAGAAGTTTTGGTTGCAGGATTTGTTAAACGGGTGCAAGGGTTTTGGAATCAATTAAAAGCAATAGTAAAGAAAGGTCATGGACATACCAAGAGTGTTATCGCAGAGGAGATTTTTAGGCTTTCAGAAAAGTTAGCACATTTAGTTACCATCCTCATGTCAGGAGATTTAGGTTTCGTAAACAAACCAATATGGAACCTGAGTAAAGATAGAGAAATCCTACTGATTTTGGAAAGTCAAGGAGGAAGAGATTACTTTCAAAAGGAGGGTTTATATTTAGATGCAAATGTAACAGAGTTTGACCTTGGATATTTCTTTGATGTTTCTCTACGTGAACTAGATATTGAACAGAGGTCTCTTGATGATCTAAACCAGATCGCGAAAAGAATTCAAAAAAGCATTGAACAGTTTGAAAAAGTTTTGGAAGAAATTAAGAGCCAGCAGTCAGCTTCTGACTCTGAATTTTCTCCAGCTAATCCCTCTAACTCCCCTTCCGACTTAGGACAACCTGTAAATTCTTACCAATCCTTTTATAACACGATTCGGCAATCAGTTGAGGGTGTGTCCCATATTTCAGAGGAAGATTTACAACGATCTAGAACATTTTTAACCTTGGAAGGAACCCTTAAGAGTTTTGATGAGCGTAGGGCAAATGGAACTTTTGGAATTACAGAAGTTTATTTTTTACCAGAGTCTGAAACTCAAGCGCGTATGGCTGCGTTCCAAGATGAGTTAAGACAAAGGTTTGGGAACAAGCTCTATTTTGTGGATCCAGATAAACTTCATTTCACCACTCAAGGATTGGAACTGCAATGGGATAATAAGGAAATGCAAACAAAGAAAGAATTAGCCATGCACAACCGGAAAGAGGACATTGATCCTGAAGCCGAACCTTTTGCAACTGTTCGTACGCGAGCGCGCCAAATTGAAACTCCTGTGACTCGGATGCAAGTTGGCAGAGTAAATTGGAATCCAGAGATTGGAATATTCTGGGAACTACAACCCTATTTGAAAGAGGGAACATCAGACCCTATTCTTGAGCGTTACAAGTCATGGGAGATGAATCAAGGCATTGAAATTAATTCCCCTGTGGAACCAGACCCCATCCTCGATCGTCGCAATGCCTGGGACCTTCCGCAACCTCGGCCACCACATATAACTGCTGCTTATTTTGCTCAAGCTTTCTCAGAAGATGAGCTTCTTGATTTAAGAAACATCATTGCTAAATATCAAGGAGAAGATTATTTTGGCGACATTGTAGTGGATAAGGCAGAAGTAATTGCGTATGAAGATTTGTCTTTCAATGCCGGAGTTCGGGTACTTGAGACAGTTCCTTTTGCGCCTATGAGTGAAGTAACTGCGCCAGCAAATAATTTTTTCCTTTGGCTTGCAGATCTCTCTGGATTCAGCAAAGCGCAATCCATCCTGATCGGGAGAGTAGGATTGCCAATTGAAATCGCTGGGCTCATTGTTCTGGGCATTCATTTGTCGTTTGCCCAGATGTTCCTTTTCCTGACTCTATTTACAATGATTCATGTTGCCATGGAAAGCTATGTTGCTTATCGGGATGAGTACCCCATGCCAACCCATTGGGAAATCACAATGCAATTCATCGCGTTCTCGCCCTATCTTCTGTTTTCGATTCATGGGTTGAATATCAGCCCAGTCCTAGCGGCTTTCGTTGTCGCCACCGTCCATATTACGAAGGACTGGCCATCATTGTTTGGGGCAGACACAAATATTTTTAGAGTAAATTGGGACGCTTCATATTTAAAAAATATGCATCGTTTCAATTTCCCTAAATTAAATCTTTTAAATTGGAAGCATAATGTTCTTATCTTGATTGCTCCAGTCCTTATCTTTTTAGGGTTACCAGGGTTGACGGCAGAAGGGAGAATCACTATTGAAGATATGAAATCTCCTACACCGTCCGTTACTGTTTCTCCTACTCCAGAATTATTAAATCCACAACCTGTGGTCTCCAAAACAAAAACAGAAACTGTGGTGAGCGAAATTGTGACTCTTATGGCTGATCTTTATAAAGGAAAAGAAATAAAACGATCGAGTCTGGTAGATGGTCTAAAGGAACTTTTAAAAGAGGATTTAAATAGAAAAATCGGGACCATGGGCGATCCCTTTATACAGAGTAACGTGGTTTTACAAGCAATTTCTCAATTAAATCAAGATGACTTCAAAAAAGCGCTTGCAGAGGAGTTTAGAAAACGTTTTGGCGACAAACTATCCAAGGAGCAGGCTAACGTTCTTGCAACTCAGGTGGTACTGAACGGATTTAGCACAAGGCCTTTGGAGCAAATTCTTTCAGAAAGTGAAATTGATAACAACGCTCTCCAAATCGTGGTGGCAGATCCTGAAAATCCAGTGAAACATATTCTTCTTGCTCTAACTCAATATAAACCAGCTGCCGATAAATTGAAGGAAGGAAAAAAACTATCGCTTCTATTTATTTTGGATCAAGAGCTGTCTGATGAACAGAAAAGAAAAATAGAGAATCAAGCTGGCGAAAAAATATCGGCTGCATTCTTAACAGCGCCGGAAGTGATTGAGGAGAACCGTTTAGTTGTGAGCGCCTTAGACGAGAGGATATCCCATTGGAAAAATATTAAATCATTTGATAAATTTAATTTGATTATTCCAAGAAAACTAATCGGTAATCTCTCTATGTTTCTGGAATTGCCTAAAAATTCTTACCTGCATCAAGCCGCGATTCATTTTATTGATGAGATGTTCAATGCTCTGCCCGTTATGCAGATAGGAGACGAGAATTTTAAGAGAACCCGCCGCGCCATCGCCCTTATCGCCCAACAGGCGTAAATTATTATTCCGTGACCTTGAACACAATGGAAAAATGTGTTATTCTTCTAGTATTCACCGTGTTCACACAATATCTACGGTGAAAAATTTATTAATGGCTGTTCTTCGGTGAAAAAATGTTCTCATATGCCAAAATAATAAAAATGCCTGCCTCTCTTACAATTACATGGTCTAATCAAATCACTCAGCTTTGTCATGATGCCATTGGTTTTGAGGGGCCCATCACGTTCGATTTTTCCAGCGTAAACTTTATCGAACCTTTTGGACTGGTTTCAATTTCGACAACTCTTGAGAAGTGTTGTTTGCAAAAGAAGAAAGTTCAATATGTTCCGCCTCAAAAAGAAAAGGTTAAAGCATATCTAAGTAAAATCGGCTTTGACAAAATATTTTTTTTGGATGATAAGCCCAAGCACGCCTCAACAAGTCTGGAACTTAAAAGATTGACGGCATTGAATCCAGTATATACCGATTCTTTGATGGATCTTATGGACACTTCCATTAAAATTTCCGAGGAAGACAAGTTTCAAATGCGTCTTCATATCAATGAATTGCTGACAAATGGGTTTGACCATAGTCATAGCAAAACCGGATGTTACGTTTGCGCGCAGTGGTATCCGCATAAACAGGACATTAGAATGTGCGTTGCAGATGGAGGCATTGGAATTTTGGATAGCTTGAACCGTTCCGGGAAATATGGAAAATTTACCCGTCATGACGATGCAATTAAGAAAGCCGTTGAGGAGGGAGTAACCACTCGCGTGCATAAAAAAGGCGGGATTGGGCTAACATTTGTAAGAAAATACACAATAAGAACAGGGGGATTGTTGACCATCATTAGCGGCGATGCTAAAGTAAATTTTTACCGCAATAAGATCGAAATCAAAAAACATTCAGCCCACTTTGGAGGAACGATCGTCAGTATAAGAATTAGACCTGGAAAAGATGTTATAGAACCTAGGAAAGAAATTTTTTAATGGAGCGGGGTGCAAAAATGACAATAAAAATAAAAGACGTTTGCGGTAAGAACACTGTCACAAGGGATGATGGAAAGAAAATTAATGACATCATTATGAGGCAATGGAATGCTCAGCATTCCATTGAAATAGATTTTGGAAATATTGTGATTGCCTCCGTGTCTTTTATGGATGAGGCGATTGGAATTTTAGGATTAAAGTTTTCAAAAGATGAAATTGTCCAAAAAATAAAACTAAAAAACATAACCGATCTAGACAAAAAGCTTCTTAATGACGTCCTATTTTTAAGGTTAAAGCATCACAAAAAAAGGGCGGCGTAAAAAATTCATGGGGATTTTCAGTAGAAAAGATACCGAGATACCCTAATATTTAGAACATTACAAAAAAATATTATTTGGAACTAAAGAAGCTGGCCAGCTGATTCATTGGCACAGCAGAAATCCCTGATCTTAAAGCTTTAAGCGGCAACTCCCCTTTTTTAAGCGTTGGATGAACAAGCGCTCCTTTCACATGGTACTTTCCAGCATTCCTAGATAAACGGATTAAAGCATCAGCCATTTCTGGTCTTAGTGTTCGGCTAGCTTTGGCTTCTATAAAAATAATCTTTTCAGCTCCGCCAGGCACAAGGAAATCAACTTCTAACCCCTGCTGATCACGGAAGTAATACAACTCTTTTCTATGTCCAGAGTTAATTTGTATTTTAATGATTTCTGATGCTACAAAAGTTTCAAAAACAGGCCCTAAAAAAATGGATTTAAACAGATCTCTTTCTGAATTAATTCCAAGCAAATGACAGAGCAGTCCCGAATCTGCAAAATACACCTTGGGTGTCTTAATCAATCGTTTCCCAAAATTTTCGTAAAAGGGCGGTATAATGAATATCTGAGAGGTTATTTCAAGAATCCCCATCCATTCTGTAATTGTGGGGATGGATAGTCCCAAAGGGGCAGCGAGTTCCGCTTTATTTAGCAGAGTCCCAGAACGGCTGGCCAATAAAGAGAGAAAACGACGAAAGGTGGATAGATCTCGGATTGCGGTAACTCCCCGTACATCCCTTTCCAAGTAGGTCTGAATGTAAGAACGAAAATAGATTTCACGTGTGGAAGGATGGGACAAAACTTCAGGGAATCCGCCATTGTAAATCGAAACTTTGGTTGATTCCGCTAAGGAGAATGGCAGAAGATAAAAAATCGCAATCCTCCCGGCCATGGATTCGGAGATGCCACGCATTAAAGGAGCTTCCTGCGATCCAGTCATCAACCATTGTCCTTTTTTTGAAAGTTTGGAATCCATGCGGGTTCTAATATAATTGAATAACTCTGGAACATTTTGCATTTCATCTAGAATCACAGGGGGTTTAAGTTCATCCAGGAAAGAACGCGGATCACTTCTCACACGTTGGATGACATCGGGGTCCTCTAGCAAGTGATATTCTGCCTGTGGAAATAATTTTTTCAGTAATGTGGTTTTTCCTGCTCGTCTAGGGCCAGTTAGAAGCAGTCCTGAGAAAGCGCGAGCCCCTCTTAAAACTTCATTTTCGATGGACCGATGGATGAAAGGCATATGAGTATTATAAACCATAATCTTATAATACTCAAGAGGCCATGCTTCCCTATAGTAAGGTTGGGCATTAAATTTTAAAACAACAGGTTCACACACTTATGTTATTCTCTTCTGGCGCAAGACGGGCTTACCATGAAATGTGTTATAATCTATTCCCAGATCGGATAGCAAAGGCTTTTAAGCGCCAATGGGATAGCTCTCAAAAGTTGGAAGGCTTTACTTATTAGTTTGTGAGGGGTTTTAAAAATGGCTGAAGAATTTTCATTTGACGTGGTTTCAAAAGTAGATTTACAAGAAGTAGAAAACGCAATTAATCAGGCTGCTAAAGAAATTTCAACCCGGTTTGATTTTAGAGGCTCTGTTTCTCGGATAGAGTTTGATAAGAAAGAAACCTCTTTAATGTTATATTCAGATGATGAGGGAAAATTGAAGAGCGTTGTGGATATTTTGCAAAACAAGCTGATAAAAAGAAATGTCTCGTTGCGTTCCTTATCCTTTCAAAGCGTAGAGCCTGCAGAAAAAGGAACTGTAAAGCAGTCTGTTAAAATTAAACAAGGAATCTCTACAGAAAAAGCAAAAGAGATTGTGAAGGCGATTAAGGAGACGAAATTAAAAGTAACCCCTTCTATTCAAGCTGAGCAAGTCCGCATCGCTTCAAAAAGTAAAGATGAACTGCAATCTGCCATTACTTTTTTAAGAGCTAAAGATTTTGGGCTGGACTTACAATTTGCAAATTATCGTTAGCCCGAATCTTTCAGTTAGAAGTTTCATCGTCATCCACAAGCCGACTGAAAGATTTGAGCGCCTCTAATAATTCCATCCTTTAATAATGAAATCCTATAGAGAATATTTGTGGGTTCAGACAAAAAAACACAGAGAGTTTATAAATATTACCCCGCAAGTAGAAGCAGCGCTTAAAAAATCCGGCATTCAGGAAGGTTTTATTCTAGTTTCAGCCATGCATATTACCGCAGGGGTTTGGGTCAATGACGATGAGCAGGGACTCCTTAAAGATATAGAAGAATGGTTAGAAAAACTTGCGCCAGAAGGTCCAGATTATAACCACCACCGCACAGGAGAAACCAATGGAGATGCTCATTTAAAATCTTTATTAGCGCATCACCAGGTGATGGCGCCTGTAACAGAAGGCAAACTTGATTTTGGTCCTTGGCAGCAGATTTTTTACGGAGAATTTGACGGCCAAAGAAAAAAAAGGATCATTATTAAAATAATTGGGGAATAGGGCATGCAAAGTTCATTGGTGAAAACAGCTTTTCTTTGTAATATTTCTCAAAAATGGAAACAGGTGGTTCCTGAAGTTTTAGGGAATATTAAGAGAATTTTTACAGAGGATGAAGCTTTATTTTTTGTAGATCGCAAAAATCCTGTCTCTAGCGAAGAACACCTAAAAAAAATTTTAGAATCTGGATTTGAAAGAATCGTAGTTGTAGGCGGGGATGGCACTTTAAATAGGACTGTTAATTTTTTACAAAGAAATCAATTTTTAGATCAGGTTACTTTAGGGATCATCCCTTTTGGAACCTGCAATGATTTTGCAAAAACTCTTGGCTTGCCTAAAGGAGACGCTCTTTTTGCCTTAGAATCTTTGGAAAAAAATAAGATAAAATGCGTGAAAGTAGCTCAGGTAAACCGTCATTATTTTTTAAATAATTCAGGTTTTGGCAGGAGTAATCCGGGTAAAAGAAGAAAAGGCCCTATAGCAGATATCAATCAGATGAAGCCGATTCGCACAAAAATCATGTGGGACAATGGGCTTTTGCAGGATGAATTTTTTATGATGATTTGTGCCAATGCCCCTTACTTTAGCGATGGGCTCCACTTCTCTAAAGAATCTAACCCTTACGATGAAAGACTGGAATTTTTCTTTGTAAGAAAAATGAGCAAAGTGCGCTTATTAGCAAAACTTTTTTTTGGGAAAAGGGGCAGACCTTTAGAAAAAAGTCCGATTGATCAGAGCATCTTAAGAATTGATACCACAAAAATCACAGTGCAAACAAATGCGCCGATCTGGGTTATGACGGACGGCGAATTGGTCCCGGAACTTTCTGCCCTTCGGGAAGCTGTTTTTCAGATTGCAGGAACCTGTAATTTTGTTGTTCCAGAAATAGTTTAGCCTTGAATGAAAATAAACGAGATTCTAAAAGAAAAAAAAACGATTTTTTCTTGTGAATTTTATCCTCCTAAAACTTCGGAAGGGATTCAGGATCTTTACAAGGCAGTTTATGATTTAAAAAATCTTGGGCCAGGGTATATCTCTGTCACTTATGGCGCAGGTGGATCTACCCGGGAAAAAACAGTAGAAATGGTCAGCAAGATCAAACAGGAAATCGGGATAGAAGCCATGGCCCATCTGACCTGCGTAGGCCATTCTAAAAATGAAATTAAAGAAGTTTTGGATCAAATTAAGGATAGAGGCATTGAAAACATTATTGCTTTGCGCGGGGATCCGCCTAAGGGTGAAAAGAATTTTATGCCCCATCCAGATGGATTTAAAAATGCGCATGAATTAACCGGGTTTATTCACGGATCTTATGATTTTTGTATCGCTGTTGCAGGCTATCCAGAAGGGCATATTGAAGCTCCCAGCAAAGCAAAAGATTGGGATTATTTAGAGAAAAAGGTCAATGCTGGAGCGGATTTTATAGTGACACAACTTTTTTTTAATAATGCGGATTTTTTTAATTTTGAAAAAGAGATGCGTAAAAGAGGTGTCGTGGTTCCCATTATTCCCGGCATTATGCCGATCACTAATTTTCATCAGATCGTAAAGTTTACCCAAATGTGCGGGGCAAAGATACCGGAAGTTCTTTTAAAAGATTTAGAGGCAGTTCAAGAAAAGTGCGGGGCAGTGGAAGAAAAGGGAGTAGAGTTTGCCTCAAAGCAGTGTGAAGAGCTGATCTTAAATGGAGTTAAAGGGATTCATTTTTATACTTTGAATAAATCTAAAGCCACAAGAAAAATTATTGAGAATTTAAAAGAGAAGAATTTAATTTAATTGTTAGTTCAGAATTTTTTAAAACATTTATGAAAACAATAAATTGTAATTTTCCCGCAATATTTTTAAATTTTTTTTTATTTTGTTTATTTAATTTTTTTCCTTCCTTTGTTTTTTCTCAAAAACCGCGGGAACACCCTATTTTTGAAGCCATGAGTTTGGAATTAAAGCGTTCCATGAAACAATTGAAATTAGAGAATTTTTCCACCCCCTACTTTCTTTCTTATCAGCTTTTAGATTCAACAGATTCCACGATCAATGCTAGAAACGGAGCTATTACTTTTGATCAAACTCAACATGCCCGTTATTTTTATGTGGAGTTGCGTTACGGAAATTATGAAAAAGATAATACTGGGGAAAGCTATCGGGGTGTTTTTGAGGGAGCTGCTTTAGAGGATAATCTGGAATCTTTGCGCCATGCTCTTTGGTTAATGACAGATCAGGCTTATAAGCAGGCTGTAAAAGTATATTTAGAAAAGCAGGGAAAAAAGATTTCAGAGGTGCAAAAAGAAGACCCGCCTGATTTTAGCAAAGAAAAACCGCATCAAACTGTTGTCAGAATGGCAGAGGATGATTTTCCTTTAGAATCATACAAAGAAATTTTAAAGAACATTTCCGCTGAATTTAAAAAGGTTAAAGAAATATTAGATAGTGGAATCACTTTAAGAAAAGTTCACAGAAAAAACTATCTTTTAAATTCTGAAGGCACAAAACTGCTTTACCCGGGAGCAGGCAATTTTTTTCATATTTATATTTGGGCAAAAACCATGACAGAAGACGGCATGACTTTAGAAGTCACTCGCCCTTTTTCTTTTCGTTCCAAAGAAAAGCGGCCTTCTCAAGAAATTTTAATGAAAACGGTTCAAGAAATAGTGGATCATCTGCTGCATTTAAGGGTTGCAAAAATTGCAGACCCCTATACTGCGCCTGCGCTTTTAGACGGCGAATCTACAGGGGTTCTTTTCCATGAAGCCCTAGGCCATCGCCTGGAAGGAGAACGTCAGAGGGATGAGGATGAAGGCCAGACTTTTAAAGGGCAGATTGGAAAAGAAATTATTCCTTCCTTTCTTTCGGTGGAGGATGACCCTACTTTAATAGAGTTAGAAGGAGAGGATCTGAATGGCGCTTATCAGTTTGACGATGAAGGGATCCGCGCGCAAAGAGTAGTTTTGGTAGAAAAAGGGGTTTTAAAAAATTATCTTTTGTCTAGGCGTCCTATTAAAGATTTTTTTCATTCCAATGGGCATGGCAGGGCTCAGTTTGGCAGGGATCCGATCGGCAGAATGTCTAATCTGGTTGTGAACTCTACCTTAGCTTTTCCTTTAGAAACTCTTAAAAAAATGCTGATAGAGGAATGTAGAAAACAAAAAAAACCGTATGGTTTTTTGATAAAGAAAACTCGTTCAGGAGATACTTTTACAGGCCGCGGCCGTTATCAGGCTTTTCGCGGCACCCCGGAAGCGGTCTATCTGGTAGATGCAGAAACAGGAGCAGAAACTTTAGTTCGCGGGGTAGAAATTGTAGGCACTCCCTTGATTACCGTCAATAAAATTTTTGCCACCAGCGATTTTTTTCAAATTAATAATGCTTTTTGCGGCGCGGAGTCTGGGCTGGTGCCGGTTTCTACCATTGCCCCCTATAGTTTAGTGCAAGAGGTAGAATTGCAGCGCTTGCCGGAAGAAAAATCCAGACCCCCGATCCTCTCTCCCCCATTTTTTTCTAAAGGAGCTGAACAATGACAGCTAAACTCATTGATGGAAAAGCGATTGCGAATCAAATAAAGCAGGAATTAAAAATAGAGGTGGAAAAACTAAAAAGTTTTGGGACAGTTCCCGGACTTGCGACTCTCTTAGTAGGAGAAGATACTGCTTCTCAAATTTATGTGCGAAATAAACATAAGGCTTGCCAGGAAATAGGAATCGCTTCTTTTAACCATTTAATGCCAAAAGAATCCAGCCAAAAAGACGTTTTAGAAAAGATGAATCAGCTCAATTTAGATCCCAAAGTTCATGCTATTTTAGTGCAGCTTCCCCTGCCTGCTCAAATTAATCCGCATGATATTTTGTATGCGATCAAACCATCTAAAGATGCAGATGGTTTTCATCCAGTTAATTTAGGCAGGCTTTTTGCCGCTAAAGATTTAAGCGAATTAAGGAACAATCAGCAGGTGATCCCATTGCCCTGCACGCCGTATGGTATTTTAGAGCTTTTAGATAGGTCCAAAATTTCCATACACGGTAAAAACGCAGTGGTGGTTGGCCGGAGCATGATTGTAGGCAAACCCATGGCAGCCTTGCTTTTAGCCCGTCATGCCACGGTAACTGTAACTCATTCACAAACAAAAAATTTGATAGAATGCTGTAGATCAGCGGAGATCCTCGTAGCAGCGATTGGAAAATCTAAATTCATTCAGGGAAATATGGTTAAAGAAGACGCGGCAGTGATTGATGTAGGGATTAACCGTAACGCTAACGGCAGCTTGTCAGGGGATGTTGATTTTGAGGCTGTTAAAGAAAAAGCGGGTTGGATTACTCCTGTGCCTGGAGGGGTAGGGCCCATGACCATTGTTATGCTTTTAAAAAATACAGTTGAATTATGTAGAGCTGCTGGAGGAACTTGATCTTGCAGATTTCATTTGAGAATGGCAAGTAGAATAAATGGAAAACCAAGAAAAAAAGATCTTAATTGTTGACGATAACCGCGAAAACGCGGAAGTGATAGGTCAGCTTCTGAAAGAAAATGGTTTTGCCACAGTTTTTGTTTCCAGCGGTTCTAGTACGGTTGAAACTGCTTTGAATGAAAGTCCAGATCTTATTTTATTAGAGATAGATCGTCCGGGTAAACAATCTTTTGAAGTGGCTCGGCAGCTAAAATTAGAAAGGGAAATGCGTTTTATCCCTATCATTTTGTTAACCGTGCGTTTAGAGCTGGATTCAAAGGTTCAAGGTTTAGAAGCAGGCGTGGATGATTATATTACTAAGCCTTATAGCGGGGTAGAACTTTTAGCTCGGATTCGGTCGCTTTTAAGAGTTAAGTCACTGAACGACCATTTGGATGACGCAGAACGAGTTGTTTTTTCTTTGGCCCGCATTATTGAGGCAAAAGATCCTTTTACTCTTGGCCATGCGGACCGTGTTTCCCGATATGCTGTGGTTTTAGGAAAATTATTAGATAGAAAAGAAACGGACCTTGAAACATTGGAAAAAGGCGGCGCTTTGCACGACATTGGCAAGATGGCTGTGCCAGATTCGATTCTTCTTAAACCCGGTCCTTTGACTTCAGAAGAATTTGAAGTGATGAAAGGTCATCCAGTGGTGGGATACAATATTTGTGAAAGATTAAGGTCTGCTAAAGATGCTTTGCCTCTGATTCGCCATCATCATGAAAAATTGAATGGCGAAGGATATCCAGATCATTTAAAAAAGGATGACATCCCACCTTTAGTCAGGATCGTGAATATTGTAGATATTTATGACGCGTTAACCTCAGCCCGCTCCTATAAAGACGCATGGAGCATAGACAAGGCTTTTGCTGTAATGTATGAAGAAGCAAAACGCGGCTGGTGGGATGGGGACTTGATCAGAATTTGGGAAAAAGCTGTGCGCACAGGAGAACTCACCGTTTTTCTTTCTCAAATTCAAAATTTAAAGATTTCACTGGCTAAAAAATCTCGACATTGAACAATTTAGGAGAAGAATTTCAAAGAAACCTGATTCAAGTTGCCTATTCCGAAGACAGTAAGCTTTACCCAAGAAAACACCCCCCTCGATCTAAATGCTTTAAAATTTTTCAAATATTTTTTAATCTTCTCGGCGCTCTCCTCGGCTATTTTTTTGTTCGTTTTCCCTCTGCCAAATGCGCTAACCGATCCACTATTTTTATATCGCGCTATAGTTCCAAAGATAAAAAACTTATCTTAGGCGCAGAAAATCAAAAGAATTTTAATAATGCTTTGCGCCTTATTCAATCTTATGAGAAAGAAGTTGGGAAGAAATGTTCTTTGCTGATTTTAACTTCTCATCCAGAAACCATTGGCCAACAGTTTTATCTTTTAGGCCAGTTGATCGCCTATGCTGTAAAAAGTTCTGAATTTCTTTGTCCAGATAAAAAATTTAAGTTAGTGCAAGCAATTGATTCTTTTGCTTTGGACAGTCTCCATCCTTTTATTGGGGCAGCTTATGCGGGTCTTATTAGTTCTGGCCATTGCGCGGTGGATAGAAAGCCGTATGAAAAATTTTTTTTACAAAAATTTTTATTTAAAAGATTTCATTACACTCAAGCCATTTTCCATATCCTTAAAATTTTAAAAAATAAAGAGCCTCTTTGTCTTGCTTTAGCCGGCGGGGTAGCGCACAACTCCAGGGTTTTTTACACCATACGAGAATTCGCCCATCAGGCATACTTTCATTCTTTCCCAAAACGTTTATCTAAGCAAACAATAGCTCAATCCATTAATTCGATATTAACAAAAGAAGGTTCTTTAGCCTGTTCCAAAGGCATGGTAGGGGAACAAGAGATGAATGAGCTTATCTTTTTTTTGCAAACAGTTGGTATCCCGGCAGGGATCCAGTTTAAGATGATCGAAGATTTTAAAAAAGAGCTTCAATTAAAAAATCCCTGGAGGCTTCGGTTTTTTAGAATCCTTTTATCCAGGATTTCTAGCGGAAAAATTCCTTTAATTATTTTGCCAATAGCGCATTCCTCTAAAGGAGAAATTTGTTTAAATCAGCCTTTTTTAATTATCAGCTATAATCATGAGGGAAAAAAAGTGAAGATTCAAACAGGGGAAGGGAAAATCTTAGAAGAAGATTATTCTATTTTTTTTAAAACTTTTGTGGAAAATGAGCTAAATCGAGCTTAACCTTTGAACACTCCATTTTCTATTATGAAAATAGGCAACAAGTCATTTATATTGCGTTCAACGCTGTAGGCTAGCTTATGACAACTAATAATATTTGTGTTAGTCCTAGATCAATTCGACCTTTAATCATAAAACTTTTATTAATTTTCTCTATAAGCTGCCTTACCCATCTGCCCGGTCTGTTTAATCCTCTGCTTGATTTTCACGGATGGGCTCAAACCTTAAGGGCATCTATTGCCAGAAATTTTTATGAGGGGGGAATGAATTTTTTTAAACCTCAAATAGATTTTCAGGGGAATGACCCAAGGCATGCCTCTACCCAGTTCCCGCTCTATAGTTATTTGGTTGCTATTTGTTACAAATTTTTCGGAGCCAATGAGGTTTGGGGAAGGGTTCTTTCCATGCTTTTTGCAGCCGGAAGCGCTGTTTTACTTTATTTTTTAATTTGTTTTTTTTTAGAAGAGCGCGTTGCTTTAATCAGTTCTCTTGTGTTTTCTTTTATTCCCATACGCATTTATTTTATGAGAACTTTTATGCCGGAATCCATGGCTATTTTCTTTCTTTTAGCAGGTTACCTTTTTGCGGCTCTTTATTTAAAAAAAGAGAGATTTTTTCCTTATGGTTTTTGCTCATCTATTTTTTTGAGTCTTTCATTTTTGTTGAAACTGCCTTATATTTTTTTGATAACCCCCGCGCTTTTTCTAATCGGTGATAAATATGGAAAGGATTTTTTATTTAAAAAAGAGTTTTATTTTTGGTTAGGAGGGATCATTCTTTTGCTTGCCAGTTGGTATGGTTACACCATTTTTGGACTGCCGGCATTGACAGGCGAGGAGAGTTTTTTTAAAAATGAATTGGATTATTTAAAAGAGTGGAAAAGTTTTGAATTTTGGACTACTCATTTTTTATCCCGCACCCCAGAGCTTTTAACCACTTATGCGGGTCTTATTTTTTTAATGGTTGGTTTAAAAGAGGCATGGCAAAAAAAGATTCGCTTTATCTTAGCATGGTTTTTATCTGCTGGTTCCTACTTGATTTTATGCGGAAAATATGGAAAAGTACATCAGTACGCGGCCTTGCCTTTGGCTCCCATTTATGCGGTCTTGATCGCTCTGGGAATTTTATCTTTATGGGCAAAGGTTAAAGAGAAAAGCTCTTTTAATATGAACGGGGCGTCAGGCTTAGGGCTATGCCGCTCTTTTAACTGGACAAAAGTTTTGTTCATTCTTTTAGTGTTATCTATGCCGATCCATGCTTTTTTAAGGATAAGACATTGGTATGATTTAACAGAATTTTGGGTATTGCGGGCAAAAGTTGTAGCTAACCAGCTTTCAAAACGCGAAGATTTATTTTATATTTATGCAGAAGATCAGCCTTTTTATTTATACCATTTGGCAAGGAAAGGGTTTACCCACTCTCGCCATCCTTATGGCAGCGGCCGTTTTAAAGAGGCTTTGAATAAAGGGATAAAATTTTTTCTTGTTCCCGGAGAACTAAAAATGGAAGAAAAAGATCCTTTATTTTTAGAACAGTTTAATTTAGTTTATAGAGATTTAGACTTTTCTATTTATGAGCGTATTTGAAGGTTTCTTGTCCATTTTTATAAGATAAGAGATATGTTTACAAAGCTTTTCCGCTTTTTCTGGGGACTGGCTCTGGTTCCTATAACCCTAGCCACTTATCGTCATTTCCCTGAATTTATTTTTTCCTTGAACCATTCTCTGGATTTATTGTTTTTCCTGCTCTTAGGCGCGCTACTTTACATCTTTTTTGAAATAATTTTTAATCGTCCTTTACGAACCTATGTCTTTGGCCATGAACTAACCCATGCTTTAGCCTCTGTGGTAGTAGGAGGCAAGGTCCATTCTTTTGAGGTTTCTAAAGAGGGAGGAAGTGTTTCTCTTTCTAAAACCAATTTTTTTGTGGCGTTATCTCCGTACTGCATCCCTTTTTATACTTTATTTATTTTTTTAGTCTATACTATTTTAGGATTCTGGATCGAGATGGAAAAATATCATTTAATTTTTCTTGCTTTAATCGGTTTTACCCTTGCCTTTCACCTTTCTTTAACCATCTTCGCTATCCGTCAAGAGCAGCCGGACATAAAAAAAACAGGCTTTGTTTTCTCTTTAGTTTTTATTCTTTTGGTGAATGCTTGGATTTTAGCTTTTTTAACCAAATTTCTTTTTTGGGATTCAGTTAACATTAAAATCTATTTTTTTCAGGTTTTAAATACGCATTCTCTGATTTGGGCGTGGGTTTGGGAAAAAGGGGTAGAATTTTATAAGTTGGGAATCAGGAAGTTTTAACCCGGATTTTGCAATAGGACGTTGGATTCGACGAACGATGGCGGACTTTTTCGTCCTCAAAAAGTTCGACCGCAGCCAACGCTGCGCTCTCACTTTTTT
>JACPBF010000023.1 GCA_016180425.1 Elusimicrobiota bacterium
ATGTTGGAGCGGTCCAGCTTTTAGGATCAGATGTTGGAGCAGTCCAGCTTTTAGGATCAGATGTTGGAGCGGTCCAGCTTGTTGGATCAGATGTTGGAGAGGTCCAGCTTTTAGGATCGGATGTTGGGGCGGTCCAGCTTTTAGGATCAGATGTTGGAGCAGTCCAGCTTTTAGGATCAGATGTTGGAGCAGTCCAGCTTTTAGGATCAGATGTTGGAGCAGTAGGGCTATCAGGAGGATTAGGCTCTTCAGGTGGTTCAGGCAGGTTACCCATCGCATATTTATTTGCTTCACTTATATTTTGTATAGGTGTCATCTTCAAATTTTTCATGCCCGCTTGTTTTACGGTAGTAATAGGTTCCTTATTAGAGTTACTTTCAAAGACAGTTGGAGAAGGTTCAGGTGGCATTGCATTAGGGATAGCGGAATTTATATTAAAAGAAGGAAATAAAAATATTATGAGAAGAAATGTTATAAAATAATTTAAATTAAATTTTTTTATTTTTAATTTATTATGATCAGTATAATTATAAAATTTAAATTTAGTTTGTCTGTTCATTTTTAGCCTCACTTAGCTAATAAAACACTCCTTTCCCTAAATCTAGGAAAAGGAGCGAATACTGTTTGTTGTTTTTATCGAATTCATACATATTAAGTATTGCCTGAATATTGTAATTTGTCAAGGGATATATATGTTTATATGTTTTTAAATCTAATTTTAATCCCAGCCTAAAGTCTTGAGAAAGCCAATGCTTAAAAGACTTTTAGTAAGCCGTGTGAATCGAAAAGCTCACACAAGGTTTGAAAGGGAGAGACAGGAAACCTGCGCTATCTCTATGGCGTTTCGCGTCTGACTTTACCAATGGGGCTTGAGCTAATAGTTCAGTTATTGGAAGATCAAAGAGCGCATTTTACTTACTCGCAAAAAAATATTTTACTTCAGACAATTCCTCAAGTTTGCCTTAAAAATTCTATTCTTTTGAAGGATTTTTTAAAAGAATCATCTCTGGTTCAAATTTTGGAATCTGAACTTGATTCGGTGCAAAAAGGGGAAAAGATATTTAAATGGGTTTTAAAGATGAGGTACCCGCTCTCAAATGGAGCAAGGGAGACTTTTCCCCCCTTTGATTTTAAAAATAAAAATGATTATTTGACTTCTCAAAATGTATTCCAACTTGATTCCAGAAAAAAATTAATTAATCGTTATTATTATGGCAAAGGAATTTTTGATTTAAAAGAATATGTGGTTTCTTTAATCCGTTCTTGTCCTTTAGATTGCGCTTATTGTTTCTTAAGGGAAGTATATGATGATCCGCGCTTTAAGGTATTGCCAGACATAGAGAAGATTAAAGCAGAATTAAGATTAATTAGAGATCAAGAAAATGGAGTTGTTTATTTGAATGCAGGCGAGAATGCAGACAGTCTTATTTTTGATCTTGAATTTGGATTGATAGGAAAGTTGTGGAAAGTCATTCAGGATTTTTCTAATGTTATTGTTGAGTTTAGGAGTAAAACCAATAAAATTGAAAATTTGTTTAAAATAAAGGATCATCAAAAAAGAATTATCCTGGCATTTAGTTTAAATCCAGAAGAAGATCGAGCGCTTTTTGAATCAAATACAGCAGTGATACAGGAAAGGATTTTAGCCATGAAGCAACTTGCAGAGAATGGTTTTGCCTTGGGCTTAAGATTTGAGCCTATTCTTTATACCAAGAATTATAAGGAGAAGTATAAAAGACTCTTTGCAGATTTATTTTCCCGTGTTCCCCCATCTCAAGTCCATTCTATCTCTTTAGGTTGCTTAAGGTTAACCAAAGGATTAGCAAGAATTTTAGGAGATTCTCATCCAAGTGTAATGGCTGAAGAATGGATTTTAGCTGAGGATCAAAAAGTTCGCTATTTTAGAGGAATACGAGTCGAGATATATCAGAATTTATTGGAGCTATTAAAGGAATATTTTGGGGATGAGAAAAAAATTGTTTTAAGCACTGAACCGGTTTTGGTATGGAAAGAGTCCGGCGTCAGTTTAAAAACTATGCCTGAGATTTGCCAATCAGTTGAGAAGCAGAATCTTAAATGCAATATTCGGGTTTAATGAATGAGGCTGGCAATGCTTTTATTAGATAAGGTAGTGATATGGTTACAGATATTCTCAACAATTTTTTTACACTCATATTTTGCACAAAATTCCTCTGCAAGTTGCTTGGCTACGTTGGGTAATCTTTCACTCATTTCTTGTACAATTTTCAGAATAGCTTTATCTTGAACAGCTGCGGCTTGAGCCAACGCTTGCCAATTTTGAAGGAAAATCCATTTTACACGATCCTCCCCGCCAATTCGCATTGCTAGTTTACTAGAAAGCGAGGGGTAAACTATTGTAGAAATAAGGTCGTAATAAGGGGCGATTTGATAGTTTTCCTTAGTGATGAGCATGGAGATATTTTTAGCATGGGTATCACAGTTTCCAATCAGAACATTAAAAACTACCCATTGAATGAGAATTTTTTTGTCTATAATCGGTTGAGTTCCAAAGTCAGAAATGAGTGAGAAACATTTTTTAAGATCTGGACCACCTTCTGTTTCATATTTTCTTGCATAACTATAACCCAGGGCTTGACAGAAATCTTCTTGATGAAGTCGTATCAGTTTATTTTGTTCATTCTTTTTTCTGTCATATCTCTCTACTAAATAGACAGGCTGCTTATTTTTTAAGATTGAGACTTTTGGAACAGGAAGCCCAATGTTTTTAGCCAAATTCATGCAAAAGGCCTCGTTCTCAATGATATTGTCAAATCCTGGGATATTTGGCTTCAAGATATGGGAGCTAGGATAAGAGCCGCGAGGCATGTAGATTTTCCCATCTTGTAAATAAACTGGCAATTTCTGTTGAGCGCCGGCCAAAGAAAGACGCAGATTTTCTTTCCAAATTAGCAATGGGCTAGAGAGCATTTCTAAAATCATTGAATCAAGCTCTTCAGATGTGATGAGATCATAATCTCCCTGATCAGAAAATTTTTCTCCTTCTGCTAACAAGGAGATGGCTCCTGCACAATCACCTCCCAAGGCTTTTAGCAGTTCAAAATCATTTGTTTCAGAAATACCAAGCTTACGAGAAATTAATATTCGAACATTTCCTTCTGGAAGTAGGTTAGTGAAAAAAAAGCGGCAGATGGAGTCTGGAAAAGGTTCTTCTTGAAGTGGAAGGCGGATAGATAATGGTATTGCTGTTTGGTCGATCCACTCCAAAGCATATTGGAATACGAAATTTTCCCTATTGTCTAGCCTAAGTTGGCCAACAAGATTTGTTCCCCAATAAACCTGAAGCAGTTCACCCATCTGTCAATTCTTTTTTCTTGATCAAGACAACTAGTCCAAAAGTTTTTAGGACTTGAAGAGTTTTACCAAGATGCAGGGAAGATTTTCCATTCTCAAGATCTGATAAAAATCGTGTGCCCACTCCGCAGATTGCAGCAGCTTCAGCTTGCTTTAAATCATTTTTTTTTCTTATTTGACGGATCAAGATGCCTATCTCTTTTGGTTCTTTTATGCTAGTTAAATTTTTCATTTTATTTTTACCGAACGGTAATATTTAAAATTAAATTTAATAATTTTTAATATTATTACCGATCGGTATTATTATAGTATGAAAACTGAAAAATGTCAATTATTAAAGGAGGGATATTCTTACGGACCGTTGCGAAATTGGGTGAAAGATTTTGTATGAGATCATTGCAAGAATCTAGTGTACACTGATGCAATGGGTACATTTTTGTTAAAAAATTATGTTTAGCAACTGATACTTCCTTGAAGGATTATCACTCATCATCTTTTTCTTGAGCCTGTTTCTTTTTTTCCTCTTTTTCCCTAAGTTTTTCCAGTCTTTCCTCTTCTTTTTCTTTTAAACGTTCAAGTCTTTCCTCCTCTTTTTGCTTCTTTAATTCCTCCTCTTCTTTTAATTTTTCCTGTCTATCCAGCTCCTTTTGTTTTTGTAATTCTCGTTTTTCTTGATCTTTTTCTAGCCGATCGTTCTTTTTTAGCTCAAGTTTCTCAATAGTTTCTTGTTCCCTTTGTTTTTTTAATTCCTGTTTTTCAGCGCCGCGTTCTTGGCTCTGGATTTTTTTCTCTTCAGCTTTTTCTTTCTTTTCCTCATCCTTTGCTTTTTTTTCTTCTATTTTTTCAAGAAGTTTTTGTTCTTTAAACTCTTTTTGTTCGAGCATCTCTTCCTTAGTTTTAGGTCTAATTCTCAAAATTTTTTCCTGCAGGGTCGTGCTTAAGATGGAAAGACTCTTTTTTTCCACTTTTGGGTTTGAGAGCATGCCGGAAATAGAAATAGGGATAGAGGCAGCAAGAGCTGCGCCTGAATAATGAGCGAGTATCTGTATGTCGCATTTTTTTTCAGGCAAGAAAATAGTCCCCTCAGTTCCAATGTTTAGTTTATCAGATTCAACCCAAAAATCCTGGATATGCATCACCCCATCCTTAAAATTAAAATCTCCTCCAATATCATTAAATTGAAGAAGATTTAAGTTTGGGTCAATGATTTTTAAAATTTTTTCCACTGCGCCTATATTTTTAACTTCGCCGCCAAAGGTTCTTAGTTTTGCAGCGCCTGAAATTTTGTTTAAGGCAGGTGTGACTCCAGTACAATTCCAGTCAAAGGAGATATTCCCAGATTCAAAATTTTTATGAAGCGCCTCTTTTATTTTAATTCTGCCCATAAATTTGCTTTCTGGAAATTGATTTGAAGCAGAGCTTTTTTCTGAACTGTCAGATTTTAATTCAATGGTTTGAGCAGATTGAGTTTCGCCTTGAGAGCTATTTTTAGTTGTTAAGCTAGAAAGGTCTAATTTTTCCATTTCTATTTCTAAATTTATTTCGGGTGAGGAGATGTTTTTCAAGCTTGTTTTTAATTTAAAGGGGTGATTGGCGACCCTGCCAGATAGATTGGGACATTCATAACTATTCCCAGA
The DNA here is from genome assembly GCA_016180425.1 of Elusimicrobiota bacterium. GTDB lineage: Bacteria > Elusimicrobiota > Elusimicrobia > 2-02-FULL-39-32 > 2-02-FULL-39-32 > 2-02-FULL-39-32. Next base: position 4,971 of record JACPBF010000023.1, read on the forward strand.
AAAAATTAAATTCCCATTTATTTTTTCAAAAGCAATGTTTTTAAAATTTCCACTTAGCTCATCCAGATTTATATTCCCAGTGATTCTAGGGAAAGATTTAAAAGGCAGTTCCCCGGAAACTGAAAAATTAGGTTGAATTCTGCCAGTTAGATTAAGATTGGTCAGACTGGGAAGAAAAAGAGAAAGTTCTTGCATTGCAATGTCAGGTGAATGGATCTCGGCCTTAAAGATTTTTCCCTTGTGATCAGATTCTTTTAAAGATATTTTTGCAGAAATGGCGCTTTTGCCCATTTGAATTTGTAAGCTTTCCGTATCAAAAAACGCAGAAGCCAAAGAAACTTGAGGAGAAGCAAAAGAAATTAATGATTTGATTTTTAAATTAAATGGCGTGCCTTTATTTTTTATAAAAATTCTGGCAGGTTCAGCTCCTAAAAGAATTGCTGTTTCATTAAGATTTACCTCCCCATCAATTTCTAATTTTGATTTAGCGCCTTTTAAACTAAAGTCGCTAAAAGCATTTCCTGTAAATGAACCAATTTTAGAAGAATCAAATTGTTTTAGGAGTTCTTCTAGTTGGACAAGCGATGTTTTAATGTTTAAATCTAAGGAAGGCGCGCCAGAATTAATTTTTAATATTTTTCCATTCGCTTTAACTTCTGCTTGCAAGGCGCGCAGTTCAAGATTAGAGAATTCAACATTCTCCTTATTTTTAATTTGACCATTAAAATGGAGTTCTAAACTAGAGCCGCTTTCCTTATTAAAAAAGTTGGGTAAAATAACTTTAGTTTTTGTGGCATCCGCTTTAAAAGTGAGATCCAACTGATTTGGATTGCCATTGATAGAGGCATCAAAATTTAGGCTATCCTTTATTTCTAATCCCTTTGGTAGTTTAGGTTGTAAAGCATTTGTGATCTCATCTAATAAAAGGTTGGTTCCTTTCAAATTTAAGGAGAAGACGGGATCATTGGATATAGGATTTACAATTTTTCCTGAAGTTTCTATTAACGATTCTTTATATTTTAGATTAGCTTTAGAATATTCAATGGTTTCAAGCTCTTTTGAATTCCATTCCCCCGCTAGATCCAATTCTAAAGGAATTCCTTTATCTTTTTTAATCGTTGGAGAAAATTGAATCTCAGTTTCTTTAAAGTCCGCTAAGATTGAAAAGTGTATATTGCCAACTCTTTTATTATTTTTTTGAAATTGCTCTAAATCAAACTTTCCTTTGGTTTGAAGTTTAATCTTTGGGGTTCCTTTGATTTCAAGAGATTGTAAAAATTTTGGAAATTTTTCTAGAGGGATGATTTTTATAAGTTCAGCATAAGAAAGGCTAGAAATTTCTAAAGATGTATCTATATTGGGCTGAGATAGGTTTTCAATATTTCCAGTTAAGTTTAATTCATAGAATCCCGGTATTTTAATTACAAAATGATCTGCTTTTATCTTTTGGCTTAAAGCATGAAGGACTCCAGAAAATTCTATTTTTCCATTGAGATCTGGAAATTTCCCTGATATTTTTGCTGAAAACTCAGTATCAAAATTAATTTTTAAGGGTTGGGCAAAGGATGCGCCTTGAATTGTTAAATTAATTAGAGACAAGGTAGCTTCAATTTTTCTTGGGGATAGATCTAAAAACTGGAAGAAACCTTTTGTTATCTTTATTTTTGTCACAGAAATCTTAAGACCTTTTCCCCCCTTCTCAACTTTTTCTTTCGCTTCTTCTCCTTCAGCAGTCAAAAGGTCTGAAAAATTGTATGTTTTACCATCAGGCTCTCTACTTATTTTGATTTTAGGCTGGTTAAGTTTAAGGGAGGTTATAACCATCTCTTTTTGTAATAAAGAAAGTAAATTTACTCCCATGGAAAATTTTTCGCATTCCACAAAACTTCCTTTTTGAAAATTAGGTTTTTCAGAGCATTTAAATTCTGAAAGGGAAATGCCTGTGAAAAGATTGATGGAGACATCTTTAAAGGAGACCTCTCTACCCAATTTTTTGGAGAGTTCTTCCAGCGCGATTTTTTTAATTTTTTCAGGAGGGTATTTAATTTTAAGCGCAAGACTCAAACCAAGTAAGAGGAGTGAACTGGTCGCTATAAAAATTATAAAGAATTTCTTAAATGATTTCATAATCTAAAAATATAACAGAAAACCAGATGAACTTCAATCAAAATATTATGAGAAAATGAGAAGTCGCTCTTTCATTTCGGCTATTTGCAATCTATACTTTCAATAATATATACTTTTTGCAAGTATGATTTTCAAACACAAACTTGCTCCATTTTTTACTCATTCTTTTAAAAACCATCTTTCGTAAATTGCAAAAATTCGAACTATCGCAACATCTAACGTGACTAAGATTCTTGTTATTGAAGATGAAAAGGAGATTGTAAGACTTCTTAAGTACAATCTGGAAAAAGAAGGTTACACTTTTTTTGCCGCTTATAATGGTGAAGAAGGCCATGCTTTATTTAAAAAGTTAAAGCCTAACCTAATCATCCTTGATTTAATGCTTCCTAAAATGAATGGAATTGAACTGTGCAAACTAATAAGAAAGGAGAGTAAAGTTCCTATCATCATGCTGACAGCCAAGAAAGATGAAACAGATCGGGTCTTAGGGCTTGAACTAGGCGCTGATGATTATTTAACTAAACCCTTTAGCGTGAAGGAGCTGGTTGCTAGAATTAAATCTGTATTAAGACGATCTCAGGACCAGGGATCAGAAATAGAATCGTTTCAGATAGGTGAATTAGAGATAGATTTGGAGCGCTATGAGGTTACGTTAAGAAATAAACCCGTTAATTTAAGTTCAAAAGAATTTTCGCTTTTAAAGGTTTTACTGGAGGCAAAGGGCAGAGTTTTAACCCGGGAACAGTTATTGGAAAAGGTATGGGATTTTGAACAGGCTCCTGAAATTGATACTAGAACTGTGGATCAACATGTGGCTCGTTTACGAGCTAAGCTTGGGTCGGAAAGCAACCATCTAGTGACAGTAAAGAATGTAGGGTATAAAATCTCTTAAATGAAATGGATACGCAAGAGCTTTTCAAGAAAATTAGCTTTTGCTTTTTTTTTGTTTTTTATTGTCCCTTTAGTTTTTACTGATGTTTTATTAATAAAGAATTTCAAAAAAACTTTTGATCGCTCATCTTTTTATTCAAAAGAAAGCTCCAATCAGCCAATCTCCAGAATTCAAGTTCAGAATAAGACAAAAGATTTAACTGTTCTGCTTATTTTATTTAGCACTATCCTCATTCTTCTAGGGTTCATCATAGTTTATCTTTTGTCTGGATGGTTTATCCGGCCTGTAAAACAGATCACTTTAACTGCTTTAGACATTTTTGAAGGTCTTACAAAAAAAAAGGTCACTATTCAAAGTGAAGATGAGGTTGCGAATTTGGGTAAATCCTTTAATTTAATGGTAGAGCGATTAGAAGCGAGGTCCAGTCAGATTCAATCTGAAAAGCAAGAAATCTTTGCTGTTTTAAGCACAATGGCGGAACAGGTTATTGCCGTAGATTTAAAAGCCAAAGTATTTTTAATTAATCCCGCTGCTTGCAAGCTTTTTTCTGTGAAGCCTGAGGAGATTCTTTACAAGCCATATCAGGAAGCTATCCGCTATGCAAAACTTACGGAACTTATCCAAAATGTGAACCTAACCAAGGAAAGCAATTTTGAAACCATTCACCTTTTTCTTCCTGAGGAGAATATTTTTGAAGTTCACACCTTGCCTTTAAAAAACAATGGAGTTTGTACTGGTGTTTTGTTGGTCATGCATGACATCACTAAAATTTATAAACTAGAGCAAATCCGAAGAGATTTTGTTGCCAATGTTTCTCATGAACTTAGAACTCCCCTTACCAGCATTCAAGGTTTTGCAGAAACCTTGCTGCAAGGAGCGCTTTCTGACAAAGAACACAACAGAGAATTTGTAGAGACTATTTATAGTCAAGTTAAGCGCCTCACCCATCTGGTTAACAATCTGCTTGATTTAACCTCTATTGAATCTGGCAAAAGGCGAATGCAGTTCAATCCTGTTTCAGTTCCTGCATTGTTAGAAGAAATTAAACAAACATTAGTTCCTTTAGCTCTAGGAAAAAAAATACAATTTAAATTTTATCATCCCCAAGACCTTCCATCTATTTTAGGGGCTAGGGAGGAGCTAAAACAGCTTTTTCTTAATCTTTTGGAAAATGCGATTAAATTTAATAAGGAAGGAGGTCAGGTAGTTATTGAAACTAAACAAGTCAATGATAAGAATCTGATCATTTCCATAAGAGATACAGGCATAGGAATTCCAGAAAATGAGATATCCAGAATATTTGAAAGATTTTATAGAGTGGATAAGGCTAGATCTAGAGAATTTGGCGGGACAGGACTTGGACTTTCAATCGTAAAACATATTATTGAAGCTCATCATGGAGAAATTAAAGTTGAAAGCAAATTAAATGAAGGATCCATTTTTTCTGTGGTTTTGCCATTTAGTTAAGCTATTTTTTAGTCATATAATTGTTACATAGATTTTACCTGCCCGCAATAGCTCTTTTTTGATCCGTTTAATAAGATCAGAACAAGCACAGTAAAATTTTGGCAAGTGATCAAAGGAGATAATAAAATCAATGAAATCAATATCTGTGGGCATGACAGTTTTTGCCTTAGGAATAATTTATTCGCAAGGTGTAAACGCATTAGAAGTAAAACCGGGCGGTCTCATTTTTGCGCACTATGAATTTGTCGCATCTCAACATTTACAGAATGGAACCACTACCCAAAATTATAGCGCTTTTGAGGTCTCAAGAATTTATCTTAATATGGATGCAAAGGTTGATGACAAAGTCAGCGCATTCATTAACCTGGAAGCGAACCTTACCTCACGTGACAATAAGAATAATCGAGTTTACTTAAAGAACGCCGAGCTTCGATTGAACTTCCATAAGGCTGCAAAATTATCTTTTGGACTTATTGCAAGTCCATGGCGAGGCTATGAAGAGGGACTCTGGAAACATCGTTTTGTGAGCAAAATACTGGAAGATATAGAGGGACTTCTTCCTGCTTCTGACCGAGGGGTTCGGCTAAGCGGTCAAATTCCTTTTTTTGCTTATGATGCTATGATTGGCAATGGAGAAGGCACAGGCGGCGATGGAACTGGAGGTAACGAGACCACAGCCCATGGCGCTGGTGGAAGGTTTAAAGATTATACAGCAAAAGTTGCAATTATTCCTTTTCAAACACTGAGCGGGCCATTAAAAGGATTAAAATTAAACGCGCTGTGCCATAAAGGTGAAAAGAACGAAACGACCTTAAGAGACAGGCTTTATGCTGGACTCTCATACGAGTCAAAAGTTCTGAATCTGGCAGGAAATTATTACAATGCGGACAACAGCGCGCAAGCTGCGCCCTCCAGAGGAGAGGGTTTTTCATTCTATACAGTTGTAGCGCCGATAGAAAAGTTTTGGTTATTTGTCAGGTTTGACAAGTATGATCCTGACATTCATGTTGGCGGAGATACAAGGATGCGCTTTTTTTCAGGTTTAGGATATCAAGTTACTAAAGGGGTGAGAGTTGCTCTGGATCATCTTTATACCCTTCAAGAGAGAAGGTCTCTAACACGGCAGGATGAAAGCATATTTTTTATCCATACTGAAGCGAAATTTTGAAAGAGAAAGAGGTATTTTTATGGAACCAGTTCGATTTTTAAAGTGGTTTTAAATTGGAGGCGCTTCAATCTGTGAAATCTACAAGTCCAGTTCTGTGAGGGTTTCGCAGGATGATAAAGGAGGAATAAAATCATGAGTTCTTTTGAACTGAGTCAGTCTAAAAAAATAGTTATGAGTTTGATTTTATCTTTAACAGCAAGTTTTCTATATGCCGCAAGCAGTAAAAATTCCATTCAAATTAAAGGATCAGACACTATGGTCAATTTATCTCAAGCCTGGGCAGAAAATTACATGGAAAAAAATCCAGGTGATTTTGTGGCTGTGACAGGCGGAGGGTCAGGAACCGGCATTTCTAGTTTGATAAGCGGTACTTGCGACATTGCCAATACTTCTAGAAATATCAAAGAAAAGGAGATCGCCATTGCAAAGAAAAAAGGGATCGTGCCTTATGAAATTAAGGTTGGTTTGGATGGGTTAGCTGTTGTGGTAAATCCTCAAAATCCTGTTAAACAGTTGACAATGGGTCAGCTGGCTGATATTTTTACAGGTAAGATTTCTAATTGGAAGGAGTTGGGAGGAAAAGATTTAAAGATCGTGATCCTTTCTAGAGAAGTAAATTCTGGCACCCATGTTTATTTTAAGGAACATGTATTAAGAAAAGGAAATCTTTCTGGTAAGGAGGAGTTCGCTGCCAGCGCTTTAATGATGCCTTCCTCGCAAGCGATTGCGGATGAAATTGCAACCAATTCTGGAGCCATTGGTTATTATGGGTTGGGATATATCTCTTCAAAGCAAAAGGCCATTTTTGTTGCCAAAGATGGAAAGTCAAAATCTATAGAGCCAACCACAGTAAATGTAATTACTGGCGCCTATCCTATATCTAGACCATTGCTTATCTATACTGACGGCCAGCCTCAAGCTTTAATAAAAAAATTTGTTGATTTTATGCTCTCTAAAGAGGGGCAGGAGATTGTTCAAAAAACTGATTTTGTCCCTATCAAGAAATAGTTGTGCAAAAATTTAAAGAGTTTATTATAGAAAAACTTATCCTGATTTCAGGATTAGCTTCAATTTTTTTTGTAATACTTATCTTTTTATTTTTGTTGAAAGAAGGGCTTGCCTTATTTAAGTTCGTAAATCCAGGACAGTTCCTTTTCGGAAAAAATTGGTATCCAATTTCAGAGCCCGCTCAATTAGAGATTTTACCCTTAATTTTAGGATCTCTTTTAGTAACTTTGGGCGCTGCGGTTATTTCTATCCCGATTGGAGTGGGTTGCGCTATTTTTATTGCTGAAGTTTCACCCCCCAGCATCAAAGAGATTTTAAAAGCTGGGATAGAACTTCTAGCAGCTATCCCCAGCGTTGTGCTGGGGTTTATTGGCATGGTGACTTTAGTCCCTTGGGTAAAAAATATTTTTCAACTACCAACAGGTTTAACAGCGGTTTCAGGTTCCATCATGTTAGCTTTTATGGCCATGCCCACCATAGTTTCCATTGCAGAAGATGCGCTCTATTCTGTTCCTAAATCTTATAAAGAGGGCGCTTTAGCTTTAGGATCTACAAAGTGGCAGGCTATTTATCGTGTTCTTCTGCCAGCAGCCTCTTCTGGAATTTTTGCGGCTGTCATGTTAGGTTTAGGAAGAGTGATTGGTGAAACCATGGCAGTGATGATGATTACTGGTAACGCCGCAGTCATTCCTAAAAGCATTTTACAACCTGTTAGGACACTGACAGCAACTATTGCTGCTGAAATGGGTGAAGCTGTTGTTGGCAGTGAACATTACTTTGCCTTATTCGCTATTGGAATTGTGCTTTTTGTTGTAAGTTTTATGATCAATGTAACTGCGGATCTATTTTTACATAGAAAAAAAATCTAATGAATTCTAAAAAAACAGAAAAAATCGCTTTTTTTGTTTTATTTTTGGCAACATTGCTTATTATTTTGCCTGTGGGTCTGGTTGTTTGCATTATTATCCAAAAGGGTTTTCCCGCAATGACCTGGCAGTTTTTAACTGATATTCCTCGTCAAGGAATGCGGGCTGGCGGCATCTTTCCAGCGCTTGTTGGAACCATTTATATTGTTTTTGGCGCGATTCTTTTTGCTTTGCCCATTGGATTGGGAGCTGCGATCTATTTAAGCGAATATACTAAAGAACATTTTCTAAATCGTTTGATTAAATTAGCCATTGTAAATTTAGCAGGCGTGCCCTCTGTGGTTTACGGTCTTTTTGGTTTTGCATTTTTTGTGATTTTTTTTAAATTTGGAGCTTCCATTTTGTCGGGTTCACTTACCCTGGCGATCATGATTTTACCAATTATTATTACTGCCTCGCGCGAAGCTTTAGAGAGCGTGCCCTACTCTTTTCGCGAAGTCAGTTATTCTTTAGGGGCTAGCAAATGGCAAACGATCAGGCATATTGTTCTGGGCAACGCAATTCCCGGAATTCTCACAGGCACTATTTTAGGGGTAGGACGCGCTGCAGGTGAAACTGCTCCCATCCTTTTTACAGTTGCCGCATTCTATTTACCGCAGCTTCCTAAAACTATCTTTGATCAGGCAATGGCTCTGCCTTATCATCTTTATGTTATTTCCACTCAAGTCCCAAATGTAGATGAAAAAATTAGGTATGGGACAGCTTTGGTTTTATTGATTTTGGTTTTTTTTATGAACTTGGTCGCTATTGTTATTCGTACCCAATTTAGGAAAAAAAAGAAATGGTAAAAATTAAAATAGAGGTTCTCAATATTTGGTTTGATGCTTTTCAGGTTTTAAAGGAAATAAATTTAGAAATTTATGAAAATGAGATATTAAGCATTATTGGGCCATCCAATAGCGGCAAAACCACTTTTTTAAGAATGTTGAATCGCATGAATGAGTTGGAGAATGGTTTTAAAATGACTGGGAGAGTAGAACTGGATCATAAAAATATTAAAATGTTGGATGCGCAATTTTTGCGCAAAAAAGTTGGGATGGTCTTTGCCCTGCCTCTTCCTCTGCCGCTGACGATTTTTGAAAATGTGGCCTATGGAGCTAGAATCCATGGAGAAAAAAATAAAAAAAATTTAGAAAAGATCGTGGAGGAAGCTTTAAAAAAAGCATATCTTTGGGAGGAGGTTAAAGATCGTCTAAACACATCCGCATTTAAATTGTCAGGAGGCCAGCAACAACGGCTTTGCATAGCAAGAACACTGGCTGTTGAACCTGAACTGCTTTTATTTGACGAGCCTTGTTCCGGACTGGATCCCATCTCCACAGCAAAAGTTGAACAGGCTATGCTGGAATTAAAAGAGAGTTATACGATCGTATTGGTGACCAATAACGTTAAACAGGCTGCAAGAGTGGGAGATAGAACCGCATTTTTTTTAAATGGAGAACTGATTGAAATTGACAAAACAGCTAAGATGTTTACCGCGCCTTTAGATAAGCGCACGGACGACTATATTAGAGGTAAATTTGGATGAGCTCTAAAATAAATGTAAACCAATTAAATCTCTGGTACAGCGATTTTCATGCTCTTAAAAATATTCAAATTGCCATTGAAGAAAAACAGATCACTGCGATCATTGGTCCTTCGGGTTGCGGAAAATCCACTTTGCTTCGTGTCTTTAACCGAATGAATGATTTAGTGGAAGGGGTGAGGATGCAAGGAGAGGTTTTTATTGATGGCATGAACATCTTAGATTCAAAGACCGATTTGGTGACTTTACGAAAAAGAGTGGGAATGGTGTTTCAACGTCCAAATCCTTTTCCTCTTTCTATTTATGAAAATGTCGCTTTTGGCCAGAGAATTCACAACCATATAACTAAAAATTCTTTGGATGAGATTGTGGAAAGGTGTTTAAAATGTGTGCTTCTCTGGGATGATTTAAAAGACAAGCTTCATAAGTCAGCTCTTCATCTGTCATTGGAACAGAAACAAAGGCTTTGTATCGCCAGGCTTTTGGCTGTAAAACCTGATCTATTGCTTATGGATGAGCCTTGTTCTGCCTTAGATCCCCAGTCCACAGCTAGAATTGAAGAACTTATGCGTGAACTTAAAACTGATTACACTATTATTATAGTTACGCATAATATGCAGCAGGCAGCAAGAATTTCTGATCGGACCGCTTTTCTTCTTTTAGGCGAATTAATTGAACATGGCACGACCAGTAAAATATTTACTAATCCGACAAAAAAGGATACCGAAGATTATATTTCCGGCAGGTATGGATAATTTTTAGAAAAATTTTTAAAAAAATATAGAAGAAAAAAAGCTGCAAATGTTTTCATGGTTTTAAAAGCAGTTTATATGAGAGGTGTCATTAAATGAAAAGTCATATTGAAGAAGAAATAAGCAGCATCAAAGAAAAAGTTCTTTATATGGGAAGTTTGGCTGAAGAGATGATTTCTTTATCCGCCAAGATATTAAATGAAAGAAATCAGGAATTGTGCAGCCAAGTGCTGGAAAGAGAAGAAAAGATCAATAAATTACAAATGGAAATTGATGAGATAGGAGTAAAAATATTAGCCCTCTATCAGCCAGAAGCAACTGACTTAAGAACCATTATGGCAGCCACTAAAATCAATTCAGAGCTAGAACGGGTTGCAGATCAAGCGGTTAATATTGCCCAGACTTCCTCGTTCCATTTTTTAAAAGAGAGTCCCATCGCGCCTATCTATGAGGTTCCTAAGATGTCCTCTATTGCTCAGGAAATGGTTAAGCAAAGTTTAGATGCTTTTGCAAAACGGGATGTGGAACTTGCCAAGAGTGTATTAGAGAAAGATGAAGAGCTAGACACCTTAAAATCTAAAGTTTTTGAGGATGTTTTAGATTTGGTTAAGAATTCTCCTTTAAAGGCAAAACAATTTATTGATCTTATTTTAATTTCCAGGAATTTAGAAAAGATTGGGGATCATGCCACGAATATTGCTGAGGATGTCATTTACATGGTCTTGGGAAAAGATATCCGCCACCATGCCGCTTGAAATAAAGAAACATCCCAATAACAAAATTTTCTATTTTTTTAACCGCCTAAAAATCATATCGCAAAAATTTATTCTTTAAATCAACCTTCTTTGACTTTCCATGCAATATTTCCAGACTTTTAAGTCTGAAAATATTGTTTTTTCTTTCATGAAACTTTTCATTTTTGTTACAAAAAATTTACAAAAAGTTTAAGAAAAGTTATGGCTCTTTTTAGTAAGATTTTTTTTAAGTCTAAACCCAATATTTTGTGAAAAAATTCAGGGTTCTAAAAAATGTTTATAGCCCCTATGACCAAAAGTAATTTATCTAAATTTTAGGAGAACTTTTATGGAATACCAGTTAAAGAAAAAAAGATTTAGTTGGTTCAAAAAAATATTTGCTTCTTCACTATCTTTATTTTTTATCTATTCAATTATTGTTCCCCCGTTTGCAGAGGCAATGATTTGGCAAGAAAGAAGAGACGCGGCTCTGCGACTTAAAGAAAAAAACCACGAGCAAAAATTAGCAGGCGAGGAGGAGTGGGGTCTAAAGGATCTTCCTTTACAATTAGCCAAGCTGCCGCATGCGCCTTCTTTATCCCTGCCATTTGAAAAAGGTTCATCAATAAGTGAAACCCTTAACAGTTTAAAATCTCAGCCGCTTCCTTTTGTAAAACTGCCGGAATTGCCAGTGGTTTTGCCTCTTCAATTCTCTAATTTTAAGCGCGCTTATTTTCCTCCTAAATGGAAAACAACTGACCCGCTTATTTTACATATTCAGGATGCGCATCAAAATGAGGAAGCTCAAAAAAATATAGCCAATTCTCTCAAAGCTTTGATCATCCAAGAAAAGATTAGTTTTGTAGGTTTAGAAGGCGCTTTTGAAACCATTCCCCTCTCTAATTTCCGTAGTTACAAAGATCAAGAATCAGTGCGCAAAGTGGCTGATTACCTGCTTAAAGAAAATAAAATCTCAGGAGCCATTCACACTGCGCTTACCAGTTCAAAACCTATTCCTAAATTTATTGGAATTGACGATTCAAAACTTTACCATCAGCATGTTCAGGCTTATAAAGAATCTGTAGCAGTAGCTGAAAACTTAAAAATTGCCCTTGAACGAAAAAAATTACAAATTTTTCAAATAAAGGAAAAAATTTATAACCCAAAACTTTTAGCCTTAGATCAAAAGGTTGAATCTTACCGGAAACATGAAATTCGGCTGGGAGAATATCTGAAAGCGCTTACAGAAGAGCAAAAGAAAGTTTCGCAGGAAATCAGCGTATTTAGAAAAACTCTGGAGATGGAGGAGAAATTGGATTTTGTTCAGGTAGAGAGTGAGCGCAAAGCCATGATTCAGATTTTAGTCCAGAAACTCTCTCCTCCCCAAATGAATCAGCTCCTTAAAAACAGCGTGGCTTATCGCTTAGGCCACATACAACATGCTGCTTTTTATGATTATCTCATCCAACTCTGTAAAAATTCAGGTATTGATTGCAAAGCATATCCCGCAATGGAGGCTTATATCCGTTATATTCTGGCAGCAGAAACTATTTCCGCTGATAAGTTAATAGTTGAATTAAAGCAGATGGAAAGATCAGCTTATGAATCTCTTTCCCAGAGTGAGCAAGAAAAGAATTTGGTTGCCCAATCTTATGAGCTTTATCTTACAGAAAAGCTGCTTAAATTTGAAATGGGTCCTGAAGAATGGAGAGAATATAAAAATTTTTCTATTTCAAATGAACTATCAGAGACTAAAAAAGTTGCTTCTTTCTATGAAGTTGCCATCTTGAGGGATGAAGCGATGTCTGCGCATTTGCTGAAGAGCATTGCCCAGAGAGATGCTAAAGTAGCAGTCTTTATTACCGGCGGATTCCATTCCCAAGGCATGGAAGAGCTTCTTAAAAAATCGAATGTAGCAGTCATCACCCTTGCTCCAAAAATAACGAGAATTGAATCTGAAAAGGGGACAGAGTATCTATCTGTTTTTACTCAAGAGAAAACTCCTTTAGAGAAGCTCTTTGATGGAGAAAAACTTTTTGTTTCTCAACTGATGTGGCCAGATCGAGTGCGCTTATTTGCGGCAAGTCTGATTGCCTCATTTGATCCAGCCAATGCGCAAATTATTTTTTATTCTTTAACTGGATCACTGGGCATCAAATTTAAAATAGAAGTTCAGCTATTAAGCGATTATTTAAGACGCGTTATTTTAAAAAAAGTGGAAGAAAAAGTTGCTTATGATATTAATTTATCCAAAGACAGGAAAAAAATCCAGAGTGTAGAGCGAATGGACGCTTCACCCATTGGATTTGTGCCTCATTTGCGATCCAATGCAAAGAAGTTTGCGCACTCGGTTGGTAAGGCAAAGGTTTCTGCTAGAAAGTTGAGTCACACAGTTGGAAAACTGAGGATTTCTGCAAGAAAAAGTATTACAAAGAGAGCTTCTGGCTTTGTAAAAAGAGGTGGAATAACTCTTACAACCGCAAGTAGTTTAGGACTAGCTTCTAAACATTTAATTGTCTATGAATGGTTTCAACGATTGTCCTCATCTAAAAACAGTTTTGCAGAGAACCTATCTAAAATAATAGTTCTTTCCTATGCAGCTCTTTTAGTTGCTCCATCCCAAGAATTTAACCCCATCGAGCAGGATTATAGAACTTTTCTTTCTAAACAACACAGCTATAGCCCGGGTTGGAGAGGCGCTTTAGAGTTTACGGTTCGTTGGATGGGGCTTGGATTCATACGAATGAACATGGCGCTTTTTGGTTTCATGGCTCAAGGAATTTCCCTTCTAGTAAGGAAGCAAGTTGACCAGAATAGCGCCAGAAGAAACGCGCATTTTGTTTCCCACTTGCTTGTAAATCTTGTTTTTTTGCCATTCCATCTATTTGCTTTTCACTTTGCGCTCGCTTCAGATGAATCAGCAGGTGATGAAGTTGCCAAGATTGTTGAAGGCATGATAACGGATGTCAATGCACGAGAAATGGATTTAGGCCCTCTTAGCATAGACCATTCAGGAGAGTTTATGGATGTTTTCATACCTTCTGATCCAAAAATTCCCTATGTTATTAAAGTTCCAAAAAAGGATTTGAATAAAGTGCTGCAAGGATATGCGCTTTCAAAAAAATATTTGGGAGGAATTTCTGCACCCATGAGCTTGCTGCGTAATGTGCATTTGGTCATTGATGGTAGAACCGTGTTTTATGAGTTCGTCATACTACAGGAAAAAGCGACTCTTTTGAACAGACCTTTTAAAAGCAAAAGGGTTTCTTTAAAAGCTAAAAGAGCTCTGATTGATTCTGTTTATCAATTGGAAAAAGAGATGTATTCAAGAGGCATCCACAATCCAGATCATAAGATAAACCAATCTTACGGCCTGGATAGTAATGGCAATGTGGTTCTGACTGATTTTAGCCATCTTTCTATTCTTATGCATGAATTTTATCCAAAGGTCCATGATGACAGCATGGATATGCTTAAGTATAACAGGAATTTTTTTAGCGCCATTTCTCCAGAGCTAAGTGATCACTATGATTTTAGACAGGTGAGGAATGATGAGTTTCAGATTTTTTGGAATACTCAACTTTCAAACAGAAAACCAACTAAAGATATCAAGCCTATTTTTAGGGATCGCCTTTTTGAAACCGGACTTTTCATGGGAGTTCGGGAACTTTCTCCTGAATCCTCCGGCGCTTTCACTGGGCAGACTTCAAAAGCTTTAGCCTTGAATGTAGGCGCTTCTTATGCCTTGATTCCAGATCCAAAAAAAGGATCAAGCAGCCTTTCAGGTGAAACCAACTTAACAGTGGCTCGAAAAATCCAAAGAGCAGTTAAAGGCAAAGGAGAAACTTTAGCTCCTATTATTGTGGTAAGCATATCTGAAGAAGATTTGAAGAGAGATGATAAAGGAAATTTGAAAGGAGAGAGTCTGGAAAATCGTTTTAGAAGAGAGTACCGGGAAAAGCTTATGGGTTTTGTCAATCAGCCTCAGGCTCTTAGAAATGCAGCTATTGTTCCTCAAGTAATAGATAAAGCAGGAAATCCAATTCTTCTTTCTAAAGAGGATGCGCATAGGTTCTATAGCGCTGCAAGTTATGCTCTTTACCCTCTCTTAAGAGCAAAAGGAGAGATTGCTCAAGCTTCAGAACCACACTTGCGCCAACTTTTTCAAGAGGGAGCTGATCGGGTTAGAATTCTCTTAGGAGGGAAAACTCCAGAACGCTCAGAACTTGTGGATTATCTTAAAAAATTAGCGCATGAGGTAGATGGTATATTCATCGGCTCAGAAACAGTTGCTAAAGATCCATACGGAATCCAAAAAATGTTAGAGATAATTTCTAAATTTTACCATGCGCGCGCCCCAACTCCTGTGGGAGCTCTCCGCGGGCCTCCCATGACAGTAGTTGACTTCACAAAAATTCATGGAAATAGTTCCATACAAGCTGCAGCAACCATTCAATCCGCCCTAGCAGAAAATCCAAATTTAAGAGAAATGACAACTGTTTTAATTCCCGCAAACCTGGATTTAGACCGAGTTGGAAGTGTACTATCAGAATATAAACTATTTAATCCCGGACAACAGGCCGAACCTACTAACCTCCATTTTGCTCTTCAGGATTTGGAGGATTTTTCTGACCCATATCTAGCACAAGTAAAAAGGGATGGATATACCTATGTTCTGATGGGTCACTCAGAAGTCCGACGATTTTTTGGAGTAGGAGATTCTACCGTCAATGAACAGGCCTTGGCTGTGATCCGCAATGGTTTAATTCCTGTCATTGCCATAGGTGAGAGAAATCGCGCCCAAGGAGACTGGAAAAAGGGTTTACACAAGCAAACCAAAACAGTGTTAGCCGGGATCAGTTTAAGGGATTTGCCAAAAATTAAAATTGCTTATGAGCCTATTGATTTTATTGGTTCTGGAACAAGCATGTCCGCGGATCAGATGCAGGAGGCGAATCAAATTATTGCAGGAGCGATCAGAGAACATATTAAGGAACAAGGAGGCGCTTCTCTTTTAGAATCTGATCCAATTCCTGTTGGGATACTTTATGGAGGAAGCGTAAAACCCTCTTCAGTTTATGGCCAAAGCGGTGGATGGGAAAGACGCACATGGCTTTCTTTATTAAGAAGGTTGCCGGAAGTGATTGGGGGTTTAATTGGAACTAGAAGCATTATACCAGGAGATCCAGATCGAATTTCAGATCGTTTTGCTGAAAATGTATTAGCCAAAGGAAAAGCGGTTCGAGGGCTTTCCGGAGGCAACTGGAAAATGAATATCCATACTTTAGAAGATGCTGTGCGCAGGGCAGAAGCATTTTCCAAAAATATCAGGAAAAATCGTTGGAAAGGGGAGTTTTTCTTTGCTGTGCCAGCTTCCATGGGAGGAGCATTGGCAGGAAGATTTCGTGGGAAATATGCTCCAACTTCAATAAAACCTTTGGAATGGACTGGCAGGCAAAAAGCGATCAATCGCGCAACCAATGAATTTTGGAACTCATGGGAAGATGAGAATCAATCTTCTTCTATTGAATCTTTAAAACAAGCTCTTTATAAATTGCATGAACTTTATTCTGCAGATGAGCAACTTAAACGTCAGGGAGTTTCCTGGTATAAAATTTTTAGCCAGGCTCTTCTCTCCAACCTTTTTGCAAACAGCAAACGGCTCATTCCAGCTTCTCAAATTCTAATTAGTTTGCGCTATGCTCCTTTAAGATTTGCAACGGATCAAATCAAAGATGAAAAGGTTAAAGGGCTGATACAGGGTGTGGTGGGTGATAAAGGAACTTTTCATGATCTTGACAAAAGTCAATTAAGCGCTCTTTATTCAAAACTTGCTAGACATTTCAAATTAACCGAATATGAATCGCTCCTATTGCGCCATGTTATTTGGCCAACAGAAATATTACGTTCTAACTATAGTCCTCAAGAATTTGAAGAAGTTCAGCGCTATTGGAATAGGCTTTTAGAGAATGCATCGCGGGCGCTCAAGGATGAAAATGTTCCTTTAGCTGGGAAAATTAGCGCCTTGTGGATATTAAGGGATATCGCGCTCAATAGAAATTTAGACTCAATAGATTTTAAAATTTACTCAAAAGCGATCCTTGCCTTAGAGTCCGCTCCTTCACAACCAGGCATTCTTGGAAAAAATAAAAATGATATTTTACTGGAATTGCGTGGGATTGAGGATAAAATAAAATCTGACTCTTCTGAAAATCTGATCCTGAGTCTGATGGAGGATTTAGCCTATGATAACCCGCCATTAGCTGAAGAGGTTCGGCGTTTAAAAAATCTATATCAGGAACTTCAAAGCGATTTGAGTTCAGACACTTCAGATGAAGAGATTAATTCAGCATTCTTTTTTAAACAGGGATTAACAGAATCAGCCTATCCCTGGGAAAGACAGATTGAGAGAAATTTAATGGAACTATCTGATATTCTACAGGTAGAGAATGATCCATCCAGTTCAGTAAGGGATCCAAGGAACTTGAGAGAAATTCTTTTAGAAGAGATTTATTTTAGTCTTATTTGGGGTGGGATTAGACCTTATCTTATTCGGAAACTAAAACTTGCTCGAGATGAGAAAAAAGCTCCTGAGGCGCAGCCTGCGCAATTCAGCGCTAAAGATTTAGCGATGCATCATCTTGCTCCGATCTTGGAAGATGAAAAAGATGAACCATATGAAGTTACCCTCATGCAACCAGTAGAGATTGTGTTAGATGTAGATGGCGCATTTGGCAAGAGAGATAACTTGTCAATAAAAAATACAGCTGTACAAATTGTACGCAGAGCATTGGGAGATAAAAAAGGACAGGGGTTTAATCCTAATTTTGAGATATCAACTATCTATGGAATTAACAATGATAATGAGTTCCAGGCATTCTATGACCATTTAAAAGCTAATCCCTATCAAGGCAGGTTTCAGTTTGATCTAAAGCTTGATAAATTTCAGAGCAATAGTGAATGGATCATTTCCATCCATTTCCAAGGCCAGACTAAAACCATTGTAGTTAAACCTGGCAGATATGTTTCACACCCAACTGAGCCAAGAGATGTTATTTTTTTAACAGACCAATACCCAGATGATTTCTATGTTGATGATAGCCAACGACCTTGGCAAGAAGGAAGAATGGCGCATGTTCTAAATCCTGAACTGGATCCTCCCATAGAGATTAATTCAAAACCTCGTGCTCGCTATCACAATACAGGACTCACAACTGCTCTTTCCCCCCTTATTGAGTATTTAGATGGAGCTCTTAACCATAAATTAAAACAATGGGAACTGATCTCAGTGGTTCCAGGTGAAAGCCATATCTTGCAGAAAAAATCAAATCAAGCAGCAAGAAACCTTCGACTCCATGGAGTTAAAATGGGTCAGGGCGAAAAATGGGAATCTCATACGCATGAAGGCGCAGGATATGTACAGTTAAATCTCATATTAGATGAAGGAATTCAAATGGATGTTGAAGGAATGATGGAAATTCTGAGGTCTGCCAATTTGCAAGGCTGGCCCATCTATTTTGCTGAAGGAGGCTGGATCCCTAATTCTATCAGCGTGCAAGAACATGATAAGCCTCTTATTTTAGATAAAAGTATTTCTGTGCAGGGGAATGGCCGTTTAGTGACTATTCGAGGATGGATTCCAGACTGGGTAGCAGCAGACAATATTTTGAAAGAGATTCAAAGCTCTGCTGAAAAACGGGAACAAGATGAGTTTGAAGATGACTTTTATCTGGAAACACTTAAACAAAGACAAGATAAATTTAGATTTAGCGCGCAACAAATTCCGCAGCATCCTGAAAAAATAGGAAAAAAGAGCGAACCAAAAATTCTTGGAATTTATGGAGGAGATGAAGTTGTTGCAGGACAATTAATTAAGCAGCTTCGCGGGAAAGAAGATATTATCCTTAAATATATCTATGTGGAAGAAACAACGGAAAATCCTTTAGATACAAATGTTTTTGCAGCCTACTTGCGTCAAATCATGCCGCGCAGCGATATTGAGATCGCTCTTGATGGAGATTCAATCATTATTAATCATTCTTCTCCAATTAAAATTATTTTTAGCAAAGCTCTTGGCAGTTTAAGAAAGGGAGAAAAAATAGATCCAAACAAAGTCCTTCCTAATTGGCAAAAACTTGGAATAGATACAGTAGTTTATGCTCATAAAGCAGCAGAAGGTCAAATTACTCCTGAACACCATCGGCAAATGGGAGCAAAAAATATTGTCATGGCAACTGATGAAATGACTCCTGTAGAGATGGCTGTAAATTTAACTCGAATAGCATTTGCTGATTTGGATCTGTTAGGTCATGTGGTCCATACCAATTCTGCTCTTGACCCTACTCGCGACAGGGGCCATGATATTGTGTTGGGCAGTAAAATCCTTCCGGCTCCCATGGCAAACCTTTTGCCTAAAGTAATGAAGAAAGGATACCTTCAGGTACAATCCAGCCAATACGATGCGCATCTAACTGCAGTCACATTTACTTTGGATCGAAAGCTAACTAAAGAGGAGGTTATTTCAAGATTAAAAAAAGCGGCAGAGGCCTCCAGTTCTCGGCTTAAAGTTTTAGAGTCATACGATTCTTTGAGACCTAGTCTTGTGCAAGGGGAGAGCTCTATCTATTTTGATCCTAGGAGTGTGATAGTGGATCATAGAACCGTAACAGTCCTATTTGGTTATGATTTTGCAAATGTTTGGGCAGCTGGTGTTTTGGATGTGGTTCAAGATACAGATAAGTATAAAAGAGATGAGTCTCCAGAAAGGGATAGAGAAAAATCTGTTTCTTCCTCTGACAGTGATAAAAAACCATTTAAAAGCGATAGAAAAATGGTGACGGAAGGTGAAAGATATATCCCAGCGCCAGTAGCTAAACTAAAAAGAGAATCCACAGGAGTTTATAATAGAGCAGCTGTTGAAATTTCTGACATTCCATTTGATTCAAATCAGCGGAATCCTTTGGATTATTTTGCATCCAGTCTAGTGATTGATCTTATGGGAGATGAGCGGCTCTCTGTTAATTTTTATGGAGTTAAAAATGTGCGGGATGTTTTGTTCCTTTATCATGCGATAAAGAAGCGTTTGCCTGAACATGTCCGCATCTATCTGGATGGTTTTGACGTAAAAAAATTTGAAAAATATAAAAATGATTTTGAAGAACACGGTTATACCTACCTTTATATTCAAGGAGCTAAAATCAAAATCTCCAGCGAATCCATCCTTGAAAATCCAAAAATATTAAATGAGGATAACATTGATTCTATATTGGTCGTTAGTGACGATTTAAAGAATATGAACGCTTATGAGGCTTTAAAAGAGCCTTATCATCTCAATGGGGTACGGCATGTGCGTCCTTCTATGGATGGTTTGTTATTGCTTAAAAACTATTTAAAAGAATCTTTAGCTTTACGCGGTTTAGATGATACCAGTATCCGCATATTTAGCACAGTGCCTTTGCGCAATTCAGAATTTGTTTTAGGTTATAGAACAGATGGTTATAGAGTTGAGACTCCCACTCGACTGGAAGGCGATCTGCATAATTTTGTAATTGAATTTGATGAAGAGTTGGAAAGAGATGCGGTCATTGCTTTGGTTGGAGAAATGGTTAGGGCTTCTGGCGGAAGGATTGAAGTTACAGAAGAATCTTTAGCATCTTTAGATATGGTTGACAATCCAGTTTTAGCTATGATTAGCAAGCCTCAAATTACAGGAAAAGCACGGCTTTGGGCCATTCCTATTTGGATGGGAGAATCAGGACTTGCTCAAGCGATGATTGAAAATTTAGCGCAAGATGCGGAAGATAATCCAGGGAATAGCAAAAATAAGAGGCAAACTGCAACTTATTCTATTCTTCCTTCTATAGTTCCTTTGAAACCCAAGCCCAGAATTAAAGAGATGAACGGAGGAAAAGCTGATCTAATCATTAGCGCTGTGGGAGGACGTACTGGCAAAAATATGCTTCTGGCAGCGATTGGGGATCCTAATGTAAATATTTTGGGAGTAACTCTCAATAAACCAACAGAAGAAAAAGTTATTGCTACTGCTAAGGCTTTGAATAACGATACTGTTTATGGAAGGCCTGGAATAAAATTTGAGTATGCTGGCTGGGATGATAAAACAAACACTTTTGTGATTTGGGCAGGGAATGATGAAAAAGGATGGCTTAGGATTGATGTTTTTGACGGCTCAAATCTTAGTGATTTGGAAAGACAAATTGCTGAATTAAGGGCAAAGGGTTACCATCCAATCTATCTGCATGCAGCAGGAAGCGGGTACCATCGTTTTAAAGAAAAAGATTGGTTTGAGATTCAGGGTGACATTATGATTTACGGCAATCCAGGAAAGGGAGAATCTCTTCTTGTGATTCCAGGGGCCATGGATTTGCAAAATAAGGCTCTGCAAGAGCTGATCCGAGCAGAGGAGATCTTGACCCTTGGAAGTTGTACAACTGGCGCTTTGGCTGTTGCTCTTTATTTTATAAAGCATATGATAGATTTTGTTAGCGCTATTACTTTGCATGAACTTACCAATGATCAAAGATTGAACCACGGACCTTTGCACGATGTAATGGAAAGAATGTTTGCCGCAGCCAGAACCATGCTCTTAAGCAGCTCCGGAGCTGGACAGACTATTGGCAAAGCAATGCCTGAACTCATTGGAAGGACCACAGCTGTGGCTTTAAGAGAAGGATATGGCGGAGCTTCAGTTGTAAATGTAAGAATAAAATTAAAGCCTGAGTTTGTTGGGATTCCAACTGAAGATGTTAAAGAGATATTTCGTCAAGCTTATGAAAAGCCGGAAATGAGCGGAATTTTCCATCTGCACGACAAACCCTATCCAATTGATTCTGATGAAGTTAAGGGGTATCACCATTCAAGCGTTTTGGATTTAAACAGCGTTCGAGTTAATGGAGAATTTTTATCTTTTGACGCGTGGTACGATAATGAACGGGGTTTTTCCAGCCGCATGATTGGCCTGGCAAAAATTCTTACCATCATCCGAAGGTCCGAAGGAAAAACAACTGCTTCTGCCACGCTCAATTTTGTAAGAGATTGGCTGCTCCCCCGCTGGTTTACCATTCAATATACAGCAGAAGAATATGTGAGAAAAGCTTCTTTAAGAGAAAATCTATTCTTTATCTTAGCAGTTGCATCTGTGCTTGCCATCGGCAATCTCCTTTCATTGGTTTTTACAGGGAATGTTGCTGTTCCTTCATTTGAGAGATTCAATGGTTTAGTTTGGGGATCCTTTTGGCTTGCTCATTTGGCGGAATTTATTTATTTTAGAATTAAAGGTCAGCCAGAAAAAACTCCTTTTGGGAATCTGGCGGTTGCAGGTTTGGTGAGCGCAGTAAACATCTTTGTTTTGCCTCTTCTTACCTTAACTTTTTTCCATGCGCTTGGCCTGAATATTCCATGGCTGGAAAATTTAACTGTCCTACTCCTTACATTTCCAACTCATCAGTTCGCCAACTATTTAGGCTCTGCTAAAGTTGGAAAAAGTCTTAAGGGGTCTAAAGAAATCCAAGTTTTAAAAAGTTCAAGTTCTAAAAGCAAACGAACTTCTTTAATTTCAGATGGTTTTGTGCGCGCAATAGTTGAGCTTAAAAAAGAGGAGCAACTGCATGGATTCCCAAATATGCAAAAAGTAGTCCCTGTGATCTTAGAGAACACTGCTCAATCTTTAGATGTCCAAACTGTTCTTGGGGATAAAGGAATATCTAATCCTGCTTTAGATCTTCTTAAGGCAGTGGATAATCCAAAAGAATTTTATAAAGAGTTGGGAGAAAAGTGGCAGGAAGAGACTGGCAGCACAATGTCTCCTAGAGAAATGAACCGTTCTCTAACCCAGGTTGTTTTGGCAGGATTTAAGAATGAAAATATCCAAAATGTTCTTGTAAAGTCTAAGATGGAAGATTATTCCAGCACTGCGGCTCTCTTGGATCGTTCAGTCAAAAATAAAGTCAAATATGCAGAGCAAATTATCTCCGCGTATCATCTTGAGCGCAAAGGTGTTTCTAATTCCAGACTTTTCATCTTAAGCGGTGATTTATCTAACGCCGAGATTTGGGCCATCAATCGTCTTGCTGTTAAGAGAGGAATTAGCCTTGAAATTAAAACTGATCCAAGACTGATAAAATTTGCTGAAGGGAATTATTCTTTAGATCCAGCTGTTTTGGATGAAATCGTGGGAACTGTACGGCAAGAAACCTCAGTTCCTTTAAGATTGCTCATCCCAAGAAATTTGGTTGGCAATCTAAAAGAGTTGTTGGACAATATTGAACAGTATGAAAATTTAAAGAATGCTGTGATTAGTTTTCTTAGCTTGATTGGCAACTCATTGAATGCCACACCGCTTCTGGATAGCAATATGCAAGACGATATTCAAGAAATAGGAGTCTTCGCGGAACAGCAATAAGCGCTTGAGAGACTTTTATTCATTTAGGGTAATGAGAAGTTATATTTTGGTTTAAAATTTTAAAATCAGTTTCTGACAAGATGGGAGTTGAGAAATCAATAGAGATTTCATCTTCAAGTTGAATCCAGGAACGGCAACCGCTATAGCGTCTTAAATTCTTTAATCTTTGCGGATTTTTTAGTTGGTAGGTTCTTAATAAGATAAGAAATAAATTTTTTTCTGGTTTATAATTTAGACGTATTTTAAGATATTCTTCTGACCAAACATGATAGGGTTCAAGTTGTTTTAAAATTCCTAGATCACTTATTTTAAACACTTCCTTAACCTCCGCCCAACATTCGATAAGAAGCTCATCTTCTAACAGAAAATTTTTTATTGTTTCATTATAAAGAGCATGAACTTTATTTTGTATGAGTTGTATTTTCTGGTGTTCATAAGTTGGGAAAAGGAAGAATTTTTCTTGCTCCAGTTTAAATTCCTGTTTTTTATCCGCTAAACCGCCTTTTCTTAAAAGTAGATGATGGCAGCCAAGTTTAATGGCTTGAACAACAACAGCCCACTCTTTAAGAGCAACTTTCATATTTTTTCTTGAACCCGAATATTCCATTTTCTAATGCAATATTCGGGTTGAATGATTATTTTTGTCAAATGTTTCAAAGCTGGATATTCCATTTTTAATCCCAAGTTTCAGGTTAAAGGCTAAGTGAATGGTTTGGGTCAAAAATAGAAATTTCGGGTTTAAGATCAGTTAGAGGAGTAGGATTTGGGTGGAGTTTAACATTTAAGATGTGAAAGGAAGATCGCGGCGGATAAAGATTGCCGGTGATGGCAGCCTGAATAATAGAATGTTTATCTATCTGGGTTAGAGAAGAACCTGAGCAAACTTGGACCTGAATATCATCGCTAAAATAATTAAATAAAAAGCATGGTACTTGAAAACAATTTAATTCTTTTAAAGCGCTTAAGCGATGGTGGCCATTTAAAACTACAAAATTCCCTTTTTCTATCCACAGGGGCTGAAGAATTTTTTCGCACTGTAGAATCTCTTTCTTAATCTTAAGCACTCTTTCAGATTGAACCTCTTCATGAGGCTTAAAAAGTTCAATAGGTAGGAGACGGCTTTCAAGCTGACGATTCTGATTCACTAAACTCCTCTTAAACTGTAGCTGCTAAACTCAGCGTAAAATTTCAAGATCAAAAAAATGTCAAAATTTCCAGTAATTCTGCCGCTTTCAACAGATTTATGAATTTCTATTTTTATTAGCCCGAATAATTCACTTGGATTGTGGAATTCGACAAAAAATCCAGCCATTTTTTCTTCACAAAAAAGTTCGTGAATACTTTCAAGTATTCTCTCACTTTTATTCGGGCTAGTCTATCCAAAAAATTATGTGGTTTCAAGAAGCCATTCCCATAGCGGCTTGAAGTGTATAGTCCTATTGTCTCTTTCCACTACACGTTTTTCATTCCATGTGAGCACTGAAAGTTTTGTCACACTTAATTCTTTTCCCGCCTCAGTGAGAGCTTTTATTTCTCTTTGCAAAACATCCTGATGGGTTGTTTCATACGATACTTGTATTAATTCGGTTATCTCTATTCCAGACTTCAACGCAAAATCTACCTCCCGATCATTTCGAGTTCGATAGTAAAATATTTCGCGGTTTAATTCATTGCCTTGTTTTACCAATTCGGTAAAGACCAAGTTTTCCATGAGTTTACCGATGTCTGGTGAATGTTGGACTGCTTTCGCAGTTACAAATCCGTTATCCACAACGTAGGGCTTTTTGGGAGATTTCAAACGCAGACCAGCTTTTGCAGAATACCGATGGAGCGATAAAATCAAATAGGCTTCAGTAAGATAGCTTAGGTATCGCTCGAGAGTAACACCGCTCTTAAAACTAAGCACATTAACGAGCTTGCGAATGCTATACAGACTGGCAACATTATTTACCAGATACGATCCAAGATTATCTATTTGCTCGGAAAATCGCACCTTATGCCGTTTTACAACATCTTTGAAAAGAAGCGAGTCAAACAGCACATCCAGATAACCTCGCGGATCAAGGTTTTTTGTAATCACTTCCGGATATCCACCATTCGTCATGTAATCGTTTAGAAATCCTAGAAGTTTAGCTTTTTCATTTGGCGCTAAAAATTTTTCCTCTGATAGCTCGTATTTTTTAGCTCGAAGAATTTCCTTAAAATTAAATGGGAGTATTTGTATCGGAATATGCCTGCCCGTGAGCGCGGTAGCAAGTTCTTGTGAAAGAAGCCGGGCATTGGAACCGGTAAGCACAAGATTATATCCCTCGCGCTGCAAACGATTTACGAATAGTTCCCATTTGGAGAGATTCTGTATTTCATCAAAGAGAACATATTTTATCTCTCCATAGGCAATCTTAAGTTCAGACATAAGCTCGTCAAGATTCAGCTTTTCCTCTCCAGGAAGAGATTCATCATCAAAGTTGAAATAAGCAAATTGTTGATCCTTTAACAACATCAAAGAAAACACGGACTTTCCGGCTCGGCGAGGTCCTAAAACGACTTTTATTAAATCAGAAGATAGCCATTTTTTGGCTTCTTTTTCTTTACTTCGTTCTATATAAGGCAAAGAGAGCAATCTCTCTTTCTCCTGTTTTTGCTTTAAAACTATTGATTTAAGCATAATATTTATATCATATTGTACATAAATTACCATTTCTGCACACTACAAGTAATTATACTGTGCAAAATTGGAAAAGTCAAACAAAATTAGATTTTAAATTTGTGATAGGTTAACAGCTTTTCTATAAGCATGGCTAAATGTTTTATCGTAGAGTTTTGATTTATGGCCAGAGGCTGTTAAAAATTGGCCTACTAAAATTAGGGCGGTCATTGTTATTTTTTCCTTACGCATGATTTGTTCTAGTTCTATTAAGGTTCCTCTAAATATTTTTTGATCCGGCCAACTGGTTTTATAACAAATAGCGATTGGGGTCTCTGGAGGATAGGCTGTAAGCAAATCCTCTTGCACGGATTTGGCTAAAGCAGCGCTTAAAAAAAGAATTAGGGTTGACTGGTGTTGGGCTAGATCCTTTAAATTTTCTTTTAAAGGCATTTTGGTTCTTCCTTGCCCCCTAGTTAAGATCACAGTTTGAGCCACATCCGGCGCTGTAAGGGAAAGTTTTAAAGAGCTGGCTGCTGCCACAAATGAACTAACTCCAGGAACCACTTCAATTTCAATATCTTCACTTTTAAGGATATCATTCATTTCATCTACAGCGCCAAAAATAGTAGGGTCCCCAGAAGCTAAACGCACTGTGCATTTCTTAGCTTTATAGGATGAAGTTAAAACCTGAGTAATCTCTTCTAAAGTCATTTTAGCGCTATCATAAAGCTCAACTTCTTTTTTGGCATAACTTAATAGTTCAGGATTAATCAGAGAACCTGCATAGACAATCGTATCTGCTTTTTCAATTAGTTCTTTACCTTTAAGGGTAATTAGTTTTGGGTCCCCAGGCCCAGCTCCCACAAAATATATTTTTTTATTTTCATTCATTTACATTTCTACTCCCAGTTGGGCGCGCACCCCGTTTTTAAAAGGATGTTTTATGACTTGAATGTCAGAAACCATGTCCGCAATCTCAATAATTTCTTGAGGTGCGTTCCTGCCAGTGATAACCAGATGCAGATTTGGATCCCTATTTTTTATAACTGGAATGACTTCCTTAATATCCAGCCAGCCATATTTCAAAGGATAGGTAAACTCATCTAAAATTATCATATCGTATTTTTTTGATTCAATCGCATCTTTACATTGATCCCAACAGAGTTTCGCCAAATTTTTATCCTGTTCTATGTTTTTAGATTCCCAGCTAAACCCATCTCCTAAAGGCCGAATTTCAATTCCTAATTTTTCTGCCAGTATATGTTCCCCATAAATATGTTTTTTGCTTTTAATGAACTGAAGCATGATGGTTTTAAAATCTCTGCCTAAAGCTCGGAACATAAGTCCTATGGCAGCTGTAGTTTTTCCTTTGCCATTGCCAGTATTAACAATCACTAACCCTTTTCTTGGGCCCGGTTTAATTTCTCTTTCCATTTCCTGTTATGAAAATAGCCAAAAGATGTATTATATTCTTCATTTTCATCCTTCAGGATGTGCGCAGCTCATGAAAACTAATGCATAATCTTGGTTTAAGCTAACACCGATTCTTTAGCAGGGACTTCAATCTCATCTGGTTCCTCACTAGAAAGAATTTCTTTCTTTTTCTTAACTATTAAGAGGGACATATATCCTATTTTTTCTCTCTTAACTTTTCTTAAATCTTTTTCAATAAACTGCTCTGGGGTTCCAAGATAACTAAAGAGAGCGCCTTGATCTAATAAATTTTTTCTTTCTAACATTTCCAGGACTTTAGGAAGTTTGGATCCTACTTTAAAAAGAACAATGGTTTCATATTGATCCAAGGCATCTTCGATGTTACTTGCGTCTCTATTGACAGGGATAAGAGCAACGCGATCTTTTCCTTCACTGATGGCAGAATCTATTAAACTTGCCGCGGATTGATAAGAGCTAATTCCAGGAATGGTTTCCCATGAGATTTGAGGGCATCTTGTTTTTAGAGTTTTTAATAGATAAAAGTAAGTGCTATAAATCATTGGATCTCCTAAAGTTACAAAAACAGCATCCTCTCCTTTTGAAACTATTTTTGCCACACTGTCAGCGTTTTTATTCCAATGAGTTTCTAGCTCCTGTTTATCCTTGGTCATAGGGAAAAAAAGCGTGTGAAATTCACTATTTTTCTGTAAGTAGGGTTCAATAATATTTAGAGCCATGCTTTCATCTGTGCCGCTAGAGGAAGGATAAAAAATGTGAGTGACCTTATTTAAAATTTTAGTTGCTTTAACTGTTAAAAGATCAGGATCTCCAGGACCAACTCCTATGCCATAAAGAGTTCCCCAGCTCCTGTTATTTCCAGTCTCATTAACTTTTTTATACGGGCTTTGTAAAAGGTCTGTATTTAAGGAAATACCAGGTCTTTGTCCCTCTTTTACTTTGCTAGATTCCAAATCATATTTATTTTTATAACCTCTGGGTGTGACAATAAAATCCAGATAACGAAAGCTATTCGTATTCCCAATAATAACTGTGGTAAGCATGCCAATTTCATGATTTAACATATTTTTTAGATCTGTAATAACAATCTGCTCCATGTCTCTTTTGCAGGATTTAACTAGCCCTACAGGGGTATCTGGAGAGCGATATTTAAGCAAGATTTTTTGAGTCTCTTGTATTTGTCTAGTTCTACGGCCGCTTTTTGGATTATAAAGCGCAACCACAAAATCCGCTTTTGCCGCAGCCTCAATTCGCGCTTCTATGATGTCCCAGGGGGTAAGAAGATCAGACAATGAAATTGAACAGAAATCATGCATGAGAGGCGCTCCTAAAACAGAAGCGCAAGAGGTAAGAGCAGTCACCCCTGGAATAATTTCTACTTCTATCCCTTCTCCTGGTTTCCAATCCCTTTCTTTTAAGAGCTCAAGAACTGGGCCAGCCATCCCATAAATACCAATATCTCCGCTAGAAATTAAAGCCACTTTTTTCCCCTCATAAGCTATCTCTATGGAGCGCCTGGCTCTGGCAAGTTCTTCAGTCATTCCAGTATAAATCACCTGTTTTCCAACAATGAGTTCTTTAACAAGGTTAATATAGGTTCTATATCCAATAATAATTTCTGCTTCCCCAATTGCTTCTTTAGCGCGAAAGGTTAAGTGGTCATGATCCCCTGGTCCAAAGCCAACCAACAATAATTTTCCTTTAGGTTTCAACTGCTCATTTTGTTCCATAAATTCCTCACTCTATTCTTATTTAAATCATTATTAAATTTTGTTGCCTGATTTATTGCGGCAACAGTTCATTTTTCAATATTTGCGCTGATAAAAAATTTAATGAGCGACTCAAAACATTCTTTGCCCAATTCTTTGATTCTAATGGCATGTAATTTTAAGGCATCTTTTGTGATTCTTCCAATATATTGTTGCTCATCATTTGTATTGATTTTATAGTTAGCTGTTTCTGTTACACAATCTAAAACTAATCCTTGTTTTTCAAGAAGTTTGGAAAATTCATCCATTTTTGAAGAATTCAAATCAAAGTGCTGGCTTGGGAAAAACGCAATTAAAGGGATTTCCATGGCCCCTTTATAAAATTGAACTCTTAAATCTTTTAGCTGAAAATTTTTTGAGGTTTTTGTCTCATCATAATTTTGAAGTTCTTGCCAAAGTTCTTCTATAGTCATAAGCATCTCCTAGAGGATTCAAAGTCTTGATTAGGGTCTCTATCTTTATTTATCTAAAATACGGGCAACAGCAAGAGTGGACATTTTACCTTTGGTTTTTTCTACCACGAGGGTGTCTGTTTTGGCTGTAAGCATGGCAGCGGGTTCAGAAACCCCTGGAATTTTCAAATATTTCATGACCATTTCCGAAGGATTGGGAAGAATATTTTTTAACTCTGCGAGCTCTTCTCTTGTGTAACAGACTAATTCCCAGTTATGTCTTTCACAGAAGGCAAGAAGCCCGGCCTCTCTATTTTTTAAATCCACAGTTGAGATATTTTTAATTGATTTTACGCTCAAACCATGAAATTCAAAAGTTTTGTTCAGGAGCTCATCTAGTTCTTCCTGAAGAGTCCCCCGGTCGCATCCCATCCCAACCGTAAGGCTTTTAGGCCTGTAAATCACAGATTTATTAAGTAAATCCTGATATTTTTCAGGGATGATTTTATCCGTGATTAGCAAGGCAGCCTTACAATCAGAGGCTGTTAATTCATCTAAGGAAGAATAAAATTTGAAATTTTTTGGGATGGGATTCTCTCTTTTCCACCAGTTTTTTTCTCCAGAATCTTGATAAATTCCCACAGCTTCTTCATTCACCACACAAGCGCTTACCTTAGTAATGTTCTCATTTAGTTCTGTGGTCCAACCAAATTCCCTGCCTAAAATATCCACAGGAATGGTTTTTCCTACATCTGATGCAGTGGTAATAACTGGGGATGCTCCTAAGATTTTTGCAATCTCTTCTGTTAGTTCATTGGCTCCGCCAACGTGCCCAGAAAGCACGCTAATCGCAAAGTTCGCTTTGTCATCTATTACAATGATTGCTGGATCTGTATGTTTATCCTTCAGATAAGTTGCTATGGTTCTAACTACTGCGCCTAAAGAGACAATGTAGATCAGAGCATCAAAACCATTGAATATTTTACCTGTAAGCTCTTTGATTGGGGTTTCAAAAAATTGAACTTTTCCCGGAATGCCATCTTTTTTAAATTTAGCTGAGATAAACAGTTCACTATTTTTTAAGTTTAAATGAAGTTTCTCTGCAAGCAGAGCTCCATGTTTTGTAATCGCTATAACCGCAATTTTATCTTTTTCAATCATATAAATTTGTAAGTAATCCCCCTTATTTTTTAGCTGTGATAATAAAAATTGGGTTTAAAGCTGCAAAGCGAGTGATATCCAAAATGGGCTGACTTCGCGAGATTTGGAGCAATGTCACTTCTGATTTAAATCCTAGTTTTTTTAATGATTCCCAGGTTTCAGCAAGATTTTCTATTGTAATCACGTTCACCACTATGCGTCCATCTTTGTTTAATCGTTCTGAACAGATTCTTAAAATTTCTTGCATATTTCCGGCAGATCCGCCAATAAAACAAGAGTCTGGATTATCCGGGATTGTTAAAAGGGCATCTGGAGCTAACCCGTGAATTCCCATAACATTGGCTGTTTTAAATTTTTCAATGTTCTTTTGAATTAGATTAAAATCTTCCTTATTTTTTTCAACTGCATAAACTTTACCGCTAGGCGCAAGCAGCGCTGATTCAATGGAAACAGAACCAGAGCCAGCCCCAATATCCCATACAATAGAATCTGGCTGAAGTTTCATTTTTGCCAAAGAGATAACTCGAATTTCAGATTTTGTGATTAAACCTTTTTCCGGAGTTCTTTGGAAGAATTGCAGATCAGGAATGCCAAAGCTCCATTTTCTGTTACTTTCAGATTTTTCATCTTTAGGCGCATATTGCTTTTCTCTTTTAATAAGAATCATGACATTTAAACTACAAAATTTTTCCCGCGCAATATCCTCTAAATTGCCAGAAATAATTTTTTCATCCTCTGCCCCTAAATTTTCGCACACATAAGCTTGATAGCCATTTAGTTCTTTTTCAATCAGAGTTTTAGCAATATGGTCTGGACTGTTCTTATCATCAGTGAAAAGCCCTATTTTTTTAGGCTCGCTTATTTTAATAAGATTGAGCAAATCCTCCATGGGTTTTGCATGCAGGCTGACTAAATGCGCATCTTCCCAGCTCTCTTTTATTTTAGCAAAAGCTAATTGCATGGAGCTGGCAAAGGGTAAAATCTCTACCTTGTCACGTTCTACTTTTGAAAGGATATATTTGCCAATGCCATAAAAAAGAGGGTCCCCAGAAGCCAATACCACCATTCTTTTCTTGCCAAGCTCAAGGTTTATTTGGGCTGCAACTTCTTTTAAGTTAGATTTTACAATAACCTTCTCTGCTGGATGAGCTTGAAAAAATTTTAAATGCCTTTCCCCTCCAAATAATATTTCAGCATCTTGAATAATGGATAGAGTTTCTTTTCCAAGATTATTTGCGCCATTGTCTCCAATGCCAATAACATAAACCTTATCAGTTTGTCCTTTATTCATAATTTTTTACCTTTGCATATTATATCTTAGGCTGAATAAAGCTTAATTAAGGAAGAGATTACAGCTGTCTCTTTTATTTATTTGCAATTTTATATCTTCCTAAAATTTGACCGTCAAAATCAGTTAAGATACATTCTAAGATAATTTTTTCTCCAGCATTTTTATGGCAAACCTCACACACCTTACGCGCCACTCCATTCCATAATTCTGTAATGCCATGTTGGGTTAGAATTTCATGAACATGGCGCGCTGTATTGGCCTTTAAGATTTCTTCAATTACAGGTTCTCTAGCTCCAATTTCTTTTGCCATTTGAGCAAGAAATGTCATATCCACTTGGCTGCCAGCTACATGAGTTTGCATCTTACCAGTAGCAATTTTAGACATTTTTCCCGGCATGCCGCAAAGAATTACTTTTTTTATACCTTTAACAGCAGCTTGCTTGGTAGAAAATCCTACAAAGTCTCCCATCTGCACATAACATTCATTAGGAAACCCTAAAATTTTCATAGCATAAGTTTCGCTTCTTCCCCCTGTAGTTAAAACTACAGTGTCATGTCCTGCTGCAATAACAATATCAATTCCTTGCGCAATAGATGCTTTATAAGCTGCTGTGGAAAAAGGAACTACAATGCCAGTGGTTCCTAGAATTGAAATCCCTTTTAAAATTCCTAAACGTTCATTTTGAGTTTCTTTTGCCATCTCTTCACCACGTGGAACAGAAATCAAAACTTTTAAACCCTGCTCATTTAAAAATGGGTCAGCTGCTTCCTTAACCATTTCAGTAATATTTTTTTTTGGAACAGGGTTAATGGCTGGTCCCCCAACTTCTAAGCCAAGACCTTTTTTAGTAATAACTGCTACTCCCGGCCCCCGATCTAAAACTATCGCTCCTTTTTGGTTAATCCAAAGAACAGTTGCTGTTAGTTCAGCGCCATTGGTGCAGTCTGGATCATCTCCAGCGTCTTTAATAACAGAACAGGTCGCTTCATTTTTGTTGAATTCACAGCGTTTAAGATTAAATTTTACCTGCTTACCCATTGGGATTGTAATTTCAATATCTTTTATATTTTTTTGATGAATTAAACAAAACGCGGCTGCTTTTGCCGCAGCAGCAGAACAAGCGCCAGTGGTCCAGCCAGTTCTTAAAATTTTTTTCTCTTCACTCTTTGGTTCCATTCCAGCTTTTTCCCCACTGATTTGAAAAAATAAGACTATCCAGATTTTCTCTTTTTTCCCAGCCAATTTCTTCCAGCAAAGGTTTGTCCCTAAACTCTAATGGATAGCCTACACAAAGATAAGCTACTGGCAGAATATGCTCTGGAATTTCAAGTAAAGTTTTTAAGTTGTTATTATCTAAAATGCTGACCCAGCCAACCCCCACGCCTTCAGATCGAGCAGCAAGCCATAAGTTTTGAATGGCGCAGCAAGTGCTGTAAATATCCACATCCAGAATTGAATTTCTGCCAATGACATGCGGCCCTTTGCGGGTTCTATCACAGGTAACACAAATATTAAAAGCTGAATCTAAAATCCCCTCCAGTTTAAGGGATTGATAAAGCTTTTTTCGTTCTCCTGAATAGTTGAGAGCAGCAAGATCATTTTGATGTTCAAAAATTTCTTTTATTTTTTTACGCAGGTCTAAATCTTCAATCAGGATAAAGTTCCATGGCTGCATAAAGCCCACAGAGCCTGCGTGATGCGCTGCTTTTAATATTCTTTTTATGACATCCTGTGGGATAGGATCAGATTTAAACTGTCTTATATCCCGGCGTTTAAATATAGCTTCGTAGAGTTCCATAATTTTTTTAAGCTGTTTGATAATTTTGCGCTGAAAGAAATAGGAGAGCATGGATTATAGCAACTGCTATGGCGCTTCCCCCTTTTCTTCCTTTAGAAACAATATAGGGAGAATCTAAATTAAGTATTGCCTCCTTAGACTCTTTTGCAGATACAAACCCAACAGGCACTCCAATGATTAACCCTGGTTTTGCGTTTTCTTCCTTAATAAGCCTTGCGATTTCAAGCAGAGCTGTGGGCGCATTGCCAATAGCCACAATTGAACCATCTAGTATTTTTAGCTCATGAGCTTTTTTCATGGACTCAATCGCTCTAGTAGAATTTTTCTCTTTTGCTTTTTTAATCACATCTTCATCAGAAATAAAGGAGCTGATTTTACATCCATACGCATTCAAACGATCTTCATTTAAGCCTGCCTGAATCATTTTAACATCCACAATAATAGAACAGCCATTCTTTAATGCGGTAATTCCAGATTTAATAGCATGAGGGTGAAACTCAACTAAAGATTTATATTCAAAATCAGCAGTAGAGTGTATGACCCTGCGCACAACCTGCCACTCTTCAGGAGAAAATGAGTGTTGCCCAGCCTCCTGATCAATAATGGCAAAACTGTTTTCTTCAATGTTTCTGCCTAAACCAGTCATTTGTCTCATGTCATTCATGTTTTATCACCTTTTTGGTTCGTGTGAATGTTAAACCAATATTTGGGTTGTAATTTTTTTAAATGGGTTATTAAAGAAACATTCAATTTTAATTTGTGAATCATTAAACCCTTGGGTTAAAAGTTCGTCCTTAAACGGGTAAAGTAGATTCCCATCTCCGGAAAGAAATATGAGCTCACCCATACGATCCTCAAGAAAAAGTTTAAATAGTTTTGTGGATTGGGTTAGTCTTTCCGCATGATTGACCCCAGGGATGATCCTAATAAAAAAACCTGCGCAATCTGCGCCCAGTTTCTCTTCTAAAAAGGATGGAGGTAAAAAATAGTTTAAAGATTCAACCAGCCAGAGCAAATAAAATTTTTTCACGCAGTTTTTAAAGTTTTGACTTTGGATAAGCCCTAAAGCAGCTGTAATGCCAGTATCTGTGGCAACCACCATTGCTTTTTGAATTTTTGTGGATGGATCACAGAAAAATTGTCCCCAAGGGCCGCTAAAAGGAATGGTTGCTCCGGGAGCAGAGTCATGAAAATAATTTGAGGCTGGTCCGTCCAATATTTTTTTAACCGCTATCTGGAATTTGTCTTGATCATTGTCGCTGGAAAGTATGGAATAAGCGCGTTTGGCCAGCTTGCCTTGAGGCAGAGAAATATTAGTATTGACAATAACGTATTGGCCTCCTGTAAAATTTAATGTTTGCCCCCCCTCCAGTTTTAATTGAAGTAGTTTGGTTTCCTTATTTAAAGGCTTAGATTCTAGAAGTATCGCTTTTTTCTGTTGGGCCAATTTAGTTTACCAAGAGTTCTTTAATAATCTTTAAGAGCCCCTAAGAAATTATTTAAGTTATTAGAAGTCTCCGCTACCTTTTCCTTTAACACTTGAAACATGAGGGGATCTGAACCAAAGTAAGGCGCAATTTCTATTCTACATTCTTTAAATATTTTTTTAGCTTCTTCTGCCTGGTGTTCAATTCTTTTAACCAAAATTCCAGTGAATAGATAAAAAGGAAAGATAAGTAAATTTTTGCATGAATTGCTCAATAATGCAGGCAAGGCTTCTGAATATTTTGGTTGGGCAAGAGCTATAAAACAGTGGTTTAAGGTACGGCAGGGTATTTCAAAACTAATATGATTTACCGCTTCCTTAAATTGTTCAATCGCTTGGCTATCGCTGGCTCCTCTTCCCACAACTAAAATATCCACATCCCTAGAATGGTTTTTAGGAAATTTATTTAAACTCTGCGTAATTTTTTCTTTAGCGCATTGGATTAGATTTTTATGAGGCCAAAGAGAGTTTCCGTAAAGGATATTAATTTCAGGAAAACTTTTTTTAAACTCTTCCAAAATCTCAGGGATCTCAGTTTTTACATGGCCAGCGCTAAAAAGCAAGTAGGGAATTACCGTAATTTGGTTTATCCCATCTTTTGCAAGGATGCGCAGCGCTTGAGGAATGGTGGGCGAGCTTAGTTCTAAAAATGCGCTGGTAACGATCACTTCCTTTCCAAAAGTGTCTATATTTTTATTTTGAAACTCGCTGGCAAAATCTATAAATTCTTTTACTGCAATAGGATCTCTTGAGCCATGTCCAATCAAAAGAATCGCTTTTTTCAATGTTTGCATTTTATCTCCAAAACAAATTTCTTATCATTTTAAAGCCAAGTCGGACTTTATTGTTCAAGGTTCTTTAGGATGAAGAAGCGAAATAGCTTTTTCCAATTGTTGTTCCTCTCCATGGATTGAAAAGTCTGGCTCAATCCTTTCTGGATCATCACTATTTTCAACTGTTTTCCAAGCGCCAACTGTCAGTGATAACCACATTGACTCTACAGGAATCATTTTTTGAATGGTTCTTTTACCTTGTGTGGGGAGACCAACAATCTTGGCTTGATTCTGTTCTCTGAGAGAAGAAGCAAGAAATTCAGCAGAAGATGCGGTATGGCTGTCCACAAGAATGATCATGGGTATTTTTATGGGGCTGTCATTTTCTGACTTTTTTATAATCTTTTTTTCCCTTTCCTGAATGATCGCCGTTGTTTCCCCAAAAGACACAAAACGCTCTGTTATTTTTAAGCAAGAATCAAAATCCCCTCCCTCATTTCCTCTTAAATCTAAGATCAGTTTAGAAATTCCATCCTTAGTCAATTTTCCATAACTCTTTTCAAATTCCTTAACAGTGGATTTAGAGAAATAAGAGATCTGGATAGTTCCAATTTTTTCAGCAATAATTTTATAATCTTTAATACTTTTTTTATTCTTAAAACCCCTGACAAAATCTGACTTCTTTGCATTGTTTTGAATTAAAGAAGAGTCTTTGTCCAAAACCTGTAATATTTCAGACAAAGAACTCTTCTCAAATTCTTTGATGTTAACTGGTTTAAAATAATATTTTTGAATAGCTTCGACCACTGCTTTTTTTAAAGCAGGGTTTTCACTAATGGCTAATTTTTCATCTCCTAGGAGGTACTTTTGATTGACAAATAGAGTAAGAGCTAGAAGAGTTGTAACAAAAAGTTTTAGTGGCAATAAGAAGCCATGTCTCCCTGAATGGTTGTTCCCCAAGGAGTGGTCCCTACGTTTGCAATTTTTGTTACCTTATCAGTTTCAGCATCTATGGAATAGATGGAATTATCTACGGAAGATGCCACATAGATTGTTTTACCATCCACAGCTGTTGAAGCGGTTTCTAAACGGAGACCTTTACCAATTAAGATTGTTCCTTTCTCTTTCATTTTTTGAAGATCATATACATGGAGAAGCGCTTCGCTTTCAGTGGTAGCTAAGGCATAGGCTTTTTTTCCACCCAACACAAAATTAATTCCTGTAATAGTTCCACCTGCCGGGAATGTAGATTTCAATTTATGTTTTTGAGCGTCAATCACAGATACAGTCTCATCCCCATTGTTTGGCACAAGCATCCATTTTCCATCTGGGGAGTTATAAGTTCTCCATGGATCTTCTCCTACTGGAATGGTTTTTACAATGCTATCTTTTTCAGTATCTATCACTGCCACAAGATTTGAATCTCCATCCGCAGCATAGCCATACCGTCCATTTGAAGTTAAAGTCACATTGGCAATTCCTTTAATTTCCGATAAGTAGCGCGAAGGGTTTTTTAGAGCGACTTGATAGACATCCCCGATGCTTAATTGTTTGGAAATTTCATGTTTTGCGGTGTCAATGACATCTATGCGATGGGCTCCAAAGTTTGCGATATAGGCTTTGGAGGCATCTTGATTGAATGTGACCCCATGCGGTTCATAAAAACCATTAATTCTTTTTATCTCTTTATTGAGAGCAAGGTCAAGAACTGAGATTGAGCCATCCTCGAAGTTGGCGACATAGGCAAAATATTCAGGATAATCTTTGTTTTTTTCAATGGCAAAATGCTCTGGTGATCTTCCCACAGGCAATTTAGCTTCTACAATTCCTTTTTCCACATCCACAATCGCCACCTCATTTCTGCCTGTCATGGTTACAAGAAGTTTTTGGCCGGTTTTCCCGGTCCAGGCCATGGTCATGTGTGAAGCGCTTAAAAGATCCAAATTAATTTTTTTAGAGATCTGCATGCTCTTTAAATCAATTACCGTCACATAATCTGAATCTTGGTTTGCCACAAACAAACGATTGCCTTCCTCTGGCTGAGATTGCATCTGGGCATTGGACATGCTGGTTAAACAAAGAACCAGCCCGCTGATGATTAGTTTTATTTTGTTCATTAATTCCTCCTTTTATTTTTTATCATGTTACTTTAGATTCACTGTCTAGTTAAAATGTGATCTGTGTTCTTAATCCTAATATTAAAACATTGCTTTGCGCTGCTCCTTGGGACGATCCCGCTGAATGAAAAATAAATTGACTTACTGGAGAGAGATTAAGATGGTCGCTTAAAAAAATTGAGTAATAACATTCTCCAATATTTTCAGTTTCAGCTGTAAGACCAGTTCCAATAGGAGTTAAAAAGTGACTATAGCCAATCCCAAATTTATCTCGTCTTCTTGCAGGAATAAAATCATGTACCATCATCCCTGCGCTCCAAAAATGAGGATCTCGCACCGGCTCTTTTTTTATAGTTCTACCCACTCTTCCAAAAAGAATAATTTTTGATCCTATCTCTTGATCTATGCTGGTCCCTAGGGAATAGTCATCACGATTTTCTCCAGCAGTTCTACCATTTCTTGCAGCCCAAAGCCGCACATTCCCCAAAGCCCCATGCAAAAGTCTAAATCTTAGAGCAATTTCAGAAATAGAAAAAGGCTCTTCTGTTACATTCACTCCATTCCCGTCAGCGCTTTGGGCGCCTGCGCTTAAGGCAAACCCTTTATGAGAATCATAAAGAAGAGCCATTCCTGGTCCGTTTGGAGCATTGCCTAAAACCAGATTGTTTACCAATCCTCCAGTTATAAATTGGCTGGTCTCATCATTGGCAACTCTGTTACGATCAAAATAATTAGTTAGGTCTATTTTACCAATTATAAACTGAATTTTTTGACTCATGGCTGTTTTTTGTACCCATGCTTCTCTTAAACGCACTTGATCTGTCTGGGTGACTTGAGGCAAAGAAGTGGTATCGTTGTTGAGTATAGATTGGTTTGGGATAGAAGAATCTGGTCCCTGCCCGCCTTGAGATTCTATGTCAATAAAAAATAAAGTGTTAATGAATGGTCTGCTAAGAAGATAAACATCTATTGAACCTTGAGCAAAAGTTTGTTTTTTAGTTGAGCTTTCAAGACTGTCTGTAACATGTTGGACTATTCCAGTGCCAGACATGGCCACATTCACCCTTTTTTGAAACTCTTCGTCTAACATGCTGCTTATTTTATCTCCAACCGCCTCCCTCCTATCTAGTTTCACTTTGATTAAAGCAAACCTTTTTTTTACAGTTAGGCGATCCTCTGGACAGATAAAATGTTCTGGAGGCAAGGCATAGGTATGTCCTTGAGGACAAACATATTCAGTCACCTTTTTTATCTCCTCTGCTTTTTCAGGCGGGAACGTATATTTTTCTAATTCTTGCACTTTGTTTTTTAAGGATTGGAATTCCTCATCTGAAACAGCGCTAAGATTCTGAATTCCACAACAGAAACTAGAAACCACTAGACATAGGGCTGCAACAACATTAATTTTTTTCATCATTTTCCCCCTCTCGAAGATAGGTAAGAATTAAACCTTACCTTTACATGGATAGCCAGGTTTCCTGTCTTTGCGGGTCTTCCTACTTGCGAAACCTTCCCAGTCCTACTTCACCTTAACTTTTAAATAAGGCTATCGTCTGCCAGTGGTTTTTGATCGCTTTCGTGCCTTGTTTTTTAGGCATGCTCCTTTCTCCCTATATAAATAAGGAGAGGAACATATTCGCTTACAGTTGCGGGGCAGAGCTCGATTTTCGCGAGACTTCCCTGACATCTATCCTAAGTTAGAATAATTCAGTTGGTTGCGGAATTATTCGGCTAGTTAATTTTTTAATATAAGTGTGGCTTTTAAACTTTTGCCGCCTCCTTTTTCAAATTTGAGTTTTCACTGTATTTTTTTGCTGCTTCAACGAAATTTTGCGCCCATTCAGGGTTTGTTAAAAAATGAAGATGGAGATAGGATGCCAGTAAGTTATTTTTCCTATACCCTTCTAGCTGTTTTTCTCCGGTTTTTCTGTCTGTGAGCTCATAAGAAAAATGTGAATTCAAATATTCCATTTTAGAATAGTGAAATTCATGACCGCGAACCAGGGTCTCTTTGTCCTGGAGTATGTTAGGATGGATGCTTTTTCCTTGTTTGTAGCCAAAGTTTTGGAGTTTTTTGGTCATTGTTATTTTCCTTGGGATTGCGCCTACCATCTCATAAGTCTTACCATCTAAATCTTGAATTGCTTCTGTAAGATACATTAAGCCTCCACATTCCGCATAAACAGGTAAACCATCCGCGATTAAATTTTTGATTTGGTTCTTTAAATAAAGATTATTTTGGAGCTCCTGCGCGTAGATTTCTGGAAATCCTCCTCCAAAATATAGAGCGCTTAAATCCTCTGGGAGTTCCTTTGTTTCCAAAGGGCTGAAAGTAATTAATTTAGCTCCAAATTGCTCTAAAAGATCTAAATTTGCCTGATAGTAAAAACTAAATGCTTTGTCCTTAGCAATTCCAATTTTTACTGATTTTAAATTATTATTAATAAATTCTATTGATGGAGACTCTACTTTAGGTAAAGGTTTTGTTTCTTTAGCGATTTTTAAAATCGCATCTAAATTAATTCCTGGGTTATTTTTTTCAGGATCCGGGTCAATCAAATCAGTTAAAGCATTGACAAGTTCTTTAAATTCCTTATTTTCAGAAGCAGTTAAAAGACCAAGATGTCTTTCAGGCACATGAATTTTTAAATTGGAAGGGATCCCGCCTAAGATAGGAATTTGAGTATAAGTTTCCACAGCATCTTTTAGAAGTTGGTAATGCCTTAAACTTCCCACTTTGTTAAGAATCACTCCGCTAATTTTTAAAGCAGGATCAAAAGATTTAAAACCTAAGACTAAAGCCGCAGCCGAACGAGCCATTTTTTTTGCGTCAATGACCAGAATAATAGGGCAGTTTAAAAGTTTCGCGATTTCCTGAGTGCTTGCGGTTTCTTCACAACTGCCAAAACCGTCATAGAGTCCCATGACCCCTTCAATAATGGCTAGTTCGCAATTACAAGATTCCTTCTGAAATAACCACTGAACTTTTTCTTTTGTAAGCAGCCATGTGTCTAGATTATGAGATGGTTTTTTTGTAACAAGCTGGTGATAGCTAGGATCAATATAGTCAGGCCCAACTTTAAAAGGTTGCACTTTAATCCCTGCTTTTTTAAAGGCAGCCATTAAAGCTAAAGTAACAGAAGTTTTCCCCACCCCGCTTTGTGTTCCAGAAACAATAATTCTAGGGATATTCATAAAAGAGTTCGAATAGTTAAGCAAATCAAAAAGAATAGGAGCGAACCCATAAACATCAGTTTAATGGATTTAGCAATATGTTCAACAGAAAGTTCTTTTTCTGCAAAACCTAAATAGGGCGTTTGTAATGGGACATTTTCATAGGTATTTAGACCTCCTAATTGAATTTGAAGCGCTCCAGCCATGGCAGCTTCTGGAATAGCAGCATTGGGTACTGGCGTATTTAGACCTTGACCCCAAGCGATCTGATACGATTTTTTTAATGAGTATCCTAAAACTCCAGCAGCGATTGGAAAAAGAAACCCGCTGATCCTGGCTGGAAGCCAGTTGGCTAAAGTGTCAATTTTGGCCGCAGTTTTTCCAAAATAAAAATATCTATTATTTTTAAGGCCAATCATGGAATCTAAAGTATTGATGGTTTTATAGGCTAGCGCCAAAGGAGCTCCTCCAATAAAAGCATAAAAAAGCGGAGCTATAATTCCATCCACAGTGCTCTCTGCAACTGTTTCCACAGTTCCACGGATAATCTCTTTTTCATTGAGATTTTTTGTGTCTCTGCCTACAATCCAGGAAAGTTTTTTTCTAGCCAAAGGGATGTCATTTGATTTTAAAGCGTCTCTTACCCAAGAACTTTCAATCGCCAACTCTTTAGTTGAAAAACAGGCATAAAGTAAAAAGATTTCAACCGCAGCGGCACAGACAGAAGAAAATCGGGATAAAAATTTTAGAAGAATCCATGGAACAAAAAAACTTAAACCAATCAGGCTAATGGTTAAAAAAGTTCCGCCCAGCAATTCTAATTTTTTAAAAGAAAATCGTTCGTTTTCTGATGAATGAAAAAATGAGATTCCTTTTCTTATGACTCTTTCCCCTTCCTCAATTAAAAATCCAATAAACCGGATTGGATGAGGCATCCAATGAGGGTCTCCAAGGAGTAAATCCAAGAGATATGCAATGATTAATATTCCTATTAAATCCATCTTATAGATTTTAAAGTTCCCTTATACCCGAATAATGGATTAGAACATGAGAACTGATTAAGAAGAAGATATCTAGATTTTTTATCATCTTCAATTTTTTAATACATTATTCGGACTTAAATTTTATTTCTGTTTTTCGATTAAATCAAAAAGCATTTTTTTATCAATATTTTCCTCTATTATTTTTGCAAGCTGATCAAAACCTGTTGTTTTCTCCATTTCATTATTTTCATCTTTGAACCTTTTTAATCCAACCTCTTTTCTTATCTGGTTTAAGAAATAAGAACGAAATTCTGGAGCATCAAATAAACCATGAATATAGGTCCCCATGATTAAAGAGCCATTTTCTTTTTTATCTGAATTTAGAATAATTCCATCATAATCTTCTATGGGTAAACCGTATCGTTCAGTGATTTTGAAAATTGGCTTTTGGCCATTTCTCCCTTGAGTGCAGCCCATGTGAATTTCGTACCCTTCAATTTTGAAGTTACTCTCAAGGTGTGTCGCTTTTACTTGGGCTGTTGTTTTTTTTCTTTCAAAAACCGTGATAGAGGGGATCAGTTTTAAACCATCTGATTCTTTTTGTTTAGATTCTACGCCATAGGGGTCGAATATCTTTTCCCCTAACATTTGATAGCCGCCGCATATTCCTAAGATTGGAATTTTAAGATTTTGGCAGCGAAGAATGTAATCCAT
The DNA here is from genome assembly GCA_016180425.1 of Elusimicrobiota bacterium. Taxonomy (GTDB): domain Bacteria; phylum Elusimicrobiota; class Elusimicrobia; order 2-02-FULL-39-32; family 2-02-FULL-39-32; genus 2-02-FULL-39-32. Next base: position 47,746 of record JACPBF010000023.1, read on the forward strand.
AAATCCTTGAGATTTTAAAAATTTTAGATCCGCGATTGTGCTTTTTGTGCCCGGGATAATTAAGAGGTCTGGCAAAATATTTCTGGGAGGATGTTCAATGTAATTTAAAGAAACATTTTTTTCTTTTTTTAAAGGGTCGAAGTCTGTAAAATTAGAAATTCTAGGAAGTTTAATTACGTGAACTAAGAGTTTATTTTCAGCGGATTTTCCATCCTTTGAAAAAGCTCCAAATCCATCCTCTAAAACAACAGAATCTTCCTCATCAATAGAAAGATTTTGGATGTAAGGGATCACTCCTAGAATTTTCTTTTTCGTTCTTTTTTCAATCCAGTTAAGACCCGGAAGCAGAAGTTTTTTATCCCCCCTAAATTTATTAATTAAAAAAGCGCGGACACATTTTTTTTCATCAGAATCCAGCAGTTGGTAAGTGCCAATGAGCTGGGCAAAAACCCCCCCCTTATCAATATCTCCAGCTAAGATCACAGGAGCAGAGATTTTTTTAGCAATGAACATGTTTACAATCTCATTTTTTTTAAGATTAATTTCTGCCGGGCTGCCGGCTCCTTCAATTACGATTAGATCGTATAAATTTCTTAAAAGTTCTAAGGCATTAAAAATTTGGGGACTTAGTTTCTTTTTATAGGATTGATATTCAAGAGCTGTTAAGGATTCCATGACCTTGCCCATCACCACAAGCTGACATTTTTTATCTGTTGTTGGTTTAAGCAGAATTGGGTTCATTTCTACTGTTGGACATATCCCTGAAGCAAAGGCCTGGGTTGCCTGGGCTCTGCCGATCTCTTCACCCTTTTCTGTCACATAAGAATTATTCGCCATGTTTTGAGATTTAAAAGGAGCGACTTTAATTCCATGGTTTTTAAATAAACGGCATAGCCCTGCCACCAAAACGCTTTTACCCACATTGGAGGCTGTGCCCTGCACCATTAAGACTTTAGCTGGCATAAAAAATCTCTTTTAATTTATCTAAAAGACGGTTATTCTCATTTTCTTTTCTGACCGCAATACGCAGGTATTGATCCTGTTCTAATCCAAAGAAGTCATTGCAGGATCGGATCAGGATTCCTTTTTTTAGCAGACTCTCAGTTAATTCAGAGGATTTAAATTTAGGATTTAAAATTTTAACTAAAAGAAAATTTGTAGAACTTTTAAATATTTTAAGGAAAGGATTGAGTTGTAAATCTTTGATGAGATTGTTTTTTAAAAGAGCCAGCATCCTAGAGGAATCAATCATAAATTTTTCAAAATCTTTAATTTTTTCTCCTATTTTTTGAGCAAAAATATTGACTCTCCATGTTGGCATAAGAGAATTAAACTTTTCAATTATTTCTTTTGAACCAACGCAATAGCCTAATCTTAATCCGGGTATGGAAAGAATTTTAGTTAAGGAGCGTAAGATTAAGATTCTTGAATCTCTTAAAGCATAAGGAATAAGAGAATGTTCTAAATCATTTTGAATGAATGGCATAAAAGATTCATCACAGATCACTAAATGTTTTCCATACTTTGGAACATGGCGCTCAATCCAATTCATCAATGTTTTAGCTGAAGTGAGGTGTCCAGTTGGATTGTTGGGATTAGCCAGAAAAATAAGGTTTGTTTTAAGATCAGGCAATTCTTGATCAAATGAATGTTGAAAATTTGTCCCCTCTTTAGCGCATTCATATTGCAGTTCTCCAAAGCAGGATTTTACAGCTGCTGTGTATTCTGTAAAACTTGGAGCAAAAATTAAAGCAAAGGGATTGGAAAAAAATCGAGCAGCCCAAAAAATAAGCTCGCTAGCTCCATTGGCAACCGCAATATTTTCTTTTTCTAGATTATGGAAATTTGCAATTGCAGAGCGCAGCTTTCCGTAGTTTGGATCTGGATAAAACGCAATTTCATTGAATGATTCTTTTAGAATAGTTTCTACATTTTCTGGAGGACCAAAAGGATTAATATTAGCGCTAAAATCCAGCAGCTGATCTATGGGATAACCAACCTCAGGCCCTAAAACTTGAACATTGCCTCCATGCGTATAATTCATTGTCCTAACCATTCGTTTGAAATTATGAATTTGGTAAAAAATAAAGCACTTTTTTCCTTTTGATCATCGCTGCATTGAATTCTTATTTTCATTTGGGTTAAATTAAAGTGAATGATTGATTTATTTCATTGGAAGCAATGAATTGAAAAACAAATAGCGCTGTAATTTCAGCAAGTTCATTCACAGCTCCTAATATGTCTCCAGTAATACCATCTATTTTATTTTTTACCCATTGTAAGAAAAACCAGACTGTACTAAAGCTTAAACCCGCTATTATGATCCCATTAAAACCTAAAACTGGATAGATTATGACTATTAATAATAGAGATGAAAAAAACAGTTCTTTTTTTCCAATATGTTTGAGGAAAGCGCCGGCAGTTCCTTCTTCCCTAGCATAAGGATAAAGGCTGGCGCTTAAGGTCATAAGCCAGCGGCTAATTACTGGAACAATCAGAAAAGCATTTTTAAGCTGATCTTTAAAAAGCAAAGAAAAATAAAGAGAACATTTTAACAGCAAAAGACAAAAAAGTCCTACGACTGCCATGGTCCCTATGCGGGAATCTTTCATAATCTTTAAAATTTCTTCTTTGTTTTTTCCCGCGTAAAAACCATCGCAGCTGTCTGCAAAACCATCCAAATGCAAAGCGCCTGTAAATATGATCCCTGCTATAAAAGCAAAGATAAGGCTAATAGATGGAATAAAGAATTTTTCACTAAGACTATATATCCATAAAGTTAAAAGACCAATACAAAGCCCCACTAAAGGATAAAAGATCATAGATCCCGCCAAATCTTTTTCCTCTTTCACGTAGTTTTTTGTAAGAGGAAGAATTGTTAAAAATTGCAGGGCAATTAAAAAAAGTCTCATAAACGCGCGCTTTCTTTCTTTTCTGAAACATGGGCCTGTTCAAAAGTAGCCATTTCATTCAATATTTTTAAGGAAGCTTCCACAAGAAACATGCCTAAAGCTGCTCCTGTTCCTTCTCCCAATCTCATTCTTAAATCTAAAAGAGGAATTAAGCCCAAATGTTTTAAAATTGCGTCGTGCCCGGGTTCACTGGAGCGATGAGCTGGAATGAGATATTCTGACACTGTTGGACATAAACCATGGGCAATTAAAGCCGCTGCGCCGGAAATAAATCCATCAATCACAACTGGAATATGATTTTTAGCTGCTGCAAGCATAATGCCTGCCATGCCTCCGATTTCAAATCCTCCTACTTTAGAAAGAACATCTATAGGATCCTGCGCATTAGGTTTATGCAAGGCAAGCGCGATTTCAATCACTCCAATTTTATGATTAAGGGATTCTTGAGGAATGCCTGTTCCTTGTCCAGTCACTTGCTCTGCTTTTTTGCCAGTGATGGTTGCGGTAATGGCGCTGGAAGGAGTGGTGTTTCCTATGCCCATTTCACCTGTGCCAATAATATCCGCTCCATTTTTTATTTCATCTTCTACTAAAGCTATTCCTGTAGCAATAGATTGGTATGCTTCTTCCCTAGACATTGCCGGCTCTTTGGCAAAGTTAGAAGTTCCCTTTCTTATTTTTTTATTAATTAATCCTGGCAATTCTGGCAAGTTTTGAGCAACGCCAATATCCACAATAACTACTTTAGCCTGCACTGTTTTAGAAAGCACATTAATGGCTGCTCCCTGGTTAATAAAATTAAAAACCATTTGGGGAGTTACCTCTTGAGGATAAGCGCTGATCCCTTCCTCTGTAATTCCATGATCACTGGCCAGTGTAAAAATAACTTTGTTTAAAGATGTGGGGTGATCATTTTCTTGAATAGCGCAGATTTTTTGAGCCAAATCTTCTAATCTTCCTAAACTTCCTAAAGGTTTAGTTAAATTGTCTAAACGTTTTTTGGCAGTTTCAAACCATTCCTGTTTTAAGGGAGTGATTTTCTGAATGGTTTCTAAAACAAGCTCTTTATTGTTCATTTTGTTTCTCCTATATGAGTAATCAATATTTTTTATTTTTAAAACTTGTATTCTTCTTCACACATTTACCATCCACTTGCATTGATTAAAATTTTCAAAAAGACAACATTCCTTATCTTGTGATAAATGATCAACAAAAGTTTTCTGGAAGTAGTTATAACAGTTCTACTCACTTAGGTTGAAAAGTAATTACCACTCATTTTTTAAAAGCAGTGGAATTCCTGCTGTAATCATAAATACTTTATTCGCGGTTTTAGCTACCTCCTGGTTGACTGCGCCTAAGATTTGTCTAAAGCGCCGAGCATCTGGATTTTCCGGCACAATGCCTTGCCCAACCTCATCTGACACAATAACGATCTGTTTAAATTTTTGCTTTACTTCATTTAGAAATTTTTTACATTTATTTCGCGCATCCTCTTTTTTAAAATTTTGAAGCATTAGACTTGAAACCCAAAGAGTTAAACTATCAATCAAAAGAGAATCAATTTTTTTATGGTCAAAATTTAATTTAAAAGGAGTTCCGGCTGCTTCAAAAGTGGTCCAATTAAAAGGTCTTTCCTTTTTATGTTTTTTTATTTTTATTTTCATTTCAGGGTCCCCTGCAACACCTGCAACGCAGGTCGCTACAAAACCCTTTTTCCCTTTTGCTTTTTTCAAAAGATTAACAGCAAAAGAACTTTTTCCGCTTTCCGCTCCGCCTAGAATAAAAATGATCTCACTCATTTTAAGTTTTTAATCTAAACCAAGAGGCAGCATCCTAAAATAAAAATTATTTAGCCCGATTAAATTTATTATTTTTGTCATTTAGATTTTTCTCTAATATGGTAATTGAGGCGCATTCAGGCGCCCATTTCCAGAATTCTTTCATTGATTTTTTTAGGAGAAGGATGGTTAAAAGAGCTAAAGTTCCCCCATGCGCTACAATCGCAATTTCTTTAGACCTGTTTTTTTGCAGAATCTTTGAAAAATTTTTTATCCTTTTTTCAAATTCAGGGAATGGCTCGCCTTTTGGAATATGGGTTGTCTGGGGAGATCGGATCCAATTTTTATAGAGTTTTGGCCATCCTCTGGAAATCTCTTGGAATGTAGTTCCTTCCCATGCGCCAAAACTAATTTCTCTTAGAGCTGGGGTTTTAATAAAAAGGGTTGTGCCATTTTTATGCGCTTGAATTGCTTGGCAAGTCTGGCTGGTTCTTTTAAGATCGCTGAAATAACAAACTTCTAAAGGAATGTTTTTAAAAAATTGACCTACTTTTTTAGCCTGTCGTTCCCCTTTTTTGCTTAATGGCGCATCAATGGAGCCGCAATAGCGGCCAGCCATGGCAGATTCTGCGTGTCGAATAAGATAAATGGTTTGAAAGAAATTTGGGTACATAAAATAAAAAATCCTTAAGCAATTAAAAAATTGTTAAGGATTGCACCCAACTCTTTGGTCCTTAAGGTTTTAAATAGGAATAAAACCTCTTGAAGACTTCTTTCTTGAAAACGAAGAAGTTTCAAAAACATCTACTGGTCAGTCTTCTGGCTCTCCTGCACTTTTTTAGCGCCTTCCCAGTTTAAAATTCTAAACTCGTGGCTTATTGCTAAAAAGCTTGCCTATTCTTATTTATCAAGGATAGGACAGGATCACAGCGGCGGGACCGCTTCCGATTTGCACGGAATTCCTTTATTGAGTTCTTTCGAACACCAATAGAAAAAAACTTTACTCTTTTTATAAAGAACTGGACTTATCTTACATTGTTAAATCTTAGCTGTCAATCTTTTGCTAAATTTTTTTGTATTTCTTCTAAGAGGGTTTCTTTAGGACAATGTTTTATTTCTGGTTGGGAACGGAGTTTAATTTCCACAGTCCCCTTTTCTATTCCCCTCTCACTGACTGTAATTCGTACAGGGATTCCAATCAAATCCGCATCTTTAAATTTAACCCCAGCTCGTTCCAGACGGTCATCTAACAGGGTCTCAATGCCTTTGCTTTCTAGTTGGGACTCAATCTCTTCACTTAATTTTTTAGTTTCCGCATGTTCAAAATTTACAGGCACAATGGACACTTTAAATGGGGCTAGACTTTTAGTCCAAATTATCCCTTGTTCGTCATAATTTTGTTCAATAGCGCTGGCCACAACTCTAGAAATGCCAATGCCATAACAGCCCATGACAAAAGCATGAGAAGTTCCTTTTTCATCTAAATAAACCGCGTTCATGGCTTTAGAGTATTTAGCGCCTAATTTAAAAGCATGTCCCACTTCAATGCCTCTGGAAAAACGAAGTTGAGATTGAACTTGGGCTTCCGCGCAGCGAACGCAAAAATCCCCATTTTTAATTTTTCTTAAATCTGCTATTTTTTCCGGCTGATAATCCCTGTTCATGTTAATATTTTTTAAATGGAAATCTTTTTTATTTGCGCCAGATATCCCATTAACTAGATTAGAGACAGCATAATCCGCTATAATTTGAGGCGCAACTCCTGATTTTTTAGCTCTTTCTTTTAAACCAAAAGGTCCTGCAAAACCAACCTCGCAATCAGCCAGTAAGGAATATTCTTTTTCAGACATCATCTCAATTTTTTGTCCATTGAGAGCATGCAGCAGCTTAAATTCATTTAGTTCATGATCCCCCCGAATAAGGGCAATCACAGGCAAATCATCCACTTTATAAAACATGGTTTTAATAAATTTTTCTTTATTAGAATTTAAACATTTTGCCACATCTTCCACTGTCCAGACATTAGGTGTAGAAATTTCTTCTAAAGGAAGCAAAGTTTCTTTTTCCTTTTGAGAATTTTCTTTTAAACATTCTGCCCGTTCCACATTGGCTGCATAGCTGCAATTGTTAGAACAGGAAACAATCTCTTCCTCCCCAGTATCGCTTAAGACCATGAATTCATGAGAATAGGTTCCCCCAATAGCGCCTGTTTCCGCTTCTACCGCTCTAAATTGAAGGCCGCAGCGTTTAAATATTTTGGAATAGGCGTCAAGAATTTTGGAATAATAATTTTCCACATCCGCTTCATCCGCGTGAAAAGAGTAGGCGTCTTTCATGTAAAATTCACGAGCCCGCATCACTCCAAAACGCGGACGGATTTCATCCCTAAATTTTGCGCCAAACTGATAGAACATGATAGGCAGCTGCCGATAGGATCGCAGATCTTTTCTGGCTAAATCAGTAATGACTTCTTCAGCAGTGGGAGCAAAACAAAATTCAGATCCCTTGCGGTCTTTAATTCTTAATAATTCTTTGCCGTAAATTTGCCACCTACCGGTTTCTGACCACAATTCCTTGGGTTGGATGTGAGGCAGCCAAACTTCCTGCCCTCCAATAGCATCCATTTCTTCCCGCACGATTTTTTCCACATTTTTTAAAACTTTTAAGCCAAGAGGCAGCCAGTCATAAATCCCTGATACGAGTTTTCTAATCATGCCGGCTCGGATCATGAGTTTAGCTGAGATATTTTCCGCATCGTTTGGCGCTTCTCTTAAAGTTGGAATAAAAATTTTAGAGATTTTCATTGAACCAATTTTTTTAACTTAACTTAACTTAACTTAACTATGAGCAACTTGATGCAGTAGTTCAGATACAAAAGTTTGATATTTAACCCCCAAACGATTAGCTTTCTGTTTAATATTTTTTAGATCCTCGCTATTGACACGGATATTCAAAACTGAATCTTTCTTTCTGTGAGAAATCGCTTGCGCAATTTCCTCAAATTCTTGATGATCTATTTTAATGTATTCTCCACTCACAAGCGCTTTTTCAATTTCACTTTCTTGTTTGCTTAGTTTTAATTTTCTCATAATCCACCCCTTCTATAAATTTTTGTATATTTTCTGCTGGGAAATAAAGTTTTTAAGAAAATTCCATTTGTGTCTTCAACATATGGAACAACCCAAATATAATTTTTATGCTCAAACAGCATGATATTCTGGTGTAATTTTTTGGGGTGTTTTAGAGCAGCAATAAATTTTGTTTGAATAATTTCCTCAAAGGAAACCCCTCTAATTTTCTTCAGTCGTTCACTTTTCGTTAAATCCCATCGAATCTCTTTCACGCTCTGATTATAATACAATACAATTGTATATGCAATATGGTAAAAAATGTTACAAAAATGTTACAAAAAGTTGAAGAACTATTGCCTGAAATCATCTACAATTAAATTGTAATTTTTAACGCTATGTTTATGCACTTTACAATAAGAAAAAAGGTTTATAAGCAAGGGGTCGCCCTGGGGGTGATTTTTTGTCTTTTTTTTAGTTCGATTGCCCCGCCATTGGCTCAAAGCTCCCAATGGAACAAGAGAGATTCACAGAGCCAATCTAAAATTAATTCAGATACCCTCAGAACTCCTAGCCAATTAGCAGGGTTTGAAGGCGATCCCTTTGAACTAGAAACCGTCATCTCTTTCTTTGCTAATACTATTGCTCAAAAAGGCTCCTTCCAATTTGCAGAGTTCTTTAATACCTATTTAAAAAATCTAGATGAGCTAAGAGAAAAGCAGAATGAAATGAGATCTGCTATTGATACTCTTATCTATCAGGTAAAGAATAATCTTTTGCTTTCAAGGGAACTCCAGATCGGTAAAAAAAGGTATGTGGTCGGAGCCATTAAGAAAGGAGACTGGTCAAATTTTGTAGCAATTTTTGATCAGAGAAATAATCAGTTTAAACTGGTAGATGAGAAAGCTAGAGTTAGAAGATTAATTCAGTTTATAGAGAAATCTAAAACAGGAATAGTTTTTGAGGATATTTTGGGAAGGGGTGAAGTGGTGTGGGATAAAGAAAAAAGCAAGGTAGAGAGATCATTAATTAAAACATTTCTCTTGCCAGACTGGCTCAAAAACCTATTTTCTACTTCTCACCTTGAATTCCTGGATACCTTTGATCCCGTGAAGTTCTTTTTAGATCATAGAGAACGCAGCCTGTCTCAAATATTTGGCATCTCTCTAATATGGGCAGCAATGATCGCTACAGCGATAGGAGCGCCTTTTGGGTTAGATTGGCTTATTTCTGGAAGTCCATACAGTAACATACCCATCAATCTTTTTGGATCAGCTTTAGGTCTTACATCTCTTCTTGCAGGAATTAAACATTTAAATCTTCAACATTCCCCCTCTCGCACAGAACAACTATTCCTTTCTATCAAATATTATCTTTACCCTACCAATGTAGTTATACATTCCTTTTGCAATCTTATATTTCGCATATTTAAACTATATCCACTAACAAAATCTAGGGTAGGAGAAGATCCATACCAATGGGCTACAAGAGAACAGGGGATAGAGAATGTAAGAGATGCTATTAGAAAGAATCGGCCTGACCTGTTAGAGAGATATGGGAATTTAAATCAGCTTCCACGTAAGGAAAGAGAGCAGGAAGAAGAATCA